>JBGVIL010000178.1:0-97873 GCA_045123185.1 Bacilli bacterium | reverse complement strand
TAAAAAAAATACATTATGTTTAAGAAAAGAAAACAATTTAAAGATAGAAAGCAATTTCTTTTTAGATTTTTGAAAGAGAAAAAAATATTTTCAAGTTCTTTTTTAAAGAGACTTAATCAAAGAGGTGGTTTGAGTCATATTAATTATGATTTTTTTGATATGGCTTTAAATTGGAGAAGTACAATAGAAGGACATTCTTTTTGGTTAAAAATACAATGTGAATTTATTTTATTCATTATAAAATATGATAAAGATGTGTTGTTTAATAAAAATAGTCTTTCTTCATATTTTTACAATATATTAAATGGTGCATATTTTTCAGAAACTTCACTTGATAAAGATAGTGAATATTATAAATTCATGCGTAATGAATATTTTAAATTTAGAGAATTAGTAAAATAATACTATTTTTTTTTTAAATAATATCACTACTAATAATTAATTTTATTAGTAGTGGTGATATTTATAATTGTTGTATATGCCTTTATCGCATAGTTGGTCGATTGCGCTAGATTTGTAATCTAGATGGTTTTATCACCACACGTTGGTTCGAATCCAACTAAAGGCTCACTTTGTTTTGTTAATTTATATTGTTTTTTCTTTTTCATTTCAAAACTAAAAAATAAAAATAATTAATTAAAATAAATTTTTACGACAATGATTAAAATTTTAAAAAAAATGGCTAATTGGTATTTTAATACCATAACAAATTCAATTTATTTAACTCCAACTGGAATGATTCCTTTTAATTATTATGGTGTTAAATAATATTAAAAAAAGTATTTAAAGATGTGGAGAGTTAAAACGTAACTCTCTGATGTTAATAGTAGGAAAAATGATAAATTTGTCATTTATCCTATTTTTTTTGTCTAAAAATTTGCATATTATATATTTTTTATGTATTTTTGCAATATAAAAAAATGTTTAACTATTAAGAATAATAAAAATGCTTAAAATTGATAATAAGTATGTGAATAAGTATATTGGTTCAGAATTACCTATTCTTAGTGTTATCACACCATGTAAAACATGTAGAACATATATGTTTTCTAATAATAGAATGTTATGTGTAGCAACAAAAGGTAGTGAAGGTGCTTTTGAAAAAGGTCTTTCTAAAATTTCTGACCAATATAATGTTAAATATGAAAAGTATGAGAATAGTAAGTATAATGTTTATGTAGGAACAATAAATTATTTTTTATGAAAAATAAAAAACATAAATGTGCGTTATGTTGTAATAAAGTTGCAACATGGAAAATGAGAAGTTCACCTAATAAAATTAGGGTAAAATATTTTTGTGATGATTGTTTACCAAAAAAAATGATAAGTGGTTATTCATTTGAATATTCAGTAAATGGTTTTGATTTAACAAAAGAAGATAAAAATTATTATGTTAATTATTATGATTGTATTGAATGTTTAGATGATAACACTAAAGACATGACATTAGATGAAGAATTTTTACTTACTGATAAATTTGGTGAAATATTTTTAAAATTAAAAAGTAAGATAAATCCAGAATATGTCAAATATAATGATATAATGTCTAAATTTGGTGATTATTTGGTGTCTTATTGTTCTAAAATGTTTAGTATTCAAACAATAGAGAAACATAGGAAATTTTATCTTAATTTTAAAAAAGATGTTTCAAAGAAAAAAGTTTTGATAAATGAAATGTAATTTAAGAAAAAAATATAGATACTGAAAAAAAAAAGAATATAGCAAGAAATTATGGTAAAAGTATATTGTCCATTTTGTAAAAAAGAACATAATGTGGAAATAAAAGGGGTTCTTTGTGTACAGTTAGTCGATGGGACAAGAATATCCGTATATAAATGCCCAATTGTTAATAAAGAATTTAGAATAAGAAAATAAAGTTATATAATATATGTTAAGAGCAATTAAAATAAGATTATATCCAAATAAGGAACAAGAACTGAAACTAAATAAAGTTTTGGGATGCTATCGTTTTGTCTATAATCAAACACTTGCTCTAAAACAACAAGAATATAATGAAAATAAGAAATCATTAGGTTTAAAAGAGTTATCAAAGTATTTTCATGGCGAACTTTTGAAGGATGAAAATTATGCTTGGTTAAAAGAAGAAAATACTAAAATAATGAAACAGTCAATAAGACAGATGTTATCTGCTTATGATAAGTTTTTTAAACAACATAATGGTTTCCCAAAATTCAAAAGTAAAAAAGATAAACAATCAGCGTTATTCCCATTTGAAGCAATTTCAAAGAAGAATACATTTGAAACAAGAAAGATAACGCTGACAAAACCTTTAAAAGATATTCATTTCAGATGTTCTGATTTGTATTTTAACAGACTTAAACAATATCGTGATGGTATAAGAAGTGCTACCTTATCAAAAACCAAGAGTGGTAATTTCTTCTTATCTGTTTTGATTGAGTTACCAAATGAGGATATTGTAAAATTCAAATTAACTGATGAACATGTTGGTATTGACTTAGGTGTTAAAGATTTTGTAATTACAAGTGATGGTGAAGTGTTTGAAAATAAACATTTCTATAAATCACAAGAACAGAAGATTGCAAAACTACAACGTCAATTATCAAAGAAACAAAAAGGTTCTAATAACAGAAATAAAGCAAGAATCAAAGTTGCAAAGGCATTTGAAAAGTTAAATTACCAAAAAGAGAATTATATTCATAGTGTGGTAAATGAATTGCTAAAGTATTATGATATAATTTTCATGGAAGACTTAAATGTTGGTGGAATGTTAAAGAATCATAATTTAGCGAAAGCAATACAAGAAGTAGGGTTTTATAGATTTAAATCAATACTTGTTGATAAAGCATTCAATAATGGAAAAGAAGTCATATTTGTTGATAGGTTTTATCCAAGCAGTAAAACATGTTCAGTTTGTGGATATAATAAACATGATTTGAAATTAAGTGATAGAGAATGGACATGTCCACAATGTGGAGAACATCATGATAGGGATATAAATGCAGCAATGAATATCTTATTAGAGGGAGAAAGAATAATAGGTGTCCGTAGCACCGAATATACGCTTATTGAGAACCCAACTGTGGATGACCGAGGTTTTACCTCCTAAAAAGCAGTGGTTCGTTGAAATAAGAAGTAAAATATATGGAAAGTAAATTTTATTAGAATTTTACATACGGTAAGAATTGATGATGAATGGGTTAATTACATTGAAGAAGTATTAAAACTAAGTTATCATTAATATTAATAAAAGGTGATTTGGTATGGCTGAAGTTGGTTAAGCAAATTTTATAAATGTATCTGCATAAGATATTATCAGCAAATTATCAATATTATTTTATTTAGGTTCGATTCCTAATACCATTTCACCTTTTTTAACATTATTTTTTAATAAAAAATTTGTATTTTTAAAAAATTATATATATTTTTGCATTGTTAAATAAAACATATAACTTTTTAAATAAAAAATATTATGGAAGGAGAAAAGAAAGTAAAAATTAATGGCGTAAACATTAAATGTTTGGGTTATTATGATTACGGTGGTAATTATTATGTCACTATATTTAATGATGATACTGGTGAATATATTGATGAAATTTTCAAGTGTCGTATTGATGATAGTGATTTTATGCTAAAATTAGAAAAACTACTTAAAAATAGATTAATTATCGCAAGTTAGTATTATGGATCATATAGAAATTACAATAATTACAATTGTTTCTTTAATTATTATTTATAATTTATGGATAACATATTCTGATTATAAATGGCATAAAAAACCAATTAATAATTTTCCTTTTAAATATAGAGGAAAAGAATTTTGGTATAGTAGAAGTGTTGCTGTAACGGGATTAGTTTTCTGTAAAAATTCAAATAATGAAATTTGCGTTTTAGCAAATAAAAGAGGTAAAGGAACACCTGATTTTCAAGGGTATTGGAACTTAGTTTGTGGATATTTAGACCATAATGAAACAACATCTGAAGCAGTTTCACGTGAAGTTTTAGAAGAAACTGGACTTTATATTCCAAGTGAAAAATTTAAATTTTTCAATTACGAAGATTCACCAAAGGCAAATCGTCAAAATGTAACATTTAGGTTTACAACTTTTTTGGATGGAACATGTGATGATTATATCTTTAGTAAAGATGGTAGTGAGGAAAATGAAGTTGATGAAATTAAATGGGTAAATGTTAATGAAATTAATAACTACAATTGGGCATTTAATCATTGTAGTCTAATTAAGAATGTTATTGAAACTAAAAATATCCAATAACATAAATTATTTAAAATAATTGTTTTATTAAAAAAAAAAGAAAAAAGCAAAAATGAAAAAGTTTATTTTTATGTTGGTTGCTTTGTTTGCAACCGTAAGTATGTCGGCACAACATGTTGTTGAAAGTAAGTTTTTTGATAATACTTATGCATCAGTAAGTGTAGGTGCTACAGTTCCAACAACAAATATTCAAATTGGTAATACAATTTTCCATGAATCAATTCGTCCAATGTTTGGTCTTGAAATTGGTAAGGATTTTACAACATTGTATGGTATGTCACTTGAAGGTAAGACTACTGTAAACAATAAGGGTATTCATACTATTTTTGATGATGTAAGTGTAACATGGAAACATAAGTTTAATGTATCAAATGCAATTTGGGGTTTTAATCCTGATAGAAAATGGGAAGTAAAGGCTGTTGGTGGTCTTGGATGGGGTCATGATAATGGTTGTGTTGTAGATAATTTCCTAGTTGCTGAGGCTGGTGCTGAAGTACTTTATAACATTTCCAATAAGTGGTCATTTAATATGCGTCCTACATTTGTTTGGGAACATGTTGAAAATGGTTTGAATGTAAACAAATCAGAAGTGGAATTATCAGTAGGTTTTTCTTATAAGTTTGGTAAAAATTTTACAAAGTGTAATGTTTCTGAAGTAGTTATTGAACGTGATTTCTTGAATGACCAAGTAAATGCATTGCGTGCTGAAAATGATAAGATTAATTCTGAATTAACAAATGCAAATGCATTGATTGTTGAAAAGGATAAGATGATTGGTGAATTGCAAAATCAACCTAAGAATGTTACTAATATTGTAGTTCCTAGTGTAATTGGTTTTAAGATTGGTAAGAGTGAAATTTTGCCAACAAATGAAGGTTCATTGATTAATTTGGCTAAGTTCTTGAATGATAATAATGATGTTAAGATTGATGTAGTTGGTCATGCTGATGCAAAAACTGGTACTACTGAAATTAATCAACATTTATCAGAAGCACGTGCAAATGCTGTAAAGGATGCATTGGTTAAGTTGGGTGTTTCTGCTGAAAGAATTAATGCAATTGGTAAGGGTGATACTGCTCAATTGTTTGATAACAATGATGCAAATCGTGCAGTAATTACATTTATTCGATAAAAAATAAAAATGGAATATCATTAATTATATGATATTCCATATAATAAAATAATAATTTTTAAAAATAAAATTTTATAATGGAATTAATTATTTGGCTACTTTGTGGCGTTGTTTGTTATTTGATTGCTCAAAAGAAGAACCGTAATGTATGGTTGGCTGCTGCTTTGGGTTGTTTGTTTGGTATTTTCGCAATTATTGGTTATGCCATTGTAGGTAAAAAGGAAGATGTAATTCCACCTACTGCTTAAAAAAATAATTTTAAATAAAAATTTTTATAGACAAAATGAAGAAGGTTTTATTTATTGTAATTGCTGCTGTTGCAGTAACATTTGGTTTTAATGCTTGTGGTAATGGTTCTAAGAAGGTTGAAACAAGTGAAACTACTGAAAGTGTTGAGGTGGTAGAAGTTGTTGAAACAGTTGTTGATGAAGTTGTTGAAACGACTGATACTGTTGCTACAAAAGTTGAAGAAACAGTAGAATAATAACATTGATGGCATTGTATTATATATGTAATGTCACCATTTTAAAGGTTTTAATATTATGTTAATAATAAGTAATGTAAAGGATTATTACGACTATTGTGTTTCTTATTATGGTATTGATAAGGATGTTGTATATGATAGAAGAGAATATTCTGATGTAAAGAATTCTGAATTTTTTAAACAAACTGAATATTATGGTTTTGATTCATATAGAACAAATGTAAATATATGGGTTAAGAATGAAAATGGTAAATATAAGAGAGAAAAACGTTTAAGCGGTAAATTTTCTTATTTTATTCTTGAAGTTGGTAATACTCATTATATATTTTCAGTAGAAAGATATAAAGATAATAATAATGAAATACATGTTAATAGTGAATTAAAGGAAATTAAAGAAAATATTGATAAAATAGTTAAAGATGTTCCATTGGCTATAATACCTTGTCATTATTATTATAATTGGTTAGAAGGTGATTATGTATTATCTTCTATATATAAACAACATATTATTAAAAATCCAATATTAAAAGATACTTACATAACATCATATATAAGTGGTGATGATATGTTTTTGAAAATTTATAATTGGTTATTATCAGAAAAAGAAAAACCAATTATTGATAAAAGAAATGATATTCAGAAATTAGAGGGTTATGGGTTTGATAAATTAAGTTCATTTAGAAATCCTATAATCTCTGCTAATTCTAAAAAGAAAAAGAAAAAGAAATAATTAACAAAATTTAACCTAGATAATTTGTTTATCTAGGTTTTTTTTTATATTTTTGCATAAAATAATTTACGATAATGAAAAGATATAATATTATTGCTTGTATAAATACTAATTTAGTTTTGGGTAAAGATGGTGATTTAATGTATCATATTTCAGATGATTTAAAAACATTTAAAACAATTACATTAAATAGTGTTGTTATAATGGGCAGAAAAACTTATGAATCTTTACCAAAAGGTAAGTTACCAAATAGACATAATATAATTATAACATCAGATAAAGAATATAAAGTTGATGGTGCTTATATTGTTCATTCAATAGATGAATGTATTGAATTATGTGAAACACTTTTTAAAGATTTGGAATTATTTGTGATTGGTGGTGCTAAAATTTATCAACAATTTATTGAGCGTGATATTGTTGATAAAATGTACATTACACAAGTTACTGATAATAAGGATGGTGATACATATTTTCCAAATGTATTAATGGATGATAAATGGAGAGTTTTTTATCAATCACAAACAATGTTAGATAAAAAAACTAATTTAAAGTATTTCTTTACAATTTATAAAAGAAATGTTAATATTAGTTAAATAATTTGTTTTATTTTAAAAAAATATATATTTTTGTTATGTTAAATCTGTTTAAGTAAACAGATACTCTATAAATGTAAGAACGAAAAGACCTATGTTGTGTAAAAAAAAACGAGTTTGGTGTATAGTATAGTTGGCTTAGTATGGTTATGTCATCCAAGGCATAAATGACGGTGGTTCGAATCCACCTACACCATCAATTTTTAATTTAATAACTTTAATGATATGGTAAGAAAATTATTACTTTTATTATTTGGTGTTATATTATTTTATAATACATGTAATGCTCAAAGATGGAGAAGAAATTATTATGGTGAAGTTGTAGTTGTTGAACGAGTTAAAAAAGAAACACCACCACCTACAGTTGTTGTTATAAATAACAATGATAATAAATGTGAAAATGATGTTTATGAAATAGATTATAATGATTTATTTTATAATAACATTATTGAAACATCAGAAATGTGGCAGCAAACAATTCATTTTAGATTTGGTCAATTTAGATTAGATACTGCTGATTATCCAACAATAGAAAATATTGCTAAATTCATGGAAGAACATAAAGATGTTAAAATTGAGTTACGTGGTTATTCTTCTAAGAATAGGGGTAATTGGGATAGCAACTACAGACTTGCTGAAAGACGTTTAAAGAGTGTTTGTGAGGCTTTGTTACGATTTGGTGTTGATATTAAGAATAGAGTTGAACTTCGTGTTGAAGGGCTTAAAAATCATCAATATGATGAAGATTCTTGGAATCAATGCGTCATTATTAAAGCAATGTGATATATAAATGGAATTAAAAAATATTTTTAATAAGGAATCAATTTTCAGACGAGCGAAAGAAAATTGGGATTATAAGGATAAGGAAAGTAGAATTAAGAGTAGTCATAAATACCGACATATTTTTGATAAGACAAAAGTTCTATTGACTGATTGGAGTGAAGAATTTGATAAACTAAGTAAAAAACAGCAAAATTTATTAATTAAGGGTGAATTAATTAGAACATATGATGGTTTGCCTAATATTGATAAAACAAGAATAAAAAATGATTTTGGTTTATCTCAATTTTCAAGTAAATGGTTTAAGTTGCCATCAAATGATAAAAAAATCTTATTACATTATGTTATTTAACATTTTTTAAGACTTATTATTTGTTTTAATGACACTTTTTTTATACTTTTGTACTATGAAATTGATAGATAAATTCAAGAATAGCCAAGACTATATAGATATTAGTTACATGATTGACCATATATCTAATATAGATGTTAGGATTAGTGTTTTAGAACAATTAGGTTATAAAATAGGAACAATTATTGTTAATGATTATTTGGGTTTAAAAAATGTTTATGTTGATAAACGTAAATGTATTAGGATGCAAATAACAACAAAATTTAAAAATCTTAATTTGGCTAAATGTGTAATAATTGAACCTAAAAATATTTTTTATCAAAATGAGAAATGAATTTGAATATAATATTAGAGCGTTTTCTTCAGTTATATTAAAAAATAATGAAGAAAAATTAAAAGAAGTCAATGAATTGATTATTGAAATCACTTATCGTAATAATGAAAAGAAAAACATTACAATTAATAAAGATGAAATTAGTGATGTTTTAATCAAATTACTTAATAGTGATGATATTAATTTAATTAATGAATTGAATATAAATTATATTCAAAATGGTTTAGTTATTAATTTAAATGGTATAACTTGTTTTTAAATAAAAATTAAAATGAATAACTCACAATCAAAAGAGATTTTACCGACTGAAAAGCAGTTGGAAAACAAAAATGTTGTTGAAAATACTACAACAACTTCAAATGCTAATGAAGAAACTAAATCTTCTAAGGTAGAAGAAACTAGATTAAATGTTGTGACAACACCAACAGAAAGTACTAAAGAAAATAATGAAACTAAGGTTGAAGAAACTAAAAAGGAAGAAGATGTAATATCACTTACTCACTTGGATAAAGATTTTATTTATGAATTGATGTCCATTCCAACAGTTTCTAAGGAAGAATATCGTTTAGTTACATTTATTATTCTTTGGGCTAGAAGAAATGGTATTTATTACGAATTTGATAAAAAGGGTAATGTATACTTAACTAAAGGTAAAGTTGGTGATGGTGAATTTTATCCTTGTGTTACTGCTCACTTGGATTCTGTTCAGCAAAAGCATCGTCCTTATGCACAAGTAGGTACAACACTTGAAGTTAAGACACGTGTTGTTGGTCTTACAACTAAAAAGCATGAAATCTATGTTGATGGAATGGGTATTGGTGGTGATGATAAGGCGGGTGTTCTTATTGGATTGTCAATGTTTTCACATGTTGATAAATTAAAAGCATGTTTCTTTTTGGAAGAAGAAACTGGATGTATTGGTTCTAAAGAATTGAATAAGGAATGGTTCAAGGATGTTGGTTATGTAATGGGTTATGACTCTCCTGATTTGAATCGTGCTGCTTATGAGTGTAGTGGTGTAAGATTGTTTAGTAAGGATTTCTTTGTAAATCATATGCAAAAGATTTGTGAAGAACATGGACTTACAAAGTTCTTTAGTGAACCATATACTGATGTTAAGGAAATTAGACAGCAAACCAATATTATTTGTATGAATTTTGGTAGTGGCTATTATAATGGTCACATGCAAAATGAATATTGTGTATTGGAAGATATGGATAATGCATGTAGAATGGGTCATGCTTTGATTAAACATTTGGGGTTGAAACGATATGAACTTGAACATAAGGGAAGTTCTTGGACAAGAGGCGCAAATGGTATATATCAAAATAATGATGAAGATGAAGCATTCTTCAAGAAGTTAAGTGGTTATTCATATTATGGTGGTAATTATGGTGGTTATTACAATGGTGGTACTGCTGCTAAGACAACTACTTATAGTGGTGGAACTTCAACTACAGTAAATAAAACAACAACTACTGTAAACAAGGATAATGAAAATCTTGTTGAAATTGAAACTGTTGAATATATCACAAATACATATGACAAGCATATTGAAGAAATTAAGAAGAAGATTATGACTAAGTGTGAATCTCAAAATCTTGATTTTAATACATTGTTTGCTGATATTTTTAGTGTTGAAATTAAATTTTAAGGATTGAATTGAAAAATGATAGGTAAATACGCTAGAGGTCTCCGACATTTGAGAAATAATGTCGGAGTAACCGAACCAACTAAGGTTTTGTTGATAGGTGGTAGAATTGAAGTTTGTCATGTAGCATTGATTAAAACTAAATGTGATGGTGAACAACTTATCATCTTTCAAAACAGAACTGGTGATAGAGATATTAATAAACGTTTGATTGATGAACATGGCATTGCTAGTAAAATGATGTCAATGTACAATTATTATGTAATTGCATATGACAACTCAACATTACAACATTTTGGTAGAAGAATTTTAATTTTACCAAATGATATTGATGAACAAATTAATAATTTTATTAGTTCAAATAAAAAACTATTACAAGGAACTATAACTAAATATGCTAGTTTAACTCACCCATATACATATTATATTTATTGTAATTGTAATAATAGTCCTAATTTATTTGCTTGGGCAATAACACAAGTATTTAAAAATGGCGTAGCAATTCATACAATGAATTCAATTTTAAATTGGTATGAGTTACATGGTAGTTTATCAAATAAATTATTAAATGGTACTATTACTGCATATAATAGTAAAAGTAAAGTTGATTCATTAACAAATGAATTAAATTTAATTAGAAGAAACAAAAGAGCAAATTTAGTTATTAATTCTTTTAATACTTCACAAAAGAAAATGTTAAAGGAATTAGAATTAACTGAAGATGTGTTATTAACATTCAGTAGATTTAATAATTTATCAACCACAAAAAAAATCAATTTTATTCGTAAAATGAGTACTATTGATGATGTGAATGAAATTATTAATCAAATGAAAACATTGGTAAAAATTCAATATGAATGGAATAAAGAATCATTTATGAAATTTTTAACCAATAATGAAGATTTTAAGTATAATATTATTCATGATAAAGATAATATTGTATTATTATTGGTTAATGATTTTGAAACCATTAAACATATTGCTAAAACAACAAATTGGTGTATTTCTAAAAATATGCAATATTGGAAAAATTATATGACATCAAGTTTAAATAAGCAATATGTAATGTATAACTTTGGTTTAAAGGAAGATGATGAATATTCTATTGTTGGTTTTACTGTTAGTGATAATAATAGAATTGTACATGCACATAGTTTCACTAATATTTCATTGATGAATGGTATTAATTCACC
Organism: Bacilli bacterium; assembly: GCA_045123185.1. Lineage (GTDB taxonomy): Bacteria > Bacillota_I > Bacilli_A > ML615J-28 > CAG-313 > UBA1231. Next base: position 86,368 of record JBGVIL010000178.1, on the reverse strand, counting down.
TATTTACCATAATATTAATTGTATTATTGATACAAACAATATACAAACATTATTGGTTAATAATGGTATTCCAATGAATGGTATTTATGATTTTTCAAATAAGAATTATGAATGGAATAAAGAATCATTTATCAAGTTTTTAGATTATGCTGTAACATCTGATAATTATGATATTATTTCTGATAATAATGATAAAATGGTATTTTTTGTAAAGCACCCTAATGTTAGATTTATTATTGGAAAACAGTATTCTCATTATTTTGATGAAAATATTAGTGGTAAAAGTAAACATATTCTTTTTTGTGATTTTTCAAAAGATGTAAATGATAGTGCAAGAATTAAATTTGGTTTAATTGATAGAAATAGTCTTACTAACGAAGAAGAATGTGAAAATATCTATGATTTATCTTGTTGTAAAATAAGTGATACATTAAATAAACTTATTGTTGAATATAATTTACCATATGATATTATTTGTAGGGTATATAATGAAGATAAAATAATTTTAAATAAATTATTTTCATATAATTTAAATAACTTAAAAGAAGTTTTACCTAATAAAGAAAAAATTCTTGAGTTATTTAAAAAATATGATGTCATTACTAAGTTTATTGGTATATTAAATTTATCACTTAACACATATAATACATATGATATAATTGATGCTTTTATTGATAATGGTTATAAGTTTAGTGATTTATTAACATTTTATAATGCTTCAACTGTTGTTAAAAACGCATTATATAATATTGGTAATTATGGGCATAGAGGCATAAAAGAACCAACTGAAGAACTTTATAATAAGTTAATTAATAAAACTTTAAAAGATAGAAATGTTCATCTTTATTTTTCATTTTTCTTTGCTAAGAGAATAATTGAAAATGAAACGGATAATGAATTTTTTGAAGATTTAGGTGAAACTTTTTGTGATTATAAAAATTATAACATATATAACAAATATATTTGTGATTTAATTTTTGATAAAATCAATTTTACAACATTGACTGATTCAAATAGAGATTTATTATACTTTGTTACAGTTAATGCTATTGAGGATAAGTTAGAAAAATTATTAAAAATTAATTTTGATGATAGAGTAAAAAAGTATATACTTGAAAGATTACCTAAAGATAATAAATTTTTTCGTTCATTTCAAGAAAAGACATTTCAAGATGGGAAACATGATACTAAAACTGAAGTTTTCATTTTTGAAGATGAAGACAAAATTATTAAAGAAACTTCAAGTGAAGATATAATAGCATTTCCTTTGTAAATTAACAAATAACCACACTAGATAATAATAGTGTGGTTATTATAAAAATCATTAAGAAATATGAAATTTATTGTTTTAACATTGTGTATATTTTTATCTTTATTCTATATTTCATTTAGAATTAGTACTATTTTAAATTTTATAGTATTAAAAGATTTTGAAAACGAAAAAAGTGCATACTTGAACGTTATTTTAATGATAATACTTTCTTTAAGTTGGTCATTTTATTTAACGTTTGTTAACAATTAAAAGTTGTTTTTAAGAAAAAATCTTTGTATTTTTGCATTGTTAAAACGAAAAGAAATTAAAAAACAAAAAATTAAAAATAAAAACAAAATGGAAATTAATTACTCAAAGAAACAAATCAATCCGTTGATTTCTAAGTATTGTATTAATGTTGAGAAGAACACAGTATTTCAGTCTTTAATTCTCATGTTTAATGAGCAACCAAATTATCAAGTTTGGGCAATCAAGGCTGTATTTGAAGGTATTGCAACAGTTGATGATATTAAGAATATTCATGATTGGGCAGAGAATAATTCTACCGAAATTAAAAATTTGATTAAGGGTAACATTGTTTCATATAAAACAAAAACAGATTTTGCAAATTTGTTCCATGAAATGAATGGTATTGAAAAGATTAAATTTGTTAGTGACATTATTAATCGTTTTAATACTGCTCAACGAAAGATGTTAAAGGATAATATATTATCACATGCTAATAATGGTTTTGAAGCAGAAAATTCTCACAATTTTAATAAGTATTATGAGATTTTCAAAGGTATTGCAACTTTGGCTAAACATCGTCAAGAAAAACTTATTAGTACATCATCAGCAATTGATAATTTCCCATTCTTAATGGAACATATTGCAAATGCTCTTAAGGAAACATATTCATGGGAAAAGGATGATATGCTTGGTTATATGGCACGCAATTGTAAGGATTGTAGTATTGTATATGAAAATGGTAACATTGTTGTTGTTAATGTAAATTCATTTGATTCTTCAAAGAAGTTGTGTGGTGGTGGTAGAACGGGATGGTGTCTTACTCGTCAAGAATCTTACTTCAAGCAATATACTAAAGATAATGATAATGCAAAGCAATATTTTGTCTTTAACTTTGATAAACGTGAAGACCATGAACTTGCGCATATCGGTGTATCAGTAAATCCGTCAAGAGGTATTACTCATTCTCATACAACAAGAAATAATAACTTGATGGGTACATTGAGTATTGATGGTAAGAACATGAATATTTACGGTGTTCTTGAACATTTGGGTATTCCTAAAAATGTATTTATTCACTTTAGTGAAAATAAGAATTTTACTTGGACTATTGATTCATTCTTAGAATACATTGGTAAGAATAAGGAACATGTTGGATTGTCATATAGTGGTGATAATAGAATTATTGTTTATGCTTTCAATAAGAAAGGATTTAATGATATTTTGAACCATACATTTTTGAGTGGTGATAATTTCCGCTTTAATAATGACACTAAGAATTACATCTTATTGGACTTTAATTTGCCAAAAGATGATGATAAGGCAATTGTTACAATGACATATGACAAAGACCAATATAAGATTGATACATTAAAAACAATCTTTACAGGTTATAATGTTAATGTTACTCATGAAAACTATTTGCAAAAGATTGGTATTGATAGTGACATGTACTTGAATAGAGAAGATGTTGACCCTAAGATTTTGCTTCACAAGTATATTGATGAAAAGAATGAACGTGCTGCAATTGAGTTGTTGAAGAAGTATGGTACTGATTTGGATGTTAACTATGAATTTAATAGTAAGATTCCAGTATTTTCAATTATTGAAAATAACTTGTTTAATTTATTTGGTGAAGTTATTAATATGCCAAACTTTGATAACAATGTAAAGGACTTTACTTGTGAAAACTTGTTCCAATCATTGTTGTATAAGTATTTGTCTGATAATGAATATGATAAGACAAATGTTGAAAATGACAAGAAGATGATTAACAAAATCATTGAAGCAGATAATTTCGACATCAATGTTGTTGATATGAATGATGATACTGCAATGCATATTATTTGTTCAGATAACAAGCATAGTTTGAATTGGGTGTTTGATAAGATGATTAGCAAGGCTAACATTAATCTTAACATTGTAAATGACTTTAATTGTACACCTCTTGGTAGTGCTATTATTTCAAAAAATATACATGCAATTAAAGCATTGTTAAGTAGAAAGGATGTTATTGTTCGTGAAGAAGATTATGAACTTGCTTCTAATCATGGTATTGATTTGAAATCTATGGTTGAAGATAGTAATAGTACTAAGGTAAATGTATCAACAACATCAACTGAACAATCTTTTGCTGAATTGTTTGCAAAAGCATTAGGACTTTAATTTTTTGTTTAAATAACCTTTAAAGGAGCATAAATAATATAAATTTTATGCTCCTTTATTTGTATTTTTAAAATAAAAAATATATTTTTGCATTGTTAATAACATTTAATTTATAATAATAAAATGAAAATAATAGAACATACTAATATTAGAAGTTTTATAACATTTGGTGATATTCATGGTGAATTTCATACATTTTTTAATACTTTAAAAAAAGGTTTAAATTTTAATAAGGAAATATATAAGGAAGAAGTGCATCCATTGGTTAAACAAGAAATGGAAGACAAAGAAAATCAAAATGATGGTTTATTTAGACCTAGACCATATTCTTTTAGTGAATTTTATAATAAAAAATATGATTTTACTAGAAAACTAATTTTTGTTTGTGGTGATTGTGGTTTTGGTTTTAATAAGTATCAATATTATATTGATACATTTAAAATGATAAATGAAATATTAAAAAATAATGATTCTTATTTATATTTCATTAGAGGAAATCATGATGACCCTTCTTATTTTAAAGAAGATAAATTAAATTTTTCACATATTAAATGTATTGATGATTATACTGTTATTAAAATAAAAAATGAAAATATTTTATGTGTTGGTGGTGGTATATCAGTTGATAGAATATGGCGAAAACAACAAGAACATATTATTAACAAATATAAAAGTGAAAATAGTAAGAAGAAATTATATTGGGAAAATGAAGCACCAATTTATGATGAAAATGAATTGTTTGAATTAATTAAACAAGATATTAATATTAATCATATTATTACTCATTCAGCACCATCATTTGCTGACCCAAAATTTAAAGATACTTCTTTAGAATGGTATAAACTTGATGCTTCATTAAAAGATGATATTAAACATGAAAGAGAAGTATTTGATAACATATATAATTTCTTAAAAGAACATAAGATGATAATTAAAACATGGTCATATGGTCATTTTCATCAAGATTATTCTAATTTATATAAAGATGAAACATTAATGACATGTTTAAATGAAATGGCACATGTAACACCATTAAATTTATATAATGATTTAATTAGATTAACTAATTATAAAAAACTTAAAAAAAATAATGACACATTAATTAATAATCTTAGTCAAGAAAATTATATAAGATTTAATGCTGAACAAATAGAACAAATAGAACAATTTGAAGAAATGACTAGATTAATTCGTGACGAATTAGATAGAAGAGTTAGAATTAGAAATACAAACATTGAAGAAAATGTTGAAATTGATAATAATATTGAATATGGTTTAACACCAATTGATATTGAACCATTTTAAATTTTAAAATAATGAAAATAAGAAGATATATAACTTAAATGAAAGGTAGTCAAATGTTCGTTGTTATGGTTATTGGTGATAACCCTGATGAATTGATGGAACAATATAGAATTGATAAAGAAGTTGAACCATATGTTGTTTTCAAATATAAAGATGCTGAAAAAATGAGAAAAAATAGCATTCAGTTATTTGAAAAAATGTTGGAATGTCCAAAGAAATTTGATTTAAACGAATATGGTATTGATTATATTAAATCAAATTTAAAAAATATTAAAAACTTATCAAGTTTTGAATATTATAAGAAAATTGTTGAAGGTTATTATATTAATGATAATGGTGATGCAATTTCAACTGATAATCCAAATGGTAAATGGCAAACATATAAAAAAGGTAAAAACTTTTGTATACCATTAAAATTATTTGATGGTAGTGAAACAAATGAAGCCATTTGTAAAGATATTGATTGGGATTCAATGCATATGCAAAACACAGCAGCATATGAAGCAGTTTGGGAAATGATTATTGAAGGTAGAGAACCTAAAGATGAAATTGAACAAACAATATATGATAATATGTCAACACAACATAATTATCTATCTAAATTTAAAGATAAAGACCAATATGTAATTCATAATTGTGCTTATTGGACTTATGCAATTTTAGATAAAGATGGTTGGCATGATATGGATAGTGCAAAAAATGATTTTGATTGGATTTCAAATTTCTTTAATAATTTTATATCAAAAATTGGAGAAAATGAAAAAATTACAATTTTTGAATGTTCAAGAGGCAAATCTGATTTTTAACATTATTTAACGGAGATATTTTGTTTATCTCCGTTTTTTTATGTATTTTTGTAATATAAAAATTATATACATTTAATAAAAATAATGGAAAAAATTATAAATAAGATAAAATATTATATATCTTTTTTAACAAGAAAAAAAAGTGCTAATAAACTAAAAATAAAAATATTTAATGTAACACGTTATATATATGTTAAATCACATTTAACTTATTGCGAAAAAAAACATAATAAAAATACATTAAAATATTTAACAACTCATTACAAATACATAATAATATGTAGATTTTTAAAAAACCATAATTTGTTTTCAGTTGTAAAAAAATTTTGTGGAGAAGATTTTTTTATTAAAAAACGTTTTTATCGTTATATAACTTATAATTTCGATTATAATTTAATTTATAAATTATATGATGATGGAAAATTATTTAATAGAAATATAAAAAATATAAATAATGAATGGAACGAATTTTATGAATCATTAATGTAAAATTAAATATGGAAATATCATTACCAAAAAATAACGTATATAGTGAATTGATTGAAGACATTGCAGTTGCAATTAAAGGAACAAAATGGGCAAATAGTGTTTTCTTATGTGGTGGTTGTGTTAGAGATTTATTACTAGGAAGAGAAATACATGACATTGATTTTGTAGTTCAAGAATATGGTGGCTCAATTAATTTCGCTAGATGGATATGTAAAGAATATGGATGTTATAGAGAAGATAGTAATCCAATTATATATGAAAATTCTAGATGTGTGAAATTTAATATTAAAACCATATCTAAATTTAAGGATATTAATATTGAGGTTAGTGATACAAAAGGTATTGAAGAACCATTTGGAACATTGCTTGAAGATTGTTTAATGCGTGATTTAACGATAAATGCCCTCTATATGGATATATGTACCAAAAAGATATTAGACCCATCTAGAAACGGCTTAAATGACCTTAAAAACGGTATTCTAAGAACACCATATGATGCTACAAAAATATTCACAAAAGACCCAATAAAAATGTTAAGAATTATGAGATTCCATACATTATTTGGTTTTGCTATTGAAAGAAAAACTTGGTTGGGAATTGTTACAAATGCATTTAAAATAAATGGTGTAGCACAAGAAAAAATAACAAGTGAAATTAATAAAATACTTCTTGCTGAATTTCCATCAATGGGGTTAAGAAAAATGTATCATTGTGGATTACTGAAAAGAGTATTACCTGAAGTATATGCGTTAATTGGTTGTGAACAAGGTGAACAGCATTTTGGTGATGCATTTGAACATACAATGTCAGTAGTTGATAGAGTACATCAAATGTTACCGCATAGATTGGGTGCATTATTCCATGATATTGCAAAGCCACAATGTAGATGTACAGTAAATGGTAAAGTTCATTTCTTTAGTCATGAATATAGCGGAGCAACGTTAACATCAAATATCATGAAAAGAATGAAATATGCAAATAATCTTACTGATATGGTGGTTATGGGTGTTAAGAATCATATGAGATTCAAACAAAATGGTAATAAATGCCCATCAGATAAGGTTATTAGAAAATTCATGAATGATATGGAAAATTCTGATAATATGGCAATGGTATTGGATATTATTAATGCTGATAATGCTTCTCATGCTATTGGATATTGTATGCTTGAACAAGTTGGTTTGATTATTAATAAAATAATTGAACTAAGAGATAAAGAGGAAACAGAATCAACAAAAGTAAAATTACCAATTAATGGTAATGATATTATGGAACATTTTAATCTGAAAAAAGGACCTCGTATCGGATATTTCCTTGATATTGTAAAAGATGCATATTATGAAAATCCAAATATCACAAAAGAAGAATGTTTCAAAGAAATTGAAAAAATAATGCACCTTGATATAGTGTAATTTTGTAGTCTGTATAATATTAAATATTATACAGACTATTTTTTATGGAAAAATTAAGAAAATTTAACACAGAAGAAGAATTTTTAAATGTTAAAAATTCATTAGATTATCCACAAGTATCGTTAACACAAGATAATGGTAAAGTTTGGGTAAAAGAAGATGGTAATTATATTTTAGCAGTATATGATTTTTCATTAAGTTATGGTGATGGAAATAATTTATATTATAGTAATAATAAACCAAATTGGATTATAAATGAAGAATTAGTTGAAGAAAATGAAGATAATAAAGTGACTTATAAATTCCATGTTGATGAAACATTTGAGTCAATTAGTTTAGATAGAGTTTTTTCAAGAGATTATGGTGGTACATCATATGGTATTGATAGCGTTAAAATGACATATATTGATTTTTCACATTTAAAAACTAAAATAAATGATTTATATAGAATGTCAAATCATTTAACTTCAGTTACATTTGGTGATAATTTTGACACTACTTTAATTACATCTATGAGATATTTATTTTTAGATTGTGGTAGTTTAACATCTATAGATTTAAGTTCATTTGATACATCTAATGTAATTGATATGACTGGTATGTTTGCTAGATGTAGAAGTTTAACATCAGTTACATTTGGTGATGAATTTGATACATCTAATGTTGAATCTATGAGTGAAATGTTCTATGGATGTAATGCTTTAACTTCAACAGATAATTTAATAGGTATTAATAACTTTAACACACCTAATTTATATTCTACTGGTAAAATGTTTGAAAGTTGTGTTAATTTAGCATTAATTGACTTAAATTCATTTGATTTAAGTAATTCAACATATATATCTGATATGTTTTGGAAATGTAATAGTTTAACATCAATTACATTTGGTAATAAAGCAGATGTGTCTAATGTATTATCTTATACATCTAATTATTATAGAATGTTCACTGATATATCATCAGAATGTGTGTTAAATCTATGTGAAAATACAAGATCATCTTGGGAAACTTTATTAAATAATTTAAATGAAAAACCATCAAATATTGTATATAGAAATTGTACTGAATAATATATTATAATAAAATAAGGTTAACTAAATTAATAGTTAACCTTTTTATTTATTATTAATATAGTGTCCAAATTTCATAAAATTTATTAAAATCTTCATATTTCATATGCGAATATCCATCATATCCATATGATTTTCCCCATGAATTTCTAATTATAAATCCTTCTTCATCATATCCAATAATTGCAATTGCATGACCACCTAAAAATTCACTTCCATCATTAATCCAAAATTCATCATTTGGTGTATCATATGTTGGTAATCCACCAATACAAATACCATTCATAACAATTGCACGTTTAAGCGTTTCAATACTACCAACAATTGCATATCCTTTAATTTTATATTTACCATTATCTGTTTCAACACCATTGTGTTTTAAATATGATAATGCTTCTTTTATCATCATTCCATTATCTTCATCATTATTACTTCTTGAATCGTATATTTCATTTACATTAATATGATAATCCTTTTCATCTTCATTATTTCTAATATTTAAATCCCAATTAATATAAGATGATATTGAACATGGCACGCAAATTGGCTCATTTCCTTGATTTAAGACCTTTGGTAAGTAATTCTTATAAGAATACTCATTTGGTATTTCCATTGAACCTTGGGCTTTAAAAACTTGTTCTGAACCATCTAATATTGATTTAATACATCCATATTTATTTTTCATAATTTAAATGTGTTTTTACTATAAATATGGTGTCATTTATAGTATTTATAATAAAAATATATATTAAAATACTAAAATATGAAAGATTTAAAATTATTTGATAATTATTCTCAATATGCAGAAAAAGAATCAAAATTAGTATTTCCTAATGTTGCATCAACAAGTGATAATGATATGGTATTTTTTAAAGCATCTTATATTTTAACAAAAAATATTGTTGATGTTAGATTCTTATCAAGTGGTGGTGAAGAAGGAAATGTTAGTGAAGCATCAGTATTGACACTAGATGATGAAACAGTATCAAGTTCTGCATTTAGTAGAAGAAATGAAAATAGTAAAACATTTGAAGAATATTTTGCATCAAAACCAATGTTAATGGATGCAAGTGGTGAAAAACAATATATAGATAACTACAATTATTACACAGAAGGTAGTGTTGATGTTGATGTGTATTCTAATTGGTATTGTCAATGTGTTGAATCAAGTGATGATAATCTTTGGATTACTAAACCATTTAATCATGCAAAGATTGTATTCCCACAATCAGTAAACCCAAATGATGTATATTTATGTTTTGGTTGGGAAGACCAATATGGTTCAATGCCAACTACTTATGATAGTGAAAATTTATGTGAAAATTGTAAAGAAACACGATGGTATGATTGGTATCCATCTTTAAGTGAAATAATTGAAAATGGGTATGCAAGAAGTGAAGATAATATTACATTTGAATTCATTGATTATAGTGAAATTGAAAGTACTACTATTAGTAATATAGACTTTTTAGGTGATTTTATATCATTAATTTTAAATGATTATGGGTATGAAAAAACATTCATCGCATGTAAATATGAACATTATAAAGAAGATGTTGGTATTACAGTTTATGGTTCATTACCATTTTCATTAATAATTGATGATGTTTATACTATTAATTATAATTGGAGAGATAAACATTATACATCTTTACAAGTTTTAGGTACTGGATTAGATGGTTCTTATCCTTCATTTGATTTATCACAAGTATCACAAATTAATATTAATGGTGAACGAATGCCATATGTTGATTATGGTTATAATGTGCCAATTATATATAATATGTTTGATAGAATCAATGGAAATTATTTAGTGGAACTTGAAATTAAATTTTACACTAAAGCAATTAACATGACTGGCATGTTTTGTGGTATTACATCATTAAAAGAAATTGATTTTGGTAGTTTCATATCTCCAAAAATCACATCATTATCACAAATGTTCATGATGTGTAGTAATTTAGAGAAAATACATAATTTAGATAAACTTGACACATCTGAATTAAGACAAATGGGTAATATGTTTGCATTTTGTTCAAATATCCAAAGTATTGATTTAACTTCATTTGATACAAGAAAAGTAAATATTACACAAGAATTAGATGGTATTTTTGGTATATTTAATTATTGTAATAAATTATTGGAAGTTAAATTTGGTGAAAATTGTACATTTGAAAATGGTGAACGTTTATATTATGTATTTGATAACTGTACTAACTTACCAACAGTAGATATGTCTGTATGGAATACAAGATACACTTGGGATTGGTATTATACATTCTCTAACTCTCCAAACTTAAGTGAAATTATAATGATGGGTGATGTATCAAACATTAATAGTGGTGGTTATGCGTTTGATAATATTGCTCCAATTGGTACATTAATTTATAATAAACAATATGAAGAAGCATACCAATATTTTTTACAAGGAATGGGGCAAGATGGTCAATTTGAAGGTTGGTATATAATGTCAAGTGAAGATATTTATACTGCGTTTTCAATAATTGATAATGGTACTGAAATAAGCGAAGGTGTTGTTACAATAAATGGTATTGAATGTTTTTATGATTCAAGTTATAATACATGGTTTAATGATGAACCATTATCATTAGCAAAAGAATATATTGTATCATTAAATAATATTGAAATTGGTTCATTTAATAATATTAATGTAAATAAAAAATATATTTTTATTGGTGAAAACATTTCTTCATATGAATGTTTTAACATCACAGAAACTATAGAAGTTAGTGATACTGATAAATTAATTAAATTAATTAATGGTGCTTACCAACCATATATTGGTGCAATATTAATTGATGATAAAGAAGTTATTTATGACATTTATCACAAATTTGATACAGTAGGTGAGCATACAATTAAAATATTAATTGATACTACTGGCATTCCATTATTCTTTATGGATAGAATGTTCTATAATTGTAATGAAATTAAATCAATTACTATACATGATAATATTGATACAAGTATGTTATGGACTTGTAATGAAATGTTCTTAATGGAAGATTATAACATGTATACAAATCCAATATTAACTTCTATTACTATGTTATGTGATGTTTCATCTATTGAAGGAATGGATGATATGTTCTATGGTTTACCACAAAACGGGGTATTTAAATATAATTGTTTGTATACTGAACAATATCAATATATAATTGAAAATGGTTATTTACCAGAAACTTGGACAATTGATACATGTCAAACAAGTGAAGTGAATTGTAAGTTTATTTTCATTGAAAATGGTATTGAATTAAGTGAAGGTAATTTCACAGTAAATGGTGTACAATGTGTTTATAACACAACAGATAATGTTTGGGAAGTAACATATGAAGCAGATGCTGCTACATCAATTATATTAAGAGGTGAAGAAGAAATTGGTTTAAGCAATCATAAAGAATTACAATATATATTAATTGGTGATAATAATAAATCATATTTTAATGTAATTGAAACATTAAATGTAACTAGTACAACAGAATCATGCTATTTAATGTATAATAATTCTATGGTAGATTATATTGTACACATGTTTGTTGATAATGTAGAAATAACACCTACTTTAAATTATACATTTGAAACATTAGGTGAACATACAGTTAAAATGTTTATAGATACATCTAATGTAACTAGTATGTATGAAATGTTTTCTAATTGTAATAATTTAACATCATTAGATTTAAGTTCATTTAATACATCTAATGTAACTTATATGGGTTTTATGTTTGCTAATTGTTATGATTTAATATCAATTAATTTTGGTGATAACTTTGATACATCTAAGGTAACTGGTATGGATGGTATGTTTTCTAGAAGTAGTGGTTTAACATCCTTAGATTTAAGTTCATTTGATACATCTAATGTAACTCATATGGGTTGGATGTTTAGTCATTGTAATAATTTAACATCCTTAGATTTAAGTTCATTTAATACATCTGCTGTTACTAGTATGGATGGTATGTTTTATGACTGTTGGAATTTAACATCCTTAGATTTAAGTTCATTTGATACATCTAATGTATATGATATGTATGATATGTTTAATGGTTGTAATAGTTTAACATCCTTAGATTTAAGTTCATTTGATACATCAAAGGTAACTAATATGCGTGAAATGTTTTATTATTGTGAAAGTTTAACATCCTTAGATTTAAGAGGATGGGATTTATCTAATTTAAAATATGGCGATTGTGCATTTTATGGTGTAGGTTCAAATACTAATAAAACATTAGAAGAAATTGTTATTGGTGATATTAACCCAAATGATAGTATATTTGAATGTGATGAATAGTAATATTATAAATAAAAAAAGGTTAACTATTAATTTAGTTAACCTTTTTTTATATAAAATTTATTATTTATAATAATTTTCACTATCATTTATATTAAAATTATTTTTTAAATTTTCTTTTTCTTGTTTAATTAATTTTGACACTATTTCTGTTTTATTAATTATATTTGTTTTTATTGCATTTTGTGTCAATAGATATTCAAAATCATCATTATCAATTGCACATTCTTTTCTTGATAAAACGTCCATATTTTCATTAATAAAATGAATTGTTTTATCTTTAACTATATAATGTGATAATTGATATAATAAAAATATTTTATTACGACCATTATAACAAAAATATATTTTTCTATTTGAGGATGCTCTATAGTAATGTATTAATTTTTCATTTGTTTTATTACATATATTTTTAAATATATTAAACTCTTCTTCCATTTCTTTATTAAAATATGATTTATTAGTATCGTCATTAATAATATCATTAAATGATAATAAATCATAATTTTTATAATATATATCCCATCCAAAATAATTGTTTAACTTAAACAATAAAAAACCAATGCTTATTATTAAGCAATTAATAAAAATACACGTTATAATTCCCATATTTATAATATTTAACATTTTTTCATAAAAATTCTTTTATTATTTATTATTTTACAAAAATATAATATTTTTTTCATAAAAACAACTTTTTTATCAATTATTTTTAGGAAGATTAAATATTAATTGGTTCTTTTTTTGTTGTGTAGTTTGTAATTTGTTAAAAATTACTATTGCCGCAATATTAAATAAAAATTCTATTATTTGCCCCATATATTATTTCCTATACATTTATTATATAATAGTATAATATTTTATTTCTTAAAATTTGTTAATAGATTTGGAAAATAAAAATAAAAAATATATTTTTGCATCATAAAACTTAAAAAAACTAAGATATATGAGGGAAAAATTTTATAACCCAAATTCAGAAATAAATTATGATACTGTTTTAAAAACTATAACAAATAATGTTAGACAGTATATAATTGATAATAATATTAAAGCATTAATAATTGGTATTAGTGGTGGTATTGATAGTGCATTAAACGCAGCAATAGTGTCACCAATATGTAAAGAATTAGGTATTCCATTAATTGGTAGGTTTTTACAAATTGAATCAAATAAAAAGGAAGAATCTGATAGAGCAAGATTAATTGGTAATGCTTTTTGTGATGATTTCAAATTTAAAAAATTGGATGAATCATATTATTTCTTTTTAACTTATTTGGAAGAACCATCAATATTTGGTGGATATGAACAAGAATCAAAAACCATTGAAGATAAAATTAGAAGAGGTAATGTTAAAGCAAGAATGAGAATGATGTATCTTTATAATTTATCTCAAAAAACAAATGGTATTGTTGTTGATAATGATAATATGACAGAATATCTACTAGGTTTTTATACAATTAATGGTGGGTATGATATTAGTCCTTTGTTTTCATTATTAAAAACTGAAGTATTTGAACTTGCTAAGTTTTATGTTGAACATTTAGATAGTGAAGATAAAAAGATTGCATTACAAAGTGCAATTGATGCTGTACCTACTGATGGTTTAGGTATTACAAGTTCCGATGTTGAACAATTTGGTGTAAATTCATATAATGAAGTTGATGATATTCTTATCCATTATTTAAATGGAAATGGTTATGAAGATGCTATAAATACATATCTTTATCCAAAATATGGTAAAGATATCGTGGATAATATCATTAATAGACATAAAAAAACAAGTTTTAAAAGAAACCATCCATATAGAATAAAAATTTAACAAAAAAAGTTTCTTTAAAATTTGTATTTTCAAAATAAAATATGTACTTTTGCAATGTTGATTGAGAAATGATAATAATGTAACTCAGTTGGTTTAGAGTATTTGTAATATAAAATATTTACCGATTAAATAGGTGAAGAACAGCAAAATGTTTTTTCAAAACAAAATGTCGTGAGTTCGAGTCTCACCTTTATTATTATTTTTCAATTTAATAAAAGAAAATATATTAATAATTTATTGTTTTATTTAATTAAATAAAGAAAATGAGAGTAGAAAAAATTAATTTGGGTAATGGCGTATTTCGCCTTGTTGTAACGCCAATGATGGCATGTGAAAATAACATTCCAACTCATGTAGTTGATGAAATGGTAAAGGATGTTATTCGTCAAGAAAAGGGTTGTGCTAGTAGATTTAATGAACCATGCTGCACACGTGTTCCACGATTTGAAGAACCAAAGCCTTGGTTTAATCGTCCATGTTGTGAACATGTTGTAAGACCAATGGCAATGCCAAAGCCTAATAGAGAACCAGATGGCATTGATGTACATGTTGACCGTCCATTGCGTGAAAACTTCCGCACACATCATGATTGGGCTGTTGCAATGGCAAAGTATCGCACATTGGAAGATGTTGCAAAGGATTGTGATTGGAAATGTAAAGAACCTATGAAGGGTACACACCCTAATTACAATTTTGTTCGTCCAACAGAAGAACCAAAGCCACGTTGTTTTGAATCAAAGCCTTGGTGGTTGGAAATTGTTGAAGATGAAGAAGATGATTTTGAAGATTTTTCATTGTTCCATGTTGGTAATCGTTGGTAAAAATTGTCACTAAATTTTTAAATTAATAAACCCTAGAGAGTTATTATATTCTCTAGGGTTTTAATTTTATATTAATTAAGGTAATTTGATAATATCAATTTTCTTAATCCAACATTTATCATCTTTTAATGAAGTAATAAAATCATTAAAATAACTAAATTTAAATATATTATTTTCACTTAAATTAATTAATTGTTGAGTTAATTCACCAATATTATCTTTATCTAATAATGTAAGTGATTTATTATCACCATATTCTACTTTAATACCATCATATATTTCACATGATAAACCATATGTTACATTAACAATTTCACCATCTAATTTAATATCAATATTACTTGGTTTAAATCATTTTATAATCAATGGAATTACTTAAGTGAAAGTAATATAAATTGGTATTATGATAATAATGAAAATAAATTTATTTATTATGAAAATGGTAAAAGAATAAAAAATATATCTCTATAAAATAATAAAAACCATAATAGAAGTTATTTTTCTATTATGGTTTATTTTTTTTTTATTTAATTAAATCATATGTTGTTCTTTTAACAATATTATAATCATTAGATTTATCATTTTTTTCTTTTGTGATTAAGAATAATATTTCTAATGAATCCATTTTTTGTATATACATATACTTTTCATATTTCTTTTCACTTTCTTCATCTTGAAAAGGTAAATATGACCAATGTTTCTTTAAATTACTTGAAATTGATTCTGATAAACATATTGAATCAATTTGTTCCTTTGTTTGATTTGATAAATCATAATCAATTCTCATTCTACCACCATTTCCTAATGTTGTCCATTTCATTGGTGAACAACCAATTAATATTAATGTAATACTTAATATTACAATTATATTAAATAATTTTTTTAAAAAATTAATTTGTAACATACTTTTATAACAGTTTACTTAATAAATACAAAAGTATAAAGAATTATGTTAATTTCCAAGGATATTTATTAATAAATTATATAAAAATATAAATATTAATATGCAAAATATATTATTATTAAAAAATAGAGAAGAATATGATAATGCACCCAAGTGTGAACTTGGTAAAAAAATAATGGCATTATATGAAGATAATAAATTAGAATATAATATAAACGATAATGGAAATTATTTTACAGCAACTTATAATGTAACTAGTACAACATATAATACACAATTATTGGGTGATAATTTTGATTTAACTCAAATTACATCAATGAAAATAGATGATGTAACAATAAATACACCAATTACAAGATATAAATTTAATACTATTGGTGAACATAAAATTAAATGTTCATTTTGTCAACTTAATGAAGAAGATGAATATATTTCAACATTGACATCTTGTGAAAATATGTTTAGTGGTTGTAGACGTTTAACCTCATTAGATTTAAGTTCATTTGATACATCTAATGTAACTAGTATGTATAATATGTTTAATGTTTGTGATAGTTTAGCATCAATTGAATTTGGTGATAACTTTGATACATCTAATGTAACTAGTATGAGAAGAATGTTTTGTGGTTGTACTAATTTAACTTCATTAGATTTGAGTAATTTTAATACATCGGCAGTTACTGATATGAGTGAAATGTTTGGTTATTCAACTAAAACTTACAGTGCTACTTCTTATTATTATGATGCTTGTTATTATTTAACATCAATTACATTTAGTGATAATTTTGATACATCTAATGTAACTAATATGAGTTACATGTTTTGTGGTTGTGAAAAATTAACATCCTTAGATTTAAGTCACTTTAATACATCGGCAGTTACTGATATGTATAGTATGTTTAGACATTGTAAAAAATTAACATCCTTAAATTTAAGTTCATTTGATACATCTAATGTAACTGATATGAATAATATGTTTTATGATTGTAATAGTTTAAAATCTTTAGATTTAAATAATTTTGATACATCTAATGTAACTGATATGAATAATATGTTTTCTTATTGTATTAGTTTAACATCAATTGAATTTGGTGATAACTTTGACACATCTAATGTAACTAATATGAATTATATGTTTTATAGTTGTTATGGTTTAACTTCATTAGATTTAAGTAACTTCGATACATCTAATGTAACTGATATGAATAATATGTTTTATGATTGTAATAGTTTAAAATCTTTAGATTTAAGTCACTTTGATACATCTAATGTAACTGATATGAATAATATGTTTTATGATTGTAATAGTTTAAAATCAATTACAATGATGAGTGATGTTTCTAAAGTAACATCATATAGTTATATGTTTAGTGGTATTACATCAAGTGGTACATTAACTTATAATTGTGCATACTCTGATGCATGGAATAATTTATTAGTTACAAATAGTGACTCAACATATTTCCCAAGTGGATGGACAACAACATGTAAATCAAGTGAAGTAAGTGTTAAACTTAAGTTAATTGAAAATGGTTTAGAAATTACAGAAGGTAATATTATTGTTAATAATACAACCTTTACATTTAATTCAGAAGAACAAGTATGGCAAGGAACATATGTTGCTGAACAGCAAAGTTATCCAATATATTTAAATGATGCTGAAATTGGTAATATTAACCATAAATTTAATATTAACTATATATTCATTGGTTCAAATAATAGTTCATATAGTGGATTTAGTATTACTGAAACAATATCAGCAAGTAGTACAAGTTCATCATATAGTTTAATTTATAGTTCATTTACGCCATATATTGATGCAATGTTAATTGATGGCAAACAAACTACTATTTCATCAGCAAAAACATTTAGTTCAGTTGGTGAACATACAGTTCAAATGATTATGGATACATCTAATTTAACTGATATGAGTGATATGTTTAGTGTGTGTACATCATTAACTTCAATTAACTTTGGTAATTCATTTGATACATCTAAGGTAACTAGTATGGTTCGTATGTTTAGTGATTGTGGAAGTTTAACATCCTTAGATTTAAGTTCATTTAATACAACTAAGGTAACTAGTATGCATCGTATGTTTGATAGTTGTAGTGGTTTAACATCATTAGATGTAAGTTCATTTAACACCTCTAAGGTAACTAATATGTATCAAATGTTTTATCAATGTTATAACTTAACTTCATTAAATTTAAGTTCATTTGATACATCTAATGTAACTGATATGTATCGTATGTTTTTTTATTGTAAAAGTTTAACATCAATTGAATTTAGTGATAAATTTGATACATCTAAGGTAACTGATATGAATTACATGTTTGGGTATTGTAGTGGGTTAACCTCATTAGATTTAAGTAACTTTAATACATCTAATGTTACTACTATATATGGTATGTTTCATGATTGTAATAAATTAACTTCATTAAATTTAAGTTCATTTAATACATCTAAAGTAACTAATATGAATGGTATGTTTGATGGATGTACTAAATTATCATCTATTATATTCGGTTATTATGGTGATGTAACTAAAGTAACATCATATAATAATATGTTTACTAGTGTTCCATCATCATGCACATTAACTTTATGTAATAATGTTAAAAATAGTTGGAATAAGATATCAAAACCATTAAATACTATTTATGTAGATTGTACAAGTGAATAATAATTAGAATATATAAACTTATTTTTATATAAAAATTAGAATTTTATTATGGATAATAATATAGTAACATTAGGTTATTTAAAAGAATTTACAAAAGGTGTATTAAAATTAAATAAAAATATAACAACTACATCTGATGATATTATTGTCACATATGAAGATATAATTAATGGAGTGTACTATCCTTATTTTAAGGATAGTACAAATCCTAAACAAATAATAAGTGGTTTATATCTTAAGAAACGTGAAATAATATCAAATATAGTATATAAAGAGAATTTATCAATTATATTTCCAAAACTTTCAAATATTGAAATAACATGTGATAATGTTGAATTATCCCCTTGTGGTGATAAAAAAGAATTAATTACATATGGTAATTTTAATATAATGCAACGTTTTTATAATGGTGAAGAATTAATTAAGAAATTAAATTGTGAAATTAATCCAATTATTAGAAAACAAGATAAAGAAGATGAATTATTTACATTAGATGGTCATTATTGTTTAATTGGAGAAAACTTATCTAATGAAGATAGGAAAATAATGATTACAGCATCATATGGTTATAAAAATGTAATTAAAAATTCATCTATTGAATTAATACAAAAATCAAATGAATTAACTGATTGGATATTTTCACATAATGTAACAACATCATTAGAAATTAGTGGTGATAATACATTAATATCAAAAGATGGTGGTAAATGTGTAATTACAGTCAAACGACATTATACTTCATTTCATTATCAACTTGATTCATGTGGTAATAAAGTTTCTGAAAAAGCAAACCCATATAATGTTGAAGATATATCAAAAATATGCCAATATTCATCAACAAATAATTCTATATTTAATAGAAGTGTAAATGTTATATCAGTTGATAAACAACCAATTGGTGGTGATAAAAGACATTGTATTATAAATGCAAAATATGATGATTGTGAAGCATCATTAACAATATCACAAGAAGAAGGTTCTGAATCACATTATACATATACATTATTATTTAATGATGAGTCAACATTTAATGTTAAAACATTAAATAATTCAATTAAAACATCATTTATTATTAAATTAATTTCAAATAAAAATATGATTGTTGAAAATGAAATATATTCAACAATTCCATCATATGATTTAAATTTTGTTAAATATGATAAATGGTATGATATTGATATAATTGGAATTGATGAGGATGGTTTTATAAATGTTAAATTTGATGTTATTAATAATAATGAATCTAAAATATTAGATAGAGAAACAGAAGTTGAAATTTATAATGCAAATGATATTGATAATAGAATTAAGTTATTAATAAGACAACCTAAAAATAAGTGTTTAAAGACCGAATATGACCTTTTAATGGAAGGTGAGAGGTATTTTACTTATGACACAATAAAACGCTCTAAAATCACTTTAAAACCGTTTAAAATAGAACATTATGAAGATGGAACTATAATAGAATCAAATGAAATACCAAATGATTATAAGATAGTATTAAAAGGTAAATCAAGTGATGATTCAGTATTAAAAAGCGGTAATTTAATTAAGGTTGATTTTAATGGAAATCATGAAATGAAACCAAAATATTTTGATATTGAAGTTAATTATGATGTTACATTATCATGTTCAGCATATATTAATGATAATAATAGTTTTAGAGTAACTGATATTAAATGTCTTAATATATTATTAAAAGGAAATGAAATAATAGAATATAAATATGAATTTTATTCTTTATTTAAATATAATGAATTAAATGAAGATAACATTATAACATTTGAGCACAATGATTTAAATGAACAATGTATTAATATTATTTCAAATGAATATAAAATTATCAATAATGAAGAAACTTTTAAATGTTTTAAAAACATTAAATATGTTGGAAATACTGATAATTTTAATATTGAAATCAAACATGATAATAATGTTTATATTAAACCAAAAGAGATAAATGAAACAAATGATATAATCACATCAATTATTAAATTTGTTCAAGAAGATTCAAATAATGAAATTGTTATTAATTTAATACAAGAAGGAAAACCAAGCCAAATATATAAAGACATTGAATTAACTGTTAATGTACATAAAGAAAATGTTGAAGATGATTTATGGTTTGAAATGAAATCAAATTTAATAATAACAGACATTGATACAAATGAAATAATTTATGAATTACCATTATCAAAATGGTGGTTATGTTCTGATTCAAATGTTGATTCATTATATAATGGGATAATTAAATTAGGTGTAAATAAATCATATAATTTTAATATTAATGAAACAAATGTTGTTAAATACATTAATGATGAAGAAATAATTAATGTTAAATTAAATGAAACATATCTAATTGAAGAAGATGATGAAGGAATTGACTTAATTATAGAAATTTAAAATAAAAGGTGAGATATTAATTTATCTCACCTTTTTTTATTATGATATAATTTTAATTAATTATTGTTCTTTTGGTATTAATAAATAACCTCTATCATCATTATGATTTTGACTACTATCTTTTCTATACATTACTTGAATAGTGTGTTCACCTCCATCAATGTTAGTAAACTCAACTTTTGTATATGCTGTTATTGCAGTATTACTTTGTTGATTCCCACTTGTTGTCATTTTAACATTTGTACCACTTGTAGTTTCACTATTTAATATACAATCTAAATTAGACACTACAACATAGTCATATTTACTTTCAGCATATGAACGAACATATAATGTGAAATTTTCATACCCTTTAATTGTTATAATACAAATATCAGCACTATTATTTACACCTTTATTAGCAAATGATTCATATACACCATCATATAATGATGAATCTGGATTTGATACCGCTGTACTCAATTGCCATTGATTATTTAAATTAATTGAATATTCTTGGTCAACCCATACACTTTGTGTAATTTCAGTTCTTGCTGTCATACCTAAATATTCAAATGTAATTATTCTAGTTACAGTATTCGCTGTATCAGTATTTTGTTCAAATGGAGCAGATTCAACAGTTCCAGTCATAGTAACATTAGTAACTTCAGTACCTTCACTATCAACACCATTTGTTACCGCAGTATAACTAATTGTAGTTGATGTTGCTTTACCTTTAACATCCAATGCAGTAATATTTAAACTTGTACATGCTGTTGGTATATATATAATTGTACTATTCCAACTATAATAACCTAAATAATAACTACTTGTTGATAACCAAGTAGAATAATCAGCATTTGTTGGTATATGTAAAGTACCATTTGATTTAACACTTCTAAATGTACTATTACTAATATTTGGCGCTGTTTTAGCATATGAATATATTTCGGTCAATGCTAAATCACAAGAACTAAAACCACTAGTACCAATAGATGTTAATGTACTAGGTAATGTAATTGTTTTAATGTTATTACAACTATAAAATGCTGATGTGTTAATTGTTGTAATACCTTCAGGAATTGTTATTGTTGTTAAACTATCGCAATTCATAAACCCACTACTTGGTATTGTTTTTAATTGACAACCTTCTTCAAACACTAATGATGTTGCACCACTACAATATGCAAAACATGCAGTATCAATACTTGTAACGCTAGATGGTATTCTAATTTCACTTAACCTATAACAATTAGTAAATGCTGAATAACCAATATATTTCACACTATTTGGTATATTAATACTTGTTAAACCACTACAATTATAAAAACAATAATCACCAATATCGTCAATATTTTGTGGTAAATATACTGATGTTAATGCTGTACAATAAGTAAAGCCACTATATAATTGTTCATTTGATGTATTAGCACTCATTGATATATTAGATAAATTAGCAAATTGTAATCTATAACAACTATTAAATGCAGATTCTAATGTACTTACACTATTTTCATTATTAAATCTATTACCAAATTTAATTTTTGTTAAATAATGATTATTATAAAATGCATAATAAAATGACATTGTTGTAATACTATCTTTTACAAAATATTTTACATCATGTTCACCAACAGTTGTAAATGTATATGAACTTCTTGGTGTTATCATTTTACCATCAACATATATTGATTCAATATTTGATAAATTAAATCCACTTGTTGTTGTAGGACCACTAAATAATGAGATTATTTGATTAGCACTAGTTGCTGTATATGTTGCTGAAATATCAACATAATTTGAACAATCACCAATTAATATATGTTGTAAATTATTATACTTACCATTTGTTATTATACCAATATTAGTACCATTTAACATAACATCAGAATATGGTTCATCAATTGTATATATAACTGACCAATATCCATTTTCACTAGAATATGTTGCTTCAATATCATTTACTATTACAGTACCTTCAGTAACTTCTATATTATTATCAATAATAACAAAATTTAAAGTTACATTTGCAACACTTACACAATTTTTAGTCCATGATGTTGGTAATTGATTTGTGATTAATTCATAATCATACATACATGGATGTGTAAATGTACCATTTGTGGTAATACCACTAAACATGTTTGTTGTTGCTGTTACATTTGAAACTTCACTATTCATTGTTAATGATGTCAATGATGTTGCTGATGCAAACATTTCTGCCATATTAGTTACATTAGATGTATCAAATAAATTTAAATCTAATGAGGTTAATTTATTACAATTATGAAACATATAACTCATATTAGTTACCTTAGATGTATTAAATGAATTTAAATCTAAGGATGTTAAACCACTACAATCATTAAACATACTTTCCATACTAGTTACATTAGATGTATTAAAGTTATTTAAATTTAATGATGTTAAACCATTACAACCTCTAAACATACAATACATAGTAGTTACATTAGATGTATCAAATAAATTACTAAATGTAATTGATGTTAAACCGTTACAATTACCAAACATATATCTCATACTAGTTACCTTAGATGTATCAAAGTTACTTAAATTTAATGATGTTAAACCATTACAATTTTGAAACATTTGATTCATATCAGTTACCTTAGATGTATCAAATGAACTTAAATTTAATTCAGTTAAACCATTACATTCATTAAACATATAACTCATATCAGTTACCTTAGATGTATCCAAATTATCACCAATATTACATTCACTTAATTGATAAGTCTCACTAAATAAATTACTAAATGATGTCATTCTAGACATATCAAAAACAATTTCAACATTATGTTCATTTGTATCAGTAAATGTATATGTATTTGATGGAGAAATTTGTTTACCATCAACCATAATAATATCAACATATTGTGTATATGATGTATTAAACAAATATGTTGCATTTGTTGTTGATGATGGAACATATTTCAATGAGAATGATGCAATGTCTGATATTGAACCAAAATATATGTTATGATATTGTTCAATCATTTTTACTTTATATGCGTGCAATTCATCATTTACATATAATGGATAATACATATCTTCAGCAAATACTTCACCTTCCCACATATTGGTTTCAGAATTAAATGATAATTCTACATCACCAACTCTAACTGATGAATATTTTGTTACATCTGTTATTAATACATTATCTTCATATAATGAAATTGATATTGGTTTACAAGATATACATAATTTAGACCAATTTGAAAAATTACTATTATTTATGATTTTATCAAATCCATTATTATATTTATAAATTAAATTACAAGATGACAAATTATTTGCATTATATGTGATACTATCATAAATTCTACAATTAATTAAATTACCACCAAATCTAAAATAATTTATACTTGAACAATTATTCAATAAATATTGTACACTTGTAACTTTATTTGCATTAACATAATACATATCTATTGATTTTAAACCACTACAACTATAAACCATATAACTCATACTAGTTACATTAGATGTATCAAATGAATAACCAAATTCAATATTTGTTATTTGTGAACAACCACTAAACATATTACTCATTGATGTTAAACCACGGCCTTGGTCAACAAAATCAAATGAAATTTTATGTTCACCAATAGATGAGAATGTCTTTGATGAATATACACTTGTTTCAATATCATCAATATACATATTACTTATGCAACCATTTGAAGGTGTAGTGTATGTATTACTTGGAGTATATCTACAAATAACATAATATGTTTCATAAGTTGATGTTATTGGAATTGTAATCGTACAATCATATTTTCTATTATAATATTCATTTTCATTAGTTATTTTAATTGTTTGTAATCTATCAGTATGTTTACAATAACCTATTTCTACACTATTATAATATATTGGATATTTTGGTTGTTTAGCAACATATGTGAATACCCAATAACCATTTTCTTCATCATACACACCTTCAGTATTATTAATTATAAATGTACCATTTGTAATATATGATTCAATTTGTGATGTTGCATTAATAAATTTAATTTTTATTGTTTCTTCAGTATCAACATATATTTTTGTACATGCAGTTCTTAGTGATGAATAATTATTTTGTATTAAACGTTCATTTTTATGTGCATTTGATAATGTAATTGATGTTAAATTACTACATCTATTAAACATTTGATACATACTAGTTACCTTAGATGTATCAAATGAATTTAAATCTAATGATATTAAACTTTTACAATTACCAAACATATTAGTCATATCAGTTACATTAGATGTATTCCAATTACTTAAATCTAAGGATGTTAAATTAGTACATCCACTAAACATATAACCCATATCAGTTACTTTAGACGTATCAAATGAACTTAAATTTAATGATTTTAAACTACTACAATCATTATACATACTACCCATATCAGTTACATTAGATGTATTCCAATTACTTAAATTTAATTCAGTTAAACCACTACAATATTCAAACATATCACCCATATAAGTTACATTAGATGTATTAAAGTGAGTTAAATCTAATGAGGTTAAACTTCTACAATATCCAAACATACTACCAATATTAGTTACATTTGATGTGTCAAATGAATCACCAAAATTAATTGATGTTAATTTATAACAATTTAAAAACATACAAAACATATCAGTTACATTAGATGTATCAAATGAATCACCAAAATTAATTGATGTTAAACTTTTACAACCATTAAACATATCTCTCATGTCAGTTACATTTGATGTGTCAAATGAATCACCAAAATTAATTGATGTTAAACCACTACAATATCCAAACATACTACCCATATCAGTTACATTAGATGTATCCATAATCATTTGAACTGTATGTTTACCTACTGAATTAAATTTTTTTTCTGATGAAATTTCTACTTGTTCGCCATCAATAAACATTGCATCAATATATTTAATATATGAACTAACAATTAATTTATATGATGAACTAGTACTACTTGCTGATATTGTCATTATAATATTAGCATCATCAATAGTATATGATGGAATTGTTTCACTACTACTATTATCATTACCATCATCTGTCACACATTCTTTTGCCCATCCACTTGGTAAACGTGTACTACCACTATTTGTAACTAATAAATTATCCCATGCATCAGAATAAGCACAAGGATAAGTTAATGTACCACTTGATGGTAAATTATAAAACATATTATAATATGATGTTACATTTGATATATCAAATGAACTTAAATTTAATTCAGTTAAACCACTACAACTTTCAAACATACTATACATAGTAGTAACTTTAGATGTATCGAATGAACTTATATCTAATAATGTTAAATTATAACAATATCCAAACATATAATACATATCAGTTACCTTAGATGTATCAAATGAACTTAAATTTAATTCAGTTAAACTTTCACAATGACAAAACATATATCTCATATTAGTTACCTTAGACGTATTAAATAATCTTAAATCTAATGATATTAAACTTTTACAATTACCAAACATATTAGTCATATCAGTTACATTAGATGTGATAAATTTATTACCAAATGTAATTGAAGTTAAATTTATACAATTATAAAACATTTCTTCCATATCAGTAACATTAGATGTGTCAAAATTATCACCAAAATCTAATGATGTTAAACCACTACAACCTCTAAACATAAAACTCATATCAGTTACATTAGATGTGTCAAAATTATCATCAAAATCTAATGAAGTTAAACCACTACAATAATTAAACATAGCATGCATACTAGTTACCTTAGATGTATCAAATGAATTTAAATCTAATGATGTTAAACCACTACAACCTTGAAACATTTGATTCATATCAGTTACCTTAGATGTATCAAATGAACTTAAATCTAATGATTTTAAACGATAACAATAACCAAACATATCACCCATATCAGTTACATTAGATGTATCAAATGAACTTAAATTTAATGATGTTAAATTATAACAAATATTAAACATATGACCCATATCAGTTACATTAGATGTATCAAATGAACTTAAATCTAATGATGTTAAACTAGTACACCCACTAAACATATTATGCATACTAGTTAATTCACTAGTATTACAAAATGCAATTTTAATATCTCTTGTACAACTTGTATTACTAAATGTTTTAATTGATGCAATTGTTGTTTCAACTCCATCAATAAACATTGCATCAATATATTGTGTAAATGAACTATAAATTAAACTATATGATGAACTAGTACTACTTGCTGATACTTCTTCATATATAATTGATTGTGCATTAATCAATACAATATCCAAATCATTTGTTATTTTGATATAATCTTCTTTTATACCATCAACATATACATCATATTTGATTTTATCTTTTTCAGCAATAAATGTAAATACATATTGGTTATTTTCTTCATCATATTCTGCTCTGCATCCATTTTCCAATACCATATTATATCTTTTATGATAATCACATGTAACATATTCATTATGTAATCTATCCCAATAATTACATCTAACTGTTGTTGGTGTAACAATATCAATTTTATTTACACATTTTGGACAAAACGTATCCCATTTTGTCTGATAATTACCATTGTAATTAATATTTGTTAATTTTGGACAATTATTAAACATATAACCATATGACATTACATTGGATACATCACCTACCATTGTAATTGAAGTTAAGCCACTACAATTATTAAACATATAATTCATATTAGTTACATTAGATGTATTAAAGTTACTTAAATCTAAGGATGTTAAACCACTACAATAATCAAACATATTATCCATATTTTTTACCTTAGATGTATCAAATGAACTTAAATCTAATAATATTAAACCACCACAACTAGAAAACATAGAATACATATAAGTTACATTAGATGTATCAAATTTATCACCAAAATTAATTGATGTTAAACTTCTACAATATCCAAACATATAACACATATCAGTTACCTTAGATGTATCAAATGAACTTAAATCTAAGGATGTTAAACTATGACAATCAGAAAACATAGCACTCATATCAGTTACATTAGACGTATTAAAGTTACTTAAATCTAATGATGTTAAATCATAACAATAATCAAACATATTACCACAATTTGTAACACATTTAGCACACATTTTAACAGTATGTTCTCCTTCTGTATCAAACATATATGTATTAACAACATTATCAAGTTTCACATTATCAATATACATTTCAGAAATTTGAGATAATGTAAATGATGAGCCTAATAATTGTGTTGTTGATGTTGTTGATGTAACATTATATGTTGCAATAATATATGATTCAAAATCTGGTTTAATTGCAACTAAATCTTCACCTTCACCCCATGCAACAATTTCATCTTCAGTTTGACACCAAACATTTTTATAATTATTTTTTTTTGAAAAATATAATATATTCTCCATTATTAATTTATATTTTTTATTAATATTATTTTTATTATTTTATTATCTTAATAATAAAACAAGTTATCTATAAATAGGTTTTAATATTATCAAGTGTTTATAAAATATTAAATTTTATTATATTTATATTATAAAATACATTTAATTATAATGGATAAATTAGAGATTAAAAAAGGTAATTCAGTTAAATTTGCTGATTTAATTGATGATGGTAAAAAAAATGATAATACCATTTATTATGTAACAGATGAAAAGAAAATTCATTTGGCTGATATGGTATTAGAAGATACTGAAAATGTTAAAGAAGAATTAATGAATGAAATTGACACTAAACATGAAAAATTGGTTAGTGGTCAAAATATTAAAACAATTGCAAGAGAATCTGTATTAGGTAGTGGTAATATTGTAATTACACCTCAAACAGCATTTACTGTTGATAATAGAGTATTATCAGTAGCCGAACATGATGGTTTTTATTGGCAAGGTAAAAAGAATAGTGAAAGACATAATGTATTATGGTTAGGTACTTCAATACCAAGTGGTGATGAAGGTTCAACAAATAATTACCCAACAATGGTTGGTGAAAAATTAGGTTGGAATGTATATAATAATGCAAAAGCAGGTTCTTTTATGTTTTGTTATCCTGTATCAAGTAATATTACTGATAGTATGGCAAACTGGGATACCGCTGCTAATGTTGATGCTGCTGGTTTCGTATTCGGATATTCACTAACTCAAACACATGCTGAAGTTGAAACTATGTTTAGAAATAAATTAAATCAACTTAGAAGAAGTGGTGGTAAAAACCAAGCATGGGTAGATAATCATATTGCCGATTTTAAAGCACATTCATATGAATCATTGGTTATTCCTTATATTGATGGTACAATTGCTTCTTGTGACACAGTTATTATTGACCACGGGTTCAATGATAGAGATAATATTTTTAATATTTGTGGTACACATAGAAATGATAATGCTGATAACTATTCTTATTGGCCTGCTGACCAAATAGGTGGTGCAACAGTTGCATATCCAGTAACTGATGGTAATGTTGGTTGGGATTGGTTAACACACTTATCAGATTCAAGAAGTTATAGTGGTATTGAATGGATGAATGCGTTGAGATATTTGGCAAAAAATAATAATGGTGGTGAAAGAACACATTATTTTGGCGCAATGGCTTGGTTAATTGAAAGAATATGGGAAGTAAATCCTAGAATTAGAATCATCATTGGTAATTATTTTGCACAAAACTATTGGATGGGTCTTGATGGTATGGCTACATTTAGAACAAAATTCCTTTTGGAAGCAAATGAACAAATTGCTAAATTCTATGGTTTGAAATGTGTAAATGTTTATAAATACACTGGTATTCGTGGATGGGCTATTAAAACAAAAGATGGTCAAGAAATTGAAGATATTATAAGATTCTGTCCTGATGGTGTTCACCCACATTCTGATACTACTGGTGAATCAAATCGTTTAATTGCTGATGCATATTGCACAGAATTATGGGGATATTAATATTTAAATAATAAAAAAATAAAGAGCATGATTTTAAATTTTACTTTAATTTCATGCTCTTTTCATTTAATTATAATGTATATTAATTATAAACTAATATTGTAATTTACATTTCATTTTAATTCTTAAAAATCCACTCCAACCACTAGAACCGCCTAATATTGCAGAACTACTTGTTTGGAACTGTACTCTACCTGTTGAACTATCTTCAACTGAAACTGAACCACCATTTGTCATAGTATATGATACTCCATCATAGAAACCAACTTTATTTGTCTTAGCATCAATATTTACTCTTGTTGTTGATGTTCTTACTCTATTCCAACTAGAACCACTATAACATTGAACATCTTCCATTATTAATGTACAACTATCAACGCCACTTTTCATACAACTAGATGAAACCCAATATCCTTGTTTTTGACCGTTAAATACAACTTCTATATAACCATCATCAGAAGAATTATAAGCACTATATGGGGCATTTTTTTCTGTATTTCTAACAAAATTATCTACTGTTAAGTATTCACAATCTACGGTTGTTCCAGTATCACCACTAGTAGAACCTGTATCACCACTAGATGAACCATTACATCCATTCCATTCAGTATTACCATTAGGTTCATATTCAATTAAAATTCTATCACCATATGATTCAGTAATAGCAGTAGTTTTATCTTGTTTATATGTTTTAAATCTAATATAACCAACTTCAGTTCCATTATAACATGTAATTCTATCAGTAATATCAAAACGTGTTAAAATTGCATCAAAATAATAATTACCAGCAGAACCATCAGTTGTACCACTATTAAGACCTTCTGGTCTACCTAAATAATTACCTTGTTTATCATATAAACAAACAGAAAATTCACATAAATAATCTTCTTCAGCACTACCAATACCTTCACTAACACTTAAATAATATCTATTATTACCATCAATTGCAATTGGGTCAGCAGTTCTAATACCATTAATATTAACTTCCCAATCTTGTTCACTACCATTTGTTGAAGAAATACTACCTAATTCCCAATTATTAGCACCTTCTAATGGTGTAATATTTTTATTAATATTTAAGTCAACAATAGTAGTATCTAATCTATATGTTGCAATAGGTAAATAACGTGTTACATAATCATCATCACCATAATCTTTAAATGTAACACCTCTAATATCAATATAATCTTGGTAAACATCTACAATAGCACCTTCAGATTGCAAACATACTGCATTATATGAACCACATTCTAATCTAGAACTACCATCTGAATCAATTGGTGATGCACAAGATGGAACATGCACACAATATCCACAAGTTGGATTACCACTAGCATCATATGAACGATAAATATTTTCATGTGATTGATATTTTTGCAAATACCATTTCCAATGTGAGTGACCACTAAACCAAATTGAATTTACATATTTTTCATTTAATGCTTGAATTCTTGTAAGTTGTGAACCACCTAACCAGTTACCACTAGGATAAATGTTATTAAGGTTACCAGCCTTAGTTGGGAAAAATAAGTGTGTAAATATGAATACACGGTTATTTTTATATGTTTCCAACAAATTTTCCAACCAATCAATATCTTCAGTTGAATAAGGGTTTCCACTTGGACCTAAACTATAATTACTCATACCAAAGAATATGAAAACATCAAATACACCATCTTTGGTAAGATTTGTGAAATAGAATGATTTTTTTGTACCAGTATAACCACTCCATACAGCATCATTAAATGCACCACTAGAAGGACAATCATGATTACCAGTTGTTGTAAATACAGTTGTATTTGGTGATTTTGCTGCTACATTATTTTTAAATAATTGAAATTCAGTTGTTGATGCTCCTTGTGAAATATCACCACAAATACATGTAATTTTTACACTTTCTTTCTCATTAAATACACTTAATGCATTTTGTAAGTCAGCAGTATTTTCACTTGTTTGATTTGATTGGTTATGAACATCACTTAACAAACCAAATCTATACTGTCTTTTACCATAATCTGGTTTAAAATTACCTAATGGAATATCACCTACTTTTTGACCATTGCTATTATAAACGCCAATATGGTGAGCAGCGTATGGCGCAATATTTTCCTTTATAAATTCATTATATATTTTTGTTGCCATTTCTTAATTAAATTATTGCTTCATCAGTAATTGGTCCAAACGATTCCAATTTATTATTATTTTCATCTTCATAATATAAAGTATAAGTACCACTTGGTAACATATCTTCAAATAAATAAATTTCATTATCTGTTATTCTACCAACAGCATCAGTTACTTCTTCATATTCTACTTTAATATTAACATTTGATTTGACATTATTAATGGTAATTTCATTAGTTACTGGATTAAAACATGAAGTTGTTTTATCAATACCACCTACAATAATACTACATGATTTAAATTCAAAATCATCACCATTTGGTGTTATTGTTGCAGAATAATTAGTACCATGTTCTATTAAATTACTATCATCACTTAAAGTACATCCTTGAAGATTATATTCAAAATCCCACATCATAATTGGTACTGAAAATATTTCTTCTCCATTCATATAAAGAACATAATTAGAATCAGTTCTAGCACTTGATAATATAACACTATCAAGTGATAAATTCGCTTGCCATACTTTATCACCAAGGATGAGTTTACCTGTGTCAGTTGTTACATAAAAAGTATCTTTTTGTGTACTATATGTACTAGGTAAATTTTCTTCTAAACCTTTTAAAAATTTTAATTCAGGCATATTTTTATTATTTTTTTTATTAATAAATATTTAATAATAAAATAATATTTTTCAAAAAAATAATTTAAAATTATGGTATTTATTGTAATAATTTCAATAATTGTATTAGGATTAGTTTTATATACAATTTTAAAAAATAAGAATTTTAATGTATATAAAGAGTTAAAAACATCTTTTAATGATTTATATGATATTCATCCTAGATGGTCAATTGCATCAATTAAGGATATTAATTCAAAATTATCAAAATTAAATGTTATTTCAAATGAAAAAATTAATGAAATTATTAAAGTATTTGATGATAATAAATATTTAAATACTGATTATTTTATTAATGAGGAAGATAAAGGTGATAATTTTGAATATAATATAACATTAGTAAATAAATGTGATGATTTTTCAATTGAACTTAATTTATTATATAACAAATATAAAGATGATGATGTTATATTTTATAATGTAAATAAATCAAGTATAATGGTTAATACCAAATTACCAATGTATTGGTACAAATATTCATTAAGTTATGTTAATAATGATGATATAACAATAAAATCATATATTTATATAAGAAATGGTGAAAATAACTTTATTGAAGTACCAATGACAATTAAGGCAAATGTATTCCCTTATGAATTAAAAACAAAAAATGGAACTATGAATTTTAAATTAAAATAAATAAAAAAAGGAGTTTATATTTTTTAAACTCCTTTTTTATTTTTAATACTCCCAATTCTTTTTAAGATTTTTTAAATCCAATCCATCAAAATCATAAATTACTCCATTATAATATAATGATGGGTCAATTAATCCATTTTCAATTAAAAATGCTAATTTAGTTAACATTAATTCAGAATCTTTTATTTTCTTATTATCTGTTTTTTTAATAAAAACATTTGATGTATTTTTCTTCTTTACCATAAGTATTGTTATTTATTTATAATAAATATTATAAAATAAAATTATATAAATAATAATGGAAGATTTAAAATATTTTAAAACAGAAGAAGAATATTTTGTTCAGAAAGTTTCTCTGAACTATCCTTCAATATCTTATACTGAAGATACTGATGAACCTTGGGTTCAAGAAACACCAAATTATATTTTAGCAACATATAGATGGGATGTTGGTAATGAAAAAGATTATAATTATGAAGGTCATTATATTGATGATTTTTATGTTAATGGTAGACCAGATTTTATTAAAGAAGAAAAATTAGTTTCAATTAATGAAGATGGTTCAGCAACATATAAATTACATTTAAAAGAAAACGCATTAGAAGATGGTATTGTAATAACAGAACCATTATTTTATTATATTGAAGAATATGGTTATGGGTATTTTTGTGTACCATTAATAAACATAGATTTTTCAAATGCAAAGTTTAAAATTAACCAAATAAATCAAGATAATGTATATAATAATTATATATGTCCATTTAATTTTCTTTTTGCACCAGAATTAACATCATTAGATGTTAGTAATTTAAACATAGAAGGTATAACTGATATGTGTGGTATGTTTGAGAATCTATTTGAATTAACATCATTAGATTTAAGTTCATTTGATACATCTAATGTAACTGATATAAGTTATATGTTTTGGAATTGTTATAGTTTAACATCATTAAATTTAAGTTCATTTGATACATCTAAGGTTACTGGTATGACTGAAATGTTTTGGAATTGTAATAATTTAACATCATTAGATTTAAGTAACTTTGATGCATCTAATGTAACTGATATGGGTGATATGTTTTATGGTTGTAGTGGTTTAACATCCTTATATTTAAATGATATGTCATTATATGATTATTTTATTAATAATATGAATTTAACTAAATGTATTGTTAATTATGATTATAATAAAATAAATTCTAAAATAGAAGGATATTGTATTTCAAACCCACTATTTTATGAATTTACACATTTAATTAAGGTATATGATTATAATAATGATACATATCCATCAAATTTAAACTTAACATTATCAAATGGTATTCAAGGTATATATAATGAAGAATTAAATGCATATGCATTTACATTTGAAAATGTAAAAGATGTTGTTGAATACAATATATTACAAGATGGTGTTAAAATTGATACATTATATACATATTTAAACAATACAAAATTAGTAATTATAAATTGCAATTATAGTATCGTTAATGAAATATTGTTAATAACTTCTGAAGGCAATAAATATTTATTACAAGAAAATTATGATATTAATAATATTATTAATATGTATATTGATTGTGTAGAAGTCACACCAACAATAACTTACCAAAATAATAATATAGGTAGATATCAAATAATTTTCATAATAGATACTTCTAATGTAACTGATATGAGTAATATGTTTTATCAATGTTATTATTTAACATCATTAGATTTAAGTTCATTTGATACATCTAATGTAACTGATATGACTTCTATGTTTGAATATTGTAATAATTTGTCTTCATTAGATTTAAGTAACTTTGATACATCTAAGGTAACTAGTATGAGTTATATGTTTTATAGTTGTAATAAATTAACATCATTAGATTTGACACATTTTAATACATCATCAGTTACTAATATGACTAGTATGTTTAATGGTTGTAATAGTTTAACATCCTTAGATTTAAGTAACTTTGATACATCTAAGGTAACTAGTATGAGTTATATGTTTTATAGTTGTAGAAGTTTAACTTCATTAGATTTAAGTAACTTTAACACATCTAATGTAACTACTATGCAAAGTATGTTTGCAGATTGTAATAAATTAACATCATTAGATTTAAGTTCATTTAATACATCTAATGTAACTAATATGAATTATATGTTTGTTAATTGTCACAGTTTAACTGAATTAGATTTAAGTTCATTTGATTTTATAAACTACACTGACACGTATAACATGATTGGAAATGGGTCTTATCAAAGTGGCTTTATATTAATGCCTAAATTGGAAACAATAATATGTAAATGTGATTACATAGATTTATTTTATGATACATCAATTAATATTTCTTATCTTTCTAGTAGAGAATTAAATATTATTTGTAATGGTAATATTGATATTAAAGTAAGATTATTTGATGAAGGAAATGAAATTACTGAAGGTGAAGTTTTATTTGAAAATAAACAATTAACTTATGATGAAAATGAAAAGTATTGGTTTATATCATTAAATATAAATACTAATGTAAATACTTCATTATATTTTAATGGAGAATGTGTTGGTAATATATCTTTAAATAAAGATATTAATTATATATCAATTAATAATATTGATGATTCTTTATTTGATATTATTTTAATTTATATGTATGATGGTAATATACCATATTTAGGTGATAATGTTACAAAATATTATATTAATGGTATAGACATTATACAATATACGGATTATACACTTCCTTATGGTGAAACAATAAAAATACAAGCATCTATTGATATAATTGACTCAATGCAAAGTATGTTTAGTAATTATAATAATTTAATATCTGTTACATTTAATGAGAATTTTAATTTATCAAATGTAACTAACATGTATAAAATGTTTTATTATTGTGATAATTTAACATCCGTAACATTTAATAATTCATCTACTATGGTTAATGTAACTGATATGCATTATATGTTTTATTATTGTAAAAATTTAAAAATAGTTACGTTTGGTAAATTATTTAAAACATTAAATGCAACTAATATTAGTAGTATGTTTAGTAATTGTCATAGTTTAACATCCTTAGATTTAAGTAACTTTGATACATCTAATGTAACTAATATGACTGGAATGTTTGAAGGATGTTATAATATAATATCATTAGATTTAACTCACTTTGATACATCTAAGGTAACTGATATGAGTGGTATGTTTAATCAATGTTATGATTTAACATCCTTAGATTTAAGTAACTTTGATACATCTAAGGTAACTAATATGAGTTATATGTTTAGTTGGTGTAGTAGTTTAACTTCATTAGATTTAAGTAACTTTAATACATCTAATGTAACTAATATGAGTACTATGTTTTCTAATTGTAGTGGTTTAACATCATTAGATTTAAGTAACTTTGACACATCTGCTGTTACTAATATGAGTAATATGTTTTATTATTGTAATAATTTAACTTCATTAAATTTAAGTAACTTTGATACATCTAATGTATATGATATGCGTTATATGTTTAATTATTGTAACA
Source organism: Bacilli bacterium (assembly GCA_045123185.1). Taxonomy (GTDB): domain Bacteria; phylum Bacillota_I; class Bacilli_A; order ML615J-28; family CAG-313; genus UBA1231. The sequence goes on along the minus strand of JBGVIL010000178.1, from coordinate 48,789 downwards.
AATTAACATCAATTACTTTTGGTAATAAAGCAGATGTATCTAAAGTAACATCATATAGTTATATGTTTAGTTCTGTTCCAACATCATGTATATTAACTTTATGTTCTAATACTCAAACATCTTGGGATACATTATTAAGTAAATCAAGTGTATATTTTAATGGTACTAAACAATACATTGATTGTACAGAACAATCGTTAGAATAATAATTATATATTAAATAAAAAAAAAGGTTAACTATTAATTTAGTTAACCTTTTTTTTTATTATTTATTGCCATAATCTTTACCTTTTAAATTTTTTAAAAATTCTTTACCAAATAATTTCTCTTTACTTCTTGTTACAATTTTTGGTAAATTGTTTTTAAAATTAAAATATGAAAATACATTTGGTAATACTTTCATAACTTTTTTATCTAATGCATATGTATTAAAATAAACTTCATCATAATATTTTGGTTCACCATATTTTTCAAAATCTTCTGCAATCATTTTAACACATTCCTCACACATTTCAAGAAATTCTTTTCTTCTACCACCTAATAAACCACCTTTAAAAGTAGGATATAAACCTTTTTTGAAATACCCCATTGATTCATAATCAAAATTTCTAAGCATCATGAATTTTTGAGCACAACCACATAACCAATCATGTTCTCTTCTTGGTATAATATCTTCATCATTTACTTGATGTTGGCAAATAGCATTACCATTAATGAAAAATAAATAATCCATACCTTCAGTATCACATTTTAAAAAATACTCAAAACGTTTAAGTATTGGATAAGGCCATCCTTCATCTTCTACAATAATTCTTGTTTCATCTTCATGTAATTCATAACCATAATCATTATCACAAATTAAGAAATAATGTTTATTATGGTTTGGTAAAAAATTTTTATCAAACGATTCTTTAAAATCATGGTATAATGAGAAATATTTCTCACCTATACCAATATATAAAATACCTATATTCATAATTTAAGTTACAATATTTTTATATTATAAATATTAAAATTATTTTAATTATTCATTTGGTTCTTCACAAGTTTTGTAATTTACAGTACCATTAAATTTAACATCAGATTTACTTAATAAATTATCCCAAGATTCTTGTGTGTTAGAACATAAAGTTAATACACATGTTGATGGAACACCTTCAAATACTCCATAATATGATCCCACATTAGATACATATGATAAATTACCAAATTCAATTGAATTTAAATTATCACAATATATAAAAATACCACCTATATCATTTACACTTAATGTATCAAAATTATTTAAATTTAATGATGTTAAATCATTACAATGACTAAACATACTTTGCATATTAGTTACCTTAGATGTATCAAAATTACTTAAATCTAATGATGTTAAACTTCTACAAGTATTAAACATATAACCCATACTATATACATTAGATGTATTAAATGAACTTAAATCTAAGGATGTTAAACTATTACAACCATTAAACATAGCATACATACTAGTTACATTAGATGTATCAATATATTCAATACCATTAATTTCATTTAAATCTTTACAATAACAAAATAAACTATTCATATTAGTTACATTACTTGTATTAAAATTTTTACCAAATGTAATATCTTTAACTGATGATGGAAACATATATTGCGGTAAATAATCAAATATAAGATGTGCTTTAGAAAAATCAACACTAATCAATGGAACAAAAGCATTACCATAACCATTACTTGTAACCCAAAAACTTTCTTCTAAATAAATTGAATGTGTTTTTGTTTCTTTATATAAAGAAAATTTAAAAGTTGCATGTCCTTCATTAATTGAAACTAATTCAATATTTTCAATAAAGAGAGGAACTTCATTTATAAATAAACCATTAATATATGTATAACTATTATTTTCTTTAGGTTCAACATTTTCATCAGTAACATCCCATAAATATGTTGCTAAAATATAATTTTCTTCTTCCATTACCCATACTTTACCATTATCATCAGTTAATGATACTGTAGGATAATTAAATGAATTTTTTTCATTTAAAAATTCTTCTTCTGTTTCAAATTTTCTAAGTTTTTCCATAAAAATGTAGTATATTTTAATATAAATAATATAAATACTACATATTATTAATGTTTTAAATTAATTTAATTTCATCAATTTTTGTTGTTTGTTTTAAATTATATATAATGCCTTTTTTACCACAATCTTTATAAACATCACTAGGGTCTTTTTCACCAATTGTTTCAATTACTCTAATTTTATTATGTAATCTTCCATGATTTAATAATGAATATATTTTAATAATATCATTATATGCATCATTATCCAACCAAATATTAATATTTGCATTACATTTTTCTAGTATTGTTTGATATAATTTAAAATCTTCCTTTAATGCTTTACCCAATAAAGGTATTGAATTTGGCACAACAATATGGTCAAACGGTCCTTCAACAAGTGTAATATCAGCATCCCAATTAATTAAACCTTCATTAAATATAAGATTCTTTCTTTCAATTTTTGGGTTAAAATATTTTTGTCTATTTGATAATGATGTAAAATCACGTCCTGTCCAATAATCAAGTTCATTAAATTCATTATATGATGGAATAATAATTCTTGATGATACTTGTTTATTATTTTCATCATATTTTGTATAACCAATATTATATTTTTCAATTATATCCCATCCAATATTTCGTGAAAATAAATAATCCAATGCCTTTTTATTATTAAATCCATTTTTATTAAATAATGTAAATGATGATGGTAACTCAAATTCTTTATCAATTACATTTAAAGATTTATCAATATTAAAATCTTCCTTATTAAAATTAAGTTCAAATAATTTAGATTGTCTTAATGAAAAAATAGTTTCCTTATATGCTTCATATATATCTTCATTACCATATAATTTAATTAATCTTTTTAATGAACCATGCATATCATCATCATGTGATGAACATGACCAACATTTAAATACGCCTAAACGTAAATTACATTCTAAATTAAATTTACGGTTTTCAGATGTACCTTTTAATTCTCTACAACGAGGGCAAGAATATTGTAATTGATATGATTCTGTTAATTCATTTTTACTTCTACCTAAAAATGAATCTAAAATATCTTTAAGTTTATATATTTCACTTGGTATCATTATTTTATATATTTTTATGGTTAATATATGCAAAAATATATAAAAATTGTGAAAAATACAAACTATTTACTATTAAATTTTATATATGAAAACTAATAAAAAAATTTATAATAAATTTAATATAAAAAACAATAAATATTATAATTCTAAAATGAATAATAACTTAAATTATAATATAAAAGATAATAATGGAAGACCTATTAAGTAACATTTTAATTATCATTTCATGTATTGTTGGTATATTTATTTTAAAAAAGTTTTTTAAAATAATATATAACAAAATATTTTATAACATGTCAAATCAAGTAATAACTATTGGTTATTTAAAAAATTTTGTTGGTGATGTTGTAAAAATTAATTCATCATATACAGATATGTCTTATTGTCCTACATATGCTGAATTAACAAATGGAGATTTAGTTTTAAATTTTAAGGATAACACATCACCATTATCTATTGTTAATGGTATATATGTAAATCCTAAGTTTACATCAACATCAACTTATGCTAATAATCAATTGGTAATTCGTGAACATTTACAATTAAAATACGCTGAATTACAAAGTATTGATGTATCTGCTGCTAAAACATCATTATCATGTTGTGGCGAATCAACAACATTATCAGCAATTGGATATTTTAAAGTAGTTACAAAATCTGAAGGTGGTGGATTAGTATCATCATCAACTCAAATATCACAAGCAGTAAGTGCAACATATTCTGATTCTGCTACATATACAACAATTAATAGTTCATCAATAAATTTTGCTAAAAATAGTGTAAATTATCCAACCACTAATATTGCTGCTGAAAGAACAGTTAATGTAAATGGTACATATACATATACATTTAATGGTGGTAGAACAATTACAAAATCAGATAATGTAAACATTACACAAGGAGCAAATACTGTTGGTGGATGGGTTAATACATCAACATCTACAAATAAAATTGGAGTATCACCAACATCTATGTCATTTGAATCTAGTGGTGGTAGCAAATCATTCACAGTTACAAGATATTATACACAATATCAAGAAAAATATGATAGTTGTAATGTTGTAATGGATACAAATAATTATGATACAACAAGTGTTGTAACACCAAGTAATGCGTCAACAACTGGTGATTTTGAATGTACAACATCAACTGTCTCAATTGGTGTAAATAGTGGTGCATTAAGAAGTGGTACTTTAACTGTAACTTATGATGGTAAAACAACAACTTGTTCATTAAGTCAAGATGCATCACAAGCAGGTATTTATAATGGTGAACCTTATGGTTACTCATATGATTTATCAGTAACAGTAGCATCAAGTTATGTTGGATGTGATGGTGGTACTGCAACATTCCAAGCATATTACATTACTTCATGGAAATATGATTGGGAAGAAAAAGACCATAGTGGTGTTGTAATTGATAGTGGTACTAATACTGATTCTGATAGTATAAATGTAACAAATTCAGCAACTTGGTCTACTGACTTGGGTTCAGTAAATAATGGTGTTTTAACATTAGGTGCATATTCATTAGATGCAAGAAGAACAGCAACTGTTACAGCAACATATAATGGATATAGTGATTCAAATACAGCATATCAAGAATCTTGTTATGTAAACACTTCTTGTATGAAAATGTCTTATGTTACAACTAATTTAAATAAAACAATTACAATTTCATACCAATTAACAAATGGTACACAAGAAGGAAGTCATTCAGTATCTAAAAATGGAACACAAGAAATGTGTTTTGGTAACATTGGTCAAACAACACTTAGAGCAGTATGTAATGATAATGAAATAGAATTAAGTGGTGATGTTGAATTTACATATGATTATCCTAGCAATGATATTAAAACAATCTATGTAACACAAAAATCATCTAATACTTATGTTATTGAACATGGTGGTAATGGTAGTTCAAGTTATTCTAAAACATTCTGTTTAAATGAAAGAACACTTGCTGGACATATCATTTGTTCAACAAATGGTTCATATGTAGAACCAGAAATTGAAGATATTATTGGTATTAGTGATGATGGTATTACCATAGATTTTGGTACTCCTAATGGAACTGAAGTACCATTTTATTTCACTTTGACAAAAAAACCAACACAATCAACAATAACACCAACATTCTGCCATCCAAATGGTAGTTGTGTATTTTTTACAATAACAGCAACAGTTAATGATTGTAGTGAACCTAAAACTTGTATAAAATTAGTTTATGGTGCTCAACCATTCTGTTATAATAAAACTACTTATGCTGGTAGTTTAGATTTTCAATTATTTGAGGGCGATAATTGTCAGTCATATGTTGAATCAGCACCTACTAGTTCAGTTGTATTGATTACAAATGGTAGTGGATGTAATTTACAAGGTGGTAGAATTGAATATGAACCAAATCAAACTGGTCGTGTTTTTGATTATGATTGGATTGGTGGAGAAAACACATCAGCAAACAGTAGATATATTACATTTATAGCATCTTCTACAACATGGAATTGTAGTGGAACATGTACACTTGAACAATATGGTACAGCACATACCGAATGTGCTCCACAAGAATTAACTAGAAACTGTGCTAGTGTAAAAGTAAGTGGTAGAACTTGGGAAGTAACATTACCATATGCTGCAACAAGTGATTTGATTTATAAATTCTATGCGGTAAATGGTTATAATAGTGGTGATAATATTAACGATGGATTAGATTGGGAACAAGAAGTATTAGTTGATAAAGGTAAAACAACAGGTTCTTCACGTTCAACACAATTCCAATTTGGTACAAGTGATTCATATTTCTTAAGTGTTACACCTAGTGAAGATAGTACATATAACTATTCTGATTGTGACATTGAAATAAATTCCGATAATAATGGTGATGATAGTGGTGATACACCTGACCAAACACTTACATGTAACCCATTATTTTTATCATATGATGATGCATCACATACAATGACAGCAACATTTGAAGAAATGGTAGCAAGTGATGTTACAATTAACTTTAATGTTAAAGTTAATAATAATGCAATTGTTACTAACTCTATTAATATAAGTGAAGGTAATAATAGTAATAGTAAGACATTATCAACCACACAAGCAATAACATCAACTGCTGGAACAAGTATTTCAATTTCAAGTATAAGCCCAAGTAGTGATAGTGAATATAATTATAATTGTGATACAGATTGGGAAATTATACCAAGTTCTTCTCAAACTGACCCATGTGTAACACCTACAATTAGATTTAGTACTACTAACACATGGGGTGCAACAAATGCAAATTCAACTGTATCTAATGTACAATTCTGTAATGATGGTGTTAGTATAACTAGAAGTCATACATTTAATTATCCATCTAGTAATATGGGTCAATACCAAACATTTGATATAGATTTTTCAATCAATAATGTTGGTTGTACAATTCAAAGTATTGAAGCATCAAATGATAGTGGTAACGAAACAAGTGGTGGTGGTGCATTAGGTTTTACTTATAGTGGTATAAATCCAGATTTAATTTTATCAGATGGTAGTTTTACTGTAAGTGGTACATTTGTATATATTAATGGTCAAGGTTTAACCAAAAATGGTACATATTCAATAACTATTTATATACAAGAAGTATAATTAAATTATAATTTAAGAGTGGTAAATAAAAATTACCACTCTTTTTTATTTAATTAAATTCAATTAATATTGATTTTATTCCTTTAATATTTCTATCCATTGGTTTTTTCTTTGTTTCTTTAACATATGAATTAATTACATCATTTAATTCTTTTTCACTATCATATGCCCCAATCCAAATATTATTTTTCCATTTATTATGTTTTGCATAAAATTTATTTTCATGTTCTTTTATTATAAAATCACTTTTCTTTATTGGTATTTCAAACCATTTTGGTATAATTTCAAATTTTTCATTAACAATTGTTGTTTTTGTTATTGCTGAAGATGCAGTTTCTTTTCTTTCTTTTAATAAATCTTCATCAATAATTGCTTTCATTATTTCTGCTGTTGTTAATTTTGGTTTTTTCTTTTTTCCCATATAAGTTATAATATTATTTAATTTATATTACAAAATTATATAAATTATATTAAAAAAACAAATAATATAATATAAAATTTATTAAAATTATATTATATAATATATTATTTTATATAATATATTATAATATTTTTAAGATTTATTAACATAATAAAATTTGTATATATAAAAAATAATATGTATTTTTGCATAAAAAAATTTATGTATTATGGTTGATATTTTAGAATTACCAAAAAAAGATATATATGTTATTGCTGATACTCATGGTGATTTTGGTTTTTTTATGAAAAATATAAAAGATTTTGACATAAAAAATTGCATATTATTTATTGCTGGTGATTGTGGTGTTGGTTTTTATAATGAAAAATATTATAAAAATTTATTTGAAAGTATAAATAATGAATGTATTTTTAGAAATATACATTTATTAATGATTCGTGGAAATCATGATGACCCATCATATTTTAATGAAAATAAAATTAATTTTTCAAATGTTAAAACATTAAAAGATTATACAATTGTTCAAACAAATAATAAAAATATTTTATGTGTTGGTGGTGGTTTATCAATAGATAGAAGTGATAGAATATATTTTTTTAACAAAAATGTTGAGACAAAATATCAAATTGAGTTAGAATTTAATGAAAATATATCAAAAGAAGAAATAATAAAACATACTCAAAAAACATATTGGGAAGATGAACTACCAATTTATGATGAAAATTTGTTAAGTTTTATTAATGATTTATCATTTAATATTGATTATGTAATAACTCATACTAGTCCAAATTTTGCTTTTAAATCTGATAAGAATGGTATAGAATATTGGATAAATAAAGATAAAAATTTATTAAAGGATTTGGAACATGAAAGATTAAATGTTACAAAAATTTATGATTTTTTAATAAAAAATAACAATATTATTAAAAAATGGGTGTATGGTCATTTCCATGAAAGAAACGAAGATAATATAAATGGAATTAGGTTTATAGCACTATCAAATGCTGATTATACCTTTGATTATCATATTTTAGAGTTAAATTCTGATTACTTTAACAATTTTTAACTATAATTGTGTTGTTATTTTCAATAATAATCTATATTTTTGCACTATAAAAATTTTAATAACTAAAAAAAATGAGAAATAACAGAGAAAAGCATTTTATTGTTTGTAAATGTTTTTTGAGAGTAATAAAGAATCATAATTTATTCCCTCAATTTAAACAAAGTTTCAAAACATTTAGAATACCTAGTGATTATGAAAAAAAATTTGAAAAAGGTGACTTGAAAAAAACAATGGATTTTATCAACTATGTTGCTGAAAATGATTATCAAAGACATAGAAGAAACCCAAATGATAAATATGAACAAGTAACCTTTATAATCAATACAATGTTAAGACTTTTTGTTGAGCATTTTCAAACAAAGAATAAACTTGATATTGGTATGTTAGGCCAAGAAATTTTTGATTTGGCTTGTTATAATATATATGGTGAACAATTTCTTGATGATATGGAAAAAATGAATCAAGGTATGCCACAACCAAAAAATAATCAAGACTTATTCTTAATGGCAATGTATCGTGAATTTTTAAATAAAAACCCATATATTACATATGAAGATTTCATTAATGAATATGGTGATGATTTTATGGAAAAATTTAGACAAATTCAACAACATGGATGGTAATAATAAAAAAATATTAGTTAGTAAACAACTTATCGAAGAAGTATGTGGCGCATTAGTAGCATTGTCAATGTCAAATAATGGTATTGAATACATTGATAAGTTATGTGAACAACTTGAAAAAGAAATTAAAGACAATGAATGAAGATGATATTTCAGTATGAATGAAGATAAAAAAGTTAAACAAGTAATTGTTTTCAGAAAAGATTTATTGAAAGGTGAAAAATCTATTAGAAAGGGTAAGATGTGTTCAAGTATAGCACACGCAAGCATGGCATGTTTATTATCTTTCTTTAAAAAAGAAGAAATATGGCGTGATGATACCTTCCCTTCTGTTGGTACAAGAATGAGTATTGAATTTGACCATAATTCAATGTTAGATGTTTGGTTAAATGGTATATTTACAAAAATTTGTTTATGTGTCGAAGATGAAAAGGAACTTTTGAAACTTTATAATAAAGTTAAAAAAGAAAGACCTGATATACCATGTGAACTTATTACTGATTGTGGTTTAACAGAATTTAATGGTGTTCCAACTAATACATGTATTGGTATTGGACCGTTTTGGAGTGAAGATATTGATGTTTTTACAAAAGATTTAAAATTGTTTTAAATTATGCCAATAGAATATCATGGTAAAATTTGTGAAAAAGTAGATTGTTCAAATTGTGAAAAATGTATCTTTGATGAAGATTACATTGAAGATATAGTAAATATATGTGATTTTGAATTTGAAAAAAGTGATGTAACATTAGAAGATTTAATGAAAAAAGATATGGCTAATATTTATGGTGATAATAGAGACAATAATACATTACCAAAAAGTTGTAATGTTTGTAAATATTCACAATGCACTTTAATTAGTAAAGGTTCTATTAAGAATTATAATAATTGGCATTGTATGTATAATGGTGTAAAAACTTTGCTTGATATGTCAGTACCAAGTGACAAAGATGTTCAGATTCCATCATATTGTCCTTTGAAAGCAATTGCTAGTGTTAATAATTCTAAAAAAACTAATGAACCAATTAAATTAAATTATACTGAAAAACGTTCAATTTTTGATAGTATTAAACCATTAATGGAATGGGATAAGATTGAAGAAAAAACAGTATATCATGTTCCACCATTGCCAACAGAAACAAGAAAAGACATTTATATTATTTCAAAAAATGATTATTCTTGTACATATAGAATATTATCATCATCCACATCAACTTCAAGTGGAACTATTTACACTATGTATAAATCCACACTTATGCATAAATTTTTACAAAAGCATAAAATTAAACAAATTGAAGTTGTTAATTTAACATCAAAATAAACAATGAGTGAACAAAAATATTATGATAGTAAAACTATTGATTTTATAACTGCAAAAGAAGCAAGAGAAATGACAAATAAAGTTATTGAAGACTTACTTAAGAAAAATACTTTAAAAAAAATTAAAGAAGAAGCAAAAAAAGGTAATAATTTTTGCATTGAAACTATACATCAAAATATGGATGTTGAAATAGTTATGTCATTTCTTAGAGAACTTGGTTTTAATGTAAAAATATCAAGTTTTTCTAATTATCATTGTAATATTAAAATTAGTTGGTAAATCATTTAACATTTTTTAACGGAGATATTTTGTGTATCTCCGTTTTTAATTGTTTCTAACAAAATATCAACATTTGTTATTACTTCATATGGAAAATTAAGTTTTAAATTTGAAAAATATATTAATTTTACATTATTTTCATTACATAAATTTAATTTTTTCTTATCTCTTTTAATTATATTTTCATATCCTCCCCATTTATCATTAACATTTTCAAAATAATCAACCTTTTTAAAATGTTGTATACCTTGACATTCAATTGCAATATTATACTCTGGTAAATAAAAATCTAATGATTGTTTACCTAACCATTTAAATTTCTTTTGTTCTTCAAAACTAATATTATGTTTATTTAAAAAATTATAAATTAATGATTCCATATGACTATATGAACATCTAGGGCAACCAGTATTTTGAATATGAGATTTAGGTGTTTGCCAAAATTCACCATGAATTGGACAAATTATACAAACTTTAGTTCTACTATTTATATATTCTACTTTTGAATAATCATACTTATCACCATGAACTTTATAAGATTCTTCAATAAATTTTTCTTTGGTGTATCTTATACGTTCATAAAAACATTTTCTACATCCTCTTTTAGTTAAATGGTCTTTTGGTGATATATAAAATTCACCATGTATAGGACATATAACACAAACTTTAGTATTATGGTCTATATATTCTACTTTTGAATAATCATACTTATCACCATGAATTTTACGTGCTTTTTCTATAAAATTTAATACTGTATATCTACCCATAAATGTTATTTTTTGTTAAAAAAATGTTTTATATTTGTTTTATATTATAAAATATAGTATATTTGCATAAAATATAAATAGATAAGTTATGGATAAGAAAAATTTGGCAAGTATTTTGATAGCAAGAAACAACGATTACTTTAGAGTTACTACTGATAAGAATAGTAATAATTATATACATGATACATCAATTAATTGTGCTAGAAAAATTGTTATGCAAATTGCTTCTAATATATTGAGAAGCAACCACGTAAATTTGATTGCAAGCCCACAAAGTGGCAAAACGAGCGTTTGTAATTCAGTTGTTAATATTATTAACAAGGCTAATTTGCATAAGAATATGGCTATTAAAAAATACATGTTTATTAGTGGTATGAATGATTGTGGATTGAAAGAACAAACATATAAACGTGTAATTGAACAAATTGCTGACGCTAATGTTGATAATACATATTTTGGAAAAAGATGCAAAAGAAACCTTAGTGAAAATAAGTATTTTGTGTTAAAGAATAGTGATTTAATGTCATTTGATGGAATTTTGGATAACACATTAATTTTTATTGATGAATCACACTATGGTTCAAATGAAAAGAATATATTGACAAAATTCTTAGTTAAGAATGGTATTGATTGGAAAGACACAAATGAATTAATTAGAAGAAACATTTATATAGTATCAGTATCAGCAACACCATTTGATGAATTAGTATCAGATACTGCAAATTGTAAAAAAGGTATTGAACTTGACCATGATGATGATTATTATGGTGTAAGTGATTTCATTAATAATGAGTTAGTATTTGAAGCAACAAAAGATGATATTAAGGATGGTACTATTTTTGATTATATTGAAGATTCTTATTATCGTATGAATGATAATGAAGAAGATGGTGTGATTATAATCAGAACTAGAGATTTTGATATTATTAAAGAAAATCAATTTGTTGAAACAAATTTCAATATATTTGAAATGTATGCAAGTGGTTCAAAGATTGAATATGATAAACTTGATATTGAATTTGAACGATTAATTGAAAATAATAGAATGAGTAAGTTCTATGAAATGAATGGTATTAGAAGAAATGATAAACCATTGATTGTATTAATTAAGGGTGCATTTCGTGCTGGTATTACAATTAAGGAACGATATAAAGATTTAATTTATATGGTTTATGATTATTCACTTAAATGTGATACAACAGCACAAGCATTGTTAGGACGAATGTGTGGTTATCGTTCAAATAATGAAAATTTTAAAAAGACTCATTTTTATGTTAATTATGGTTTAGCAAATATGTATTCAAATTGGGAAAATGATTTGCAAAACAGAGATATTATTCCATGTGATAAACAAAAATTAGAATGGGTTGATAATGGTTATCAAGGAAATGATGTAATGTTTGGTTCACGTTCATGTGGTAACTTTGCAATACCATTGAGTGATGATATTATTAAAGTATTATATAAGAAATGTAAAGGTAAAAGAAATAGAATTAGTTTAATTGAAGATAATATTAAAAACATTTTTGCTACTAACAATTATCATTTAGATTATGATTATATTGGTGAAGTTCATATGAGTGGTAAAAATAATTATGCTAAATCTTCACAAGATAAACGTTTTAATTCATTTGATAAGGATTTGATGGTATTTCCATTTAGAGCAGATAAGATTAAGAAATTTGTTGAAGATACAAATAGAAATTATCTAACTAAAGAAGATGTTGGTAAAAAATGTATTTCATTAGTTTTGGATGCAAACATTAATGAAAATGGTTCTGATATTATTGTTAGTGGAAATAAGCGTTTATTGGTTTATCATGTTGAAGTTGGACAAAAGAAATTATTATTTTCAAGAAAGAATCAATACAAGCCTCATAAAGACACAAGTTTAATTTAAAAAAAAAGATATTGAAATATGTTTAATGACGAACAAAAGAAAAAAATTTTAGGTGAGTTTTATATAGATGTTAAAACTGAAAGAAATAAAACTGTTTATTTTAATATAATTAATAAATTTATTAATTCTGATAATAGTTTTATGCCATATTTAGATAAATCACGTAAAAGACAATATTACAATTTAAATACATTAAAATGGTTTGATAATAAACCAAACTTAAAGTTATTGGATATTTACATGTTATCACTTGAAATTGACCCACGTCTTAAAGATGGTTTTTGTTATTCAAACAATGATTGTTTTGTTTGTTATGATACAGAACTTGAAAAGAAAGTTATATATGTTAGACGTGGTGGATATGGTCAAATTAAAGAAATGCAAACAACATTAGGTTTTTCAACATTACAAAGATTATATAACATGTTTGTTTATGAAGTATTATCATATAAAATATTAAATAGACGTAAGAAACAAATTTATCATAATTTTCATAATCTATTTAATAAAGATGTATTATATTCAGATGTAAAAAATAATAGATATCTTAAATATAATATGATTAGAGATATTAATGGTGCTTTAGACCCAAGATATAAATACAATTTATTTGATACTAAAATGTATTTACTTGAAACTAAGTATGATTCAAATTTAAAACCATACTCAAATACTGTGGCTTCTCACACATTTAAACAAATGGAAATCTTCTTTAATAAATTAGAAAATATGACTGTTATAAGAAATAAAGAAGAATTAGAAGCGGAAATGAAACACAACATTGATATCAAAATTGAAAAACTTATTGCTGAAAAAGAAGGTTGTTTGAGTATTATTGAATCAAAAAACATTTTTTAACATAAAAAAATTTGTTTTCTTGTTTATTTTGTATATATTTGCATTGTTAAACAAGAAAACATTTTTAAATAAAAAAATATGAGAGTAGTTTTAAAATTAACAATATTGATAAGTTCATTGGCAATGTCACCATCATTTTTTGATAATGGTTTCATTTATTGTGGATGTTTAAGTATCATTTTGTTTTTTATAATGTGTTGTGATATATTTTATAGTTTTAAAAGTTATATAAATGGCGAATTTACCATTGATGAACCAAAACATAATAAAAATAAATTGTCAGAATTTGATACTGAATATTTAAACAATACATACTATGATAACATACCAAATGAACATAAAAGATTTGTTAATCCGATGATGGAACGAATACCAATAGGTAATGATAAATCATTGGATGAAATTATTAAAGAATCTTGTATTGTTAAAAAACAAAAATTTGATATAATATCTAAAATAGATGCGCCTAAAAAGGAAAAGGTATCTGTCTTATCATCAATAAAAAATATATTTGGTGGTAATAATGAAAAAGTTGAAGAAAAGAAAGTTGAAATTAAAAATGAAATTAAACCAAAAGAAGAAAAGAAAAATAAAGAATATATTATTTTTGCAAACAAAAAAGGAATTACCGAAATTCAAAGAAAGGTTTATGATGAAATTATTTCGTTATTTAAATCAAAAAAATATGCAACATCAAGAATATGTAAATTGCTTAATGCAATGCAACACATAAATGTATTAAAGACAACAATTGTAATTTATACAAATGAAACTCAATTGGATGAAAATGAAATTATACCTAAAAAGGAAATAATGGAGTTATTAGCCAAAAAGTTTAATATGAAAATTCAATTTGTTAAAATTAATAATGTTAGTATTTTTGATTATTATTTAAAAACTAATTCAATACCATAATGTTTAATAGAAGTGTTATAGAATGTGGAGAAGGTTGGAAATGTTTATATCAACCTATTATTGATAAAATTCTTGAACATGATTCAAATGTACAAGAATTAAAAGATAAAATTGGCATCAGACAAATAAAAGAAAAATTTGGATTATTACAATTTTATATTGAAAATAAAAAAAATGCTAGTGATGAAATTCTAGATATGATAACAAATGCCACAAGACAATCTAGAAATATTTGTGAATTTTGTGGCACAAGAGAACATGTTGGTTCAACTAGAAACTTTTGGTTTAAAACATGTTGTAAATCATGTTGGGAAAGAAAAATTAAATCAATGAACAATGAATCAGTTTGGAAAGAAAACTTATAATATATAACATATATGGCAGAACAAGTTAAACAAATCGCAACAGTTGAACATGTTGTAAGAGCAATTAGTAGCCCATTATTTTTGAAATTTGCTGAATATCTTGGTTATGAAACACCATTGATTAAGTGGGTAGATAAAATTTGTGAAGGTAAAGATGTACCTAAGAGTATTGAAACTTTTTTAAAAATAGATGCAAAATCAATTTTTGATAAAATGCAAAGTGAATATACTATTGATGAACTTGTATATTGGTGGGATGCATTTTACCCAGTTGTAATGGCTGAGGCTGAATTTAATTTAATTAGTAAAAATAATGATGGGAAGTTACCATTTTAATTATGGCAAAGATTGAAATTGATATCAATGTTTACAATTCTTTAAATTCAAGAATTAAAGAACTTGAAAATGAAGTAATTGAAAAAGATAATAAATTAAAAAAAGTAAATAAAACTAATAATGATTTAAAAGATACAATTTCTTATATTGTAAATGATACCACTTTTTTAGATAGATTAATAAGGTGGAATTACATTAAAAGCATTGTTAATACTGAATTAAAAAAAGATGGATATACTAAAGACGATTAATGATGGTGATACAATGTTGGATTTTATGAATCTTGTAATTAAAAACATTAAATTTTACATAAACCATAGAGAGGAATTAAAAGATATTAAAATATCTAACGAAGATTTATTCATGTATATTGCAAAAATTGAAGAAGTTAAAGATAGATATTATACTCAAAAAGTTCCAAATTGGTTTAAAGAATATAATCCAACATTATTATTAAGTGGGTCATTTCCATATATGAACACATATCTAGGTTTTACTTTTTCATTATATGACATGGTAAACATGGTATTATGTGAAGATATGAAATATAAAATTGCAGATAATGACATATTGACAATTGACACTACAAAATTATTGGATTCGCAACATGTAATGGTATATTTCAAGGAAAAACAATCATTAATATTTGATAAAGACGAATGGTTAGAAAATTTTAAGAAATTTTTATAAAAAATATTTTGTTATATCAATTTTTTTTTGTACTTTTGCACTTGAAATGATAATATTAAGATAAAATATGGAAAATAAACAAAAAATGTTATTGGTTATTGACCCACAATATTCTTTTTTGGATGGTGGGGAATTAGGTGTTGATGGCTCTATGAAAATTATGGATGATTTAAAACAACACATTGAAAATGAAAAATATGATATTATTATTTTCACTTGTGATTGGCATCCAAATAACCATATTTCATTCAAGGAATGGGGTAAACATTGTGTACAGTTTACACATGGTGCATCTATTTATCAACCATTGTATGATGCTGCTGAAAAAAATACAAAGAATTTTAAAGTTTTGACAAAAGGTAATCTTATCAATAAGGAAGAATATTCAATTATGGATAATTATGAATCTTCTAAGAAACTTTTAAGATTCATTGATATGTTTAATGTATCACAAATTGATGTTTGCGGAATTATGAGTAGTTATTGTGTTTTAGAGTCTTTAAAAGGACTATATGAAACTAAAACTGTTCCAATATCAAAATTAAATGTTATGCTAAATTACATTGTTGAAATAGATAAGCATGAAGCATTAATTTCATATTGTAAAGAAAAAGGGATAAAAATGTCTTAATCTAAGTGAGATTTCTGTGTTTTATTTATATACAAATATATATATTATGAACACAGAAATTTTAATAGAAAAATTAAAAGAAATATATGGTGATAAATATGATTATTCAAAAGTAGAATATGTGGATTCTAAAACTAAAGTATGTATAATATGTAAAAAACATGGTGAATTTTGGCAAGCACCCAATAATCATTTAAGTAAAAAAAATTGTCCAAAATGTTCATTTGAAAGCCGTATATTAAAAAGGTCTTTAAAAACTGAAGAATTTATAGAAAAAGCGAAAAAAGTTCATGGTGATAAATATGATTATTCAAAGGTTGAATATATTAATACAAAAACAAAAGTATGTATAATATGCCCTATACATGGTGAATTTTGGCAAGTACCAAATAAACATTTATATGGTAGAGGGTGTTCATTATGTAATGAAACAACTTTAGAAAGAGAAATAAGAATTGTATTAGATGAACATAATGTAAAATACATATACCAAGCAAATAAAGAAACTTTAAAATGGTTAGGTAAACAAACATTAGATTTTTATTTAATAGATTACAATATAGGTATTGAGTGTCAAGGTGAACAGCATTATAGACAAGTTGATTTTGGTTTTACAAATAAAGATGAAATTGAAAAAAATTTTATTAAAGTAAAAAAATTAGATAATATAAAAAAGAATAAATGTATTAATAATAAACTTAAGTTAATATATTATACAAAAAAAGAATTAAAAGTTGATGATGAATACATAAATGCTAATGATATAATAAAATTATTACAAACAATAAAATAAGGCGATTTAAGACACTTTTATTATTTTATGGTAGTCATATCATTTTATAATAGAAAGTCTCTTAAATCACTTTAAAATAACTAAATTTTAAGAATAAAAGGTATAAATATATGATTAATATAACTAAAGAATTTAAAAAGGGTGAATACTATAAAACTTATATGTTATTGTTAAATATACGTTATGATTTTGAAAAGAATCAATGGATTTATAATACATATATGAAACAAAATGAAAAAGACCCTTGGATTAAAAATAAGTGTGATGCAAGAACAATTGCACCATTTATTGATGAACTTATTAAAAATAAGTTAACTGATTTAAAACTATCAGATAGAATTGAAGAGACACCGATTAATGAATATTAATTTTTTAAATTTTATAATACAATGAAGAATAATAAGAATATTTCACTTGATGTAGTATTTAACCAATTGGAAGAATCAAAGAAACTTCAAATTTTGGGTATTGATGAAAATGTTTTGAAGCAAACACGTTTTAAGAATATTGAAACATCTATTGTCATTTATGATGTTTGGAATGGTAAAACTAATGCTGAAAAAAGAGCCATTTTAAAAATGGTATAAAATATTGATATATTTTTATAATGTTTTTTATAACTTATTTTTGTATCGAAGGAACTATAATTTTATTATTATAGTTCCTTATTTTATATTTTTTTAACATATAAAATTTGTTTTTATTATAAAAATTTTATATTTTTGTAAAAAGAAAAAAAAATAAGGAGGTTATATATGAAACCTAAGAAAAGAATTTTTTGTCCTTATTGTGGCTATTTGAAAATGCTATTTGAGACAGAAAAGAAAGCAAATTTATACTTAAAATATAATGCTGATGATGTTTTAGAAGAAAACGGAAGAAAACCAATACGTTCATATTATTGTGAGGCATGTGGCGGTTGGCATGTAACAAGTTCAAAGTATTTTAGGGATGTAAAAGAAAAAGATAAAAGGACATTATATGATGGAAATATAAAACTTAAATGTTCAAAATTAAATAAAAATAATGGTTTGGAATATGAAAAAATAAAAAGATTACTAGAAAAGGTTAAAGCAAATTAATTTATAAAATTATTTATTTTAAATAATATAAAATATTATGTTTAAGATATTAAATTTTATGATTAAATACTTTGATAAAGTAGTTTTATTTTTTCTTTTTACATTTGTACCATTTATTGTTTTTATGATATTAATGTTCTATTATAGAACAAAAACAGAAGACTTACATTTGGTTTTAATTTTAACAGCAAATAGTGTTTTATATATTAATATGAATGTTTTAGGTGTTATTTTTATAAAAAAAAATAATAAAATATTGAAACTATTAAAAAGTAAAATAGATGAATAATATTAAACAAAAATTAGTTACATTTGAATTAGCACAATTGTTAAAAATTAATGGTTTTGATGAAGAAGTTAAATTTAGAATTTATCCTGATGGGATGATTGCAGCATCATCTTATCTTAAAAATTATAATGCAGAAGAATCATTAGTATCAGCACCGTCAATTAATGATGCAATTGATTGGATAGAAGAAAAATACCATGTTTTCTTTGAAATACAATATCATCAAATAAATTTTGATATGGGTCATAAATTTAGTTTTCAAGTTATTGATATAACTAAAGATACATTCTATGGTAATGTACTTGCTAAATCACCATTAGAATTTAAAAATAAATATGAAGCATATGTAAAGGCAATGATTGTGTTTTTAGAAAAATATGGTTATAGATATAAAAAAGAAGAAAACACAAAAAAAGAAGAAATACCAACAATGAAAGAAGAAATTGGTATTGAAATAGAAAAGAAAACAAAAAAATTTGAAATAATTTCATCTTAATAATTTGTATTTTACAAAAATAAAATATATTTTTGCAACATAAAAATAATAAAAACAAAAAGAAAAATAAAATTATGGGTAAAGTTTTGAATTTTTTAGGAAAAAAAGTAACTGATACACTTAGTGGTGTTTTGTTGGATTTGCATAAACTTGCAAAAGAAATTGAAGAAACTGATTTTGAAAAGGAATTTAACACAATGAAGCAAACATTCAAAGACCTTTTGAAGAAAAAGGATAATGAATATATTCTTGAAGTTAAATATGATAGAGAAACACAAACACTTCAATTCAAGATTGAAGATGATACATTAACTGTCATTGTAGAAGAAAAAACAGAAAATGGTAATTTTAATTCTAAATCAACAACAACTGTTACAATTCCATCTGACGTTCTTGTTGATAAAATTACACAAGAATATGATTCTGAAAATAAAATCATGTTCTTCAAAATGAAGAAAACAAATGTAGAAGAACAACCTACAACATTCTCAATGCGTAGAACTGAAACTGTTGAAGAAGAATTTGAACCAGTTGGCGAAACACAACCGAAAGAAGAAATTGTTGTTGAAACACCAAAATCAAATAAACCAATGACTTCTGATGAATTACTTAAAGTAATTGTTGGAATGTATAAGGATGGTGCTTCATTTAGAGCAATTGCAAAAGAAGTTGGATTGTCTGATAAGACAGTTTCAAAGTATATTAAACGAGTTTTGGGAGAAAATAAGTAATTAAAATAACTTAATAAAAATTTTTGAACTAATGGACGTTGAAAAAGGTATTGAAATTATTGTTGAAAATTGCGGTGAAACAATGTTTGTAAAACTTGGAAGTACCGATGTATTATGTAAAATTGTTGGGTTTGGAACAGAACAAAACATTGCACATAAAGAAAAAGAAGATTTATTTATCTTATGTTATAAACTGAAGCATAATGATGTGGATTTTCCAATAGAAACATTAAGTAGGTACAATATTATATATAAAGTTGAAGATGCTAATGAAAAACAATATTGTAAAGTACCTTTTGAATGTTCTAAAATTTATAAAAATAAAATAATTAGTTCATTTGTTTAACAAAAATTAACCTAGATAATTTGTTTTATCTAGGTTTTTTTTATATATTTGCAATATAAATATAAAATATATTAGTTATGAGAGAAAAAGAAAGTATACTTACAAAATCATACACCACTATAAAAAAAGATAATGTCATTAAAACATATTATCAAGAAAGTCAATTATATGGTGGAAAAATGTCATATACTATAGTAATAGTTATGGCAGTTAAAGATGAAAAAGTAAGTTATTCATTTAAAAATAAAGATAATGCATTTTTATTTTCTAACTTATTAACAGAAGAACTTGAAAATGAAGATAAAAAATTTTTAAATACAACTAAATTATATAATGATTTCGTCATTGACTTTAATAATTCAATTGAAAAAGAAAATAATGAAGATATAGTTTATTATGATTCAAAGTAATTTAAGAAAAATAATATTACATTAAAAAGAGATAAACATGGAAGAAAGAGTAAAGACATTAAAAGAACGAATGGAAGAACTAAGAAGTAAATATGATATTGTACTTCCTAAGAAAAGATATGTCATGGCTATGATTGATGGTCGTTCTTTTTCATCAATTATAAAGAAGCATTTTAAACTTCCATTTGATGATTATTTTGTTGAATTAATGAATGAAACAGCAAAATATGTATGCGAACATGTTGGTGGTTGTAAATTTGCTTATGTACAATCAGATGAAATTACATTTGTTTTAACTGATTTTGAGGATGAAACAACTGAACCATTTTTTGGTAATAGATTATGTAAATTACAATCAATTATACCATCAATGGCAACTGCTATATTTAATAGAATGTTATTTGAAAATGTAATAACATCACCAACCAGTAGTCCAATTGAAACATTTGATTTACTTGCAAATACTCCAATGCCAATGTTTGATTGTAAAGTATGGGATGTTGATAATTATAATGATGTTATTGCATATATTATTTGGAGACAAAATGATTGCATTAGAAATTCAAAACAACAAACCACACAAACATATTTACCAAAAAAATCATTGTTAAATAAAAATACTGATGAACAAATTAAAATGTTACTTGATGAAAAAGGTATTGATTGGAATCAATTTAATGATGGTTTAAAATATGGTAGATTTGTTTATAAAACAAAAATTTATAAATGGATTAAATCATTACATAAGGAAATTGAAAGATATGCTTGGCAAATAGAAGATGCTTTCATTATAACAGAAAATAAAGAAAAATTTAATGATATGAACATTATGCCAATTTTAAAGAATGATTAACAGTTTTTAACGGAGATAATTTGTTTATTTCAGTTTTTTTATGTATTTTTGTATCATAAAAAAAATAATTATGAAAAAAATACTTAATAAAACTATACCAATTATACTTTGTCTTGTTTTTATAAATCTATCAATTGATTATTTTAAGACAAAAAGTTATATTGATAATTCTTCACCAAATGAAGAAATAATTGAATTAAAAAAAGATTATTTAACTAACATTTATTATCTTGATGCTAAAATAAATGGTCATGAATTGGAATTTATACTAGATACTGGATGTTCTTGCATTTCAATACCATACACAAAATTTAATTATTTGTATTCACTTGGTGTAATTGATGATGATGACTTAGTTGGTACATCTGAATTAACTGATGCAAATGGTAATACTGAAACAACCAATATGTATAACATTAAAAAATTAACTATTGGTGATATGGTAGTGTATAATGTATTATGTTCTGTTTCAAATAATAGTGAATCATTATTTTTATTAGGACAAAATGTATTAAGTAATTTTTCAAACGTTACAATTGATTATGATGAACATTTATTAATTTTAAAAAAATAATGAGTAATAATAACAAAACAAAAAAAGAAATACTTGAAATTCTTAGAAAAGAACATAAGAAATATTATAAGTTAGCATTAACTGATTCACAAGGTTATTCTTATAATATTGGTATGAGTAGAGGTATTTGTAAAGCAATGGAATTAATTGGTATGTTAAATGATGGAAACAACTCTAAATGAAACACTTAATGCAAAGTTAAGAAATATGATTCAACCAATTGTAACTTTACTAGATGTATTAGATGAATTGCAAGGACAAAATTTAACTAATGAGCAAAAGATAAAAATGTTTGATTTAATGCCAACATTAATTGAAGATGCTAAAAAATCAGTTTATAGATTAATCAATTGAATTATGGAAACACTTGATTTAAGAAATAATTACTATATTAAAGAAATATGTAAATTATTAAAAAGTAAAAATAAAAATTACGATTTTCATAAAAAAGTAAGATTAGAAATTAGTCAAATTATTAATTTTGTGTCTTGTAAAAGTGAAATAAGATTTCCACATGTTATATTAGATCATTTTTACCCATATAATAAGTATGTTGAAGACTATAAAAATATAATAATGGATAAGTATGTTAATGATTTATTTGAAATAATAACTAAATTTGGTGATAAACCAACATTATTTGGTGGACAAGAATTTATTATTAAGCAAATATTAATAAAAAGAATTAAAGAAAATAGGGTTTATTCTTATATTAGAAGTTTTGGTATAAGTGATAGAAAATTAAGAGAGATTAAGTTTGATTATATTTATAAAAATTCATAACTAATGAGTAAAGAACAGTTCTTTTAAAATTTAAGAAAAATATTCGTTTTTATAATATTTTTTTTGTATTTTTGCAAAGTTGCTGAAAGAAGAAAAATAATGGGAAATATTAATGTTAATTTAGAACAATGTCCAAATTGTGAACATTGTTTAGTAAGAAAACCACACTGTCGAATAATAAAAAATTTAGACTATATTGTATTTTATGGCAAAAATGGTGAATGTACATTTTTTAAAAAGAAAGGTTAATAAAACAAATAATTATGAAATTTATAAAAACAAATAATGGTGAAATTTATAAAATAACTTCAAATAACGACATATTTCTTAAAGTTTCTCCATATTCAATAAATGAAGATAGAAGAAAGAATCGTAATGAATTAATCAATATGATTGATAAAAATGAAGCACATTTTATAAATAAAAAAAAGGCATTTGAAGAAATAAATGCTTTATGGAGAGATTATGAAAAAGAATGGGTATATAATGGAAATGTATATAAAATAAAGAAAGAACACTTTTGTTTTGGTAAAGCAAAAGAACATAAATTTCCTAAAACATATACAGATAGAAATGGTGAACAACGTACATATGTTAGTACATATTTTTTATGTATGTTTCATGGTAAATTATGTTGGGTTCAATATACACAATATTATCCACAAATGGAAATATATAAGTTTACTAATTTAGAAACAGAACCTTCATATACTGATTTTATACAATGGACAAATGTAAAAAATCTTAAAAATATTTATTGGAAAAATTATGAAGGTAAATGGGTTGTTGTTTAACAAATATTAACGAGAATTATTTTTAGTTCTCGTTATTTTTTTATATCTTTGTGGTATAAACATATAAAAACTATAAAAATATGATTTACCTTAGTGGAAGAGGAAATTTAGCATGTACAATATTTGTACCTTGGGATTGTAATAACAATTGTCCATTTTGCACTTCAAAACAAATGTATAGTGATATGAAAAATGATTTTAATTTAGATGAAATTATTAACAAAATTAAAATCTTAAATAATAATCATATCATTAAAGAATATGTTTTGACTGGTGGTGAACCACTTTCAAACCTTGAAAATCTTAAAAAAATTATAAATTCAATGAATAAAGTGGTATACATTAACACAACATTACCAAAAATGGATAATATTGATGAAGTAATTGAATATATTAATAATGAACCTAAAATTGGTGGTATTAATATTTCTAGACATCTTAATTATCAATTTGATTCACCTACATCAACAGATGATAAGTTAATGTCAATAATTAAACCTATTAGAATTAATACTGTATTACCTAAAAAATTAGATGTTACTAAATTATTCAAATTCATTAATCAATATGGTAGTGAACATAGATTAATTAATCTTAGAGAAGATTATAGATATATTGATACAACAACATTAAAGGATAGAAATGAAACGGATGATTTGTTGGCTAACTATTTTGATTATATAGGTACTAACACTTGTATGGTATGTAATTCTGAATTTTTCCAAGCACCGAATTGTTTAGTATGCTATCATAGAGGTTTGCAATATTCATCTTATCAATTAAAAGATAAATGTTATATTAATGATATATTAATTACCCCAAATGGTAAAATATATCAAGATTGGGATTTTACAAAAGAAAATGAAGAATTTATTAAATGGATTTTAAATTAATATGAGTAGAAGAGTTTTTATTATTGATGATGATTCTGTTGCAAGAGAAATAGAATTAATGCTTGAAATTAAAAAAAGACAAAGAAGAAACAATTGTTCATCATTGATGTATGATGGTGAAAGTTATGCAGTTCCTTATCATGTATATGAAGAACGAAATAGTGGTTGTGGTGTTGCACGTAATGTTTGTGGTTGGGAGCAACCTAGTTATGGTTGTGGTGGTAGAAGAGTATCATCATATAGTTGTGGAGGTGGTGGATGCGGTACATACCCAACATATGGAACTTGTGGTTAAAAGTATTTAACAAAATTTAACGGAGAAACTTTTGAAATTATCCGTTTTTTTCATATCTTTGTATCATCAAAAGAAAAAAATAATATTTAATAACATAAAAAAAAATAATATGAATAAAGAATTTTTGAAACTTTTATTATCAACTCACACACCTAATGGTTTTGAAAAAGAGGGTATTTTTGTATTTGGTGAATATTTGAATTCATGCACAAATTATGAATTTTCTGATAATATTAATAATTACGGTGTTTCAGTTGGAAATGGTGATATTAATGTAATGTTATCTGCTCATATTGATGAAATTGCTTTAAGAGTTCAATATATTGATGATGATGGATTTATTTATTTCATTATGAATGGTGGTGTAGACCAAAAAGTTCTGTTGGGTAGTAGAGTTACTATTTTAACTAGAAAGAATGGTTTCATTGGAAATTTCATTAATGGAGTTATTGGAAAAACACCTATCCATATTGAATATCATTCTGAAAATAAAGATAAAGTTACAAAAATTACAGATATGAAAATTGATTGTGGTTTTTCTTCAAAAGAAGAGGCAATTGCTAGTGGTATTTCAATTGGTAATCATATCATTATTAATGGCGAATATAGTGAACTTGGTATGAATCGTTTTTCATCTAGAGGATGTGATGATAAAGTTGGTGTATTTATTGTTGCAGAAGTAATGAAACTTTTATCAAAGCACACTCTTAATAAAATTAAAGTTTGGGGGGTATGTTGTACACAAGAAGAAACAACAGCAAGTGGTGCTATTGCAAGTGCCCAACGAATTGACCCACAATACTCTATTGACTTGGATGTCACATTCGCAACTGATGATGGGTATGTTGAAAAGAAAGAGTGGGGTGATGTTAAATTGGGTAAAGGTGGATGTATTGTTCATAGTCCAGATTGCAATGAAGATTTTGTTGATTTAACAAAGGAAGTATTTCAAACAAATAACATTCCTTTTCAAGAATTTTCATTAGATGGTTGTATGACAAACACAAACCCAATTAAACAAAGTTCAAGTGATTGTAAGAATGTATTACTTTCAATTCCATTGAGAAATATGCACACACAAGTTGAAGTATGTGATTTTAGAGATTTGGATAGTTTAATTCAAGGTATTTATCATACTATTTTGAAAATTGAAAAACCATATTAATTAATGTTATGAAACAAATTATAACTCACTTTACAGACAATGATTTATATACATTCACATGTATGTATTATATTTTACAAAAATATCCTAGAGCAGAAGTAGAATATACATTCTTTGATAGAAATAAAACTAAATACCCAAAAGGATTTAGTGAACTTCTTCAAGAGCAAATGAATAACATGGCAAATGTTATAATTACAGATGAAGAAATTGAATTTATGAAAAAGAAATGTTATTTCTTACCTACTTGGTTCATTGATACATTTCTTAAAGGATATAGATTCAACCAAAATGAACTTACAATTAAACAAGATGAAGAAGGTTATCTTGATATTACCGTAAAAGGAAAATGGTGGTCAACTATCATGTGGGAAATGCCAATTCTATCAACGGTATCAGAATTAAGCCATATTTTGAATGGTGAAATGGAAACTTATAACCAATCAAATGAATTTACAAAAGCGTTTGAGAAGGCTGAAAAAGCATTAACAAATGGTTTGTATATTGCTGATATGGGAACTAGAAGAAGATTTAGTTTTGATAATCAAGATACTGTAATTAAAGCATTTGTAACAGCACAACGAGGTGGTATTAAAACACATTTTAATGGTAAATTTACTGGAACGTCAAACGTATATTTTGCCATGAAATATGATTTAACACCAATCGGTACTATGAGTCATCAAATTATATCATTTGAAGAAAATGTAAGTGGCATATTTGAATGTAATTATAATGTAATGAAAAAATGGTCAGATGTATATGATGGCGATTTAGGTTATTATTTATATGATTGCTTTGGTGATAAAGTATTTTTCAATAATTTATCTAAAAAAATGGCAATGCTATTTAGTGGTGTAAGAGTTGATAGTGGTATTGAAGAAGAACAAGTTGAAAAACTTATTAATAAGTATAATCAATTAGGTATTGATTCCACCACTAAACAAGTAGTTTTCAGTAATGGTTTAAATATTGATAGAGCCATTGACATTCATAAATATGTTAGTAAACGTATGAAAGATTCATATGGTATTGGAACATATCTTACTTGTGATGTGACCGATTGTAAACCAATGAATATTGTCGTTAAACTTACAAAGTCTAGAATTACTGAAAATAGAGAATGGCACGATTGTGTTAAATTATCTTGTGATAAAGGTAAGACATTGGGTAATAAAGAAAAATGTAATTACTTATTAAAAGTAATAAATTAACATATTTTAACGGAGATATATTTGCATATCTCCGTTTTTTTATGTATCTTTGTATTATCAAAAGAAAAATAATAACTTTTAAATAAAGGTGGTTTGTGTGTATTGAACTAATTTTTTTAATAATTTAAAATAAATTTAAAGATTATGAATTTGTTTACAAGTAAAAGTTTTGTTATTGGACTTATTGTTGTATGTCTTAGTGTTATTGGTTTTTTCGGTGTATTTTCAATTAATAGAATTGATAGTGGTCAAACTGGTATTATGGTAAATCTTGCTGGTTCTGAACGTGGTATTGATGATGCTGAAGTAAAAACAGGTTGGGTTGTATATAATCGTTTCATTAAAGAACTTTATGAATACCCATCATTTGCACAAATCGTTGACTATGAAGCATTTGAAATTCAAGATAAGAAAGGTACAATCTTTTATGCTGACCCAACAGTAGAATATTATATTGAGCGTGATAATGCCAAAACTGTATTTTTGCGATATAGAAAGGAAATTAAAGAACTTGAAAAAACAGCAATTCTTTCTGAAGTAAAAAATGCATACAAGGATATGAGTGGTGTATATGAAACTGATAGTTTGATTAATAACAGACCTCAATTTGAAAAGGAAGTTGAAGCACTATTAAAGAAAAGACTTGCAGAAAAGGGATTTACATTGTCTAATATTCAATCATCAGTAAAACCTAATGAAGTATTGCAAAATTCTGTAGATGAAAAGAATATTTCTGTACAACGTTCCCTTAAGGCTAAGAATGAACTAGAAGCAACAAAAGCAGAAGCAGAGAAGAAAGTTGTTCAAGCAAAAGCAGAAGCAGAAGCAAATAGGATTTTGCAACAATCTATTACTCCTATGATGATTCAGAAAATGCTTATTGAAAAGTGGGATGGTAGTATGCCAAAGGTTGTTGGAAGTGATAATATAATGAATATGCTTGACATTAAGTAATATAAAATTCTGTTAAATTTCCATATAAATCCGTTAAAATCTCTTAATCGAAGAAATTTGGTTAAGGGATTTTTTGTTTTTTTAAATTTTTTTCTATATTTTTGCAATAAAAATATTATAGAATTATGAAAAGAATATTGGTTAATATTTTATATTATTCATTACTTTTAGATATTAAAATTGATAAAAAAATATTTGTGTTATATTTTTTTAGGTTTATAAAATACCACAATTTATTTAAGGATTATGTTATTTGTTATAATGATTTAAGGTCATGTATTGATATTTCACATAATATTAGAAGATACCTTATGAATTCTGTTTATTATGAAAAATATTACATAAATAAAATAACTCCGTTTACAAGAATAAATCATGGTAGGTCATATTATAACTTAAAAAAAATAGATGTTTTATGGCAAGAAACATTAATTAATTTAAAATGGGAACTAATTAAACATTATTTTAAATATGGAAGTGAAGGAATCAATCAAGCATTACGATATAAATAAAAATTCAAAATTATTTAAATTATTTATAAATCTTATAAAAGAGAAAAAGATTGATTTATATATGTTTAATAAATCAATTAAAAAGAACCCAAATTATTATTTTTATTTGAAAGAAAAAGATAATAAAATCATTAATGTGAATGAAAATTATAATGCGTTTAATTTTATGCGTTATAGTTTTTATAAAAATGATAGATATTATGGTATAGTTAGTAATTCACCAATTAATTTTTATGCTATATTAATAAGTTATATGTTACCAAGTTCTTTTGATGTTGAACAACATATGATAAAGATGAATATTATTGATGAATTTAAACAAAAAGTATATAAAATATATGGTGTTGATTTTTTAATTAATGTAATTAAAGATATATTTGATGAATATAAAGAAAAAAGAACTGAATATAAACATTATTTAGAATATTGTATAGGTAGAAAAATTAAAAATAAAAATGATTTTATTAATATCATAAAAGACAATATTAATTATCAACTTAATATACCACATAGAATGCCATTTTGTTCAATGTTTTATTATGATGATAATGATAAAACACCTTATATATTTAAAAATAGATTTAAATCAATTAATGAGTTAAATAATTTGTTTATTTATAAATTTAATTTATTAATTGCCAATGAAAATTTTACTGAAATAAAAGCAGAAGATATACGTAACACAACTGAATTTAAGAATTTTTTTGAAAGAATTAATAAAATGCCATTTTAACAAAAATTAACTATATTATTTTGTTTTTCTAAATAAATTTTAGTAATTTTGCAGTATTAAAAGAAACAAATAATTTTTATAGATAAAAAAATATGAAAAAGCGTGATTTACATCTTATAATAATATATTTAGTTATTGCATTATTTTTATTATTTGTGAAATCAAATAATTGGGAGTATGAATCATATTCTACATTATATAATATGGCAATTACATATTATATAATATTACATGGTGGTTATGTTATTTTTTATTATCGTGATTTTATTATGACAACACAAATGTTAAGAGAAAATTATAGAGATAATAATTTAAGATATAAAGCACAAACAATTGAAAATGGTGTTATACATAGAGTTTTTGTAAATGATTACATAAGTGATTATTGGTATGAATTAGATTATATGTTAACAATACCACAAGATTGTACATTGAATGAATATAATGAATTTATTGAAAAGAATACAACAACACATCAATTGTATCAATCAATGGTAAGTAAAAGAAGAAATAGCAAAGAATTAATGAAAAATTATCTGTTTAATAAATCAGTATATAATACACAAAAATATACTGCATTATCAGTAATATTATTATCATTATTCTTAGCAACAATGATTATGATAAAAAAAGGTGTTTTACTTTAATAATTTTAAAATATGAAAAGAAATAAGGTTTTTGAATTTAAAAAGAAACCATTAAACAAAACTAACCTATTATTGGATGATGATATTCTTTATGAAAAAAATGGTTTTGAAGAACTTGATGATGCTGAAATGTCACAATATCTTTTAGAAAGATATGGTGTTGCTGCAATGGCATTAATGTATGGATATATATCACCAAAACAAATCAAAAAAGCAAATAAAAAAGCATATAAAGAAAAAGGAAAAAATAAATCATTTAGAAAAAATAAACATAAAAACATCTATGATTTTGATGAAAACACCAATATCTATGATGTAGGGTTAGAAGAAAAAACAGTCTATTATTATAGAGATATTAATCAACCTGAGGATGTTGAAATATTTGATAATTTACATGACTTCGATAATTTCCTTTCAGAAGAAGGAATTGAAATTGGGGATGATGAAGTAAATAAGTTAATGTCAAGAGATATTAGCCATTGTTGCTTAAATCCAATAGATAGATTCAATAAAAATAGACTAAGAATCATGTCAAGTTCATCGTATGGAGACCTAAGATTTTCAAGTGCAGAACTAGAATATGATTGCTGTTAATACATATAAAATGCTTATTTTCAAGTAGTTAAAAAACAAGGTTCGTAAACTTTTGATTTTCAGTTAATTAAATATGTTGTAATATGATAATTAACTGAAAATCAATGAAATAATATATTTTTATGTATTAAAAATACATATTAAAAATATATGGATTTTACATATCTTCACGATACTAATTTATAAAAATATTTTTTATGACTATATTTAGACTTTTTCTTAGGTTTTTAAAGATAAAAAATCTTTATACAATCTTTATATATAATTCATTAACACCTTATTATAAGGATGGTAGTTTTATGTTTGAAAATACCATAGAAAGCATTTGTGATAGAATGCCAAGTTATTATATAAATGATGCATTTAGATGGGATAAAACAAAAGAAGGGCAAGATTTTTGGAATAAACTACATTGTGAATGGGAAACTTTATTAAGAGAATTAGATTTAATATATAAGAAATCTTATGATTTTTTAAATTATGAACAAATTAATAAATTAAAAAAAATATGGACAGTTTAATTAAAGCAATAAAAGAAGAAACATTAAATAGTATTTTCAGTAAACATAATGTTATAATTGATAATATTAATAGAATACTTTTTAGTATTGCTAAAAAAGGTGAAACTAAAATGACTTTTGATTGTAGAGAATACAATGAAGAAGTAAAAAAGAATATTATAGATTATTATAGAATAAAAGAATTTATTGTTGAGTATGATTATACCCAAAATGAAATTTCAATTAAATGGTGATTATTATTTTTAACAAACTTTAACCTAGATAATTTGATTATCTAGGTTTTTTTATGTATTTTTGTAATATATAATCAAAAATAAAGAAAGGAGAAAATTATGACATTATATGACATGTTTTTTATGTATTTAAAATATAATAATATTTTACATTTATATAAAAAAAATATATCAAATCAAAATAATATAAAAGAAATAAAAATAGGTACAAATAAACCATCAACATATGTAATATTATTTAATTTTAATAAAACAAATGAAGGATTTGATTTTTGGAATAATATTGATACTATTTGGTATGAGAAAATATTAAAGAAATTAAAATTAAACAATAAAGATAGATGTTATGAATTAAATGAAATAGAAATTAACTTATTTTACTCATTATTTAAAAAATATAAATTATGACATACCTACAATTATTTTTAAGATTCTTAAAATTTAATAATATATATAATGAATATTTTAATGAAATTAAAAATAGACGGAATGAAAATTATATTAAATGGTATTTCAAAAAAGAATGTATAGAAAACGAAAAACCATTTGAATTAATTAATCATGCATTTACTTGGGACGATACAAAAAAAGGTTTTAAATTTTGGAGTAATATAAATGATACATGGAGAATCATCATAAATAATGATATTAGAATTACACATGGTTTAAAGGAAATACCAAAAACAGAAATTAATGAAATTATTAATAATATAAAATACTATAAAGTAGTATGACATATCTTCAATTATTACATCGTTTTTTAAAAATTAATGGAATACATCGTTCATTCTTTTTATATATTGAAAAAGAACGTTATAATAAATATATTAATAGTTCTAGAGATCTTATTAACTTATTTACCACCCAATTTTATTGGGGTGAAACAAAAGAAGGGTCTAAATTTTGGGGTAATATATTATCAAAATGGTCTAGTCTAATATGGGAAGAAAGGCATAAAAGATTTAGTGATAATGTTAATATTACAATAATTAATGAATTATATAAACTATGACACTATTACAAGCATTTATTATATTTTTAAAATATAATAATTTATTATATCTTTTTAAAGAAAATAAAAAATCACATGTTAACTATAATGTAATTAGAGGTGTTTATTTCTTTGATGAAACATTCTCTTTTAATAATACAAAACAATCAAATGGATTTTGGACTACAGTTGATGATGCTTGGTGTGATTTATTATATGAATCATTATTAGATGATGAATATGGTAATTACAAATTGGATGAATGGGAAATTGTAAAGTTCTTTAAAGAATTAAAATTACATAAATTATGACATATACACAACTCTTTATAAGATTCCTAAAACAAAATAATATATATTATTTATTTTCACATAATTTGCATAATAATAAAAAAACACCAAAAAATAAAATATATAAAAATATAAAACTTTATGATTATAAAAATATAAATGATTTAGTTCCAATGAATTTTTTTGTTAATGCATTTATATGGGAAGATACAAAAGAAGGGCATGATTTTTGGTTAAACTTACATATTAAATGGTTAAATGTAATTAATGAACATTTAATATGTGAAAATGATTATGAAAAATATATAATTTTATATAATTTAAAAGGTAACGATAAAGTTTTAATTAAAGAAAACAATAAATAATATTATTAAAATCATGACATATACACAACTATTTCTAAGATTCCTAAAACAAAATAATGTATATCATTTATTTTTATATAATATATGTAATAAAAAAGAAAGTTCTAAATTCTATAATTTATATGATTTTAAATCTATAAATAATGTATTAGTACTAAATTTTCTTACTAACCCATTTATATGGAATAGAACAAAACAAGGACATTTGTTTTGGGCAAAATTATATAATAAATGGGATAACGCAATTAGACCTAATGTTGGATATTCTAAAAGAGGATATGATAATGTAACTGATTATGAAAAAATAATTAAAATGTTAAAATTATGACATATAAACAATTATTTTATAATTTTTTAAAATATAATAATGTATTATCATTATATAAGAAAAATATATATAACAGATTAGGTTATTATAAAGAATATGGGTTAAAACCTTATAATATGGAACAAACTATGTGCGTTTCTTATTTAACAGCAGCGTTTAATTGGGCAACAACAAATGAAGGAGAATTATTTTGGTCAAAAATAAATAAAAAATGGTATAATATATTATTATCATATAACAATAATAATTCTAATAAATTAGTCAAAATATACGGTAATCATATTATAAAATTAAAATAAACCACATAATTTATGACACTATTACAATTATTTTATAAATTTCTAAAAGATAATAATATACTTTATCTTTATAAGAAAAATTTAAAAAATAGAAAAATTAGAAATGGTGAAACTTGGTATGATATTAATGATATTAATAATGTAAGAGCATTTTTATTATTATCAAACTCTTTTAACTGGAGAGAAACAAATGAAAAATTTGATTTTTGGTTTAATCAAACAAGAAAATGGCAAAAAATAATAATTGAATATTATAAAACAATAGAAGCAAAAAAAGAACCATTATATTTTCATGATGTTTTAACTAAATACAAAGTAAAAAAAACAAATGAATTTATAAATCTTATTAACAAATATAAAACAATGTATTAATATGACACTATTACAATTATTTTATAAATTTCTCAAAGATAATAACATTTTTTATCTTTATTTTAAAAACATAAGAATTAGAAAATATGAACATTGGATGATTGAAAATGTAAATAATGTTAATAGCATGGTTGCATTTAATTTGTTTCACAGAGCATTTGAATGGGAAAGTACAAAAGAAGGATTTGAATTTTGGGAAAAAATAAATAGTCAATGGGATGATATATTAAGAACGTATTTTCATGTTTTAGGATATGAAAAAAAGACTTATTGGTTAGTAAAAACAAATAGAAAAATGAAAAATGTTGATGCTTTTATTAATATTATGGAAAATACATATAAATCATGACACTATTACAATTATTTTATAGATTCTTAAAAATAAATAATATATACCATCTTTATAAGAAAAATATGAATATTAGGGTAATACAAGATGGTGATACTTGGTATAATATTAATGATATCAATAATGTTAGAGCAATTTCATTATTATCAAATGCTTTTGATTGGGAAGAAACAAATGAAAAATTTAATTTTTGGTCTAAACAATCAGTAAAATGGGAAAGAATACTGTATGAGTATTATAAAAATATAGAAACAGAAAAAGGAACATCATATTATTATGATGTTTTAACTAATAAAAAAGTAATATCACCAAACGATTTTATTAATTTAATTAATAAAAATAAATTTTTTGAATTTTAAAATTTTTATGACACTATTACAATTATTTTATAGATTCTTAAAAATTAATAATATATACCATTTATTTTTCTATAATATGCAAAATATATATTGTGAATCATTTTATCAATATAAAATTGAAAATATAAAAACATATAAAGCATATTATTTAATTCATAATGCATTTAGATGGACAAATACAAAAGAAGGATTTGAATTTTGGTTAAAGTTTAATATTAAATGGGGAGATATTATATTATATATAATATCAAAATCATTAAAAAATGAAACTTTAATTTCTTTAAAATCAAATAAAGAAATTAAAGTTAATGATGAATTAATTAAAATGCTAAAAATATGACATACTTACAACTCTTTATAAGATTCTTAAAACACCATAATATATATCATTTATTTATATACAATATAAAAAATAGACATTATGTAAGATGGTGTTATGATATTAAATCTTTATCAACATATAAACCATACTGCTTTGTTGATGATGCATTTATTTGGAGAGATACAAAAGAAGGTTTTAATTTTTGGTATGATATCAATGAAAAATGGAAAGATATATTAAGTAATAAATTAGGTCATAATACTATGGCATTATACGGATTAAATGGTAATGATATCATATAAATTAGTGGTCTTATATATAATAACTACATAACACTAAGAAAATTAACATTTATTAACACAAAAAATTTGATTATTATAAAAATATATATTATCTTTGCAATATCAAAAAAGAAAAGAAATAAATAATAAAAAATAAATGTTATGGAAAATTATATTAAATTAACACAAAAAACAATAAATGGTATATTAACCATAAATAAAAATATTGATATGGGTGATATTAAATCTATCTATATTAATAATGAAAAAATTAAATACCCAACTAGAATATATGCATGTGATAAAAAATATTTAGTACATGATGTAATAATTGAATTAAATAAACCAATTGATTGCTGTCGTTTATTTTTTAATTGCAATGACATAATAACAATAGATTTATCAAAATTTGATACATCAAAGGTAACTAATATGAGTGAAATGTTTTATAATTGTTATAATTTAACATCAATTACATTTGGTGATAAATTTGATACATCTAAGGTTACTAATATGGGTGAAATGTTTGTTGAATGCTATAATTTAACTTCATTAGATTTAAGTTCATTTGATACATCTAAAGTTATTTACATGAATGATATGTTTAGTTGTTGTAGTAGTTTAACGTCAATAACATTTGGTGATAAATGGGATACATCTAATGTAACTCATATGGATTATATGTTTTATGAATGTAGTGGTTTAACTGAATTAAATTTAAGTTCATTTGATACATCTAAGGTAACTAATATGTATCGAATGTTTAGTTATTGTTATAAATTAACATCATTAGATTTAAGCCATTTTGATATATCACATCTAACTCAGATGTATGGCATGTTTGAAGGATGCGGTGAAATAAAAAATATAAATATTAAAAATATTAAAATAAATGAATATAATATAAAATTACCACAATTCTTGAATAATATAAAAAATGTTAAAAACATTATTGTCAACCCAAAAAATAACCTATTTCTATATAGAAAATTAAAAGAAATTAAATATTCTTAAAAAAAATAAAAAAAGGAGATATAAGATAAATTAAATTCTTATATCTCCTTTTTACATTTATTACTATTTATAGTAAATTATAATTTATAAAAAAAATACATAATATTATGTCAAAAAAAATAGTTAGATTAACAGAATCAGATTTACATAGAATTATAAAAGAAAGTGTTGAACAAATATTATCAGAAGCACAATTGAATGAAGTAGGTGATACTGAAAGAGGACAATATGCATTAGGAGCATTACAAGCAAGACATGAAAAACAAATGAAAGATGCTTATGATAAAAATGATTATGATTTAGCAAGAAAACATTCACATATGGCAGACCAAGTTCGTAACAAATCATTTGAACATAATTATATTGGTGATAGAGATAATAATTATGATAAAAGAAAAGATTTATATAATGCAAATAAAAGAGGACAAAATAATTATATGTCATATATGAATAATCCTAATGCAGAAGATTATAGAACTGCTCCACAAACAAAGGCTGATGTTGAAAAAAGAAGAATAAATGGAATGAGATAATATAATATGGAATGTAATATATAAGAAAATTACATTCCATATTTTTTATATAATGTTAATATTATTTATTCATTAATCTTATGTTATGATGATATAATAAAATTACATAATAAAAAAAAAACATTTAATAGAAGAATTATTCGTATAAATAAATTATATATGTAATTTATATTAAAAAAACTGTTCACCATATAACTCCTCCCAAAAAATTTTTACAAAAAATTCTAAATTCAGGAAAAATTCAGGATAATTTCAGGAACACTATTATACATACTATTAATATACTATAACTTACTGATAATCAGCACATTACAGAGTTGTTTACCTAAATAATGATATATAATATATTATAACATATTGATTATCAATTATTTAACACATTTTAACAATAAAAAATTGTATTATATATAAAAAATATATATTTTTGCA
Source organism: Bacilli bacterium (assembly GCA_045123185.1). GTDB lineage: Bacteria > Bacillota_I > Bacilli_A > ML615J-28 > CAG-313 > UBA1231. The sequence goes on along the minus strand of JBGVIL010000178.1, from coordinate 10,995 downwards.
TTATAGAAATGAATATATAAAAAAATTAAATGATATAAATATGAAGAAGCCATTATTGACAGTAGAAGATTTAGAGAATATGACTCATACTAATTTGGTATGTACTATGACAATTAGTATTGAGGATGCTATCTTTGGTGATGATAATAAGCATGAAATGACATTTGATGTATTTGATGGTTATGCTCATTGTAATGATTGTGAGGGTAAGGAGTATTACATGGATTTTCCAAAGTTAGAATTGGTTAAGAAGAGTAAGGCAATGCAAGACAGTATTCGTGAATTTATGGAATTGGGTGAATCTGATGAAATAAAGGTAACAGATGTAATGTGTAGTTATTATGAGTTACATTGTAATGGTTCAAATGATTAATTATTAATATATATATTATATGCAGAATTATACAATTGAGTTAACATATACTGCTAATATCATCAAGACAGTTGAGGCTAATGATGAAGGTGAGGCATTAGAGAAGGCAAGAGATTTAGCAGAGGAAAGTGATATTAATGAGTTTGTTATAGTTGAGGAACGTGAATCACGTATATTAAATGGTTTGTATTAATTATGGCAAATAAGCGTAATAAGTTAAAGGAAGATTTTAAATCATATTTAGAAGAGTGTAATAAGGTTAGTTATAATAATAGTTATACTAATTATAGTGATAGATGTGATTTAAGTTTTTATGAATGGAGTGATTTAGATAGTACTCCAAAGAAGTTTAGTTGTGGTAGTGAGTTTTTCAAGTTTTTAGATTCTTGTAAGATAAGTTATGTAGATAGTCAGAAATCAGAATTTAAGACTAAGTACATATTATATGCTACATGTTTCCCTAACACTAATATATTAGCATTGAGTAATAGTAAGGTAAATTTGACTACCTTAATTAATAAGCATAAGGATAGTGTTGGTGCTATACCTATTAATGACCGTACATATTTTGGTTCTTATACTTCTCCTAACAGTTATGGTTGTGGTTGTTATAGACCTTATGATTGTTATGATGATTGGGATTAATCGTTGACAATTTGTCGTGTTTATTATATATTAATCATCAAAATGTTACTGATGTACATGTAACATTTTTAAAAAGTGTAAGTAAATGATATGATTTTACTTACACTTTGTCATATATGTACTTAAATAAGTACCTATTATATATATTTGTATGTATGTGTGCTATATATACAACAAAAGGTACTTAAATAAGTACCTATTATATATTATATAAGATAATTGAATATATATTTTGTTTTATTAACATTATTAATATAAATAATATTATCTGTATCTTGTGGTATAATTTTATTAGTATTATTAATTATATCATTAATAGTAATATTATTAATATTAACAATTTTTAGGTCAAATAATTGGAATGAGTTATCATTATAATGATATAATATAAAAGTTGTTTTTTGAATAATAATATTATCTTTTGGGATATATAATTTATTACCTAGTATTGTTTTTAGTTCAATTAAATTTTGGTATTTATCTGTTTGTGTTGAATATATCTCTTTCACGTACAATGTTGTTGTTACTCCATCTATTCTTGTTCTTATTTTAAATCCTTCAAATATTGATTTATTTATTGGTATTAAATCATTTGGGTGTAAAATATTATATATTTGTGTTTTTTTTATATCATTAACAATACTAGAATAATCAATAGTATTTATTGATTCTTTTTTTTTTCTATTATTTCATTTGTCATTATTTTTTCATCATCATCATCTTTATAGAACAATTTCATATATATTAAGATTTAATTAACAATTATTAACTATAACATATATGCACATATGTTATGTGGTATAGGTACTTAAAAAAGTACCTATCCACCCCTTTACTTACAAATTTAGTATTATTATATGTAAGTAGTATCTATTTTAGATATTATTAACCACAGTATAAGAAATATACTATCATTAATATAATACCGCACACACCTACTATTAAGGCATCATCATTTTGATTATTATTATTATTTGACTGCATTAATGTTGTTGCCATGTTTTTTAAATTTTATTAGGATTTATTTGGTTTATTTTTGTTGTATCTTCATCCACAAATAATGTAGAATTCTTTTCCTCATTTAATTCCTCATCAATTGCGCTAACCATGTCTCTATAGTTTTGAAGTGTATTATGACATTTTTCCATCACCATAGAAATAAGTTTAGATAATTTGATACATATTTCTATTACAATAATACAGAATTTATTCCAAAGCATTTTTAGTTTTAACATAATTTAAAAGTATTTAATATTTTTTAACAAATTATTTTATAGGTATATAAATATATGATAGGTACTTAAATAAGTACCTATTGGTGTCAAGATATTTTTCAGGCTTATATATCCTGTTTTATTCTGGATATATCTGGTTTATATGAATTCCATATCATCTAGATTATATCCATATTTAATTAGTTTATATTTTGGGTCAGTTTCTTCGCTTCTATTAAAGTTGCCTATTTTATTTTCCATATCTTTGAAATAACCACTAACAAAATATGCTATAGGTTTATTATTGGTATAATAAAATACATATAACATACCGCTTGTACACATAAAATCTTGTATATTACATGATTTAACATGTACATTTCTTATTGCTGTAGTATATTCAAGAATTTTTGTATCATGTTGATAAAACACATTATCATTGTTAACAATTTTCTTATGTACTTGACCATTCAAATGATATACAAGTAATTTAGCATCTATTTTTAATAGATGTGTTGGTTTTTCATCATGACTAAATAATAATATTCTATCAAAAGGTTTATCTATTATTTCAATCTCATCTATAGATTTATTTTCATAATATACTTTATCACTCATATTTTTATGTTAATTTATATATACAAAAAAAGAGGTACTTAATTAAGTACCTCTTATACCATATATCAGTTTTTAATTGATATTCAACCTATTTTATTAGGTAATTTAGTATTTTAGAGTAAATATTTTTATATGTACAAATATACAATATAATTTATAATATTACAAATAATATTTTATTTTTTAATCATTTTTAACAATTCATCATAATCATTTATAATAGGAAATATATAATTGTTTATACATTTTATTTTAGTAAAATATAATAATTCAACATTATTTTTTTTACATAAAAAATTTTTTCTAATATCTCTTTCAAGTATTTTATTATAAAATTCTTCTGATGATTTTGTTTTTGAACCAAATGTACCATATTCTCCAAAATGTTGTATACCTTGACATTCTATAGCAATATTATATTCTGGTAAATAAAAATCTAACGATTGTGTATGAATACCATCATCACATTTTAACCAAAATGGTTTATAATATTCTATAAATTGTATATTATTATTTAATAATAATTTTCTAACATCATTTTCAAGTTTTGAATTTTGACATCTTTGGCAACCACAACCTTTTAAATGATTATCTGGTGTCATTTCAAAATCACCATGAATAGGGCAAGTTATAATAACTTTTTTTCTTGCTTTAGTATATATAACTTTATCATAATTATAAAAATTACAATGTATAATATTTGCTTTTTCTATGAACTTTTCTTTATTAGATGTTTTTGTTATACTTTTTTGTATATATGAACAATATTTACAATTTTGACCATTTAAATGATTAGAAGGTGTCATTTCAAAATCACCATGAATAGGACAAGTTATAATAACTTTAGTATGATTATTAATATAATTAACTTTTGAATAATCATATTTATCCCCATGAATTTTTCTTGCTTCTTCTATAAATTGTTCTATTGTTTTCTTTTTATTTTTATGATATGTTTTTTTTCTATGTTTTAAAGTTTCTTTAATAGTTTCTTTACTTTTTTCTATACCACATTTTTTACATCCTCTACCATTTAAATGAGAATTTGCACATATTTCAAATTCGCCATGAATAGGACAAATTAAAAGTACTTTATTAAGTGCCTTTGTATAGATTGTTTTACTATAATCATATTTATTTCCATGAACTTTAATTGCATCTGCTATAAATTGTTCTGTTGTTTTTTGTTTACCCATATATTAAAATTGCTATTTTAATATAAATATTACATTATACCAAAATAGCAATTTTAATTTTATTTAATATTTGCATCTAATATCATCTTTTTTTACTATAAAAGGTGTATTTGGCGATACATATCTTCGTTTATTTGTTTTTTCATCTAAAACATAATCATTTGCCGTTTTATGATAGTGTAGATAGATAACAGAAGAGGGTGAATTTAAATATCTCATATCATCATCGTTACCATTTTCTACCTTGTAACCATTAAATGTTTTAGGGATTACATCACTTTCAAAAACAACTGCCACTTTACCACCCATTTTTAAAATTTCCTCACATTCATACCAATTATGACCATTATATGAAAATGTTATATCATAATTTTTATAATTAGATTTTTTAAATTGTTTAAAACGAGGTAAAATTTTACTATAATCATAAAATTGAACATCATTAAAGATTTCAAGAATGTTTTTACCACCTAACTTGAATGTAAGTAAAGATAAATCACTTGTACCATTCAAACGGATAGAAAATTCAAGATTCATCTTTTTTGCTTTGTTTTGAGCAACTTTAATTTCGTGTACTAATAACTGCATGAATGTTTCTCTATCCTCATAGAATAGTTTAGTTTTTTTGATTCTTGCAATATTGATATTTGAATTTTCAAAACCATTGTGCAAAATATCATATTTGTTACGTCCCGCACCATTCAAGCATAAATCTTTACAATACTTATCATTAGGACAAGTAGTTTTATTTCCGTATGCCATTGTAGAGGGTGCAAGGTACAAACAATAAGTCAATGTACCTTTGTTATAAGAATACATCATCTTTGCAGAATGTTTTACACCACCTAAATAAGTACATCCTAATTTTTGTAAACCTTTGGTATAAGTAAAATTTTCCATATAATTTTTGTTTTTAATTGTTATTACTTTCACTATGCAAATGTAGCAATAATATTTGTAATATACAAACATATTAAGGAAAAATGTCACTCATATATAAAATATTTAATAAGGAAATAAATTAATATATTTAACTCTTATTTAATATTCTTTAACATTTATTTCTAAAAGTCCATTACAAAAATACAAATATTTTTTTTAATATACAAATTTTTTCTTATTTATTTTTTATGTTATATAACATATAATTTTTCTTATTAAAAATTTGGATATATCAAATAATTTTTTATTTTACAATATGTAACATAATAGGTATATAAAAAATAAAGACATTTAAGAGAATTTTTATACTTCTTAGATGTCTTTATTACCTTTTCATTTATCTTTCGATAGAGAGCCTTAAAATAGTGTTATTTTGTATTTTATACTACAAATAGGTATAGGAATAAAATAATAAACACTAATATCATATATCCTTCCATTGCCATTATGGTATGATATAACATGTTAAATAATTCTTTTAATGTTTTCATATTTTATTTATTATTATTCTAATAATTTTTCGTATTGTTTTAGTTCTTCAAATTGATATGTATAATATCCAATTACTCTACTTCTACATGAAGTAAATTTTTCAAAAAATGGATTGTTAGAAGTGAAGAATTTATATTTTACTTTTCTTAATTTCATCCAATCTTCATACATATTTCTTTTTGTTTCACTATATCTAAATATAAATGATTTACCATTATTATATTGATATATACAAATATGATATGTTTTATTTACCTTTTTAGGTTCTACTTTTGGTTTCCAATCAGTAATACTTGTGCATCTTGATAGATTCCAACCATATTTGTTAATTCTTGCACATTCCATTTTAAATTGTGTTCCATGTGCGGTTGTATCTCTATTATTGGTAAATCTCAAATAATAGTGTATCATTTCATGTATCAAGATGTTATCAATCTTTTTATCATCTATATCATAATAATTAGTAACACAAATTGTATGCTTATTAAATACTTCATATTTTCTATATCTATATTGTCCTAATGTGTGTTTTGTATTTGTAACAATAAATTTTGGCAATGGTAAAATACCATTGAAATACAAAGTATTATACTTCTTAAATTGATTAGTCAAATAGATAGTATCAATATTTCTTCCCATGATTGTTTAAATTTTAATTGTTATTACTTGTTTTATTATTATGGTACAAAGATAAGAAAAAAAAGTGAAACTACCAAATGTAATTTCACTTTTTTATTTAGTTTAACACAATTTCATTATTCTGCAAATGCTTCAAGTTCCTTTTGCACCTTTTCAAGTTGCTTTTCAAGTTCTGCCTTTCGGTTAGTCTTGTGTGTTGTAATTCTTGCGTTGATTGATTCAACCAAAGAATTTGCATCTTTCAAGTAAGATTGCAATGTAACCAAATCTGCACCCTTATCCAAACCAAACTTCTTGAAGATGTCATTCTTCTTGTTTGACTTCTTTTCACTTGGTGTTGCAGTTGTTTCATTCACTGCTGCTTCACGTTGATTCTTGCGTCTTACACAACCTTGAATTACCTTGTACAAACCTACCAATGTAGTATCATCTGCACTTTCGTACTTGTCAAACTTGTTTGCATCTGCCTTTGCTCTTGGTTGGAATACACTCAAATTCTTCTTGATGTAATTTACCATTTCTTCTCTTGTCAATTTCTTTGCTGCCATAGTTATTCTTTTTTAAAAAGTTAATATTAAGTTATTTGTTTTATTTCTGATACAAAGATAATACTTTATTTTGATATATGCAAGTTTTTAATCAATTTTTTTATTATTTTTTTTTAATCAAAAAAATCATTGAAAAATTCTTCACCATATTTTTCTTTCAATGCTTTTACATTCTTTTCTTCAATGTATTGCAAGTCTTGTTCAAGTGAAGCAACATTTTCAACACAATAAAGACTATTCCATGTCAATTCATTGTCTATTGCTACTTGTGTATCTTCTTTTAAAGATTCCCAATTAATTTTGTTAATATCCATGATCATTTATTTTTAATTGTTATTACTTTTAATTTGGTAATGCAAAGATAATGGTTTATTTTCACATTACCAAATTTTTTAATGATTATTTTTTAATTATATAAATAACCTTTTCCATTTTTTACAATTTCTTTTATTTCATCATGGTACTCATCAATCCAATATGAACATTTTATTGACATTTCTTCTTTGGTCATTTCATTATCAAAGTCATATTCAATTTCATAATCGTTATCTTTACCATTGATAAGAGTATTTACAAATTCTTTCAATGCATTTTGTGAAGCATAAACATCTTCATCAGATTCATCTTCTTCATCATCTTCATTAGTTTCATCATCTTCATTTATTTTTAACAAACCAAATTCAAACCCATCAACATCACCACCATAAACACTTTCATGGTAAACAAAAATATTTCCATTTGAAACTATCACTGATTTTAGGAAAGCATCTGGGTCACCCAATGAATGTGAATATTCACCATGTGTAAGGCTAACAACCTTATTTTCACCAAACTTTTGGATAACAACATCTTTTAAGATTTCACCCCAATTAGTATTATCTTCCAACAATACTTTTACTTCTTCTAATGTTCTCATAATGAATTTTTTTTAGTAATTATTTTTAATTTATTTGTTTAAGCATTTCTTCAACAATGACAAACAATGTTTCAATAGAAATATCTCCAATTTCAACTGAATAATTTTCATCATCATCATAAAAACCGATTGATTCCCCATCGTTTAATGTTTCTAATTTTATCTTTGTTATTAACATAAATGGTTCATCCCATTCATCATCATAATTTGGAGCATTACAAGTAACACCTATTTCAATTTCAATTAGATTGTTATTGTTTTTCAACATTTCAATCATCATTGATTCAAGTTCTTCAATAGTTTTATTATACTGATTGTAGAATGTTTCTCTAATGTTTTGAAATTTGTTATTCATAATCGTTTATCTTTTAATTGTTATTATTTCTTTTATCTGATGCAAAGATAACACATATAATTGAATTATCCAAATATTTTCTTATATTTTTTTCTAATAAATTCAAAAATACCAATTAATTCATCTGCACTAACTTCTCCCCATGAATATTCATTATCATCACAAATGAAAAATAAATTATAATCCAAAGTAACAATAAACTTTTCAATTACTTGTTTTTCCTTTTCAAGGATAATAACATTATCATCATTTTTAAATCGGTCAGTTTCTATTTCAATGGTAATATTACCTATTTCTTCATTTGTTAATACAATTTCTTCTTCCTCTTCCCAATTTGGTAATAAACCATTATTATAATGTTTGTATATATCAGCCAAATAATTTGTGATATGTTCCTTTGTTTGGTTTAATACCTTATTTAATTCGTTTCTCATAATTTTAAATTTTTAAATGTTACAATATATTCCGTCTGCTATAAGAGTAATAATATCATCATCCTTATATCTATGTTCCAAATTTGTTTCCTTTGCAAATTGTTGGTATTTATTATATTCAAAGATAAAATCTTTCATTTGATTATATCCCTTTGTGTCAAGTTCTATATACCAAATGGTTGCTCTACCATATTTGCGTTTTCCAACTTCATAAGCAATACCTATCTTATCAAGCAATGTTTTATGCTTGACAATAGATTTAGCATAAGTAAACTCATTTCTACCCTCTTTTAGTTTAAGAATGTCCTTAAATGCTAACCAATATGTACCATTTAACTTATTATCCTTTGTAAAGAAGTTTTCTTCAATTCTTCTTGCAAACTTTTTCGCTTCCATAGTTATTCTTTTGTTACTCTTTCATTTTCAACCAAATTTGAAAAAATCTCATATAATTCATTTATGGTTAATAAATGTAAATCTTCATCCTCTTCACTTGGAATAATATTAGGGTTAATATATGTTATTCTTCCTTTTGAAATGTTTGTAACATTTACCCTATCTATTTCATTTTTACCGTCAATATCAATAATCATATTAAATTTAATATCACAATCACCATAATTATTAATTGCGTCAATTAAATCTTTTTTACATACATCTATTGAAGATTGTATATTTAACATTTGTTCTATTGGTATCATAATTGTTTAATGCTTTTAATTTGTTAATGCAAAGATAATACATTTAATTGATATATGCAAGGAATCAATTAATTATTTTCAAAATTAATTTCATCATTATCAATCATTGAAATAATTGCTTCACCAATATTAATAATGGTTTCATTTATACAATCATCCAATAATATATCAAAATTATCTTCATTTGAAATCATAATTTCATTATCTTCATTAAAATATATTTCTTCTATGTTATTTTTATATTGTACAACACCACCATAATAATAACATACTTCAATATTTTTAGATGAAAGATTCAATGTAATTTCATTAAAATCATTATCTTTATTAAGTTTTTTTAACACTTCTTTAATAAGGCTAATACAACTATTTCTTAAGATTTTAACCATTTCATTATATTCACCGAGTTGAATTTTTGTGCCTAAATAATAGTAATTTCTTTTCATATAATATAATTGTTTAAATTGTTAATACCTTTATTAATATGGTACAAAGATAGTACATTTATATGTAATAAACAAATAACTCCCAAACAATTTAATATAAATTTAGTATGTTGTAAAGCATATAAAAATAATGTATAATAAATTTGGATATATCAAATAATTTTTTATTTTACAATATATAAATCATAGTATACAAAAAATCCTACACTACTTTCACAAGCAATGTAGGATTAGTAATAACAATTAAACAACTATGATTACGCTTCATTTCAACCCCTATCTAACAAGAGTCTATTATGAGATAATTTTCTTATAGAATTCCTTTTTATAATTAATTTTTTTGAAGATAAGATATAGCATTTTGTAAAATATTTACATTATCTCTTGCCATACCTAATAATGTATTGCATCTTGTGCATAAAATACCTCTAACTTTTTTTGTTAAATGGTCATGGTCAACAAAACCTTTTGTTTCTTCAAAAGGAGTATCACAAATAGCACATTTATTATTTTGTTCTTCAAATAATTTATTATATTCTTCTTCAGTTATACCATATTTATTCTTTTTTTGATATAATTTATTTCTTAATTTTATATCTTCAATAGTTTTATATTTTGCGTTTTGTTTTTTAAAATTTAAATAACATTCTGTTGAGCAAAAATGATTGTTTTTATTTTTTGCTTTTATTTCTAATGTTTCATAAACCTCACCACAAAAATCACATTTCAAAATAATTCTTTTACCATATTTATTTTGATATTTTATTTTCATTATAAATATTTTTTTAGTGGATCCAGTAGGGCTTGAACCTACGACCTTCACATTATGAGTGTGCTACTCTGACCGACTGAGTTATGGATCCTAGCAAATATCTTCGGTAACATTATCTATGCTTTTGATTGGCAACCAAATAAGATATATTTTTGCTGAAAGTTACCTTTGTTGTTGAGGGAGAAGAATTTGAATCTCCGAAGCCACATGAGTGACACAACATTTACGATGTTGCCCATTTGTCCACATCTAACCAATAATGATTAGTTCTCCTTTGGTATCCCTCAAAAAAATATCATATCGGGAACATTTAATCAGAAAGAAATAATAGATGTTATGTAATTATATTAATATATTATTAATTTGCTGTATGTTCCCTTATTGGTTGAGCAAGGTGAATTTGAATCACCGAAGTTACCTAAGTAACACAACATTTACTGATGTTGCCCATTTGTCCACATCTAACCAATAATGATTAGTTCTCCTTTGGTATTGCTCAAAAATAAGTTCGGTAACTTTTGTTTTTAGAAGTGTAATTTACAAAATTAGTCCTATACAATATTTAATAAATTAACTTGCTGTAAGTTACCTTTTGGTTGGGTGAGGTGAATTTGAATCACCGAAGTTACCTAAGTAACACAACATTTACTGATGTTGCCCATTTGTCCACATCTAACCAATAATGATTAGTTCTCCTTTGGTAT
>JBGVIL010000177.1:0-6328 GCA_045123185.1 Bacilli bacterium | reverse complement strand
CCTATTATATTTATTATTATATTATTTTATATTTATTTATCATAATTTGTAAAATTTTTACCGCCTTTTCGTTTTACTGTAAAGTTTCCATTATAATTATTTGGAGTAGAATTGTATTGCCAAATATCTAATATTGGCTTATTTCCGCTTGCTCCGCAATGATCAACTACCATAGCATTAAAATGTTCGCCATTATCTAACTCAACATCTAAGATAGTATTATGTAAATCACTATTCCAAACATTTTTACCACCTTCTGTAAGTAAATCTTTATTTACTGCCACTAAATTAACCCATCCATATTCTTCATCATAATGTTGAATATAATTATTATGAACTCTATTTGTTTTATCATTCCATTTCATACCAGAACTTGCTTGAGTTAATCCTTCATCTTTTACTGAATAATTTGTAAATTTATAATTAGTATTTTTAGCTCCCTCATAAGTATCCCATTTAGGTTTAGCATCTGCTCTCCAGTTATTGTTTGTATTCATAAAATCAGTATTAAGAAATTCGTTCACATTAAAATCTTTAGCAGGATTTGGACGTTTTTTCTCTTGTTTTAATTCATTATTAAAGAAGTTCCAGTCCCAACTTGTATTGTCTTGTTGTTTTGGCTCATTCCATTTGTTATTCCAATCTTGTTGATTATAATTATTATTAGGTTCTCCATAACCTCTAAATTCATTATTAAATTTATTCCAAAACATATTATTCATATTTATCAGCTCCGTTTATTTAATTTATATTATGTTATATATTTTTTTCGACAATTTATTCCAAATTTTAACAAAAAAAAGAGCTTTTCAGCTCTATAATAAATCGCATATTAATCCTTTTAATGCTCTAAGCATTAAAACATCTTCTTTGCTATCGACAAATATAACATTATCAGATCTAATTTTATCTTTATAAGAATCATTGTGGCTCATTCCACTAACAACAAATTCTAATATGTCTCCGTCTACTGTATATTCAATGGCACTAATTTTATTAATTGGAATAATAATTGTACCATTTATTCCCTTTTTAACTAATAAATTAAGTGTTCCATCAACGGTTATTTCAATACGATTTTTATATAACTCAACATGATATTTCCCATTAGAGGTAAAATCATATTCAAAAATTTTTTCCATACTATCAATCCACCCTTTAATTATTTATCATTTATAGTATATAATATGCAATTAGAATATTTTGTATACTAAAAAAAGAGCAAGATTTAATCTTGCTCAATACATTTTCCTGATATAGTATATTGTTGTTTTAATAATTTTTCTAATCGTTTTTGTTCTTTTTGTAATTGTCTAATTTCCATAACAATTGTAAAATATTGATCTGTTCCTACGAAATACATAGCTTGTCGCGTAAGTCCATTAATGGCTTTGTTATTCTCCATAATTAAACGCTCAACTGTTTCTTTATTCATATTTATCTTCTCCTTTAAATTGTTTTTTAAATTCTAATTTAGCAAGATTTCTAATTTCTTTTTCTGCTTCTATATAACTGATACAATGTGATTCGATATTTTCATAAATACCTTTTAATTGTTTCATGACTTCTTCTAATGATTTGTTCATTATTTACGTTCTCCTTTATTATGATTTAAATATTTGACCATATCGCAAAGCATTGAAACAATAGCTTTTTGTTGAGCTTCATCATTTGAATTTTCTAATAAATTAACTAAGATTTCCATTTCACTCATTAAGGCTAATTCATAAGATTTATTTCTGTTTAACATATTTTCATTTCTCCTTTATATATTAAACTCGTTTGAGTTTGTTTTTAATTTCTCTTTACATTATAATATATACAAAATTAGAAAAAACGTTCTAAAATGTTCGCCTATTTTTTCGATGCTCAGAATAGCCATGAAACTCATTTTAAGACATTTTAAGACACGTTATTTTTTGAGGATAAATAAGTCTATTTTTAAAATAAAAACGCTTATACGTCAAATATAAGCGTCTGATATTAAAATATGATGAATCTAACCAAATAAAAGATGAATTTTATTCATATTTTATTTATAATCATTTTAATAAAATATCTTATTAAATCTTCATCTGAAACATCATCTAAATATTTCCATGCATATCCTCCTGCGGTTTTAACCTTACCACGACAACATTTAGAAATATTTGTTTTAAATGCTATTCCGCTTCTTTGTGCTGCACTCATAGATGGAAAAATAATATAATCATCTTTATTATTAATATTAATAGCTATAACAGCAATAGAATGTCTTTTGTTATTTCTCGTTTTTTCCCTCATCCTTTCAGTACATGTTCCATAAAGTGTATTATATGAACGCGTACACCATTCTAAATTATCAACATTATTATTTGACTTATTTTCATCTTTATGATTAACGAAAATTTTATTTGATATGTCATCATTTTCAATAAACATAAATGCAACCAATCTATGTACTAAGAAAAATTTTCCTTTACCATGATTATAAATGTCTGGCAAAGAAACAATTATATAACCACTTCTTTTTTTATTTTGTTTTAATAATTTTATTTTTCCAGTATGATTGTAGTTTAAACTCCTTACATTTCCTTTATTAGACACTTGATATTGTCCACGATAATCCCAAATTAATCCTTTATCTTTGAAATATATGTCTCGCCAAATTTCTTTCATGACTAATCACGTTCTTTCTTATTAAGAATATAAAAAAGAGTAGAATGTTTATTCTACTCTTTTAAATTTAATTGTTTGATGAACTACTTTTGATGGTTCATAATTAAGAATATTATAAACTATGCTCATAATTTTTCCAAAACATAGCGCTAGAATAATTGTTGCTATATTAAATGATTTCCAAGCACCAATAAGACCAATTGCAGTAAAAAGAATTTCTTGAATGATTTTAACTTTTGTAATAGATAATCCAGTTTTTTGAATAATACAAGCAGTTAATAAATTTGAACTAGCTTTACCCCAACCAATACTTCCTGTCATATAATAACCAAAAGCAAGGATAAAACTACCTAAGATAACATAAATTAATTTAACTATTAATAATGTTGGTGTTGGAATAAATGGAATTAAGAAACTGATAATGTAGCCACCAAGTAACGCATTGCATAATGTACTAATTCCTATTTTTTTCATGCCAAAACATAAACAAGCAATAATCATAATAATTTCTATTGCCATACTAACAAATCCAAATGATAAACCTGTTAAATTTGTTAACGACAAATTTAGTAACGTAGTTGGAAATACACCAATATTAGCAACAATAATCATTGCAATAGCAAGTGATACAATTATTTGACCCACTCCAAGTTTTAATAATTTATAGATATTTCTTTTCATTTTCATCAATCCTTTTATTTAATTTTTATATTAATTTATAACAAATTTTGACAAGATTATTCTTAGGCATTTAGTAAAAATAAAAGGAGCTTATTCAGCTCCTTCTTCCTCTTCATCTTTATATAAATCTCTTAATTTTCCTTCATAATTAACGATACCTAATTCAATAGCTTCTGGTACTTCGATAATCCAGTCATCATTTTTATGTTTACGTAATTGTTGTAAAGTGATTTTACAACGCTCAGTAATCATTGTATCGATTTTTTTCTGTAATTTATCTGAGTCTTTCAAGAATTGTCGATGACCCTCTAAATTGCTTTGAGGAACTCCGTACGAAATATTGTGATATAAGAATTCTGAATGTTTAGTTGCCATTCTTACATCTCCTGCGAATAAGTAGAAAAATAAACCGCACGACGCGCACATACCAAATGATCTAACAATTACTGGATTCTCAATAATATCTAATGCAGAAAGACATTTAAATAATGCTTGAACTTCTCCGCCATCACTTGATAAATTAATAAGTACAGCAGGAAGTTCTTCTACAGTGCAGTTGTTTTGCTCTAAATATAAATCATTAAATTCTTCGATAGATAAACACCAATCAAGAAAATCTTCCGCTCTTTTTGTATCAAAACTACCAATGAAATCATATGTTAAATCAACTTCTTTAATAGTAGCCTTAGTTTCGTTTACATTTTTTTCAACTTCCTCATTCATATTTAACACTTCTTTCTTTAGCCTTTGTCTCACTGGCTTATTTAATTTTATTTTCACTGTTAAATATATTTAATTTATTCTACATATTTCCAGTAATACGGATTACCATTTTCATCTTTTCCTGCATAATTTCTTTTTCCACGACAAGCATCTGATATATGAGATATTTTTAAAACTCTTTGAGCTTCTGAAATTCCATCCCAAATATCTATTAAATTCATATGATAATCATATCTAGCAACTCTCATAGAAAAAGGATTATCTTTTCCTTTCTTATTATAATAATGATGATTTTCACCACTCATATTCTTTTTAGTTAATTCATTTTCACTATTTTCTTTGCTTGTAACCCAACGTAAATTATTAACATTATTACTTCCTCCATTTTTAATAGGAATAATATGGTCAATTTCTGGTTTATTTTCTAGATTAGGAATAAACATATGAGCAACGAGTCTATGGACACGAAATTTTCTTTCATCATTTCCTTTTTTTAAGTTATTTACATTATATCCGTTTTTATCTTTCCATCCTTTTAAAATTTTTTCTGTAACAATATAATGACGTCCATTATCTCTAATAAATTCTCTTTTTAATCGTTTTACTCTACCCATATTACTAATTTGATAATATCCACGATAATCAACAACTTCTCCACTAATGCTATCTACATAATAAATATCTTTCCAAACTTCTTGCATTTATATCACCTTTTATCATTTATTCACCATATAATAATGGTGTCAATGACGTTTCTTTTTTCATAATATCACCACCTTTAATTTATTTAAATTATATTAATATCTAAGATAAATATTCTAATTTCCCATCTTGTCTATGAATTTCTTCATGAATAGAACGAGGAAGTACAACAAGATTTTCAAAATTGTAATCATCTTTCTGTTTGTTGATATGATGGCAATCCCAACCATCTTTAATAATTTCACCATTATAGGCTTCGCTCACAATTCTATGAACTCTATAACATTTTCCTTCATACACAACATATGGATATTCATCTTTGAAGATTTTTAATTGGACTGCTCGAACTGTATCAATTAATTTAATTGTTTTGTTTTTGTTTGTTTTTATTACAGCTATTTTTAATGTTGGATGATAATACACTTCGTCTTGATGCATCAAACGATAATAATAGTTGGCGTCTAGTTGTTTTCCACAGTATTTATAATTAATACGTTCCGTATTAGTACTAGTTGGAACACACATTGAACGCGATAGACGTTTAAAATTCAAATTCATAAATAATCTCCTCCTTAATTATTTTTTAAAATATATTTATCATTATCGATAACTAATTTAAGATCTCCGTGTGTAATTTTTTCTATTTCTTCGGCTAATCGATTGTTACTTAAACTTTCCAATCTTGAGAACATAAACATAAATGAGCAATAATATGTGTCAACAATCCATAAAATCATTTCTTCTTTTGTTCCAAACATCATAACTATCAGCTCCTTTGTTATATTAGTTTATATAAAGTAGGAGGAAATCTATTCTAAATAAAATAAAAAAAGAGGATTAAATTTCCTCTTTTTTATCGTCAAAATATAAAAATTTTGGTGAGAATGGTGATGATTTTCTATCAAAACGCTTATCATAAAACTCCTCAACAGTTTTACATCCTTCGGTTCTATTTGATGTAAATAATTGACAACACTTACAATTATTATATGGATATAAATTTTCTTTTACATCATCCAAAGTATAATCTTTTCCATATTTATATAACATATAAGTATTATTAAATGTCGTAGATTTTTTGATTAAAGCGTCGCCACAACAACATTTTGATTTAGATAAATAATGTAAATCGTTATCGGCAATACTATATGGAATATTATAATGTTCTAATTTATCTATAAAATCTTTATATAATTCTAATCTAATATTAGGTTTAAGATTTAATAATCCCATTTGAGTAAAATCATTTGAAGATAAATTAAGTAATTTTAAAAGATATTCTTTATGTTCTTTATTTTGTGGCACAAGTTTTAATCCTTCAATAGTAAAATGGTCAGCGTCACAAAATGCGTCTACAATATCAGTTGTTGTAACGTTTGGAATGAATGGTTGTATTCTTATTCCAACTTTAAATCCTTCTGCTTTTAATTGTCTATAAAAATTATATCGTTTATTAAAGTCTGGAACGTTAGGCTCAATGTCTTTTCTATTATCTATATTGGTAATGCTTAACTGAAAACTATGTAAGTCTGGTCTAATATTGCAATTATAAACCGTATCTGAT
>JBGVIL010000176.1:0-2587 GCA_045123185.1 Bacilli bacterium | reverse complement strand
GTGCAACTGAATTAATTAATGGAGGAATAAGACCTTTTGGAGAAAATGCAGTTTCCGTTTTTGATTTTCAAAATGAAGTTATGAATTTGCAACTTTATAAAGAAAAAAGATATCATGATATTATTTCTAAATTACCTGAAGAAACTAAATGTGTAATTCTTGCTGATCGTGGTATTATGGATAGTAAAGCTTATTTAGGCTCTGAATTATTTACTGAATTAGTTAAATATAATAATTTAGATGAAAGTACTCTTGGTAATGAATACGATATGATAATTCATATGGTAACAGTTGCAACAGAAATTGAAAATAAATACAACACAAGTACTAATTCAGCAAGATTTGAAGATGCCTCTGAAGCAATTGATTTAGATAAACGTACAAGTGATGCTTGGAAAAATCATAAGAATTTAAAAGTAATTCATGCAACTGATGTAATTGATGAAAAAATCGAAAATGTCATAAAGACAATTCATGATTATTTAGGAATAAACTAGGAGAAATTCCTTTTTTATTTTTAAGTAAAACAGTAGAATAGAATAAATTTTACTAATTTGTGTAAATGTAAACAAAAAAAGAAGAAAAGATAATATTTTATTATTAAAATAAATTTTTTCTTCTTTTTAATAGCACGCCAAAAAGACGCAAAATTGCGTTTTTTTTAAAATTTTGATTAAAATATAGTGATTTCAAAGAACAAATGATATATAATTATGGTAATCTTAATTGAATTTGTCGATTTAAATTAAGATTTGTGATTGTTGAAGTGAGTGCTTTTTTAATTAGGTCGCTTACTTCATTTTTTGTTGTATTTAAACCAATTATTAAGATATTTCCATAATTTAATAAATTAAGTAAAGTGTGAGCAAATTGTATTAATAAGTAAAGATTTTTTGTTCCATTGCAATTTTTTGTATATATATGGTTAATGTTCAATATATCAGATTTTTGTTCTTTGAAACCTTTATTTTCTATTTTCCATCTTCTACGTCCAAGATTAATTATATTTTCTTTATTCTTAGAGTTTATAGGTAAAGAAGTAACGTAAGAAAAGTTAGTTTTAGTAACTTCGCCAGTTTCTTCATCTATTGATACTTCATCAAAACTAATAACATTTAAAGTATAGAAGTCTTTATTTTTTAATTCACCAAATATAATTTCATTTTGATATTCATAATTACCTTCAACAATCTTAATTTCATCAAAGTTTCTTTTTATAGTTGGAGTATCAGTTTCTTTATATCTAATAATATATTCAAAATGATGATTATCACAAAGTTCTAAAAAAGGTCTTCCTAAGTATAAAGCATCTCCTCCAATAATAATAGGAAGTTTAGGAAATCTATTTTTAATTTTATTTAATAATCTATAAGCAGCCTTTAATTCACAATCTTGTTTATCAAATTTTCTATAAGTATTACCATTTTCATCAGTATAGGTTTCATTTTCTACAAATTCAGTAGCAAATGAAAAAGTCATATTTCCACATACTAATTTAGCTTCCAAGGCATAATAAGAATAAAGCGTATATTCATTTTCTTCACCTTTATTATAAACTTTAGTTATGGCTTGTTCACCTAAGTTTACTCTAGTAGAATAAAGACCAGTACCATCAATAACAATATAGAAATAACCATTAAATCTATATTTATCTAACATTTTAGAACGTATTAAGGTTTTAATAATTTTGGTTTGAATTTTTTCTAGTTCTTCAAATTTAATTTCAGATATTATATTAATAAGAGTATCTTTATGCGGTAATTCAATATAATTAGTTTTTAAAATATTGTTAATATTTTGTATAACAATATCTGAATTAAAATCTCTACCAATTTTATTCATTGATTGATAACTAGAACAAAATGCTAATATTTGAGTTAATAAACATATTTTAAAATCATAGGTTACGTATGATTGATGTCTTGTATCAGTTAAATCATCAATCCACTTTGTAAGTTTTGGAAAGTATTGTTTCATTATAATTAATAATTCTTCTAATGGATTAACTGCATTTTTTAATTCTCTTCTCATTTTTCTTGTTATTCTTTTTTTCATTACTACAACCACCTTTATTTTAACAATACATTTATTATATCAAATTGGTTGCGAAAAAAATTCATTCTATTTTACTGATTTTTAAGTCATGAATTTGACTTTTTTTTAATTTTGTAGTATAATACGGGCATATTTAATGAGGGGGAAAGACCAATGGGAAATAAAATAGAAAAAATTATAGTATCACATGAAAATCAAGATATTGATTTAATTGCTGTTGTGCGTGAAAAAACTTTCGAAGAATATTCAAGTTATGATTATTCAAATGATGAATTAAAGAAAATTTATCAAAGATTAATCAGAAATCTTCAATTAGAAAACTTCAAAGATTGTGTTAATATGCCAGCAGATAGCAATATTGTTGAAGAATTAGAAAAGAAAGGTTTAATTAGTTTTAATCCTAATGATTTAAAAGACGAACTAGAAGAACTTAGAAAAGATAAAAAAGAAAAAAATAGTATTAAGAATTTAAAAGTTACATCTAATGCCAAAAGAATTTTAGCAGCAGGAGTTATATTAGCGATAGGAGTAG
>JBGVIL010000175.1:0-5687 GCA_045123185.1 Bacilli bacterium | reverse complement strand
TTTCACCATTGAACTGTAATATTCACTAAATTTATTTCTCCAATTAGTAGGATAATAAATATGTTCCATTACCCATGTAGAATTAGATAGTATTCTAGCTTGTTTATTATTAGATTGATGAAACCATGATACTTTACATTTGTTACTACCCATTTCACGCATGATACGTTCCACACTTCTTGCAAATCCACGTCCACCATTATTAGACTCAATCAATGCAACATTG
The DNA here is from genome assembly GCA_045123185.1 of Bacilli bacterium. Taxonomy (GTDB): domain Bacteria; phylum Bacillota_I; class Bacilli_A; order ML615J-28; family CAG-313; genus UBA1231. Next base: position 5,461 of record JBGVIL010000175.1, on the reverse strand, counting down.
ACATTAAACTCAATTAATCGTTTTGCTACTTCTTTCTCTGTAATTTCCATTGCGTCTTTAGTGTAATATACATCTAACACATATGCCTCTTTCTGATATACACCGTAGATGATACAACATAGATAATCTGCTCCCATATCGGCAGTATCACAATAAGCACATATTTTCTCAAATACAATGTTACCTTTATCATCTCTAGGAACATCAACATAAGTCTTAAATGAACTGTATAAACAACCTTTTAAATCAATAGGTTCTTGTTGGTAGTTTGCCATTGCTATATCTTCGCCCATTGCTTTAATTTTTGCCATGTAACTTTTATAAGATAAAACTTCTTCACATAGCATACTACCATCATCTTGTAATGCCTTCATGTTGATGTGTCTAATCTTTGCACCTTGTTCTTGATAATGTTGTAATGCTCTACCACATAAGTCATCACTTGCCCAACGTGTCATGATGATGATAATTTTTCCACCTTCCTCTAATCGAGAAAGCATTGTGTTAGTAAACCAATCCCAATGTTTTTCCTTAACGTTCTCATTATAAGCCTCTTCTGCATTCTTAATTAAGTCATCTATTATTAATAGTGATGCACCAAATCCAGTAGCAGTACCAGTAGGAGATGTTGCAAGATAGTTGTTATAACCATTCTCTAAACTCCACAAGTTCATAGCACCATCACCATGTTTAATCTTTACACTTGGAAAAACATCACTGAATGTAGGTTTATATAAGTCTGCCTTAACTTCCATAATAGCATTACGAACACTTTTACTAAATGTAGTTGATAATGTTTCATTGTAAGAACCAGTCATTATTTTCTCTTGTTGATTTTTACCTAATACCCATTCAACAAATAGTGACGCAGTACGACTCTTTCCGTGTCTAGGTGGAACGTTAATTATCATAACTTCATCATCACCTTCATAGAAGTCTTGTAGTTCATTACACATTTCCACCAAATATTTCCTATTAGGTTTATAAAAATCACTAGCCATTAAATTGCAATAATAAAAGAAATTTCTTCTAGCTAATTCAATTCTAGCACCTAATCTGATTAGTTTTTTATCATTCACCTTCATCATCTTCAATCTCTGCTAACTTTTTAAGTTCTTCTTCTGTTAAATTAGCATATGGATTAACATTCACATCTGCTTTAATGTTAGCATTGACATTTAATTGCTCTAATGATAAAATCTTACTAAGTTGAGTTAGTGCTTTCAATCTTAAATCATCAGGATTATCCATGTTGAAAGCTATATCACATATTGCGGAAATTATCGCCTCAGGCGTTGCTCTGTCTTCATTTAGGCTATCAATATAATCACGTAAATATTTTTTACATCTTTCATCTTTTAATAGTTTATGAGCATTTGTAATACAAGTTCTTTCATTGGCATTAGGAAAAATGGTAGCATAGGCTTTACTAGCATGAAAACCATTTTTTACATATTCTTCAAGAAATAACTTCGCATTTGTACTAATATCCTTTTCTTTAGGCACTATACCACCACCTTTCTTTATAATAATTTTATCTTTAATCAATATAACTCCAAACGTAACCTTTATAATGTTTCAATTTTCCATTGCAACAGTTGCAAATTGCACTTTGAGCAAATCCAAATTTAGTAGCTTTTGATGCACTTTGAAATACTAATACTTTGTTTTCTGTTAATGATTTACCCATCACTTTTTTAGAATTACTTTTAGCACTACGTTCTGTTCTTGTTCCGTGGTTCATGTTATCTTTATGAGTCAACCATTCAAGATTAGCTAAACGATTATCTGATTTGTCTTCGTTGATGTGGTTCGCATCTGTTAATGTTTTATCGTCTGTTGGATTGAACATCATTAAAACTAGTCTATGAACGTAAACTTTTTTACAATTTTTATTTCTGTATAAATTAACAATGTAATATCCATTAGGGTTCATAAGTGGTTTTAAAATTTTACCAGTTTTAACATTTCTTACATTACCTAAATCAGATACTTCATAGCCATATTTTTCTCCATCTAAAATAATTTGTCGCCATTGTTCCATTACAATCATTCCTTTTTTTGTATTTTTGAGTATAAAAAAAAGACTTCTAATGAAGTCCGTATATATAAAAAAGCACTCCGTAGAGTGCCTATTCCATCATCATTTTTTTAACTGCTCTATTAACAAACATACACGTATCAGGAGCGTAAACTTTTACTTCCTTGTCATAGTCGTATTGTTGTTTTATTTCATAGTCAAATACCATGTTATCACTTTCTAGCCATTCATGATAACCTTCCAACTGTTTTACATCTTCGAGAAAGTACTCAAAACATTTCCATCTGTCACATACTTCAACTTGTTCAACTAATGAGTATTTGCGTTGGTACTCAGTGTCATAACATCTAGTGAGCATATGTAGCCAAATATTGTAATGTCTATTGCGTTTACCATTCTCAACTACTTTAATATCAATATTGCCTAAACAACCTACACCATTAACAGTAACGGTATAGGGATTTTTTACTCTTTCATTCCTAATATGTTGCATTGTGGTATGAGTACGGTAGTGAAATGAGTCAAGCCATTCCACTACCACGTCCGTTTTACTATTGTACTCAACTATTTTTAACTGTTTACCCTTAACAGTGTAAACCTCACCGACTCTATTTGCTACTGTTCTAGCCATCAAACATCACTCCTTATTGAAAACATCTTTCAATAAATTTAACGTAACATTCAAATGCTTGTTCTAATTCATTTTCATTATACCAAACGACTCCCTTTTCACCATTATCTCTATAAGAGTAATCGTTCTTACTGCTAACCATTGTTTTACCATTTTTGCATCTCCAAGCAAAGGGCGTGATGTTGTTTAATGAAATTAAATCAAATTTTTTCGTTTTAGTCAGTTGTCTTATTGCGTTATATTGTATATGAGAAATCACTGGAGTACCACTTGTTCCATTTGTTCCATAAATGACTTCCCAATCCCAAATTCTTACTTCGTCATAAAATTCTAATGGAATAGTATATCTAAAACTTCTTGAAAGTTTACCATTTTTATATTGGCTAATCGTCATATACACATCACATTCATTTCCTTCTAATTGTTCATATGATGTAATCCATTTAGTGTCAGGCGTTATAATCATAAAATCACTCCTAATCTCAAATTATTTATCAGAATTTTTAGCAAACTCTTGTTGTTTATAGTTTAAACTAATTGCCCATTCAACGCATTCTTTGTGCATTGGTCTAAAGTAATATGACAAGTTTTTGCCTTGTTCGTTGGCAATAATTCTATCAAATATACCTAAAGTAATAAGTTCATTACAGTATCTTGAAAACATAGCATCTGTTACTTCCCATGCTTTGACACGTTTTAAATCTTTACCTATTTCATTGTACCATGTTTCTCTTACAGTATCTTGACTAATCCAAGTGCTTAAACGTTTATAACTAGCCACATCAACATCATGTAATGCCATTTTTTTGTACCATTTACCTTCACTGAAATCAATGTAGGCTCTAAGTGAAAATCTACTACAATAATTTATCATGATGGCAATTAAATGATGTGGTACATTGCTACCTTTAATAATAGCACTTAATTCTTCTCTACTAATTTGAAAGTAATTAACTTCTTTACTAACAAAATGTCCTAACTGTTCTGTTTCAATGCTAATGACTTGTTTTTTATCTCCAGTGAATGCCTCACTCATTTTAATAATGCCATATTTTCTTAACGTGTTAAAACCATTCATTAAGCCACTTCTGACTTTTGGTTTAACTTTTAAATTAACATCTTGTGCCATAGTCATTAGAATGTTATCAAGTGTAGTGAAAACCATTGGAGCGTGTTCATTGTGAATAGCCATACAACCTACCATAGCTAGTAAGCAAAAGTGTAAGTCATCAGTAGTTAGTGATGGACTTTTCTCTAATTCTTTAATTTGCTCTAAAGCCGAATAATCAATACTAATATTGTATCTCCCATTGAATGTAAACATGAAAATCAATCCTTTCAAAAGTTAATAATCTAAAATAGTGGGGACGTGCCGTAGGCACTCCTAAGTTTCTTTTAAATCTGTTGTATTTCTTTCAAATCTGTTTATTCTTTCAAATCTGTTATCTTATACTAAAACGGTCGTTTTTGCTTGAAATAGTATAATAGCTATTATACTAAATCACCGTTTTTTTAGTGAAACAGTATAATATCTTATTATACTAAATCGCTAATTTTTTAGTGTTTTAGTATAATGGCTCTCATTTCTATTATATTATTCATCATGCTAATTAATTCCTCAGAATATGTAAAACTATAAATTTTTACTTCGCCATCTTTTTCTTGAAATGTCATGAATTTAAAACCACAAAATACTAATGCGTGTGCTAAGTATTTATTTTTAGTCTGAACGTATTTTTCACCGTTTTTAGAAGTAAAAACATTGTAATGTTTCATAAATATCAAACAACCTTTCTAATCATATAGTATCTGTAAAACGTAGTAATTAACATTATCTCAATCTCTAATCAGTTCCCAACCTCACGAAAAAAGTCGGTATCTGTATCTGTTGGGAACTCATTAGAAATTGAGAGGTGAGGAGAACTCTCAATTCTAGTAAGAAACATTTGTAAACAGCCCGTAGAAATACACTATTAACATACTAATGAGCCACTTGCTCTAGGATTAATATGTTAAATTGTGTAGGAGATAGATGGCTAGGCTATCTCCAACAAAAGAATGATTTTTATAAAAAGGAATTGATGTTATGGAATTTTAGATGGTACGATTAGTTCATACCACCTATGAAGTCCACAACATTATGTAGACTTCCTTTTTATATTAATCTTCAATTACATCTTTTGAAAAGTATCCCATTTCCACAAGTTGTTGAACGTCACAATGATAGTCGTTTAATGCTAGTTCATTGTAAAACTCTTCTAAATCTTCGATGTTGTCTAAATAGTGGAATAATGTTTTGTCAATGTCTTGTTCATTAGTTACAGTGCTATCAAATAGAATTTCTACTTCATAATCATCTAAAATGTTAGCTCCATAAATTCCACGTTTAATACTTAACACGTCTAACACTACAATAGCCTCTTCTTCTCCAGTTGTTGCAAATACCATTGTTTTTAAGTTGTTGTTTTTTACCATAATCATATCATTCCTTTTTCTTTTTAATTTTTATATTTGATTGCGTTGATACATCTCAGTGTATCACTTAACGCATTTACTTTTTAACTTAATTAAGTAACAAACTTATACAATTACATTGTTTTTAAAATACTTGTTTCTGTTTACTTCCCTGTATTAGTTATAAGAAAATTTATTACTGAAACACTTTATTATCAATAGTTTGTCAGTATTTTTATAAGTTACATTTTATCACTTTTTGCTCTACTTCTAGCAGTTTTTGCCTTTCCACTACCACAAGTTGCACAAGTTGTTGGCGTTCTGCCTTTACTTTT
>JBGVIL010000174.1:0-89411 GCA_045123185.1 Bacilli bacterium | reverse complement strand
ATAAAATGAAAAAATTATTTGCAGTTTTTATGAGTTTAATGTTTATAATATGTTTAGCTGGATGTAAAGAATCTATTTCAACAACTGAATATTTAAAAATAAATTGGAATATTAATATTTCAGAAGAAGCAAAAATCATATATGAATTAGAAACGTTTGGTGGATTCAATGGAGATGGTTTTTTATATATTATATATGAGTTGGAAAACAAAGATTTAGAAACTTTAATTAATAATGATTTTTTATATAAAACAAATTTATATGAAGAAAAAACTTTTTTTTTAGAGTATTACATTCAACAAGTGAATTTTATATATCCAGAGAAAACAGGATATAATATTCCAATAGAATTTCAATTAAATGAAAATATAAATAATTATTATTGGAAGTATATAATGAATTCTGAAGGTGTTCAATTTTTTACTTTAATTGATGTAGATTTTAGTTTATTATATATTTTCGTTTTAAAACAATAATATAAAAAAGGAAGGTTAGTTAAATGAAAAAAATATTTGCAATTTTGTTGTGTAATTTCTTTATTTTTGGATTATCACATTTTGTTATAGTTAATGCAGAAGAGAATGAAAATAGTGAAAATGAAATTAGTGAAGTTAATGAAGAAGAGTTCCTACAAGAAGTTGAAGAATATTTTTATGATAAAAATACAACTGTTGTTGATGAACTTAATGATACATTGCTTAAATACCAAAATCAATATTCAAATACATCGTCAGATATTAAAAAAACAAAAATAAACACATTAATAAATAAAGTAAATTTATGTATTGACAATTGTAATTTGTATTATACATATATGACTTATAATTTAAATGAAAGAATATTATTGCCTCCATCAATTAGTGATGTTGTTATAGCTTCTGCAATTGCATATTTTGAGTATAATGATTGGGATTTATCTGCTGAATTATTAATACATTCTTTTAATAATGAGGAATTGGATTCTATTTATGAACCTGTAAATCAAGATATAGTTTCGGAAGGAACTTTTTCTAAAGATATAGTTGATAATACTCATTCTGTTTTTGGAAATGCTGAATTTAAAAAAACATCTAATACGATTGATGATGATTTATACTTCTCAATAAAAAATTTTCAATATGTTAAGGAATATGAAGATGAAGACAGTATTATTTTTCATATTAGAGATAGATACGATTTTGATGAACCTGAAAAAATTGAAGATATCGTTGATAATGTTGTAAAATTAATGTCTAATTATGAAGATAGAGGTATTTTAACTCCTTTTATTTCAGATATTAAGGTTTCTATGAAAGGAAGTGTTGATTACAGTTATGAAATAAGTTCGGGCAAAGCTATAATAAATAACATAGCTAATAATGTGGAAAGTTTATCTATTCCTAATAAAGTCCTAAATATCTATTCATATGATAGTAAAAAAGTTGGAGAAAATGTAGAAGTTATTAAAATTGGTGCTCAAGCTGCACGTAATAGAACAAATCTTAATTCAATTATTTTACCAGAAGGCATTAGTGTTATTGAAGATTCTGCTTTTGAAAATTGTTCATATTTACAATCGGTAACATTGCCAGCGAATTTAGTAGCAATTGGCAGTTCTGCGTTTAAAGACTGTGGAAGCCTTGCAAGTATAACAATACCAAATGGTGTTACAAATATAGATTCAAGTGCTTTTGAAAATTGCTCATATTTACAATCAGTAACACTGCCAACGAATTTAGTGGCAATTGGTTCATCAGCGTTCAAAGGCTGTGGAAGTTTAGGAAGCATAACAATACCAAATGGTGTTACAAATATCGATTCAAGTGCCTTTGAAAATTGTTCATCTTTAACAAGTGTGACGGTTAATAAATCACAAGAAGCAATTACTCATATAGGAGAAAATGCTTTTGATGGATGCTCTACATCATTACAAATTATTGTTCCTAAAAATAGGCTGGCAGAATATAAAAATAAATTTTATTGGTCAAGTTATAAAAATAAGATTATTCCAGATAGTACTGATTTCGATGAGTTAAATTTACATTGTTTAGTTGATGATTCGAGCGATGTTACATTAAGTGCTGGATATAATGAATTATATAAACTAAATGTTGAGTGTAATAAATCATATAAGTTTATGACAAGTTCTGGCATTGAGTTAAAAGTTTATGATGAATATTTTGATGAACTTTATACTGGAGAAAATACATTATATGCATATTTAAGTCCAGGGACTTATTATTTAGATGTTAGATATAATTCTAGTACTGCAAGTGGTACAATCACTATCGATTATGAATTGAGATGGACACATGATGGAGAAAGAGTTTATTATAATGATGAGCATAATTTGCTTACACATTTACATGAAACATCTGATGGTACATATTTTAATAAATTATATTATATAAATAACAATGGAGCAGGATTCTATAAATTTCAATTAAATGGTACATATTCTAATAATTTACCAATTGTATATGATTCTGGAATGCTTACTATCTATAATGATAGTGGTAGATTAGAAACACAAGTATTAAATAGATATCCAAATTCAAGTATAATGGCATCTTCAGATGATAATCAAGATACAATGTATGTATATTTACCAAGAAATGGATATTTTTATATAAACGTTGTTATGCCATCTGAAAGTTATGAATCATTAAGTTTAATAGTTTCTCCAATAAGTTCACAAAATATTAATTTGTTTAATTTAAATGAAAATGCTGACCATTTAATATCAGTTATAAATAATACTGATAAAGGTGATTATGTTGAAACATTAAATGTTGAACAGACTGGAAAATTTACAATATCATATAATTACAGTGGTAGTTCAACTGATAATTTTGTATTTTTATTAGTAAAACAAAATTATAATTCCACAACTAATCAATATTCTTTTTCAACAATAATTAATAAGACAATGAATGCTACAAATAATTCATTCACTTATACAGGAAATTTAGAGGCAGGTAAATATTATATTGGATATTTAAATAAAAATGACAATAGTAGTGTTGTTGCCAATTTTGTAAGACTTGTAACTGATTCAAATAATCAAAAATTATTACCTGACCCAGATATATCCACGGTATATGGTAGTGAAGTTAGATTTAATAACGGTGTATGTAGAGGAACTAATTTAACAGTAGGATTTACAAGATTTATATATTTGGATAATACATTAGATATAAGATCACAATCTAGATTAGATTATTACTGGTATTCAAGTGATGAAAATGTAGCTTCGATTTCTGATTATGGTACTTTATTAGGATTATCTCCAGGAACAGTAAAAATTATGGCAGTATATAAAAATGATCCATCAGTTGTATATGTAAAACAATTTACAGTTTTGCCTGATACTAGAACAGAAGATTTAGCTGTAGAAATAAGTGAAAGTATTACATATGCAGAAAGCGGACAAATATATCAAATTAGCTTGACTGATACAAATAGTCCATATCCATTAAATTCACTATATGAATGGAGTGTTGTATTAGATGAATCAAGTTATTCAGTAACAGTAACAGAATGGGGAACATTTAGTATGAGTGGAAAAGGTACAATAGTGCTTGAAGGAAGATCAAAATTAAATCCTCATCTTGTTGTTAGATTTACATTAATAGTTACATAAAAATATTTTAAGTCTTAAGAGTTAGTAGAAAATACTAGCTCTTTTCTTTTACCTAAAAATTAAATAGAAGTAATAACTAATGAAGAATACAACAAAAAGTATGATGAACTATCAAGGGTAGTCAGAAAATTAGAAGAAGAAGAAAAGAACATATCAGCCAACAACACAAACGACTACATAAGAAAAGAACAGTTAAAGGAAATTAATGCCATCTTAAGCGATTAGTCAGTTGACCTACTAGATTCACAAATTATAAGAACACTACTAAACTGCATTAAGGTAATCGACAAACACACTGTAGAATTCCAATTCAACTGCAACATAAATATCATAGAAAAATTATAAATGCCAGATAGACTATTCTACCTGGCTTTCTTTTGCGTTATGGTCTATGAAACATTTTGTAGTGTTAGTGATTTTTATATTACTACTAAAAGTTGCATCGTGAAACATATTGTAGTGTAAAACTCAAATACGAAACATTTTGTAGTGTAAATGCTTAAAATGAAACATTTAGTAGTAATGACACATTTTTTGAAATCTGTAAGTCTTCTAGTAAGGCTTATTTTTTTTGCATTTTATATGGTATTTTAGCTAGTTTTAGTTAGAATACCTTATTTTTTTATGCAAATATGAAACATTTAGATTTAATGACTAGGTGAGACTGACCACGGACTCGAACCATTAACTTACGGGATTTGAACCTTTAGTTTTGATGGGACTCGAACCCATAAGAGATAATGGTGGAAATAAATTTATAAATATGATAAAATTTAGTAAATAATATGTCACCTTTTTATAGTTTAATCGTATTATAGATGAAAGGGAAATAATCATTATGAAGATATCAGAGAAACAATTTGACTATGTATATAATGAATATGCTAAAGAATTATATAATATAGCTTATGGGTACACACGTAATAGAGATGATTCGATTGACATAATGCAAAATGCTTATGTAGTTCTTTTAGAGTCAAATAAAAAGTTTGAGTCAAATGAACATATTAAGTATTTCTTAATTAGAGTAACAATTAATGAATCACTGGATTTATTGAAAAGTGCTAGTAAAAAAAGTGTTATTAAAAATAATGATGTTGTCGTGAATTTCCCTGAAACAAAAAAAGAAGAATTGCCTTATGATCTATCTGAAATTGTAAATACTTTACCGGAAAAGTATAAAACAATTATAATTCTTCATTATTATGATGATATGAAGATAAAAGATATTTCGAATGTACTAAAAATTTCTGAACCTGCAGCAAAGAAACGATTAGAACGAGCAAGAAATCTTATTAAAGAAATTATAGAAAGGAATTATAAAAATGATTGATAAAGAGTTATCTGAATTAAAAAATGACATTCCTAACATTGATATAAAAGATTTTAAAAGTGGTGTACATAAAAAGTATGATATAAGACAAAGTAGACATAAAACTTTTTATTTTAAACATTTGATAACTTGTATGTCACTAATTATAATAGTAGCCTTAATAGTAGTTTTAATAACTACTAGCAAACCTAGTAACGAACAAATTGGTGGATTTTATAATAAAAATAAAAATATCTCATTAGAAGAGTCACTTACAACAATAATGGATAAAATTGATTTTGTATACTCTAATAAATCTAGTAGTGTTGATGAATTTAAAAGCATTGGTATTATAAGCGATGATGAATATGAAAGAATTAAAAAACTTGAAGAAAACACAACATTAAATAAAGGTTATGAATTATTAGAAAATATTGGTACCGATTTTAAATATACTTGCTATATGGGGAAAAATAAAGGTAAAGATATCATAATACTAGTTGATAATAATTCAAATAATGATGTAGTAATATATCATTATGTAGATTACAAGTTGAATTATAGCGTTGATAAATTAATAGGAATTTATGATAAATATAATGATAACAATAATAATATTATCAATTTCACTAGCACTATAAATAATGTTGGTGAAAATAATATTTCAACAGAGATAAAATATTGTTTTGGTGATAATTCTTCTAATAGAATTATAAATGTAATTGCAAATAATAATAAAATTGAATCTATTTACGTTAATGCAAGTTCTTCAAATATTGAATATATAAATTTATATAGTGATGGATATAATGAAGATAGCTTATGTTATATTGATGATTTAAAGTTTGAAGGGGCTGAACAAGAACCACCTAAAGTTTATTGTTGTGGTTTTAATACGATTACTTCACTTTCTTCTAGAATAGAAGGAATTAAAAATCAAAACAAAACAATATATGAAGTAAAGAAATCAGTTGAAGGATCACCGTTACTTGCAGCATATGTTAATAAAGAAACATATGATCTTATAACAAAAGTATATGAAAACACACGATTAATTATAGGTGGTAAATATCCAACTGCTATTGCTGTTTATGAGTCTTTAATAGAAAAAGGATACATAGAAGACAATATTACATGGTATGAAATGGAATATGATACATGGATACCAAAAACGTTAGATGATATGTATTATTTAGATGTCTTTATGTATCAAGAAATTACTGTTATTAAAGATGTAATTTTTAATAATGATATTAATTTTACGTTTAAGATTTTAATTGAGGCTACTGGTGTGAATATCTCTAGTAATGGTGTTAGAGTAAAATTGTCTAATGAATTATTTCATACTAATTTAATATATGGAGAAAAAATGTTACTTGATGATTTTAATGGTGTTAATATAGAAATGATAATTAAGAATGTAACTGGTAATAAAGAAATTGAAGAAATAACATATATAAATGAAGAAAAACTTGTATGCTTTTATAGTTCAAATATAGCACCATTTAATAAATATACAAAATTTGAAGTTGTGTATGAAGGATTTATAGAAGATATTGAAAGAATATTATATAAAAAAGAAGAGGTTATGTTACTTGGACAAGAACCTGCTGAACCTTTTGAACCAAGTGAAATTATATTAGAAGACGGAACAGTGATTACTTTTAGTCCGTCATATATTGAACGTCCTATTGACATATTAGTAGGTTATATTTATTTATTTAAGTATGATGATTATATTGAATATTTAAAAAATAAATTAAATTAAATAAAAAATTAGCCAGTTAACCAACAAAATAAGTTAGCTGGCTTTTTAAATAGTAGAAATAAATGAGGAAATGTTGTATAATAAACGTACAAAAACTTTGAAAGGAAAATTAAATATGAATCGTTTTAATAAATATTTGATTATTGTTTTTGTTATTATGATTATTTCATTTATGACGGGTTGTTCTACTGGCAGAATAAATCCAGATAGATTAAAACAAGAACAAGAATTATATCGAAATAAAGTCATTGAGTTTTTTGATATATTGAAAGATAATGATTCAGAAATATTAAAATCATTATTTTGTAAAAATACAATAGATAATTGCGAAGAGTTAGAAGAAAATATTAACTGTTTAATAGAATTTTATTCTAGTGATGAAAATGAGTTTTTATTTGTACCTATAATAAGTGAAAGTTTGAAAGAAGATGGCAAAGAAAGTGTAAATGTAGAATCAGTTTTCCCTATTATTAATAATGGAATTTATTATTGGGTTTATTTTAGTTTCACATATATTGATGAATTTGATTCTAGTAATATTGGAATAACTCAAGTCAACTTTTACACAAGTGATGAATATTATATTTTCTATCATAGTAATGAAAAAATAGAGAAGAGTGTAGGGTTAAACTTATATATTGAAAATACACTTGAAGATACGATTATTTGCATTAATAATTATCCACAATTATACAAGTCTACAGGAAATATTTTAGATATAGAAGAGATTGAGGAATATTTGAAAAACAATAAAGCTTTAAATGAATTTGTTTCAACATTTGGAGATTATAATTGTAAAGCAACCGTAGTTGATTCATTAGAAAGTTATTATTATGAAGTTACTTTTAATGATGAAAAAGTATATTTAGAATTATCTTGTGATAATGGGAAAATTGATAGTGCTAGCCTATATAATGATAGAGAATGGCTTAAAACAGTACTGTAAAAGTTAACATTAAATTTATAAATAGTTGTATAATATAATTACATAAAGGAGATAGGATTTATGAAAAAGATATACTTAATGTTTGTAATGTTATTTATGTTAATGTTTATAACTTCTTGCAGTTATAACCCACCAGTAGGTGCTACTGAAAAACATCATACTTATGAAGAAGTATTAGAATATGCGAAAACAATAGATCCAAATGCTACTGTTAATGATGAATATAAAGACACAAAATTAGAAAATGTGATGGCTGATGAATATAGAGAATGGAATGCTATTATAAATGGAATTGAATGTCACGTTGCAAGTACACCGATTGTTTTATTCAATGATGGTATTGCAGGTGGAGAGTTTGGGAAACAATATTTTGTTGTAAATACTGATTACAATTTCTATTTATTAAAATCAATTATTGAATCAAAATATTTAGATTTTACTATAGTTGAAGATGATATTTCTGATAGATATAATTATATTCGTTTTGCTCCTTTAAAAAATAATGAAAACCAATTAACAGTAGATGAATTGAATTTGTTATTATCGAGTGCTAGATCAATTTATGAAGAATATAATTTAAAATCAACTGAAGGAAAAAATATTTCTATAGGTTTATATAGTCCAACTGTATTATGTAGTGCAGATGGTTCTAACAAACATATTGAAATAAGAATTAAGTATTATACAATAAATAGTAAAACAATAAATGAGGCTATCATTGATAAATATTTAAAAGATTGGGAAATATTAAATTAATCAGTTAAGTCAGTTAACCAAAAACGTTAGCTGGATTTTTAAATAGTATAAATAAATGAGGAAATGTGGTATAATTAAAACGTAAGGTGAGATGAAATGAAAAAGACAATTACAACAGTTTATTTAATATGTGCTGGTATATTTATTGTTGGTATCATTTTAGGTTTATTAGGTAGACTTATTTGTGTGCGTAATAATGATAATTATGAAGTATTGCAAGAAGAGTTTAAAGGTCCAGATGTAATTGCAGAGGTATTTCAACACGATGTGAGTAAGCAAATATATGTTTGTTATAATGATGCTTCATGTGTAAATGTTTATAATTCTGATGGAGAATTTCTATGGGCTATTTCAACACCTTATTTGAGAAATTGTGATTTTATATTAACAAAAGACACTTTAATAATTTCGGGTAAAGATTCTTATATATATAATTGTCATACTGGTGCGTTTATTGAAAAAATTAATACTAATGATTTTAATATGGAAAATTTAGATGAAAATGATGAATTAATACCTGGTGATTTAGTATATGATACGTATAATGTTTATGAGTATTTAGGAAATAATGAGTATAAAAAGATAGTTGAAAGACCTTGGTGGCATTGGTTGTTTAATTTTTCAATTGATTGGTTAATTTCGTTTGGTGCTGTTTTAGTAGCTGGTATTTTGTTTTCAATTGAAAAAATTAGAGAATATGAAAAAGAAACAAAACATCAAATTGTGAGTGATAAAAAAGTAAAGTTCATAATTAATTATTACAAAATATCATCATCAATTCAAATGCTGTATTCTATAGTTGGGTTATTATTAGGATTTATATATAAAGAGGTAATAATAGGATTAATTCCGATTTGTGTACATTTTATAATTTCAAATATTATATTATCTAATATTAAAGATAGTATAAATAATAATCATGATGCTATAGTTGATGGGAAAGATAAAATGTCTTTTTGGCAACATATTAATATTGCTACAATTGTAATAACATTTATTACAAGTGTAATATTTCTTATATTTTAGCAAATATATATTTATAATATATAGAGTCAGTTAACCAACAAAAAAAGTTAGCTGGCTTTTTAAATATAGAAATGTAAATGAGAAAATACAATCACTCGAAGAAATCACTATAAAAAAGTACAAATTATGTCGAAAACTCACTATAAAAAAGTGCACATTTTACTTGAAACTCACTATAAAAAAGTGTATAATATATTCAGAGGTGAGAGTTATGTTTGAAAGAAAAATTTATAATGACATTATTTCTTGGCACGAATCATTAAAAATTAAAAAAAGAGCTTTAATAATTAAAGGATTAAGACAAATTGGTAAAACAACAATTGTTAGAAAGTTTTGTGAAGAATATTATGAAAATGTTGTGTATATTGATTTCATGCATAATACTTCTGTTAAGTCATTATTTGATAAAGATTTAAATGTTAATGATTTAATAATAAGTTTATCAGCATCTAATTTAGGAGCAAAATTCATACCTTACAAAACAATAATTATTTTTGATGAGCTACAAGAATGTGCGAATGCTAGATCTGCAATAAAACCATTTATGGAAGATGGAAGATTTGATCTTATTTGTACAGGCTCTCTTCTTGGTTTGAGAGGATATAATAAAAAAGTATCAAAAGGAGTATCTACTGGTTTTGAAAAAGTTATTACAATGAAACCTATGGATTTTGAAGAATATTTATGGGCAATTGGATTAGAAAAGTCAGTAATTGATTATGTAAAAAAATCTTTTGAAGATAAAACACAAGTCATTCCCAATGTTAATGAAAAACTTATGAAATATTTTAAAGAATACCTTTGTGTGGGTGGACTACCTGATGTAGTTAATGTATTTAATTTAACTCATGATTTAACACAAGTTAGAGAAATTCAACAAAGTATTCTTGAAAGTTATAAAGATGATTTTGGGAAACATCTTAATAAAGATGAGGTTCAAGAAATCAATCAAACTGAACTTACTAAGATTATGCAAGTATATAAATCTATTCCAAATCAACTTTCAAAAGAAAATAAAAAGTTTCAATATAAATTAGTTGCTAGTAATGCTAAAGCTAGAAGTCATAGTAATGCAATTACGTGGTTAGAAGAATTCGGATTAATTTGTAAATGTCATAATTTAAATAATTTAGAACTTCCGCTTGATGGTAATAAGGATGAAGATACATTTAAAATATATGTGACCGATACCGGACTATTTATAGCAATGTTAGAGGATGGAACTGCTGATAATATTATTAATGGTGATTTAAAAGTATACAAAGGCGCAATATTTGAAAATATAATTTCAGATGCTTTTAATAAATTGCATAAAGATTTATATTACTATCATAAATCTAGCGGATTAGAAATAGATTTTGTAACAAGGTATAATAATGAACTGACATTAATAGAAGTTAAATCAAATAATGGTAATGCAAAATCATTAAAAGAAATATTAAACAATAAAGATAAATATGATATTAGTCGTAATTTCAAACTTGCCGATACAAATATAGGAACTACAAATGGGATTAATACAATTCCTTTATATATGGCATTTTTGATTAAATAAAGTAATAGGAGCTAGTACAATACATACTAGTTCTTTTTTGCTTTCATAAACATAATAGACTTATAGATTATAAAGAAAAATAAAGTGATGAACAAAAAGATGCATTATGAAACATTTAGACTTAAAGACTAATAGTTGTAAATACAACTATTGGAGACTGACCATGGACTTGAACCATTAACTTACGAGATTCGAATGTTAGGTTCTGATGGGACTCGAACCTATAAGAGATAATGGTAGAAATATAGATGAGATTATGGTATAATAATGTTAGATAAATTATAATTTATCTTTAATTGTAAAACTTCCTATATCGGCAAAAAATCATAGAATTGCACATTCAATTACTTGATATTTTGCCGATAATGTGATATAATAATAGTAACTTGAGGTGCTATTATGAATTTTTTAAGCGTATCTGAAATAGCAAAACTATGGAATCTGTCAGAACGAAGTGTTAGAAATTATTGTGCAGAAGGAAGAATCCCTGGCGCTTATCTTGTTGGTAAAACTTGGATGATACCTAGCGATGCAGTTAAACCTGATAGAAAAGCAAGAGCTAGTAATAATAAAAAAACATTACTTGATATTTTAAAATTAGAAAAAGAATCTAAACTTAAAGGTGGAATATATCACAAGGTTCAAATAGAACTGACATATAACTCTAACCATATAGAAGGAAGTCGGCTTACACATGATCAAACTAGATACATATATGAAACTAATACAATAGGTTTAACTGATCAAGTTATTAATGTTGATGATATTGTTGAAACTGCTAATCACTTTAGATGTATAGATTTAATCATAGATAAAGCTAATCTTAATGTTACTGAAAATTTAATAAAACAACTACACTTGATTTTAAAAAACGGAACAACTGATAGTAGAAAAAATTGGTTCGTTGTAGGTGATTATAAAAAACTTCCAAATGAAGTTGGTGGAAGAGCTACAACAAGTCCAGAAAAAGTAGAAGATGAAGTTAAATCTTTAATAGAATGGTATAATAATATTAAAAATAAAACATTAAATGATATAATCGAGTTTCATTATAGATTTGAATATATCCATCCTTTTCAAGATGGTAATGGTAGAGTGGGCAGACTTTTAATGTTTAAGGAATGTCTTAAATATAATATAGTTCCTTTTATAATAGATGAAAAACTAAAGATGTTCTATTATAGAGGGTTAAAAGAATGGAAACAAGAGAAAGGATATTTAATTGATACGTGTCTTGCAGCTCAAGATCAATTTAAAGTGTATCTTGATTATTTTAGAATTGAGTATGATAAGTAACTTTTTATTTAGTTGCTAAAATTGGTTATTAATAAATTACAAGAAATTAATTTAAATGACAATATGATTAAATATCTTAAATATTGTTTAGAACAAGAAAAATAAAATAAAGAGGTGTTAATATGATTTATAATGTAAGAATGACTTTAGATAATGAAAAATTTATTGATATGGAACTATATGAAGATGTTGCTCCTATCAGTGTAAAAAACTTTTTAAAACTTGTTGATGCTCATTATTTTGATGGTATAATATTTCATCGTATAATTAGAAACTTTATGGTACAAACTGGTGGTTATAAAATTGATGGTAATGAATTATATGAAGCTGATGAAGTAGAATCAATTAAAGGTGAGTTTGCAAGCAACGGTGTAGAAAATAATTTAAAACATACACTTGGTGTTGTTTCAATGGCTAGAACTAATGTTAAAGATTCAGCATCTTCACAGTTCTTTATTTGTACTGCTGATGCTCCTCATTTAGATGGACAATATGCTGCATTTGGTAAAGTAATTGGTGAAGAAAGTTATAAGGTATTAGAAGAGTTAAATAACGCAAGAACAGAATTTGTAAGTAATGCTTTTGCAGATTTCCCTTATCCATTTATTACAATCAAAACAATTGAAAGAATCTAGTTTATGGAACAACTAATTAATAAAACAATTGAATTTGTTAAACAGTTCTTTAAAAATGAATATAGCGGACATGATTATTTTCACACACTTCGTGTATATAATACGGCAATAGAAATCGCTAATGAAGAACAAGCAAATTTAAAAATTGTAAGTTTGGCTGCTTTATTACATGATGTGGATGATGTAAAATTATCGCCTAATACTAGTTTAAATAAAGATAACGCAAGAAACTTTTTAAAAGAAAACAATATTGATAATAATGAGATTAATTTAATTTGTAGTATAATTGATGAAGTATCTTACAAAGGAACTGATACAATCAAACCTTCTTCATTAGAGGGGTGTATTGTTCAAGATGCTGATCGTTTAGATGCACTTGGTGCAATCGGTATTGCAAGAGCATTTGCTTATGGCGGACATCATAACAGAGTTATGTATGATCCTGAAATTTTACCAAAACTAAACATGACAGAATCCGAGTATCGTAATCATATATCAACTACAGTTAATCATTTTTATGAAAAGTTATTTAATTTGAAAAAATTAATGAATACTAAAAAAGCAATTGAAATTGCTGATGAAAGAGAAAAATTTATGAAAGATTTCATTAGTAGATTTATTAATGAATGGGCTGGTAATTTATAAAATAATATATAAAAATATGTCTTTTATATAGACATATTTTTTTATTATATATAGATATATTTAGTATAAATAAAGATTTGTATGAATGTTTTTACTTTTGACAATGATATCAATATGTGGTATAATAACAATGTTTTAAATTAATTTATTCATTGGGATAATGTGAAAATTAAACGAAATGGAGAAAATTATTATGTTAAATTTAATTATGGCTAATGGAGATTGGGATTTTACTTTAGCAAATTATGGCCCTGTTTGGTCATTTATGGTTCAATTCGGTTTATTATTAATATTCTTAGTTATTGGTAATATTCTTCGTCGTAAAATACCACTATTTAGAAAATTACTTGTTCCTTCAGCTTTATTAGGTGGAACTTTATTATTAATTATTAATACTATTTTTAAACAATTTGGGCATGACTTTGTTGACAAAAGAATGATGCAAGTAATTACTTATCATTGTCTTGCGATTGGGTTTGCTGCTATGTCTTTGAAAACAGAAAAAAGCAAACATAAAACTAACAAAGCTCAAGTATTTGAATTTGGTGCTTTACAAGGTGGAACATATATGTTACAAGCCTTTGTGGGTCTTTTAATTACTATTGTGTTATTCTTAATTACTAGATATAGTGATCAAATTGTATCTTACGTTTGTGGTGTAATTTTACCACTTGGTTTTGGTCAAGGACCAGGTAATGCGTTAACTTGGGATATTAATTATACTAATACTACTGCTGCTCAATTTGCAGGTAATGGTAGTTTTGGTTTATCTTTAGCATCAATTGGATTTGTTGTTGCATCAGTGTTTGGTGTTTTATATATTAATGTACATAAAAAAAGAGGCACTTTAAAAATTCGTGAATGTAATACTTATGCTCGTGAATTAGAAGAATTAGAAGCAAGTATTGTTGAAATTCCAGATAATGAATCTGTTGATAAATTTACAATTCAATTAGGATTTGTTGCAATTGCATATGCAATATCATTTGGCTTTATGTATTTGCTAGGAATCTTATCTGATTTTACAAATAGTATTGCTTGGGGATTCAATTTCTTATGGGCATCACTTGCTGCAATGTTAATTAAATTTGTTGTTAAACATTTACGTAAACGCAACATAATGCACAGACAATATATTAATAATTATCAAATGGATCGTATTTCTGGATTCTCATTTGATTTAATGATTGTTGCTGGTGTTACAGCAATTGAAATTAATGATATTAAAAACTATATTATTCCAATCATTTTATTAAGTATCATTGGTTCAATTGTAACTTTTGTTTATATTCGTAAAGTTGCAAAAGAATGTTTTAAAGGCTTTGAACATGAGTTTTTCTTAATGAGTTTTGGAACATTAACAGGAACAGCATCTAATGGTATGATATTAATGAAAGAAACTGATCCAGAATTAAAAACTCCAACATCAAGTTTATATATTCTATCTAACTTTCCAGCAATGGTAATGATTGCACCATTATTATTCCTATTAGGATTTGCAGGTAAATCATTCCAAAATGCGATTATCGCTTGTTGTATTTTCTTTGTACTTTGGGTAGTTTATTCTATTTATTTATTTAGAAGAAGAATATTTAAAAAACATTACAAAGATAAACCAGTTGTTGAATGGAAAGAAGAAAATTAAATTAAACCCTTAATTCATTCTGAATTAAGGGTTTTTATATATTTTGTTGATTTATTATAATAATTGACATTTAATTTCTTTAATAATGTTATAATATACACAGTATATTATAGAAAGAATATTTTTAATATTGAAAGGAGATTAATATGTTAACTGATTTAGAAATAGCTCAACAAGCCAAAATAGAAAAGGTAATTGATATTGCGAAAAAGATTAATTTAACTGAAGATGATTTAGAACTTTATGGTAATTATAAAGCCAAAATCCATTTAGATAAATTAAATTCAAATAAGAAAGATGCAAAGCTAATTTTAGTGACAGCAATTAATCCAACTCCAGCTGGTGAGGGTAAATCCACAACAACAATTGGATTAGCTGATGCAATGAATAAGATTGGTAAAAACACTGTGGTTGCGTTAAGAGAACCTAGCTTTGGCCCAGTACTTGGTGTTAAAGGAGGGGCTGCAGGTGGTGGCTATGCTCAAGTTATTCCAATGGAAGATATTAATCTTCATTTTACTGGTGATTTACATGCAATTACTACAGCTAATAATGCTATTTGTGCAATGCTAGATAATCATTTACAACAAGGTAACGAGTTAAATATTGATCCTACTCGTATTATTATTCATAGATGTTTAGATATGAATGATCGTGCTTTACGTAATGTTGTTGTTGGTTTAGGTGGAAGTGCTAATGGTGTTCCACGTGAAGATCACTTTGATATTACTGTTGCATCTGAAGTAATGGCTATTTTATGTCTTGCTAATTCTTTAGAAGATTTTAAAGCAAGAATTGGAAGAATGGTAGTAGCTTATACATATGATAGAAAACCAGTAACTGTTGATGATTTAAAAGCAACTGGTGCAATTACTTTAATAATGAAAGATGCACTTATGCCAAATCTAGTTCAAACATTAGAACATACACCTACACTTATTCATGGTGGGCCTTTTGCAAATATAGCTCATGGTTGTAATTCAGTTATTGCAACTAAGACAGCATTAAAAATGGCAGATTACGTTGTGACTGAAGCAGGATTTGGTGCAGATTTAGGTGCTGAAAAATTCTTAGATATTAAATGCCGTATGGCTGATTTACAGCCATCTTGTGTGGTAATTGTTGCAACTATAAGAGCATTAAAGATGCATGGTGGTGTAGATAAAAAAGATTTAGCAATTGAAAATGTAGATGCATTACTTGCTGGTATTCAAAACCTTGAAAAACATATTGAAAATATTGGCAAATATAATTTACCATATGTAGTTGCAATTAACCGTTTTGGAACAGATACAGAATTAGAAATTGAAACTTTAGCAAATTGGGCAAAAGAACATAATCATCCTGTAGCACTTTCTGAAGTGTTTGCAAAAGGTGGTAATGGTGGTATAGAACTTGCTGAAAAGGTTGTTAAAGAAATCGAACTTCATGATGGTTCAAAAGCTTTTAAGCCAATCTATGATGTTAATCTAACAATCAAAGAAAAGATTACAACTATTTGTAAGGAAATCTATGGTGCCAAGTCTGTTGAGTTTACTACAAATGCAAAGAATCAAATGGCTGCATTAAAACGTAATGGATGGGAAAAACTTCCAATTTGTATTGCTAAAACACAATACTCATTATCTGATAATCCTAAACTTTTAGCAAGACCAACAGATTTTATTGTTACAATCAGAGAATTAAAACCATCAATTGGTGCAGGCTTTATTGTAGCTCTTGCTGGTGATATAATGACTATGCCTGGTCTTCCTAAAGAACCGGCTGCGAATAAAATGGATGTAGTTGACGGGAAAGCCGTTGGATTATTCTAAAACAATAAGGGCAAGTTTTCTTGCCCTTTAATATAATATATTGGAGCAATAATTATGAATAAATTTAAAATTAAACCTGTAGAAGAAATGACTATAGAAGAACTTGTTGGTCAAGTAATAATGGTAGGTCTTCCTTATACTTATTTAGATGAAGAATATAAAGAATTTATAAAAGATTATAGTATTGGTAATTTTATTTTATTTGCAAGAAACTACGATAATACAAAACAAATGAAAAGTTTTATGAAAGAATTATATGAATATACTAATGACATTACAGGGTCTTTTCCACTAGTATCAATTGATCAAGAAGGTGGAATGGTAGTAAGACTTTTTAAAGATGTAACATTTCCTGCAAGTCCTCTTACAACATCTGCTACAAGCATTGATGACGCACCATATAAAACAGGATATATTATAGGCAAAGATATGTTAAGTTTAGGAATTAACTTAAATCTAGCACCTTGTTTAGAAATTAATGAAGACTTGTTAAATCCTTTAGTAAATGTTAGGGGTTATGGACAAACGAAAGAGTTTGTTTTAAAACAAGCAAAAGGTTTTGTTAAAGGTATACAAGATAGTGGTGCACTTAGTTGTATTAAACATTTTCCAGGAGCAGGATCTAGTACAAAAGATTCACATTTAGAACTGCCAATTATTGATGATTCTAAAGAAGACTTATTAAATTATAATATGTATCCATTTGTTAATTTGACTGAAAGTGATGCATTAATGACAAGTCATTGCTTATACAAATCTTTTGATAAACTACCATCAACATTATCACATGTTTTACTAACTGATGTTTTAAGAAAACAAATTGGTTTTAATGGACTAATTATTTCTGATGGTATGGAGATGAAAGCAATATCTGATGTTTATGGAATTGGAAAAGGTTCTGTAATGGCTCTTAATGCAGGATGTGATATATTATTACTATGTCATGAATACAAAGAACAAAAAGCATCATTTGATGCTGTTTTAGAAGCAGTTAAAAATGGTGAAATTGATATTGAATTATTAAAAGAAAAAGTAACTAGAATTAATCTAGCTAAAGAAAAGCTTGTAAATAAAATACGTCAATATTTTAAAGAAGAAGACTATGTTATAAATCAAGAAGAACACGATTTAATGGAATCAATCGTTGATAATTCATATACTTTAATTAAAGGTATTGCTCCTAAATTAGAAAAAGATACTTTGATTATTTCTTGTAATGCTAAAGTTGGAAGTATTGTTGAAGATGAGTTTGATGAACGAAATTTAACTAATGCTTTAAAACACAATTTTCCAAACAACAAAGTATTAAAATTTAGAAGTGAAGAATCATTTATTGATGAAGTTTTAACTACTGTAGAAAACCATAATAGTATTATTATTTATAGCTATGATGCATATAAAGATGATGTTCAAAAAGCAGTCATCAATAAGCTTTTAGAATCAGAAAAATTAGTATATGTTGTTTCAATCAAAGGTCCAATTGATAGAGCATATTTTAATAATTTAAAGAACTATTCATGCCTTTATGAATATACACCAAACAGTATAAAAACGATCGTGAAACAACTAAAAGAATCTTTTGAATTAAATGGTAAACTTCCATTATAGTATGAAAATTTCGTTTAACAACATTTTTATAAATATTAAATTTTAAGGAGAAAAAAGAGATGAAAATATTTATTAGTGCTGATATTGAAGGCGTAAATAATATTGTGAGTTGGGATGAAACAGATAATAAATGTGCTGAATATCATTACTTTAGAGAGCAAATGACTGAAGAAGTTAAAAGAGCATGTATTGCAGCACACAATGCTGGTGCAACTGAAATCTTTATTAAAGATGCTCATGATTCAGCAAAGAATTTAATTTTAAAAGATTTACCAGATTATGTTAAATTACATCGTGGGTGGCAAGGATGTCCATGCAGTATGATGGCAAGTTTGGATAATACATTTGATGCTGTTATTTTTATTGGTTATCATAGTCCAGCATCTAGTGAGGGAAATCCTCTTTCTCATACAATGAATTTACGTAATCAATATGTAAAAATTAATGGAGTTTTAGCAAGTGAATTTCATATAAATGCTTTGTATGCAAATTATCTAGGTGTACCAGTAGCTTTTTTAAGTGGCGATGAAAACCTAACAAAAATTGTTAAAGAGTTCAATCCAAATATTGAAACAGTTGCTACTAAAACTGGTGTTCATGGTGCAGTAATTAGTAAACATCCAAATGTAACAAATCAAGAAATTGAAGATACAGTAAAATTAGCATTAAAGAAAAATCTTAAAAACAATTTAATCGAAATGCCAAAACATTTTGAAGTTGAAATTCAATACAAGAGATTTAATGATGCATATAATGCTTCATTCTATCCAGGATGTAAACAAATAAATAGTGATACTATTTTATTTGAGTCTGATGATTATTATGAAGTTGTAAGGGCTCTCAAGTTTATACTTTAAGTCAATTTTTCCAGTTTTGAATTTCTTTTTTAATTATAGTTTCACATTTAAATAAAAATTATATAAATTAATTGACAAAAATATGCTAATAATGATTTAATAATGATATAAAAAAAGAAGGAGAAAATTTATGAATAAGGTTAAAAAACAGTACGGTCTTTGGACTGGTATGGCTATGGTTATCGGAATCGTTATTGGTTCTGGTGTATTCTTAAAAGCTGGAGGTGTATTACAACTATCTGGTGGAGATTTAAAACTATCACTATTAGCGTGGTTTGTTGGTGGCGTTATCATGGTTGCATCCGGATTCTGTTTTGCTGTTTTTGCAACCAGAATTACAAAATATAATGGTGTTGTTGATTATGTTGAAGTTGCAACTAATAAAAGAGTTGGGTATCATTTAGCGTGGTTAATAACAACTTTCTATTATCCAATTGTTGCATCTATCGTAGCACTATTTGCAGGAAGTTATTTCTTCAAATTAATTGGACTTAATATTGGTTTAACTGATTGGCAAAATTTCTTATTTGCATTTTTTATTTTAATTGCTTTTGTTGTATTAAATTATTTATCACCAATGTTATCATCAAAATTCCAAGTATCTGCAACAGTTATTAAATTAATTCCTATAGGTGTTATTGCAATTGCTGGATTATTTGCTGCTTTAATTGTTGGTGGAGATTATGGTATTATTAATGCAATTAAAAACCCAGCTGTTGGATTTGAACTTAATTTTGGTGAGGCCGTTAAGAAAACAGCATTTGCTTATGAAGGTTGGGTTTGTGCAACGGCAATTAATGCTGAATTAAAAGATTCTAAGAAAAACCTACCTAAGGCTTTAACTTTAGGAACAATTGCAATCTTAGTATTCTATATTATTTATTACTTTGGTTTATCAGCATTCTTAGGTAATGGCGGAACAATTATTCAAGATGCAAATGCACCTATTGCTGTATTTGAATCTATCATGGGAAAAGTTGGTGGAGCATTCTTTACATTCTTTATCATGGTATCATGTTTAGGAACTGTTAATGGTGTAACGATTGGATGCTGCCGTGGAATGTATACAATGAGTTGTCGTGGACAAGGAATTATGCCTGAGAAGTTTTCGAAAATTGGTAAAAATGAAAGTGTATCATTACTTTCTTGTATATACGGGTTAGCATGCATGGTTTTAATGTTAGGTGTATGGTATCTAGCAATGCATGAAGTATGGTTATTTAAATATCTTGGTAGTATGGATGAAATTGTTTGTGCGATCATTTATGGTGTTTATATTACTATGTATGTTTATATTATTCGTAACTTTAAATATGAATCTGTTTTAAAACGTTATATTATGCCAATAATTGCAATCATAGGTTCATTATTCTTTGTTATCTGTGGTACAGGATTATATCAATTAATCTTTACAGGTAGTCCTGATAGTTTAAAAGCATTTGGCGTATTTATGTTACTATTTGTTATTTTAATGGTGCCATCACTATTCTTCTATAATCCAAATGGAAAAGAAATGATTGAAGGAGATTTAGAGGTTTAGACATTTGTCTAAACCTTTTTTATATATTTAGACATTTTTCGAAATATATGTTATAATGTACGTGTTTAGTTGATAAAGAGTTAAATAGATATTGGAGGGCTTATGACATTATACATTATTGAAACAGTGCTATTTATGATTGCTGCTATAGGTGCATTATTAATTGGTTTTGAAATGTTAAGCAACGGTATCACAATGATTTTCCATACACAACTTAAAAAACTATTTAATAAAACTTCAAATAGTCCTATTATTGGAGTTTTAATAGGAGCTGCTGCTACGGCTATAGTTCAGTCATCAGGTGCAACTACTATTATGGTTGTCGGTTTTGTTAATACAGGAATTATGAACTTATTCCAAGCAACTGCCATGATTATGGGTGCAAATATTGGTACAACAATAACTGCCCAAATTGCCTCATTAAGTGGGGGAGTCGGATTTGATTTTGGTGCTTTAGCACTTGGATTAACTGGTATTGGTGCTTTAATTACAATGTTTACTAAAAACGAAAAAGTAAAATCAATTGGTAACTTACTTGCTGGTCTTGGTCTTTTATTCTTAGGGCTTGAATGTATGTCAATTGCTATTGGTAGTACTTATAATGGTGATCCAATAATTAAGGATGCTATTAAGAGTATATTAGCAAGTCCGTTTGTTAGTGAAGGATTCTTTGCACCAATTATTCTATTTGTACTTGGTATTGTGTTGACTGGTATTACACAATCTTCGTCTCTTATTACTTCTATTGTTATTACATTTGTTGCTAATGGTATCTATATTGGTGCAGGAAAAGACGCAACATCACTTAATAATAATGTATTGTTCTTAATATTAGGTTCTAACATTGGTTCATGTGTTACTGCTTTATTATCATCAATGGGAGCATCTAAAAACGCAAAACGCGCAAGTATTATCCATATCTTATTCAATACCTTTGGATCAATATTATTTATGATAATATTATTATTACTTCCAAATTTAATGGAAAATACTCTTACAAAATGGTTCGTATCACCTGGATCTCAAATTGCGATGTTCCATACATTCTTTAATACAATTTGTACAATTATATTCTTGCCATTTATTGGTGTGTTTGTTAAACTAGCGACAATCATTGTTAAAGATAAAGAAGAAGAACAAGAAGGATCATCACTTGTCTTTGTCGATGAACGTATCTTATCAACTCCTTCAGTTGCAGTTCATCAAGTAAGAAAAGAACTTGGTTTAATGTATTCAAAAGCGATGAATATTTTAAACGTATCAATAGATGGATTCTTAAATAAAGATGTTTCAGTACGTGCTCAAGTTGATAAAGTAAATGAAGAATTAGAAGTTACTAATAAACTTGTAATCGAATATATTGTTAAACTTACTTCTCAACAATTAGCATTAGAAGATGAATCTACAATTACATCATTCCATAGAACGCTTAATGATATTCTACGTATTGGTGAAATCGCAGAAAATATTTGTAAATATACTAAACAAACTATTACTAACGAATTAGTATTCTCACCAAATGTAATGTTACATATTGGCTTTATGAAAAATAAAGTTAATGCTTTATATGAAAAATCTGATGAAGTATTCTTAACTAAGAATATCGATAAAATTAAAGAAGCTGATGTAATTGAAGAAGAAATTGATACAATGCGTAAACAATTAATTGAAGATCATATGGATCGATTAAAGAGAAATGAATGTAGCCCACAAAATAGTGGTGTATATGTTAACTTAGTTAACAATATGGAAAGAGCTGCTGACCATATGATTTATATTGCTTATTCTGTTAAAGAAGCAAAAGAACAATTTCATAATTAAAAAATAAACTACTGATTGATTTTGATCAGTAGTTTTTAATTTCTATTTGTATAATTGTAAAGATTGTGGTATAATAAGTGTAACATAACATATGAGGTATCTTATGAACAACAAATTTGAAGTAATATTATTAAAAGCAAAAGAACTAGAAAATTTAGAAAACTTTGAAGTAGAAGTAAATTATCGTGATTTTGAAATGTCTGTTACTTCAATTGCAAGTAGTTATAAACTAGATCATGAATTAGATGAAAGTCTACGTATTGAAATTAATAACCGATTAGAAGATAATGAAAAGCTTTCTTTCATTTTATTCTTTATTTTATTTACAATGGCAAGACGTCAAAACTTTGGAAATATTCTAGATTTAGTAAATGATTATGAAACATATTTTAAAAAATATGAAATTATTAAACACATTAGATTAATGGCTGTACTTGTTAAGTTAACAAATACTAAAAAGATTTATCGTGAAATTTTGAATGCTAAAATTATTCTTGAAAAGAAATCTCCAAACTCTAATTTTGCAAATCACGTTGGTTTTTTAAATGCTTTTTGTGGTTTAATTTGTAAATACTTTGAATATGAGTTAGATGAAAGAAAAGATCAAGATAACCATAAGCTTTTAGAATTTGGATTAATGTGTATTAATAAAGCTATTAAACTAGAAACTAAAGAAAATGGCATTGATAAAGTATATAATAAATTCTATTTAAATCGTGGTCGTATTTTGATTTTACTTGGTCAATACGCAAAAGGTGAAGAAGATATTATTAAGTCAATTGAGTTATTACCATATTCTGTTGACCGTGAATCAAAGATTAATGAATACAATCAATATTTAGTTAAATCTTCAATTATTCATGCATATGATTTGAATGAAACAAAAGTTGAAGACTTAGATCGTATAAAGGTTAGTAATTATAAATCTATTGCGTTAATGACTACTCTTTTAGGATTCTTATTAGGAACGATTAATATTTTCACTACAATTAATGATAAATTTACATTACTTTGTTTAATGCTTGGTTATTGTGGATTATTATTAGTTTTAGTTGGAACAATCCTTTTAGGTTTCTCACTTAATTTTAAAGAACATAAAAAACGTTTATATGTTTATGATGTTTTATTAATTTTATTAGGCGCTTCAATTTTTATTGGAACAATGATAGTTATAAATTGGGGAAGATAATATGAAAATAACAGCTAAAACAAGAAAATCTCATTACTGGAATGAAGATCGTTTTGTCTTAGGTAAAGATTACTTTATGGTAATTGATGGTGCAACACCACTTATTAAATCAAATAATTTTAATGAAGCTTGTTGGTTAGTAACTTATGTTAAAGAAAACATTAATAAATTAACAGGTAGTATTGAAGAAAGATTAAATATCTTATCAAAAGAAGGGTATAATCTACTTCCAGTTAATATTAAAGAAGAAGACTATATGCCATCAGCAAGTTTGGCCTACGTTGAAGTATTAGGTGATCAGTTTAGTGCACATACACTTGGTGATTGTGAAGTTACTTTTGTGTTAAAAGATGGTAAGATTATTAGATGTTTTGAAACTGATCTTGCAAAATTTGATAATATTTCAATTAAAGAGTTAGTACAACATGCAAAAGAAAAAAACATTCATGTTGTTAACGCAAGACCTTTTATTAAAGATACTTTATTGAAACATCGTAAAATGATTAATAAACCAAATGGTTATAAAGGTTTTTCTTTAACAAGTAATCCAGATATTAAAACAAGTTGTTTTAATATTAAAAAAGATTTGGTTAAAGAAATATATATATATTCAGATGGTTTTTCACAAAGCTTTGAACATTTAAATGTATATAATACTCATGAAGAAATGTTTTCAAAGAATTTAGATTTAGATGAAGAAATATTGAAAATTAAAAATCAATCATTTCTAGATCCATACTGTGATAAATATCCAAGACTGAAAAAAATTGATGATATAACAGTAATCAAAATTGAACTAGAATAGGAGGCTAATATGAATATTTGGCATGATTTAGATAGTAAAAGAATTACACCTGAAGAGTTTATTGTGTGTATTGAAATATCTAAAAACAGTAAAATGAAATATGAACTTGATAAAGAAACTGGAAGATTAATTTTAGATCGAGTTTTATTTACTTCAACTCACTATCCAGCTAACTACGGATTTATTCCAAAAACTTATGCAGGTGATAATGATCCACTAGATGTATTAGTTTTATGTCAATCAGAAATTATTCCACTTTGTTTAGTGAAATGTCGACCAATTGGTGTCATTAAAATGATTGATAATGATCAAGTAGATGAAAAAGTAATTTCGGTTCCTGTTGGTGATCCATCATGGAATAGTTATAAAAATATTGATGAACTACCTGAACATATCTTAGATGAAATGAGACACTTTTTTGGTGTATATAAACAACTAGAAGGCAAAACAACATCAATAGTTGAAACAAGAGGTCCAAGTGAAGCAAAAAGAATAATTGCTGCGTCAATAGAGAATTACAAAAAGTATTTTAATAAATAGAGGTTTATATGAAAAACATTTGGAAATATTTACTTATTTGTTTTGTATGCTTTTTAACTTTTGGATGTGATAAAGAACATGTTCATCAATATATTGAAGGTAAATGTGAATGTGGAGAAATTGATCCAAATTATGTAGAAGAAAAAACATATAAAGTTACTTTAAAAATCGATGAAGAAATAAAAGAATTTATTGATATTGAAAATGAATACGAAGTAAAAGAAAATGAAGAGTTTATTTTATCATACTTAGAATTAGAAGATCAACATTCTAGATATTATATTAGTAATTACTCAGAAGCAAATATTTTTGTTCAAGAAATGTTTAATAATTATAGTATAATAGGTTGGTGGTGTGAAGAAACAAATGAATTAATCAAACCACATCCACAACGAGACACTACAATTACTATTGACCAAGATTTAACTTTTGTTTTAAGATATCTTGTTGATGAAATATATTCTGAATATCAAGTATTAATGTATAAAAATGATGGAACTATTCAAGAAGAACTTAAATTTATTGGTGATACAATGGTATTACCAATAATGACAAAAGAAAAATGTGATTTTGATGGATGGTATAAAACATCTAATTTTTCTGGCGATGCTGTAACGGAAATTGACTTTAGTACTTTAAATAAAACATTAATTTTATTTGCTAAATATTCTATTAGTATTGATTACGTAAATGGTTTAATTGATGAATTGCCAATTAATCCTACATGTTTAGATATTCAAGACATCGAAGTTGCTTATGACGCCTTTAAAAAAGTTCCCGAAGAAAAACTAGATAAAATTATAAATATAGATAAAATAACAACTCTTAACGAACTATTACCAAAATTAAGACAAGTTCAAGTAGTTTATGATGTAATAAATGATGTTTTAAATTCAGAATTATCTGCTTCTTTAAAAAATAAAATTACATTTGTCCAAGAAAAATTAGCAGAAATGGAAGCTGATCTAATTGGTTATTTACCAGAATATGATGAAGAGAAATTTTCTGAGATTTCTTTAGAAATTGAAAAAATTTTTGCTATTTATGAAGAAGACGCAAAAGCATTTGATTTAAATGTTATTACTATTCCAATCTATATGGAACAATATTATAGTGATAAAATTACAGGTTTATATGAAGAATACCAAACATACGATAAAGAATTAAAAGCTTTAATTATAACTTATGATAAACTTGAAACTTTGTATAATAACTTGATGGAAATTGAAAAATCAACTGACACAATTTATTATTTAAATTCAGGAACGATAAGTAATGTATATACATCTAAAGAACAATTATGTGAAGCATTCTTTACTGATTTCTACTATTATATTGTGGCGTATCACGGAACTGAACATTTAGAAAAGAATTATTTATTTAATGTCAATAATTTTGTTGAGTTATCACAAGATTTTACAGGAGCTGGTGCGAATAACTTATATGGTATAGGTAATATTGCAGGACGTTACATGTTAACTAAAGATATTAATGGTATTTTAGAAAATCAATCAGATAATGGTTTCTTTGGATTCTGTTATAAATATGGTTTATATGAAGATTTATTGCCGTTCTTGATTAACTTCTTTGCATATTGGAGAATCGATGAAGGTTACGCAAATACATCAAACTATGGTGCAGATATTTTCGCAGAAGGTTGGGCACCAACGGTTGATATTGCTAAATTCTTCTATTATGATGAAAATACATCATATGTTAAAACTGAACGTATGATTGATTGTTTAACTAATACTGCATCGGTTGTATACGGATTAGATGAAGATCCAATGAATATTAAACTTCGTGGTTATAAATTTATGGGTTGGTATGATAACCCTGAATTTAATGGAAATCCAGTTACTGATTTAACTGTGCATAAGAAACTTTATGCAAAATGGGTAGTAGATACAAATCAACAAGAAGCTGATGCTGCAAATTTAGTAGATGTTTATATTTATAATCTTACAACTAAAAAAGCAGTTGTTAATGAAACAACTGTAGGTTATGTAAAAGATATGTATAATAATTTATCAGATAACGCTAAAACACTTGTTAAAAAATATGACACATTAGTAAAATATATTAATCAATACCAATAAAACTGGGTTTTATTTCGTTATCTTTAGTAAGAGGTGATGAAAATGAAAAAAATATTATTGTTAGTATTATTATTTTTTGTGACAGGGTGTTTTAAATCTACGCCATATGAACCTTGGGGAGAAGTATATGTTAAATCAAGTCCAAGTGCTGCTGATGCTGGAGTGACTGAAGTTGTTGATTTTGAAACTAGATATCAACAATATGATTTGACAAAAAGTAGAAGTATACCTGTGACTGTTGGTACTGGTTATAAGTATGGTCATCCAATAGGTTCATATTCAATATTATATATTTCAGTTGTTTCTAATGAAGAAGAATTAAATAATTATTATTTTGAATATTATAACTTTAATGATATAATGTATGAGTCTACTGTTGCACAAGATAGTTCTTTCTTAGTTGTTCCTCATTATGATCATTTTTATCCAAAATATCATGAAGAATTAGAAATCGAAATTCCAGAAGATATTAATTCGGGATATATTTTAGTTCAACAAAGAACTAAACTTGAAGAACCTTATGGTATTTATATTCAAGTTCAATTTGAAATAATTGATAATATTTTATATTTTAAAACAGAATAAGACACTTAAATAAGTGTCTTATTACTTTATATAGTTTAAATATGATATAATTTATATGAGGTATTAATTATGAAAATATTTGAAAAACTTACTAAAAACATTTTAAAATGTAATAATCAAGGTTACGCATTATATTATTATAACAATGGTGAAACTTTAGAGTTAGTAAATGGTAAAGTAAGAGATCAACTTAGTGAAGATATTACGTTTAATACTAATTTTAGATTAGCATCAGTTTCTAAACAGTTTATTGCGTTTAGTATTGTGAATTTAATACAAGAAGAAAAGATTAGTTATGAAACTAATATTTTAACGATATTTAATGATTTACCAGATTATTTTAAAAATATTACAATTAGGAATTTACTAAATCATACTTCAGGTATTTATGATTATGAAGATATGGAACATAAAGAAGATGAGCCACAAGTTAAAGATAAAGATATTCTAGATTTTTTAAAAACAACAAATGATACTTATTTTAAAGTAGGAACTAAATATAAATATAGTAATACAGCATACATTTTACTTGGTTTAATTGTTGAAAAGGTTAGTAAAATGTCAATAAGTGAATACATTGAAAACAATGTGTTTAAAAAAGCTGGGATGTTAAAATCAAAAGTAAATATTCAAGGTGTTACTGAAATTGAAAATAGAGCATATGGACATTTACTTGATAATGAGAATAATCTTTATGTTAAAGATCAATATTGGTGTAGCGCAACCATCGGTGATGGTGGCTTATATTCATCTATTAATGATTTAAAAAAGTGGTGTAAATACTTAGTAAGTACATCTAACTTTAGTGTTATGAAAGTTCCTAATTATGTTGGTGATGATGAATATAACTTCTATGGCTTAGGAATTAGAACAATTGAAGTAGATGGTAACTTAATTCATTATCACTGTGGTGATACAATAGGCACTAATACTTTATTACTATTTTCAATTGATTTAAATCTCTGTTTAATTTTCTTAACTAATTTAGGTGGAATTAATACAGAGATTATGAAAAACAATTTAATAGAATTAATAAAAGACAAGATTTAATCTTGCCTTATTTTTTTATTAATTCATTTAATTTCTTTGTTTTTCTTCTTTCAACCAAATAGATAATTAACCAAATAATTAAATAGCCTACTATAAATACAATAGTAAATATTAATATTCCTTCTTTTTTTAACCAGTCATTTAAAAGGTATGTTATTAAATAACATAGATATAAACATAAACCATGTATTAGAATTTGATAAGCGATACCAATTTTTTCAATCTGCCAAATTATTGATGACCCTGCAATAATAAAAGCCATAAAAGAAGCTGATATAATTCCTTTAAAAAGTGTAACAATACTAATTGTTGTTTCAACCTTACATAAATATAATATTAACATTACAATACTATAAACTATTGGTCCAAAGCCCATACAAAGTAGACCTCTTGTAAGAAACTCTTTAATTATTTTTTTCATTACTTAATACCAATCCTTTCTTTAACTTGTTTTACCATTCTTCTAGATACATAGAAAACATCCCCAGATTTTAAAACTGCTTTAAGCGATGCTCCAAGTGTTATTTCAAAATGATCTATATAATTTATATTGACAATACATCCTTGATTAATATAAATAAAGTTATCACTTAGTATATTTTTAAGTTCATATAGTCTTTTTTTAATTTGATATTTGACTCCTAAATATTTAGTGTATACTTTTTCATCTTCAGTATAAAAACACTCAATTTGGAGCGGATTTAGTCCTTTAATTTGATTTTGATAGTAACCTATTATATTTATATCATCATTCATACATATTGATTCAATTAAGGTAATTAATTCATTTTTCGTTTTGCCATAGGCAATTATTTCGTCTTCTTCGTGTGGGATAAATCTGAATTTCATAAGAGACCTCCTATAATATTATTATATCATTTTTAATTAAATAATCAAGTGTACAAAAGTATTCGGTATAAATTTTGTTTTAATTGGTTCATGTTTTGTTGCAAAAAAATTGACAAGTTCTTTATTATTTAATAAGATATTAGTAGGAAGGTATATATATGTTTGATATTATTTTTAGCATTTTGATTCCTTTTTTAGGAACTGTTCTTGGATCTGGATTAGTATTTTTTATTAAAGGGAAAATGAGTACTAATGTTCAAAAAGCATTTAGTGGTTTTGCGGCTGGTGTAATGATTGCTGCTGCATTTTGGAGTTTAATCCTACCATCTTTTGATGCCGCAAGTAATATGGGTAAATTATCTTTTATCCCTGTTATAGTTGGACTTTGGCTTGGATTTATGTTTTTGATGTTACTTGATAAAGTAATTCCACACATGCATATTGATTCTGGTGACGTTGAAGGCCCTAGTTGTAATTTAAAAAAATCAACAATGACTGCTTTAGCTGTTGCACTTCATAATTTACCAGAAGGGATTGCTGTTGGTGTTGTTTTAGCATCAGCCACATCAACTGGTAGTACTGTGCCTATTTCAATGGCTATTGCTCTTGCAATTGGTATTGCAGTTCAAAACTTTCCTGAAGGAGCAATTATTTCTTTGCCACTGGCTGATTGTGGAGTAAAAAAGTCTAAGACTTTTATCCTTGGTGTTTTAAGTGGTATTGTTGAACCTTTAGGTGCATTACTAACACTTTTACTTGCAAGTTTTATTACACCTGCTTTACCATATTTATTAAGCTTTGCTGCCGGTGCAATGATCTATGTTGTAGTAGAAGAGTTAATCCCGGAAATGACTGGTGGAAAACATTCCCATATCGGCACAATCTGTTTCGCAATCGGTTTTTCTTTAATGATGATATTAGATGTTCTTTTAGGCTAGATAATCTAGCCTATTTTTTATTAGAAAAAATAAAATGTATAATACCTTGAATAAAAACGAAATTCGTGATATAATACTACAAAAATTAAAAATATCGGTTGTTTTGTCAAAAAGTATATTTAGTTCAATTTTGAAACTAAGAACAACTTAAATTAAATTTGGAATTCTTAGTTTTCAAGTCTTTTTGATTTGAAAACTATTTTTTTAAGAGGTGTATTATGAAAGGTTTATTAACACTTAAAGCTTTAGAAACAAATAAAATCATGGAATTAATAGAGTATGCAATTAAACTAAAAAATGGATATGTTGTTAAATATCCTAATAAGAAAGTTGCTACTCTTTTTTTTGAAAATTCTACTAGAACACATTATTCATTTCAAACAGCTTTAATTAATCTTGGTATTAATGTTTTAAGTTGTGATGTAAGAAATTCTAGTGTTGCAAAAGGCGAAACACTATATGATACAGTGAGAACATTTGAAGCATTAGGTGTTGATGGTGTTGTTATTAGATCTTCAGTTGATGAATACTTTAAAGAACTAGAAAATATTAATATTCCAATATTTAATGGTGGAGATGGTAAAAGTAATCACCCAACACAATCACTTTTAGACTTAATGACAATTTATGAAGAATTCGGAAAATTTGAAGGTTTAAAGTGTTGTATTGTTGGTGATATCCTTCATTCAAGAGTTGCACACACAAATATTGAAGTAATGGAAAGACTTGGTATGGAAGTATACATTTCAGGGCCAAGTGAATATAATGATAATTCAGCAAAATATATTCCATTTGATGAAGCTATTAAAACAATGGATGTAATTATGTTATTACGCGTTCAGTTTGAAAGACATTCTGAATCAATGAGTATGACAGTTGAAGAGTATCATGAAAAGTATGGATTAACAACTAAACGTGTTGATGAAATGTTACCACATGCAATTATTATGCATCCAGCACCAGTAAACAGAGGTGTTGAAATTGCTGATGAAGTTGTGGAATGTGCAAAATCAAGAATTTATAAGCAAATGACTAATGGTGTCTATATTCGTATGGCTGCAATCTCATTTGCAATGGAAGGAAAACTATGATCTTAATTAAGAATGGTAAAATAATTGAAAATAATCAGTTAATTAAAAAAGATATTTTAATTGAAAATAATATTATTGTTTATATAGATTCTAATATTGAAACAGAATGTGAAACTATTGATGCAACTAATATGCTTGTAATACCAGGTGCAGTTGATGTTCATGTTCATTTAAGAGAACCAGGTTTCGAAAATAAAGAAACAATTAAGACAGGTAGCCTTTCTTGTGCAAAAGGTGGATTAACTTCAATTATGTCAATGCCAAACTTAAATCCATGTCCAGATACATTAGAGCATTTGTACAAACAATTAGATATAATTAAAAAAGATGCTGTAGTTAATGTCTATCCATTTGGAACAATTACTATTAATGAAGAAGATAAAGAAATTGCTAAAATCGATGAATTTAAAGATTTAGTATATGGTTTAACTGATGATGGAAGAGGCGTAAACAATTTAGGTATTTTAGAAGATGCAATGAATCTTGCCAAAAAATATAATTTGACTATTGCATCACATGCTGAAGATAATGTTTATAAAACATTACCTGAAGGTGAATATGTTGCAGTAAGAAGAGAAATTGAACTAGTTAAAAAAACTGGTTGTAGATATCATTTCTGTCACATGTCAACTAAAGAATCATTTGACGCAATTAGACAAGCACAGCGTGATGGCTATCCAATTACATGTGAAGTAGCACCACATCATTTAATTTTAAATAAAGAAATGATTAAAGATGCCAATTGGAAAATGAATCCACCACTTAGAGATGAAACTGATCGAATAGCAACAGTTGAAGCTTTACTTGATGGAACAGCTTGTATGATTGCAAGTGACCATGCACCGCATACTGAACTGGAAAAAGCAAAAGAATATGATTTATGTCCAAATGGTATTATAGGTGCAGAAACAATGATACCTATTATTTATACACATTTTGTAAAAACCAATTTAATTAGTTTAGAAAGATTTTTAGATATCTTAGTGTATAACCCAATTAAGATATTTAATTTACCTAAAAGAAATTTAAATGTTGGTAGTATTGCGGATATTACAATACTAGATATTGAAAACGAACACACTTATACAAAAGAAGAAATATTATCGAAAGGTAAAAATTCTCCATTTATTGGAATGAGTTTTTACGGTTTCCCAAAATATACATTAGTAAATGGAAAAATAGTTTTTCAAAAGTAAAGGAGACAAGCTATATGAATAATCGTAAATTAGTATTAGAAAATGGTCAAGTATTTGAAGGAGTAGGATTTGGTAGTTTAACTGAAACAGTTGCAGAAATTATTTGTAACACAGCTGTTGTTGGTTATCAAGAAATTATTTCTGATCCTACAAATACAGCTAAAATTGTTTGTATGACATATCCTTTAATTGGAAACTATGGACTTACAGATGAAGACTATGAATCAAAACATATTTGTACTAAAGGTTTAGTAGTACGTGAATACAATGAAATTCCATCAAACTTTAGATATACAAGAACATTAGAAGAAGTAATGGATGAAAATAACGTTAGTGGTATTCAAGGTATTGACACAAGAGAATTAATGAAAATAGTTCAAAAACTTGGCACAATGAAAGCATTAATTTGTGACATTGAAAAACCAATTGACGAATGTATGGCTTTATTAAATGAATATAATGAACCATTAAATTTAGTACAAAGTGTAACATCAAAAAAAGTTTGGTATTCAAGAACACCAAACCCAATGTATAATGTTGCAGTTATTGACTTAGGCACAAAACTTAATTTAATCAAAGGATTAAATAAAGCAGGATGTAATGTAATTAGTTTCCCATATAATACAACTAAAGAAGAAATTTTAAAATACAAACCTAATGGATTATTCATTTCATCAGGACCAGGTAATCCCGAAAACCTAAAAGAAGTTATAGAACTAATTAATAGTTTTGTTGGCGTACTTCCAATTTTTGGTGTTGGGCTTGGTCATCAATTAATTGGTCTTGCGTATGGCGCACAAAGCTTAAAAATGAAATGTGGACATCATGGTTGTAACTATCCAGTTAGAAACTTAAAAACTGGTAAAGTTGAAATCGCTGTTCAAAATCATTTATATACAATTGACCGTCAAAGCTTAAAAGGAACATCATTAAAAGTAACACATGAAAATGTTATTACTAATGAAGTTGAAGGATTTGAAGATTCTAAAAATAAAGTAATGAGTATTGAATTTGAACCATTCACAATTATTGATCAAAATACTGAAGATGTATATCAAAAGTTCATTACTCTAATGAAGAAACATGGAGGTCGTAAAAATGCCTAAACGTACAGATTTAAAAAAGATAATGGTTATTGGCTCTGGACCAATTGTTATTGGTCAAGGTGCTGAATTTGACTATGCTGGAACTCAAGCTTGTTTAGCATTAAAAGAAGAAGGGTATGAAGTAATTTTGGTTAATTCAAATCCTGCAACTATTATGACTGATCCAAATATTGCTGATAAAGTTTATATGGAGCCACTTGATCTAGAAAACGTAGCGAAAATTATTCGTTATGAAAGACCAGATGGACTTCTATGTTCAATTGGTGGACAAACTGGATTAAACCTTGGTATGCAACTTGCTAGAAAAGGTGTATTAGAAGAATGTCGAGTTGAACTTTTAGGAACAAAAGCTGAAACAATTGAAAAAGCAGAAGATAGAGAATTATTTAAACAACTTTGTATTGACCTTGGTGAACCAATTATTGAATCAGAAATAGCAACTACAATGGATGAAGTATTAGCTGCGGTTGAAAAAATTGGTTATCCTGTCATTTTAAGACCGGCATTTACCCTTGGTGGAACAGGTGGTGGTTTTGCTGAAAACGAAGAAGAATTAATTCCACTAGCAAAAAATGCTTTAAAGATTTCTCCAGTATCTCAAGTACTTGTTGAAAAATCAATTAAGGGATTTAAAGAAATTGAGTTTGAAGTAATGCGTGATAAAAACAATACTTCAATTGTAATATGTTCAATGGAAAACGTTGACCCAGTAGGTATTCATACTGGAGATTCAATTGTTGTTGCACCTGCTCAAACTTTAACTAATAAAGAATTTTCAATGCTTAGAAAATCAGCATTAAAGATAATTAGAGGCTTAGAAATTGAAGGTGGATGTAACGTTCAATTTGCTCTTGATCCTTATTCATTTAAATATTATTTAATTGAAGTAAATCCAAGAGTATCACGTTCATCAGCTTTAGCATCAAAAGCATCAGGTTTCCCAATTGCGAGAGTATCAGCTAAGATTGCTTGTGGATTAACACTTGATGAAATTGATATTGCCGCAACAAAAGCTTCATTTGAACCAACTATTGACTATGTAGTTACAAAGTTCCCACGTTTCCCATTTGATAAATTTACAACTGCAAACAGAAGTTTAGCAACACAAATGAAGGCAACTGGTGAAGTAATGAGTATTGGAAGAACATTCGAAGAATCATTACTTAAATCAATTAGATCTTTAGAAAATAAAGTTAATCATTTAGAATTAAAATCATTAAAAGATAAATCACTTGATGATTTAATGAAGTTTATTGATATGCATACTGATGAAAGAATCTTTGCTATTGGTGAAGCATTTAGAAAAGGTGCATCAGTTGATGATATATATATGTTAACAAAGATTGATAGATTTTTCTTAGAAAAACTTGTTAACATTATTAAGTTAGAAGAAACTTTAATAAATAATAAATTAGATTTAAATGTTTTAAAACTTGCTAAAAAAATGGGCTTTGCAGATTCATATATTGGTAGTGTCTGGGGTTTAACTGAAATAGAAGTTTATAACTTAAGAAAAGCAAATAATATTTATCCAGTTTATAAAATCATTGATACATGTGCAGCTGAATATGATGCTTATGTTCCATACTTCTATTCAACATACGAATCAATGAATGAATCAATTGTAACTGATAAAAAGAAAATTATTGTTTTAGGTTCAGGTCCAATTAGAATTGGTCAAGGGGTAGAATTTGACTATACAACAGTTCATGCAATTTGGGCAATTCGTGAAGCAGGATATGAAGCAATTATTATTAATAATAACCCTGAAACAGTATCAACAGACTATACTGTATCAGATAAATTATATTTTGAACCATTAACATTTGAAGATGTAATGAATGTTATCGATTATGAAAAACCGGTTGGTGTAGTAGTTGCTCTTGGTGGACAAACACCAATTAATCTTGCATCAAGATTAGATCAAGCTGGTGTTAAAATCTTTGGTTCAAGTGCAAAGAGTATTGATCTTGCAGAAGATAGAGAATTATTTGAAAAAGCCATGGAAGAAATTAATATTCCAATGCCTAAAGGTTTTGGTGTTTACACAGTTGATGAAGCAATAAAAGCAGCTAATGAAATTG
The DNA here is from genome assembly GCA_045123185.1 of Bacilli bacterium. Classification (GTDB taxonomy): domain Bacteria; phylum Bacillota_I; class Bacilli_A; order ML615J-28; family CAG-313; genus UBA1231. The sequence continues at coordinate 53,033 of JBGVIL010000174.1, read as the reverse complement.
GTTATCCAGTACTAGTTCGTCCATCATTTGTCTTAGGTGGAAGAATGATGCACATTGTTTATGATGAAGCAGTGCTTGTGGAAAAAGTAAATGAAGCTGTTCAATTTGATTCAGAACACCCAGTACTTGTTGACAAATATGTTGTTGGACAAGAATGTGAAGTAGACGCAATCTGTGATGGCAAAGATGTCTTCATTCCAGGTATTATGGAACACATTGAAAGAACAGGTGTTCATAGTGGAGATAGTATGTCTGTTTATCCACCATACTCTTTAACTGATGAAGTAAAACAAATTATTATTGATTATACAACAAGAATTGGTATTAAACTAAATATGATTGGTTTATACAATATTCAATTTATTGTTGATAAAGAAAACAAAGTTTATATTATTGAAGTAAATCCAAGATCAAGTAGAACTGTTCCATTCCTTGCGAAATCAACAGGACTACCAGTTGCGAATATTGCAACTAAAGTTATGCTTGGGTATTCATTAAAAGAATTAGGTTATGTTGGTGTTGCTAAAAACAGAAAACGTTGGTACGTAAAAACTCCAACATTCTCATTTACAAAAATTGCAGGTCTTGATGCAGTTTTATCACCAGAAATGAAATCAACAGGTGAAGCTATTGGTTATGATTATTCACTAAACCGTGCGCTTTATAAATCACTAAAAGCAGCAGGCACAAGAGTTGCTAACTATGGTACAGTTCTAGCAACTATTAGTGATCAAGATAAACCAGCTACACTTCCATTAATTAGAAGATTCTATAATTTAGGATTTAATATTGAAGCAACTGCAGGTACAGCAAAATTCTTAAAAGAACATGGAATTAAAACACGTGTTCGTGGAAAGATTTCTGATGGCAGTGAAGAAATTTTAGACTCAATTAAAAAAGGTTATGTAACTTATGTTATTAATACACAATCTGAAGAACCTGGTTCATCAAATGATGGAAGTTACATTAGACGTGCTGCTATCGATAATAATGTTGCAGTATTTACATGCCTTGATACAGTAAAAGTATTACTTGATGTATTAGAAGAAATTACAATGGGTATTTCAGTAATCGATAAGGAGTAACCATGAAAGATTTAAAACTAAAAATAGAAAAAAATATTCAAGTAGGTTATGACACTTATTTAATGACTTTAACTGGTGATTTAAGTGAAATAAAAAATCCAGGCGAATTCATTAATATTACTATTCCTGGTTACTATTTAAGAAGACCTATTTCAGTATGTGATTATAGTTCTAAACATGTTGATATTTTATATAAAGTATTAGGCCGTGGAACAAAAGATTTATCTTGTTTTGAAGATGGTATTTATTTAGATTGTTTAGTAGGCCTTGGTAATGGCTTTACTGTTAAAGAAAACATTAAACCACTATTAGTTGCTGGTGGAATTGGAATTGCACCACTAGTTGGACTTGCTAAAGCATTTAATAAAATTGGTATTAAACCAACTTTAGTTTATGGTGCAAGAAGCTATCAAGATATTGTATTAAAAGAAGAACTTAAAAAATTAACTGATTTATATATATGTACAGATGATGGTTCACTTGGTTTTAAAGGTAATGTCATTGAATGTATTAAACATCATAACTTTGAATTTGATTATTACTATTCTTGTGGACCACAAGTAATGCTTAAATACTTAGCCCAAGCTTATCCAAATGGATGCGTAAGTTTAGAAGCTAGAATGGGATGTGGGTTTGGTGCTTGTATGGGTTGTTCAATTGAAACAACAAATGGTCCTAAAAGAGTATGTAAAGAAGGTCCAGTATTTGAAGCAAGTGAGGTGTTATTCTAATGGATAAATTAAAAGTAACATTTCTAGGAAAAACATTTAAAAATCCAATTATTCCAGCAAGTGGAACATTTGGATTTGGATATGAATTTAGTGACTTATATGACATTAACATCTTAGGTAGTATTTCAATTAAAGGTACAACTTTAGAACCTAGATATGGTAATAAACTACCAAGAATTGCAGAATGTCCAAGTGGCTTAATTAACGCAATAGGACTACAAAACCCTGGTGTTGATAAAGTAGTAAATGAAGAACTTGTTAAACTTGATGAAGTTTATAGTGATCAAATAATTGCCAATGTCGGTGGACATAGTGTTTATGAATACACCGAAACGGTTAAGAAGTTTAATGAATCAGACAAAGTTTTTGCGATTGAACTAAATATTTCTTGCCCTAATGTTACAGGCGGTGGTATGGCATTTGGAGTGGATCCAGAGACAGCTCACAACTTAGTAAAAGAAGTCAAGAAAGTATCAAAAAAACCAGTTATTGTAAAACTTAGTCCAAACGTTACAGATGTTGTGCAAATGGCCAAAGCAGTTGAAGCTGCTGGTGCTGATGCAATTAGTCTTATTAATACTTTAGTTGGAATGCGTATTAATTTAAAAACTGGTAAACCAATTATTGCAAATGTTAAGGGTGGTTATAGTGGACCAGGAATTTTCCCAGTTGCACTTAGAATGGTTTATGAAGTAAGTCACGCTGTTAATATTCCAATTATTGGAATGGGTGGAATAAGTGATGCATATGACGTTTTAGAAATGATGTATGCAGGTGCATCATTAGTAATGGTTGGTGCACAAAATTTAGTTGACCCATATGCTTGTAAAAAGATTATTGAAGACTTACCAAAAGTCATGGAAGAATATAACATTGAAAGTTTAGAAGAATTAATTAGGAGGGTAAAATAATGCGCGATGTAATTATTGCTTGTGATTTTAGTAATAGAGAAACTTTACTAGAATTTTTAAAACCATTTGAAGGTTTAAATCCATATCTAAAACTTGGTATGGAAATCATTTATAAAGAAGGACCAGCACTTGTTACTGAACTTCATAATGCTGGATTTAAAATCTTCTTAGATTTAAAACTACATGATATTCCAAACACAGTTGAAAAAGCAATGAGAAACATTGCAAAACTTGGTGTTGAAATTACTAACTGTCACGCAGCTGGTGGTATCGAAATGATGAAAGCAGCTCGTCGTGGACTTGATTCAACAGAAGAAGGAAAGAAAACTGAACTTATCGCAGTTACACAACTTACATCTACTTCACAAGAAGTTTTAGAAAAAGAATTATTAATTGAAAAACCTCTTAACGAAGTTGTTAAACAATATGCCCTTAATGCAAAAGCTGCTGGCCTTCAAGGTGTTGTATGTTCTCCACTTGAAGCATCAATCATTAAAGAAATGGGATTAATTTCTGTTACACCAGGAATTAGATTTGCAGATGATTCAGCAAACGATCAAAAACGTATTGCAACACCAGCTTTCGCAAAAGAAAATGGTTCTACATATATTGTAGTAGGAAGAAGCATTACTGGTGCAGAAGATCCAGTTGCAGCTTATAAAAAATGTGTAAAGGAGTTTTGTTAATATGAGTAATTTAGCAAAAGAAGTAGCATCAAACTTACTTAAAATCAAAGCGGTATTCTTAAAACCAAATGATCCATTTACTTGGGCATCTGGTATTAAATCACCAATCTATTGTGATAACCGTTTAACTTTATCTTATCCAGAAACAAGAAAAGTTGTTGAAGATGGTTTAGCAGAAATTATCAAACAACACTTCCCAACATGTGAAGTTGTAATGGGAACATCAACTGCTGGTATTCCACATGCTGCATACGTATCTGAAATCTTAAATTTACCAATGGGATACGTTAGAGGTGGTGCGAAAGACCATGGACGTGGAAACCAAATCGAAGGTGTTGTACCAGTTGGAAAAGATGTCGTTGTTATCGAAGACTTAATTTCAACTGCAGGTTCATCAATTGAAGTAGTTGAAGTATTAAGAGAAGCAGGATGTAATGTTTTAGGTATTGCATCAATCTTCACATACAATTTAAAGAAAGGAATTGATAGATTAGCTCAAGCTAATGTAATTAATCATTCACTTTCTAACTTTGAAACTTTAGTTGAAGTAGCTGCAGAACTTAACTATATAAGCGAATCAGATATTAAGAAAGTATTAAAATTCCAACAAAATCCTAGTGATCCATCTTGGATGGAAGAATAGTTAATTAGATCTATGTTTAACATAGATCTTTTCTTTTTTTAAAAAAGTTTGTGGAATAGAATCCACAAAGTTGTCAAAATAAGTAAGTTTGTGGAATATAATCCACAAACTATTGACAAAAATTAAATTTTGTGTTATACTTTGATTAACAAATTAGGAGGCAATTTATGATTATTCAAAGAAAACAATATTTAGAAAAATTAATTTCTTTAAAAGATAAAAAAATAATCAAAATTATAACTGGTGTTAGAAGATGTGGAAAGTCTACGTTAATGGAAATGTTCATAAATTACTTAATTGAAAATGGAGTAGATAAACACAATATTATATTTATAAATTTTGAAGACTATGATTTTTATGAATTAAGAGATCCTAGTAAGTTGTACGAATATATTAAAAAGTTAATTGATCCTAATAAGCAAACATACATTTTTTTAGATGAAATACAACATGTAACAGATTTTCCACGTATAGTCGATGCTTTATACATTAAAAATAATATTGATATTTATATTACAGGTTCGAATGCATATATGTTATCTAGTGAACTAGCAACACTAATTTCTGGAAGATATATTGAAATTTCTATGTTGCCTTTATCTTTTTCAGAATATGTAGCTAGTACAGGTGATAAAACTGATTTAGCTAGAAAATACCGCGAATATATTGAAAATAGTTCATTCCCATATGCTATTGAATTAAAAAATCAACCAAGAGATGTCAAAGCGTATCTAGAAGGAATTTATAATACTGTTGTTGTTAAAGACATTGTTTCAAGAAAAAAAATAACAGATGTGATAATGTTAGAAAATGTCACTAGATTTGTATTTGATAACATAGGTAATAAATTGTCAATAAGAAAAATTGCTGATACTCTTAATAGTGATGGAAGAAAAACTGATACAAAGACAATTGAAAAATATATTAGTGGGTTAATTGAAAGTTTTGTTATTTATAAAGCCTATAGATATAATATAAAAGGAAAAGAGTTGTTAAAAACTCTAGAAAAATATTATGTTGTTGATATAGGTCTTAGATATATGTTACTTGGATCACGGTCAACTGATGTAGGTCATATTTTAGAGAATATTGTTTATTTAGAATTATTGCGTAGAGGATATGACGTATATGTCGGTAAATTTGATGACTTAGAAATTGATTTTGTCGCAGTTAATGATAAAAAAACAGTTTATTATCAAGTTGCAGCAACAGTAAGAGATTGGAGAACGTTAGAAAGAGAATTAAGATCATTGAACAGTATTCAAGATCACTATGAAAAAATAATACTAACTCTTGATGAAGATCCAGAAGCGGATTATGATGGAATTAGAAGAATCAATGTATTAGATTGGTTAATAGAAGATTCTAAATAATTAATTATAATAATGTATCGATTTATATTGATTGAATATTCGATAAAATAGTGGTATAATATGAACAATTAATAAATGGAGGCTATTTATGAAAATAAAAAATAAGAAAAAACTAATAATTATTATTTCATCTATAGTATTAGTTATAGCTGTTATTTTAACAATTGGATTCACAAGTGAATCTTTTAGACAAAAACGAGTTATTAATAATATTAATGATTATGTACAAAATAAATCTTTTGTTGGACCAGAAGCAGGAACTGACTATGTTATGACTCTTGCTTTCCATAAAACAGATGAACAAAAAGTTACTATCAACTTTGGTAAAGAAAATGATAATGGTTACTATTTAACATTTAAAGGTCACTATCGTCTTTATTTTGAAGAAGATAAATTAATGATGGAAATTACCTATAATGTTGAACAATTAGAAAATTTGGTATTTAAAAAAGAAATTTTTAATGTTAAGTATACAAGAAAAGGTGAAATATCATCTTTAGAAAATATTGATGAAAAAGGCGCAACTTCAACATTAAATTATACAGTAGCTTAATATGAAAAAGATTTTAGTTTTATTTACACTTTCATTAGTATTGTTTTTAACAGGATGTCATGTTAAAGATAAAAATGGTGAAGATAATTTCGAACTTGCGACATACACAATTGAAGATGTTAAAAATAGTAAAATCAGAAGTAACAGTAATTATTTGAGTGTATCATTTGGAACACTTAATGAAGGTTATGTTAAAGTAAAAAAATTTTCTGGACAAAGAGAACTAGTATCTAAAAGCGTTAAGTCAGGTGACATGGTAAAAATCACATCAACTGTTGAAAAAGGTAATTTAGGTATTTTTATTAAATGTAATGATTCATATTATCAAATACCAATTAATACTAAATATACATTTACTTTTAATAACTATAGCGGTACTTGTAAGATAATCTTTGTTGGCGAAAGTGCACAATTAAGAATTGATTATGATTTTATTTAAATGTGAGGTAATATTATGGATTTAAAATTACTTGAAAAATTATTAACAACTCCATCAGTAACTGGTTTTGAACTTGCGATGCAGAAGATGTTAATTGAAGAATTAAAAGATGTAGATGACGCAGTTTATACTCATCACAGTTATAATGTTGTACATACTGTTAATCCCAGTTCAAAAGTAAAAGTAATGTTACTTGCACATATTGATGAAATAGGTTTAATTATTGAACAAGTATTAGATAATGGTATTTGTAAATTAACTAATGCCGGTAGTATTAAACCCGAAATGTATATGGGACAAAAAGTTAATGTCGTTCGTTATAATTTAGATGGTACATATTCGTATGTTCCTGGTGTTATTGGTTATACACCAAATTATAATAAAGGTAATGTTGAAGTTGAAGACTTAAATTTAGATTTAGGAACAACATCACGTGAAGAAACATTAAAACTTGTTTCAATTGGTGATGCTGTAGTTCATCAAGATAGTTATCAATTATTAGAAAATAATTTAGTGTCAAGTAGAGCGCTTGATGATAAGATTGCGACATTCATTTGTACAGAAGTATTAAAACGTATTAAGAAAGAGTCAACAAATGGTGTTTATTTCGCATCAACAGTTGGTGAAGAAACAACTAAACGTGGTGCAATCTTTTCATGTGTTGATGTAACACCAACATGTGCTATTGCACTTGATGTTGGATCTAGCTCTGATGTAAAATATCGATCAAGTTTTACAAGAGATGTTAAACTAGGTGGCGGACCAATGTTTACTATTTCAGCATTCGGAAATAAAATACTATCAAAAATGCTTATTGATACAGCAATTAAACATAACATTCCATATCAACAAGTAGTCGAGATTTCTAAGACATGGACAGACTTTGATGAAGTTTATAAGTTAAATGGTGGAATTCCTTCAGACTTAATTAGTATTCCACTTCGTTATATGCATTCATCTGTTGAGGTAGGAAGCTTAAAAGATGTTGAATATATTGTTGAAGTATTAGTACAATTTATTAAATCGTTAGATGAAAATACTTCATTTGATCCATTTAAGTAACGTAATGAATAAAAGAATTTGATTTTAAGTCAAATTCTTTTTTCTTTTTAAGTAAGATATTAAGCAAGATTTAAGCAAGATGATTTGAAATTATCTAAAATATGTGATATAATATTGTGGGAGTTGATATTATGTATAAACCGCCGTTTGAAATAACAAAAAATATGTTGAAATTATCTATTTCAATTACTGAGAAAATAGGAAAGATAACTGCGTTTAATTCATTGAAGAGAATGCCAATTTTAAGGAAAAATAATAAAATTAAATCTATTCATTCATCTTTAGCAATAGAAGCAAATTCACTTTCAATTAATCAAGTTAGAGATATAATTGAAGGGAAATTAGTAATTGGACCTCAAAAAGAAATTCAAGAAGTTAAAAATGCTTATAAAGTATATTCAATGTTAAATCAATTTGATTGTTATAGTGAAAGTGATTTATTAAAAGCACATGGAATTATGACTGAATTAGTTGATAACGAAGCAGGTAAATATCGGAATCATGCTGAAGGTGTATTTGACGGAAATAAAGTAATTTTTATTGCACCACCAGAAAAATTAGTGCCATCATTAATGAGTCAATTATTTGAGTGGTTAAAAAAAGATAATGAAACCCATACTATTATTAAATCTTGTGTCTTTCATTATGAATTTGTTTTTATCCACCCATTTGGTGATGGTAATGGAAGAATCGCAAGATTGTGGCAAAATGTCATATTAAGTAAATGGAATCCAATCTTTGAATATATTCCACTTGAATCTCAGATTCAAAAATATCAGTCAATGTATTATGATAAAATAGCTGAATGCCATAAAAATGGCAATTCAAATGAGTTTATTGAATTTATGCTTAACATGATTGATAAAACTTTAGATGAAGTTGCGACTAGTGTTGAAAAAGAAAGTAAAAATATTTCAGATCAAATGAACAGGTTATTAGAGATTATGGAGGTTGGAATCCCTTATTCTGCTAATGATTTGATGATTATGCTAGGAATTAAAACAAAAGAAACATTGAGAAAAAGTTACTTAAATCCAGCTATTGAAAATCATTTTGTTGTGATGTCATTAGAAGATAAACCAAATAGTAAGAACCAAAGGTATATAAAACTTTAGGTAATTAATTTTAAAATTAAACACTTTGTAAAAAATACAAAGTGTTTTTATTGTTATTATTATGTTTTGCAAAATATGTAAAGTATGATACAATATAAAAGAAATAAATTAGGAGAATAAGTATGAATCAGTTAAAAAAGATAATATTCACATTAACTTTCTTATTTTTACTAGTTGGTTGTACACAAACTGTTGATCCGCTTGAAATAACAAATGGTGAAAGAATCGAAATATATGTTGGTGAACAAGTAGACTTAGACTATGAAACATCTGAAACAGTAACTGGAGAAGCTGTATGGACCTCATCGAGTGTTTCTACGATTGTTGATGAAGAAGGTATCGTAACAGGACGTGTTCAAGGTGAGTCAATAATAACAGTAACTATTGGAAGTTATAAAGATACCATTGTAATTATTGTATTGCCAAGAGTTCAAGAAGAAGTTAAAATTACCTTAAATTTATCTAACAATAAAATTAAAGTTGGTGAAGTAACTGAATTAATTCCGACCGTTAATCCATTAGAATATCTTGATGATGTTGAATATGTAGTAACATCAGGAAAAGACTGTATTACATTAGAAGGAAATATAATTACCGCTGTTAAAGCTGGTGAGGTTGTAATTCATGCAAAAGTGAATTATTTTACAAGTACAAGTATTCTTCTTGAAATTGAAGTTTCTCACGAACATCAATTTATTGATGGTGTTTGTGAATGCGGTGAAAAAGATCCTAATTATGTAGCACATACTCACGTATATATTGATGGTATGTGTAGTTGTGGACAAATTGATCCAGATTATCAAGAAGATTATTTTAAAGATCCGTATGTTAACGTAAATAAAGATGAGTTTTACGCAAACTATCAACCTGCTACTAGTTACTTAGATTCTTATTATCGTTCATTACATGGTTTAATGAGTGGATCTATTGCTGAACAAGATCAAGCTCCAACAATATCTCCTGTAAGACCGATGGAAAATGGGATGTATATTAGAAATACAAGTTGTTTATATTCTAGTGATGGTAATGTATATTATGTTTTAAACTATAAAGGTGAAATTGTTAATAAAATTTATAAAGGTGGAGCATATGTTGTTTTAGAAGAAGTTGCGGCTTATGTATTTGCATTTGGAGATATTCCAGCTAATCATTCTGCTTCTAAAAAGACTAAACCATCAAGTTCCATTTGGGGAGAATACTTAAGAGTAAACCATACTAAATTTAGTGGTGATACTAGTAGATATCCATATGAACCAGCACTACCAAATATTTCTGGCATTGGTGGAGAATTCCAATATTATGAAATGGATGTAGGTACAACTGGTACAGACTGTGATCCATCATATCCAGTAGTAAAATACAATAATGGTTATTCCATTGAACGTGGTGCTGCAAGAATTGTCTATGCTCGTTTTGATAAAAATGGTGATTTAATTATCGACCCAAATGAGAAGTTTGTTTTCTACACTTATAACCATTATAACGATTTTCAAGAGTACTTAAACTATGAAGGTGGTTGGGGAGAAATGTTTGGAAATATTACTGGTGGTGGGACACTATCAAGTAAATACAATTATAATCCAACTGCGTATGTTCCTGTAGTTTATAAAGCCTTAGGTACAAGTTATGTTGATTTAAATTATAATCAAATAGACGATGAACATATATATGTTTACTTACCAGTTGAAGATAGAAAATACATGTGGTATTAGGAGAAATTATGATAAATTTAAAAAATGATTATTCCGCAATTGCTCATCCTAAAGTATTATCTAAACTTGTTGAATTAAATGAATTAACATTTGTAGGATATGGTTTAGATGAATACTCAAAACAAGCAAGTGATTTAATTAAAGAAACAATTCAATGTGAAAATGCTGATATTCACTTTTTAGCTGGTGGAACTATTACTAATAAAGTATTAATTTCCCATGCATTAAAACCATATGAAGCAGTTGTTAGTTGTGATTCAGGACATATCAACGTTCATGAAACAGGAACAATTGAACAAAGTGGTCATAAGATATTAACTGTACCAAATGTTTTAGGTAAAATGCAAGTATGTGATTTAGAAAAAGTAATTAAAAGTCATACTGATGAACACATGGTTAAACCTAAAATGGTTTATATTTCAAATTCAACAGAATTTGGTACGATCTATAAATATAAAGAATTAGAAGAATTATCTAACTTTTGTAAAGAACACAACTTATACTTATTCATGGATGGTGCAAGACTAGGTGCAGCATTAGCTTCTAAAGAATGTGATTATAAAATTAAAGATTTAAGTGATTTAGTAGATGCATTCTATATTGGTGGAACTAAAAATGGTTTAACACATGGGGAAGCATTAGTAATTATTAATAATGAATTAAAAAGTGAATTTAGATATTCAATTAAACATTTTGGTGGTATGACTGCAAAAGGGTTTATTTTAGGAATTGAATTCTTAACACTATTTGAAGATAATTTATTTATTAAGATTGCTGAAGAAGAAAATAAACATGCTGAACACTTACAAAAAGAATTAAAAAAACTTGGCGTTGAAATGTTAATGAACTCATCAACAAATCAAATCTTCCCAATCTTTAAAAAAGAAGTAGTAGCTGCATTAAAAGAAGAAATTTTATGTGAAACTTGGGAAGAAAGAGAAGAAGATACAGTAATTCGATTTGTAACAAGTTTTAAGACAACAAAAGAAGATATTGATAATACATTAGATATTATTGAAAAGCTAATTAATAGATAGAACTAAAAAAAGTTCTATCTTTTTTTATAAATTTCCAATAAAAACTTTATTTATTACGTTATATTAATTGAGGTGATAATAATGAAAAAAGTATTTTCTATATTTATTTTAATGATGTTTTTATTTGTATTTGTTGGATGTAGTAATAAAGCTGACAATTTTGATGGTTCATATGGACCTAGTTATTCACCAATTTCGCCTGAAGATGAACTAGTTAAAGGTGAAGGTTACAATGAGATAACTGAGTTACCATTTATTTCAACAAATGAACAAAATAACACTTTCTTTAGATTAGATTCAAATACAGGAAGTTATTCTAATCTAAGACGTTATATTGAACGTAATCTACCAATCAATGGTGATATTATAAAGACTGATGAATTAATCAATTACTTTAGTTATGACTTACCAGAACCAAATGATGGCGAAGACTTTAGTATTACAGCAAATATGATGGAAACTCCATGGAATCCAGAAACTAATTTAATTACAATTGGAGTTAAATCAAAAACAGTAGAACTAAGTCAAAACATTCGAAATAATTTAGTATTTTTAATTGATATATCAGGTTCTATGGCAACTGAAGAAAAACTTGGTTTAATTAAAAAAGCTTTTCCTCTTATGCTTGATGGATTAAATGATAATGATTTAATTTCAATTGTTACTTATGCAAGTGGAGTTAAAACACATCTATCTGGATGTGCTGTTTCCAATAGACAAACAATCATTAATGTAATTAATGGTTTAAAAGCTGGTGGTGGCACATCTGGTTCATCAGGATTACAAATGGCTTATGATGTTGCAAAACAACATTACATTCAAGGTGGAAATAACCGTATCATTCTTGCAACTGATGGTGACTTTAATATTGGGCCTTCTTCAAATGAAGAGTTAAAAGCTCAAGTACAACAACAATTAAATAGTGGTGTTTACTTATCAGTATTAGGTGTTGGTATGGGTAATTATCAAGATGATATGGTTGAAACTTTAGCAATGCATGGAAATGGTAATTACGCATACATTGATTCACTTATTGAAGCAAGAAAAGTATTAACAGAAGATCTTGCAACGACATTACTTACAATTGCAAAAGATGTTAAAGTAAAAGTAGAGTTTAATCCAGAGATTATTTCTGAATACCGTGTAATTGGTTATGAAAATAAACAATTAACTGAAGATGAATTTAATAATCAAGAAGCTGATTCAGGTGAAGTAGGAACAGGACATACAACAGTTGTGACTTATGAAGTAAAACTTAATAATCAAAGTAATTTTAGTGCTAATTCAAAAATTCTAGATATTACAATTAATTACAAAGACCCACAAACTGATGTATCTAAATCTATTTTTGATACTTTCTGTGTAGAAGAAATTAATGAAGAAGTTTCTGAAGATTTTATCTTTGTAAGCTGTTTAGTAGAATTCTCATTGATTTTAAGAGATTCAGAATATAAAGCATCTGCAAGTTTAACAAGTGTTATTGAACGATTAGAAAGTTTAACAACTATTGGTAATGATTTGTATAAACAAGAATTTATTTCACTTGTTAAAAAAGTTGCAAATTCTAATTTAATTAAACAACAATAATTATATATATCTTATAAAACAACTCCCTATGGGAGTTGTTTTTTATCGTATTTATCTTGTAAAAAATTAAGTTATAGTTTATAATATAAATATATAATGAATTTACAAATTTAGAAAAAAAAGGAGACAATTATGGACTCTATTAAAAATATTTATAAAATTGGTCATGGACCATCTAGCTCACACACAATGGGTCCTGCACTTGCAGCAGAGATATTTAAGAATAAATATCCAGAAGCAGATTCATTCGTTGTAGAACTTTTTGGTTCACTTGCATTAACTGGTAAAGGTCACTTAACTGATAAAGTTATTAAAGATGTTTTAGGAGAAAACACTAAAGTATTATTTAATTACCAAAAAGTTTATGATTACCATCCTAACGCTTTATGCTTACATGCATTTAAAAACCAAAAAGAAATTGGTGATTGGCTAGTATTTAGTGTAGGTGGTGGTTTCTTAAGTGAACTAGGACAAGATAGACAAGTTGCGGAAGACGCAATTTATCAAGACAAAAACATGGATGAAATATTAGAAACTTGTAAAAAAGAACATCTAACATTACTTGAGTATATTGATAAAGTAGATCCTAATATTGATGAACATTTGCTAAAGTGTTGGCGTCAAATGGAAGAGACAATTGAGACAGGACTTAAGAAAACTGAAAAACTTCCAGGCCGATTAAATGTTCACCGAAAAGCCAATAGTTTTTATAATCAACATTTAGATGATGAAAATAAAACAACTTATTTATTTGCTGCAGCTTTAGCAACAGCAGAAGAAAATGGCAGTGGTGGAATTGTGGTCACTGCACCAACATGTGGGTCTAGTGGAGTATTACCTGCAGTACTTAAATATTCAAAATTATTTAGAAATAAAACAGATCAAGATATTATTAATGCTATGAAGATAGCAGGACTAATTGGAAATATTTGTAAATTTAATGCGTCAATCAGTGGCGCAGAAGTAGGATGTCAAGGGGAGATTGGTGTTGCATGTGCAATGGCTAGTGCTGCTTATGCATATCTTCAAGGCGCAACAAATGAACAAATTGAATATGCAGCAGAAATTGCTTTAGAACATCACCTTGGACTTACTTGTGATCCAGTAGATGGTCAAGTACAAATTCCATGTATCGAACGTAATGCTATTGCAGCAATTAAATCAATTGATGCAGCTAAATATGCTTTACTAACTGATGGGATGCATTATGTAAGTTTAGATCATGCAATTGATACAATGAAACAAACAGGTCTAGATTTATCATATAAATACAAAGAAACATCTATTGGCGGTTTAGCTCGCAAACGATAGGTGAATAAATGAAATTTTTAAAAAGACTATTTAGTCGATTTGTAATTACAAGTATTTTCATATTAGCTCAAACTTTTATTGCAATATACTTTTTTAATCAATTAGCAGAAAAGTATATTTACGTGTATTTTGGTGCAAACATTATTAGCTATCTTTTATTACTTTTTATCTTAAATAAAAATGGTAGTCCATCATATAAGATACCTTGGATACTATTTATATTAATACTACCAATTCCTGGTTTATTATCTTATATCATGTTTGCTAAACCAATTATTACTAAAAAGTATCGTAAGAAGTTTATGCAAATTATAGAAGACGCAAACCAAAAATATCAACTTAATAAAGATGAAGTAAAAGAATTAAAATCACTATCACAAATTGCCTATAATCAATCTAAGTATATATATAAAACATCACATCAACATTTATCTAAAAATACAAAAACAATATACTTTAAAGATGGTGAGACAATGTTTGATGAAATGTTAAATAAAATTAAAGCTGCGAGAAAATATGTCTTTATTGAAACATTCATTATGTCACCAGGTTATATGTTAGATACATTAGTAGATTTATTAGAACAAAAGGTTAAAGAAGGAATTGAAGTTAGAATTCTTTATGATGATATTGGTTCAATGAAACATTTACCAAGAAAGTATTATAAGACTCTAATTAAAAAAGGAATAAAGTGTACAATTTTTAACAAATATAATCCAATTATTACAGTTGTTCATAATAACCGTGATCACCGTAAATTATTAATTGTTGATGGTGAATACGGCTTTATTGGTGGAATTAATATTGCAGATGAATACATCAACAAAATCCATCCATATGGACATTGGAAAGACAATGGGATTATGTTACAAGGTACTGGTGTTAAGAATATGTTAATTTTATTCTTAGAAATGTGGAATGTATTCTCTAAAAACAAAACTGAACAATTTGAAGAATATATTATTGAATCAAATAAACAAGACTCAAGTGGTTTTGTTCAAGTATTTGGTGATGGACCATTACCACTTTATGAAGACCATATTGGTGAAAACACTTATTTAAATTTAATTAATCAAGCTAATAAATATTTATATATTACAACACCATATTTGATCGTAGATTATAATATGATTCATAGTTTAGAACTTGCAGCTAAACGTGGTGTTGATGTTAAGATTATTGTTCCGCATATTCCAGATAAAAAGATTATTTCTTTGATAACTAAATCAAATTATAAAACACTAATTGAATCAGGCGTAAAAATTTACGAGTATTTACCAGGCTTTATTCATTCAAAAACAATTTTAACTGATGATGACAAAGCAATTGTTGGAACAATCAATTTAGATTATCGTAGTTTTGTTCATCACTTTGAATGTGCATGTTGGATGTATAAACCAGATTGTTATAATGATATGTTACAAGATTTTAATGATACACTTGAAAAATCAAAGAATATTAAATTAGATGATATTCCAAAACATGGATTAATTAAACGATTATTCGTTTCAATTATTAAATTATTTTCACCGTTATTATAGAAAGGGGATATTACAATACAATGGATGAATTATTAAAAAAACAAGAAAAAGGATTAATAGAATTTACTAAAAGTTTAATACCAGGAATTAAAGAAGAAGTAATTGGCTGTCGTACTCCTGATATTAAAGAACTTGCAAGACAAATGATTAAGAAAAATAAACATATGTCTTTCTTAAAAGAGTTACCTCATAAGTATCATGAAGAAAACTTATTACATGGTTTTATTCTAGCAAGACTTAAAACAACTCAAGAAGAGTTAATTGAGCTAGTTAATGAGTTTTTACCATATGTAACTAACTGGGCTGTTTGTGATTCAATGGTTAAAAGATCAAAGGTATTTATAAGTAATTTAGATATATTATTTGAAGAAATAAAATTATGGCTTAAATCTAACGAAACTTATAAAGTTCGATTTGGTATTATAACACTAATGAGTTATTTTCTAAAAGATGAATATATTGATCAAGTATTAGAACTGGTATCAAATATTCAAACAGAAGAGTATTATATTAATATGGCTTCTTCATGGCTTTTCGCAACTTCATTAATTAACTATTATGATAAAACATTGAGTTTGTTAGAAGGAAATAAATTAAATACTTTTGTTCATAATAAAACAATTCAAAAAGCAAATGAAAGTTATCGTATTACTCAAACTAAAAAAGATTATTTAAAAACACTAAAAATAAAAAAGAAAGGATAAACATGAACATTTTATTTTTCCTAAAACCTAAAGCAACAGTGGAGTACTTAGTTGAGAACTATAGTTTAAGACAAGCTATGGAAAAAATGGAAGTACACAGATATTCATCAATCCCAATTATTTCTAAGACTGGTGAGTATATAGGAACACTTTCTGAAGGTGACATTTTGTGGCACATAAAACAACTTGGAGAGTTTGATTTAATTGACTCAGAAGACATTAATATTACTAATATAAAACGCTTCAGAGACAACGCAGCAATCAAAGTAAACTCTAATATTCAAGACCTAATAAATGTCTCTAAAACACAAAACTTTGTGCCTGTTGTTGATGACCGAAATATGTTCATCGGTATTGTTACACGTCAAGATATTATTACTTATTTCTATGATGTAACAATGAAAAATTCAAATTAAAACTAAAAAATATTGGTAACCAAGTTACCAATATTTTTATTTTACATAGAATTTAAAGATAGGAAAAATTCACTTAGTAAGTAAAAATAACAAAAACAATAAAAGAATCATTTGTCAAGTCAAAAATACCTAATTTTTCGAAAGCTACTAAAAATACCTAAAAAACTACCCAAAAACTACCACAGTTAGTAGTTTGATTAGTAGTGACAAATGTTGACAAAAGTAGTATAATATCCATGATATTTGGTGGGAGTATATCCAAACTTCGAAAATTAACAACCAAAATATCTAACAAATCACAATTTGAGTTTTTTGTAAATGAGGGAGTCACAAACTACTCAAAGTGAAATTTTAAAAAAAGGAGAAAATTTATGAAAAGAAAAACATTAACTTTAGTTCTATGTTTACTTGCAACTTTTGCTCTTGCTAGTGTTGGTTTTGCATCATGGATCTTAACTAATCCAGATGTAACTGTTACAGGAACTACACAAGGTGACTTTACTGTTTATGATGCCACAGATAAATCTGTATCTGTTACAGCTACAGTTAGTCCTACTGGTTTTATTTTTGGTGCACCTGTATCTCCAAAAACAGGAGGAACTCCATGGTTAACTTACGATGGTATGAGTACAGATGTTTTATCTGTTACAATTACTTTGGTAGTTACAAACTATGAGTCTTTAGGAACTAATGGTTTAACAGTTGAAGTTTATGATTTATTTGCAGGTTCAAAATTAAAGACTGCTATTGATAACAAGTACATAGAATGTACTAGTGGAACATTTGATCAAAAGTCAATTACAGTAAATAAGGCTGCAACAGATGCTTATTCTTTAACTAAAACATTTAGTAAAGCAGAAATTCAAGCAGGAAACGGAACAGTAAGTTTTGCACTTACATTTGCATGGGGAGAAAGTTTAGGAGGAGAAAATCCATATAACTATTATTATGCTAAAGATTACTCAGCAGATGTGGCAACTAAGTTAAATGCTTTATATACAGCATTAAACGGATTAAAGTTTAACTTACTTATCACTAATTAATTAAACTAAAATTACAAGGAGGAAACTTATGAAAAGAAGAAGTATTACACTAGCTATTTGTATTTTAGCAGTGTTAGCACTTGCAAGTATCGGGTTTGCGTCTTGGATTATTTCAAATCCTGAAGCATCAGGACATGATGAAGGTTCAATTTGGGTTGATGATGTTACAAGTCAAGTTTATGATGTAACTGCAACATTATCTAACGAAACAATTCAATATGGTGTTCCTACTGGTTATTCACCAAAACCAACTGATTGGTTAACTAATAATTCAGGCAAATTTGATTCTTTAGAAACAATTTTAACTGTTGTTATTAAACCAGAAGATGGTGCAGATGTTAATGCAACATTAAATGCTGCAGCACTTGGTGTAACTTTAACTGGTGTAAAGGGTGGTACTGAATATAATACTACTCAACTTAACGAATTATTCACAGATGTAGGTCTTGCCGCTCCGGTTATGACAATTAAATCTGGCGAAGAATGGGTTGCATTTGATGGAACAATTAACTACACAGATTTAGTAGTTGATGCAACATCTGGAACAGCTCAAATTAAGATCACATTTAGTTGGGGAGCAAATGGTAACCCTTATACTTATTATAACGGTACTGGTCATTCTTATGCACAAGACCGTGATGAAGCTGAAGATTTCTTAGGAAAAGTTTACGCAGCTTTATATGAATTAAGTTATAAAGTAACTATCAAATAAATTTATAAAGGAGAAAAACTATGAAAAGAAGATCACTTACTTTACTAGTATGTTTACTTGCATGTTTAGCACTTGGTAGTGTCGGTTTCGCTGCATGGGTTATCACAAATGATGCTAATGCTCAAGATACTGGTACAATCCGTGTTGACGTTGTTAAAGATGCTCGTCTTAGCATTTCTGCTGAAATTACTGAAGGCGAACAAATTATTTTTGGTGCTAAAGAAAAAGATTCATCTGTTGCATACAGCTGGATGAAATATGAAGAAACTGATGACGCAGGCGTTAAATTAAATGAAAATTTAAAAGCTAAAATCAAAATCGTTATTGGTAACTTTGATTATCTTGATACATTAACTATCACTCTTACTGAAGATACTAGTGCTTATTATGCACAAGCTTTAGCTGCTGAATATGTAGCTGCTTTACCAGTTATTACTAAAACTGCAGCTGAATTAAAAGATATTGCTGATGCAGATGCTGATGATGAAAACAAAATCGAAAATGGAACATTAACAGTTTACTTAGATATCGAATTCAAGTGGGGCGAAGCTTTTGATGGTAAAAACCCAATCGATTATTACAATGGATTTGAATATTCTGATGATTTAGCTGATGAATCAATCGAAAAATTAGATGATTTAAGAGAAATCTTTGAAGGAACAGAAGGTTCAGAACATACTGTAACTTATGTTGCAACTGTAGAGGTAACTACAAAATAATTTAAATAAAAATCTATAGAAAGGAAAGTTGATGATATGAGGAAGAATAGAAAGATTACTAGAAATTCTTACAAACGTAAAATCATTCTATTTGGATTATTCCTGTTTATATCAATTGCTTTAATCTCTACTGGATTTACTGTATGGGTAATGTCAACTGGGGCCAAAGAAGATTTTGAAGGCGGCGTTGAAATTGGTGTTGTTGCAGATGCAAACATCACTATCACTGATTTGAAAATATATAAAGAAGCACTAGAACTTGTTGTTAATCCAGAAACAAATGTTTCTAAATATGAAAAGAAATTAGTCGAAGTTGCAAAAAACAAATTTATCTTTGATTTTGAACCACTTGCCAGTGATATCTCTGGAAGAGTTCGCTATAATGAAGGCGGTGCTGTTGAATCACTTGTCTTAGTCGTAAAAGCATTTATTTCACCTCGAGAATACATTGATAAAATTACTATCAAATTAGAAGTTCCACAAGGTGTAATCGATGCAGCTGAGAAAGGTTATATCACATTACCTGAATGCGCAACAATTATGGGTGGAGAATTGTGTGTTGAGTTAAAAGAAGGTGACAATGAGTTACTTGCTGAAACAATTAAAAATAAACGTGGAGAAGATGTACCAACAGGTAGACTTCTACTAAACTACCGAATTGAATTTGGTTGGGGAGAAAAATTTGGTGGTATGAATCCAGGTTTATATTATGATTCGCATCCGGAAGGAATGTTAATTGAAAATAGTAAAGTTAAAGAAGAGTTAGAAAAATTCCGTGCTCTTGTTTATGGTTATGAATATAAACAAGATGCTACAGAAGAAGAACTTCTTGCTCATGAAACACCACTTTACAAACTAACAATTACTGCAAACATCAACTAATTATAATTAATATGCAGTTTTTAAGCATAATACCTATTATAGTTACATTCATTGGTGTTGTCAGTTTTGCAGTATTGTTTACAATTCTTTATAAGACTTATGCTAATTCACAAATCGAAGAAATTAAGTCTGGAAAAAGAGACATTGAGATTATCGATGAAGTAATCCGTAATAGGGATCAAAAAGTAATTAAGCGCAAGAAAATTTTAAAAGTTGTTAAAACAGTTATTTATTATGTTGCGCTTGCTATAGTTGTTCCGTTATTTCTTTTTTCCTTGTATAGTAAAATAGTTAATAACGTATTAATGATTGGTGGAAGAAACTTAATGGTAGTTGCATCTCCATCAATGAGTTTTATTAACGAATCTAATAAATATGTCAACGAAAACAACTTAACTGATCAGTTTGATCAATATGACATAATTTATCTAGAAAAAATTGAAGATCCTAGCATGTTATCTAAGTATGATGTTATATGTTTTAAAAATGATAAAGACATTAATATTATTCACCGTATTCGAGAAATAAAAGTAATTGATGGGGAACTTAGATATGTAACAAGAGGGGATGCAAATAAATCTGACGACTCATATTCACCTAAATTTGAAGATGTAGTCGGAAGATATACAGGAAAGAAAATAGATGGAATTGGTATCTTTATTATTTTCTTACAATCAGGTGCAGGTATTATTACTATTATCTCACTTGTGTATTGTTTGATTATGATTGATCGTAACGCAGAGAAAATAAATAAAGTTCAAAGAGAAAGAGCTAAAAAGCTTGGTAAAGTTATTGATTATAGTGAAGAAACTGAATCAAAAGCTTTAACCGCAAAATATCATGAAACAATTTATTATAAAGGTGTTGCATATACATTTGATGAAGAAGGATTCATCAATAAGACTGAAATTGAAACACCTAATAATGAAGAAAAAACTTCAGAAGAACCTGAAGTTTTAGAAGAAGAAATCAAAGAGGGAGAATAAGAAAATGGCAAAACCCTATTTTACTAGAAAAAATCTAATTGCATTGTCACTTGCATTCTTCTACTCTATTCTATTAGTATTTACAGGCCTATGTTTAGGTGGAACACTTGTAAATAAAAATAATCCAATTGCTAGTCTTGGAGATATGTTTAATTTTACACGTATTACTCCTGGAGTATCTGGATTTATTTGTTTATTACTTGTTGCACTATACATAATCGTTTTTGTAGCAGTTTGTATTTACGAAAGAAGATACGCTATTGTAAATGGACAAAGTCCATATAGTGCAAAAATGTTTGTATCTTATTTCTTATCTTTTGTAGCATGTTTAATCTTATCACTTGGAATTGGTATTGTAATTCAAAAACCACTAACAAGTAAGAACATTGGTATATTACTTCAATATATTGGCCAAACATTTATTATTACAACTTTAATTTATGTAATCTTATTAATTTTATTTGGTGGAATATTACTATTTGTTATTAACTTCTTGTTAGTAGACAAACCATTTAGATTCTTTACTGATAAAGATGCTGCTATCATTGAAGATGAAGAAGATTTAGAAGCATTAGATGTCACTGCTAATTTCGACGAATCAGCAACTCTTGAAGGGGCTGGATCAGAAGGAAGCGGAGCTGGTGGAAATGGTACTGGTTCTGGCGGTGGTGGTGCTGGTGGTGAAGGTAGTGTTATCAACAAAGCTGAAGGCTTAGATGACCGTGAAAAAGTATTCCCAGCATTATCAAAAATGGACATCCAATATGAAGGTTATGCAATTGAAGAAATTGAAACAGATGATTTAACACTTGAAGAACTTTGTGTTAAATTTAGAAACTATCTTGCAAAAGAAGAAAAACTTTACTACGATATTGAAACAATTCGTTACTATATTAGTGGTTTTGGTGCAACACACTTTATGATCTTAGAAGGTCTATCTGGTACTGGTAAATCATCACTTCCTAGATACTTTGCTAAGTTTGCAGGATGTAACTTATTATTCTTACCAGTTCAAGCAACTTGGAGAGATAAGACTAACCTAATTGGTTATTTCAATGACTTTGCAAAAACATACTCAGAAACTGAGTTCTTAGTTGGATTATATCATGGTAACTATAATCCAGATATGATTCACTTATATGTTCTAGATGAAATGAACATTTCACGTGTTGAATATTACTTTGCAGATTTCCTATCTGTCTTAGAATATCCAACATCTGAATGGAAGCTACAAATTATGCAACTTCCATATGAATTTGTTCCACCAGCAAAATTACTTGATGGTGTAATTCAAATTCCTGAAAACTCATACTTTGTTGGAACAGCCAACAAGGATGACTCTACATTCACTATTAGTGATAAAGTGTATGACCGTGCTATAACAATTGACTTTGATAATCGTAATACACCATTTGAAGTAAATGAAGATGCGTCTCCAATTAGATTAAGCCATTCAAAACTTCAATCACTAATAAGTCAAGCCAAAGCACAAACTGAAAACCATATGACACAAGCTGATTTTGATAAATTATTCAAAGTAACAGATTACATTTATGAACAATTTGATTTAACATTCGGTAACCGTATCTTAAATCAAATTAACCAAATTGTTCCGGTATATGTTGCATGTGGTGGAAAGAAAGAAGAAGCTCTTGACTTCTTACTTTCAAGAAAAGTTATTAGTAAACTTGAAGGGCGCTTTGAAGAATATGTAAAAGGTGCTTTAAGAGAATTACTAAATCTTATTCAAAAAACTTACGGACCTAATGTATTAGTTCGTTCAGAAAAAGAAATTCAATCTTTAATGAGAAAGTTATAGGTTATAAGCATATGAAAATCATCGAAGGAATCCAATTAAAAAACACAATTAAACAAATTAGAAAATATCAAAGTGAGCATAAAGGCTTTGATAATTTATATCGTGAATTAGACTCTCTTAATATTAATTCACTACAAAGTTTTTCTTTTCAAAACGATAGCGATTTCTTCGATGAAGTTTCATTTGTACTTAGTGTTATTAGTTCAATTATTGTTCATCCACACATTATTACAAAAAGTGAAGATATCGTAATACGTGCTGAACTTGCAGGACATATTGAACGTGACCAATTCCAAAAAGTTATGAGAGAGTCTAACCTATGGAAACAAAAAGATTTAGATATGGTACCAGAATATGTGTATCATCACCAACATCTAGATGAACTTAAGATTTATGAAAATATTTTTATCGGGATGTTAATTAAATTATTAGATCAAGAAATTAACAAATATTATGATTTTTATGTTTCAATTTTACCATCGATTGATAATAGCTATGAAATAGTTTTAGAAAACGAATCAATCGAAAATGCTTTAACAAAAGTTGACAAGTTACAAAGAAAACTTAGACATATTAAAAATTCTTACTTTTATAAAGAAATTAAAAAATGTGATTTATCACTTAAAAAGATTCAACCAACAAACATCTTATTAAAAGACCGTTTGTATAATTATTGTTTTAAGTTCTATCGTAAGTTTATTGCTTATGAAGATTTAAGTAGTTTACAAAATGACTTTAGAACATACTATGTATTTCATCTATTAAAAGCTTTAAATAAAAAAGGATTTATCCTTGATGAAGAAGCTAATAATACAAGTCACAATGCAACATTTACTTATAAAGATTACAAAGTTAATTTATTATTAAGTAGATATCGTACAGGAATATCTTTCACAATTAGTTATAAAGATGTTAAAGCAAAACATTATTTATATCTAAGCACAGAACGTGTTCTTAAAGACGAAACAATTGATTACAAGAATAGTGATCAATTTAACACAATTGATGTAATTACAATTTGGAATCTATATGATTTCGATAAGATTACTGAACCAATATTTAAAAGAACATTATCAGAAGAAGTTATGGTTTATGAATGGCTTAACATGAAGTTTGAAGAAATCATTGTTAAAAAAGATGTTTATCAAAAATATTGTCCAGTATGTCGTAGTAAACAATTAGATAATGATAAAGGCTATTATGAGTGTTCAAATTGTCGTACTCAATATGTCTTTAAAAACCAAAGTGAGGAACTGGATACAGTTTGGTTTATGAGAATTAAGAGAGGTTAATTATGAGTGAAGTTAAAAAAGATAATTTACCAGTTGCTAAAATATTAATAGATAATCTATATAAATCTTATGGACCAAAAGAAGTATTGAAAGGTTTAAATCTTGAGGTTTATGAAGGTGAAATGTTCGGATTTATCGGCCGAAATGGGATTGGTAAATCTACTACTATTGATTGTATGATTGGGTCTAAAAAATTCAATAGTGGACGAATTTTGCTGAATGGATTCGATATTAAGAAAGACCCATTACTTGCAAAAGAATCTTTTGGATATGTTGCGTCTGAACCAACATGTTATGAAGAAATGAAAGGTAGAGACTACTTAGAATTTGTTGCAAACATTTATCAATTAAGTGAAGGCGACTTTAAGAAAAATTATGTTTATTTATGTAATAGATTACAATTAAAACTAGAAGAATTGAATAATCCGATTTCTGATTATTCTCACGGGATGAAACAAAAATTATGTCTAGTTGCAAGTCTTTTACATAGTCCAAAGATTTGGATCTTGGATGAACCTACTGTAGGGCTTGACATTATGGCAGTTGAAGAGTTAAAGAAAATGATGCGTGAATATGCAAATCATGGTAATACAGTATTTGTAACATCACACAATATTGAATTAATGTCAAAGATTTGTGATCGAGTTGCAATAGTTAATGATGGTGTTGTTAAAACATTAATTGATCTAAAGAAAGATCCAAATAAGAGATTACAATTATCTAGATTATTTATGGATACTTATGGAGGTTAGTATATGCTGAACCTCTTGTACAAAGATTTTAAACTGATGTTTAGGCAAGATAAAAAACTTTCTAAAAGAATTATATCTGCTATCTTCAGTCTGATATTTCTTGGTGCATTTATCGCAATTGAAGTTTATTTATTTACAACATTAATTAGTAAAACAAATAAGTTTAAAAATGCATCAATGACATTCATGAGTTTGTTTTTATTTATTATTTCAATCATGTTGATCATTGCCGGTGTCATTAGAGCAAATAAACTATTCTTTAATGACAAAGATATTGAACAGTTATCAGTGCATCCTGTCAGCAATGGATCAATTATCTTTTCAAAATTAATATTCTTATTTATTATGCACTACGCAACAAGTGTAATGTTTATCTATCCATTATTTGTTGCATACGGAAGAATGGAAAGTAAAGGTTTAATGTTTTATTACATTGGTTTATTTTATCCATTACTTTCATTTATCTTTGAAATTGGCGTTTCGCTAATTTTAGTGTATCCTTATTGGTTACTAAAAAAATTCTTAAACAAACATTTAATAATTAAATTTATTAGTACATTAGTTATATTATTTATTGGTTGTTATTTATACGCAAGCGTACTTAATATCTTTATTGAGTTTATTGCGGGTGGTAGTATTAATCTACTATTTACAACTGAAAGAATTAATAAGCTAATTGCTTTCGAAAAATATCAAGTACCAATTAATTTTTTAGTCGATGTGTTTATTCAAAAAAGAACAATTGCGTTATTTCCGTATATTGCAATTGCACTCGGAGTGTTTATAATTGGTGCGACAATTACAGTATTTGCGTTTAATTATGTTCGTAATATATCTGTATTTAATAAACACAAACCAAAAGAAAAAGAAATGAAGTTTACTTCTGTTAAAAAAGCTTTAATCAAAAAAGAAATTACACTTCTTACTAAAAACTCTGATTATACGCTATCTTTTACGGGACTATTAATTGTTCAACCATTCTTAGCGTATATGGTTATTAAAGCTTTAAATACTATTTTTACTAGAGGGGTGTTTGCTTACTACATCTCAATCGTTCCAAACTTTATTCCGCTAATTGATATATTAATCTTGATGTTATTTTCGGTAATAATAGCTCAAGGTGCAAACCAATATATTCAAATGGAAAAAGCAACGATTAAAGTCATGAAGACAATTCCAGTAAAATATAGTACTCAACTTATTATTAAGTTTATGATACCTCTAATTCTATCTTTTGGATCGTTATTAGTATCACTATTAGTTTTATTAATAACTAAAATATTTGTATTTAATACATTCATTTTTGGATTATTACTAATAACTTCATTGTTAATAGTATTCGATATTGTATCTTTAAAAGAAGAATTATCAATTAGAAATAAAAAGCCAAGATCTACGTATTTATCTAGTTTATATGCTTACGTATTACCGATTTTATATTTCGTAGTATGTGCTGGATTTTCATATTTTGGCTTATCGATATATATTGCATATGCGATTGGATTAATCGTCTTTGGTGTTTCTGCAATCCCAATCATTATATATCTACTTAAAAATATGAATTCATTATTTATGGATTTAGATGTGGTGAACTAGTATGGCTAAGAAGAATTTAATAATACTATTATTTATACCTTTTATGATTGCAATACTAGGTGTTGTAACAATCAATACAACTTTTAGTTTTGTCGATAACGACATTATTGGTATTGATTGGGATTACGAAGATACTGAAGTATTTAAAGTAAGTAGTGGTTTATATCCTCTTAATGCCAGAGGTATTAACCAAAAAAATTATCCAGCCGGAGCTGGAAATAATTTAGTCTGGCAAATAAGAAACCAAGACTTAACTGATGAAAATGTTTATGCAGAAATCGTCCATCAAGATGGACAATACTATTTAAAAGCAATTTCACCTGGTAATATTATTATTACTTGTTCAAACGAAAAAGGTAATGTGTTTAGATCAATGAATGCAATCATCTATCAAGATGGTGTTGTGGTAATAAACAAAGAACAAAAAGCATCACAAAGAAATATTGATCAAACTTTATATCATGGTGAATTTGATTTAGTAAATGGTGAAAAACAAAGATCAACATTTAAAATTAATGTACGTGCAGTACCTGATTCTGAACAATCAAAAATTAGATTAACTTCATGTACAGATAATATTAAAGTTGATTTATCAACTAATACAGTTGAAATCATCGCACCAGGTTTTGCTAGTTTTACAATTGGTTGTGGTGAAGGTTCACTTGCAACTCCAGGTACATATTCATTTGAAATTGTGGAAAATGGGGTAAATGTTTATACATACAATGATTTACTTGCATGTACAAACGATTCTAAAACGGGCGAAATTGTTGTCCTTCAAACATCATTTGAATCACTTCAAAATATGTATGAAGTTAATGATAATGGAAAAGCAGTCTTAGAAAAAGGTGAACCTATATTAATTAACAAAGATGTCCAATTATTTGGAAACTATGATTTTAAAAAACAAACTTTTGATTTCGAAAACGAAATTTGCGAAATACCAACTACTTATAATAGTAGATTTATTGAACAATGGAATGAACAAATTGCATCTAGTGATCCATCACAACGTTTATCAGAAATGATAAAAGTTGGCTTAATGGTCCAAAAGGACTTTTATGGTAATGGCTACACTATTAATATGCATAACTTAACATTCCCAACAGCAAAGTCATCACAAACTGATGAAGCTGGTAATGACGCAGGGTTATATGAACTAGGTCTTAATGATATATTTAGAGGACCTCGTCCATTCTATTCACTTGGTAACCCTGACAATACACCACTTGTTACTGCACATGGACAAGATAACATAGGTATGTATTTAGTTGGTAATGATATTACACTAAATGATATCAAAGTTAAAAACTGTGACTTTGGTAGACTTATGGTTAATCTTGAATATGTTGGAACTGTAGTAGAAACATATGGTAATAATATAACAATTAAAAATTCAGAACTTTCAAATGGTAAACACGTTGTAAGAAGCTTTTCTTCAATGAACTTAAGAATTGAAAATTCTATACTATCTAATGCTAGAAATTTCCTAATACTAACTGGAAGTAATGACTACATATCAACTGAAGATATGGATGGTGAATATACATTTACTAATTTCGAGGGAAATGAAACTAAAGACACTATGAAAAATTATTTCAAATCTTCCTTTGAAAAAGGTGATATGGATTTGATGACATACTTATTAGGAGCTTTTACTGATAAAGATACGATGAGAAAATCACTTATGAGTATTCAAAATGCTTTTAATGATCCAAAAAGAGTTGAAGGTAAACTTGGTGGAAGTATGACTATTGATGACTGTATGTTTAGTCAAAGTGGCATTGCATCTATCGGAATTGACACAATGTTTAATGGGTCATTCTTGTATAATGGAACACCATCATTAATTAATGTTTTTATGGGGTTTTTAGCTAATATTCAAAGTATTACAGCTGATAATCTTGGTGGTATGTCATATCCAGTTGAAGTTAATATTACTGGTAATACTAAGTTTTATGATTATAAAACACAAGAGCAAATGGATATATCAGGATTAATTACTGAAAACATGTCGACAATTGCAAACAATTTACCAATTAATACAGATGTTTTAAATGATTTAGATGTTGATAAAATATTCCCAATGAAGTCTTATTTATTCAGTGGAGCTGCCAAACAAAAAGCTACAATGTCTAAAGAAGGAAAAACTTATATCAATGTACCTGTTGCATTCTATGGTGGAGGATTAAATCTATCAACAGTTAATATTGACACTTTAGATAGTAAATCGAAGATGACTGGGAACTTTAAAGTTGATTTATTAGACAGTTATTTAAATCAACCTGGAACTACAATGGAAGAATTAATGTCAATTATGCAAGAAGTTTTAAATGGTAATCAAGCTAATTTTGGCAAAATGATGCCTGTATTTAAAGGTTTAGTTTTAAAATGTGTTACTGTTGTAATTGGTTATGAACCATTTGAATTTATTTGTTATAAGAGTGATGATTTATATGGCCAAGTGCCACAATATTCTGATTTAATATACAATTTAAAAGGAGATAAGGAAAATGAAAATAATTAGTAAATTCCTTTTCTTGTTACTTCTAGTATTTACTGTTTCAGGATGCGGATCATTCTTTGGTGAGGATGAAGCTGTAGGAATTTCATCTATTGAAACAGAAGAATTAGAAGATGGAAGTATAAAGTTAATTATAAATTACACTGATGAAGAAATGGAACCAGTGGAAATTGTTATTCCTAAAGGCGAAGAAGGTTTGAAAGGTAATGGTATAAAAAATATTGAGCCAGTACCCGGTAATGAAAAGACAACAATAGTTGTTACTTATACTGATACTTCTATGCCAACAGTTGAATTTGATATCCCTCATGGAACTGAGATTGAAGAGATTTTAGTTGTAGACAAAGAAGGATATCTTATTAAAACTGACGAACAAGGTAATGAGTACCGAATTGATGAAAACGGAAATTCAATTGAAGAAGAAGGTAAATTCTTTAGTGGAACTAAATATTTAAAAGTGATTTATACTGAAATAGATTCTGAAACAAATGAAAAGAAAAGTTCTATGTTTGAACTTCCAAAAGGTGAATCAGGACAAGATGGTAACGGAATTGAATATATCAAGGCTGGTAAATTACTAGAAGATGGAACTATCGAAGAAAATGTTTTAAATAGTGATGGTTCAATTGATATTCAATTTAAATATACCCAAGTTGAAACTGCTCAAACAATTAATATACCTGCTAATAAAGGTATTTATAATATTGAAGGTAGTGAAACAAGTACTGAATATATAATTAATATTACTTACACAACAAAAGATCCTGAAACTGGAGAATATGAAAAGGCAGAACCGATTAAATTTTTAAAGCCTAAATTTACTCAATGGTTAAAAGGAAATAAAACAGATAAATATCAAGGTAATATTGGTGATTATTTCTATGATGAAGATGACAATCAAATTTATATGAAAAAACCTTTAGAAGGAGATCCATTAGGATACTGGGATTTAATTGTCGATTTTGGTCAAGGTAAACATGATTGTATTGTTACATTTGATGCTAATGGTGGATATATTTTATCTGGTGAAAACAATGAAAATAAAAATGAATTTGTAGAATATACTATTGTATCAGGCAATTATTTTTATGAATATGAAGGATTTGCTGGATTTCCTAACGTTCAACATCCAGATGGATTAATATTTGTTGGATGGTATACAGATTATAAATTGACTCCAACAGTAACAAAATTTACAGATTTATCAATTGTAAATACAGATATAACTTTATATGCCATTTGGCAAGAAAAATAAATAAAACAAATAGATTATAAATAATATAAATTTATAGAAAGGAGGACTATATGAAAGCAAAGTTAACATTTTGGATACTTTCAATTCTGTGTTTAGTTTCAGTATTCAGCATAGGTTTTGCTTCATGGATTGTTGTTAATCCATTAGAACCAAGTCAATACGATGGTGCTATTGATACAATAGTGTACGAAGCATATGATAATGCACAATATATTGAAATATTAGATTCAACTGCTTTAGAGTATTATAATACAGGATTTGTTGTTAACAAACAATTGACTAAAACAGGACAAATTACAGTAAATTTTAAATTTAATGTTAATAAATACAAAGAGTATTTATCAACTGCAAACGAACAAATTGATGCTAATGGAATTACTTTTGTCTTAACATTAAAACATGCATCAAATAGCGCTGGATTAGATTTCTTTGCTGATAGTTCTCCGTTCACAATTACTAGTGAAGTATCAGGGTTAACTGGCTCTAGCATTATGGAATCAGGTTCTACTGCAAAAATTAATTTAACATCTCTACCAAATGATCCAACTGTAGACTTTAATGTAACATTTAAATTTACATATAAGGAATCAGACTTCAAAACAGATGTTTTCCCATATATTGAAAATGTACGTTTTGCTGTAGAAGCAAAAATAATTAAAGAGTAGGAGGTATTTATGAAAATAATAAAAAACAAATCGTTAATATTCATATGCATCCTTACTACTCTAATGTTATTATTTTTAACAGGATATAGTGCTTGGGTTATAATAAATGTAAAAGATAATGATACGACACCAACTTATAATTATCGAGATATAATTATGAGTGCTTATAAAGATAATCAATCTAAAGTTTATAATAAAGGACAATTAGGACCAGATGCTTATATAGATGGTGAAATTGATACAGATAATTTGATTGATGTTGATCAATATGAATTTTATCATAGAGTTCAAGGTTCAACTGATTGGGTTGAAGATCTACCTACTAATAGTGGTACTTATGATATAAAAATTATAAATAAGGCTGATCCAAATCCAGACAATCCGATTATTATTACTTTTACTATTAATAAAGCTCAGCCAAGTTTAATTGCTAATGATATTAGTATATTTGTAAATAGGGATTATGAAGTACAATATTCATATGATGGTGACAGTGAAGATGTTACAATTGAATACTTTGATGGTGAAAATAAAATAGATAAACCAACTGTTGCAGGAACATATAAAGCTCTAATTACTGTTGCAGAGGGCACTAATTATTTAAGTGTTTCTAAGGAAATTAATATTAAAATAAATAATAATTTAATTATTGGACCTGAACATATACAAGAAATTGGAACGATCGAGTATACAGGTAGTCAAATTAAACCAGAGCCTGTCATAATTATTGATGGTGTTACTTTAATTAAAGGACAAGACTATACAGTGGAATATGGTGATAATGTGAATGTAGGGTCAGGATCTATTATTGTAACGGGTAATGGAGATTATGCTGGTGAAAATGTCGTCAAGAATTTTACTATCACATGGAAATTATTAACTCCTCAAGACCTATCTATAAATTATAATTCATCATACAGAACATTTGACCTTATCAAAACAAATCAGATATTAACTAATACAACAAATGAAACTGGTCAAATTATATCAGGATTAATTCTAAAAGATTCTTCTGGAAATATTTATGGAGGGGAATCGCTTATATCTATATCTAATATGCATGATGGTAATTATGTTTATGGTCAAATAGATGATAATTTAGCAATGTTGACTACAACTACAAATGTAGTAGGTAGTACGTATTATGTTTCTATAGATATAACTAATGAAAATTATAAATTAACTCAACCTTATTTTATTTTAAAATACCAAACTGCTATGATAGGATCTTCATATTATACAATTGAAGATGCATTATATCATTCTTCATCAAATAGCACAATTATTCTTGCTGGTGAGAAAGGCGGTACTAACTATGTCATTACTTCATTGTCATCGTTGGATAGAGCTATGTCTGGTTATAATAGTGATGATTATTATACATTAAAATGTAAACTTCGAGTACCGTTTGATGTTGCTGATTTGGATTTCCACGGAGCTGGAGGATTGACATATGTAACAAAACCTAACCTAATTGGTAGTGGCACAAGTAACTCAACTAATGGTATTACGTCTGCAGAACAAGCTAATCCGATAAGTGCAGTAAATATTGTTTATTCTGTATTTAATATTCCAACTGAAATGCAATTAAATATTGCTAATACCGGTATTTTAAATGTAGGTGCGTTAATTTCCAGCGGGGGCCAAGTATTTAATCGTGGTGTTGTTATGAATGATGGATCAATTGTTACCGATGGTAGTGCTGAAATCCGTTCATATGGTTACATAAAAGGTTCTGGCCAAATAGTTGCTAACAGTGGATCTAAAGTCGTTGATGTATTTAGGATGTTCGACTGGCGTGGTGGTGCTTATTCAGGAGGTATGAATAATGCCAAAATTTTCCCACTAAATGCTTACTCCACACATAATATCAGTTGTGATGTACATATATGGTCAGGCGCTACATTAGAATCATTTTGGAATGTAATGTTTGCAAATAAAATGTATGGTGGTTTCCAACGTGGTGATAATAATGGTAATATTATACTGATTGGCTCAAATGGTATGTTTAAACTAATCAATGGATTTATTACTAAATCTGCAGAAAATGTAAACTCATCTTCTAATTTATTAAATACTATAACTGGTTCAAATCAAGAAAAAGGACAGAAAGATATTATAGCTATTTATGGAACTTGTGAAGATAATAGCATTAGTGTTTCAATTGAGGCTTCAGGTACATCATTTGACATGAAATCATCTACAGAAATGCCTTTGCCTATTACTTTCATGGATGTTATAATTGGAAAGAAAACTATAGATACAACTACTTATGTTGGAAATCTAACAATTAGTGCAGCTTCTTATAAATTTTATCCAGGGACACAAGTAAAGATAGAAGAAGGTGCAAGTTTATCTATTACAAAAGGTGCATCGATAACTGCATTTACTGTAAATCAAGCTATTACAGACCAATCAGTAGTTAGTTCGCCATTCATCAAAACAAGTGGTGGTATATGTGTTAATAGAACAGATGCAGTAATAGTTGTTAATGGAATATTGGAGATCCAAACAGGCTGTTCTATTGGTGGAACAATTATAACAGATCAATCTTCTGGTAAATTAATATTAAATGGAAATTACAACTCTAATGTAAATTATGTATCAAGTGTAAAGGAAGGAACTCTAATGGATGACGTTAGTACATCTTCACAACCTATTGATTGCAAATTATATTTGTACGACCAAATGACAAATTCTCCGTCAACTGAGTTGACAAAAGTTGAAACTAGTTTGTATTTTGCAGTTAATGGTGGATGGGCAGTTTCTAGTGCTGAAATTTCATTTAATCTTAATGGTGCAACATCAGCTAATATTACTTCTCAAACTGTGACAGTAAATTCTGATACTTTTAGAGGATTTAAACTTACAGAATCTTATTTGAATCAGTTTATACCAACAAGAACCGGTTATACATTTGGTGGATGGTATTTAGATCAAGCTTGTACAATTGGTATGGAAGCCAAAGATTTTACTGTATATAGTAATATTACATTATATGCTAAGTGGACAGTTAACCAATATTCTATTACATTTAATGC
Organism: Bacilli bacterium; assembly: GCA_045123185.1. Lineage (GTDB taxonomy): Bacteria > Bacillota_I > Bacilli_A > ML615J-28 > CAG-313 > UBA1231. Next base: position 18,841 of record JBGVIL010000174.1, on the reverse strand, counting down.
AAATGGTGGAACAACTATCGGAACAATCACTCAAAATTATGGTACAACTATAACTAAGCCAAATGATCCAACAAGAATTGGTTATACATTTGCTGGATGGGATAAAGAAATTCCATCAACAATGCCAGCAGAAAATATGACAATTACTGCAAATTGGACAATTAATAGTTATACAATAACATTTAATACTAATGGTGGAACAATAATTTCTGCTATCAAACAAAACTATGGTACAACTATAACTAAACCAAATGATCCAACAAGAATTGGTTATACATTTGCTGGATGGGATAAAGAAATTCCTACAACAATGCCAGCAGAAAATATTATAATTACTGCGAATTGGACAATTAATAGTTATACAATCACATTTGATTCAAATGGTGGTTCTACTGTAAATTCAATTACACAAAATTATGGAACTTCTATAGAACTTCCAATTCCAACAAGAGAGGAATATACATTTGATGGTTGGATGTATAACGGTGAACCGTATACTAGTCTAACAATGCCGGCAAGTAACATTACTCTTGTAGCTAAATGGTTGTCTAACTCTGCAACAACATATCAAGTAATATTCCAATACGATGATGGAACTACTATAACATCTACTAAGTTAGAAAGTGGAGAAATAATTGTTCCTCCGACATTGTCTAAGACTGGATATACATTTGACGGTTGGTATTTAAATAATGTAAAAGTTACTGATTTTACTATGCCAGAAAATGACATTGTGTTAGTAGCTAAATTTGTTATTAATCAATATACAATAACATTTAATACAAATGGTGGAACATTAATTGAATCAATTACTCAAGACTATGGAACACTAATAACTCAACCAAGTAATCCTACTAAAGTTGGTCACACATTCGATAAATGGGATCAAGAAATTCCATCAACAATGCCTGCAGAAAATATTACAATTACCGCTCAATGGGATGTAAATAGTTATACAATCACATTTAATACTAATGGTGGAACAAGTATCGGAGCAATTACTCAAGAATATGGAACAAATATAACTGAACCAAATAATCCAACAAAAGTTGGTTATACATTTGCTGGATGGGATAAAGAAATTCCATCTACAATGCCAGCAGAAAATATTATAATTACTGCAAAATGGACTGCTAATAATTATACTATAACATTTAATACTGATGGAGGATCAGAAATAGCGAGTATTACAGCTCCTTATGGAAGTGCTGTAACAAAACCTGATGATCCAACAAGAATAGGATATAGATTTGCTGGTTGGGATGTAGATTTCCCAGCAACAATGCCGTTGAATGGAATTACATTAACTGCAAAATGGGTACAACAATTTACTGTTACTTATAATGCTAATAGTGGTAGTGTAAGCCCAGGTTCTGAAACTGTAGATGCAGGAGGTACAGTAACATTACCTACACCTACTAGAAGTAATTATACATTTAATGGATGGTATACTGCATCATCTGGTGGAACAAAAATTGGAGATGCTGGAGCTACATATACACCGACTTCAGACATAGAATTATTTGCACAATGGACAGAAGACGGTGGCTGTCTTGTAGAAGGAACATTAATTACTATGGCTGATGGCACTAAAAAGAAAGTTGAAGATTTAGTATATGGTGATAAAGTCTTAGTGTTCAATCATGAAACTGGTAAGTTTGAAATAAGTACATTAATCTTCAATGCTCATAAAGATGAACCAATATCAACGCAAGATGTAGTAAATTTACATTTTTCAAATGGTGTTGTTTTACGAATTGTTGCTCACCATGGTATTTTCGATTTAACATTAAACGAATATGTAGAAATAAGTAAAGATAATGTTAATGACTTTATAGGGCATGAATTCACTTATGTTTCATATGTAAGTGGTCAATATGTTTGTGAATCTGTTGTTTTAACTAATTACGAAATCACTAAGGAATATATTAAAGTTTACTCACCAATCACAGCTAATCAAATCAACTGTTTCGCAGAAGGATTCTTAACTGCTCCAGGTTTATATAACAGATTAATGAACATTTTCGAATATGATGACAATATGACTATTGATATTGTGAAGAAACAAGAAGATATTGATAAATATGGTCTATATGATTATTCAGTATTTGAAGAATATGTTTCTTACGAAATATATCAAGCATTTAATGGTCAATATTTCAAAGTAGCTGTAGAAAAAGGTATTATTACATTAGAAGAAATTATTCAAATAATTTTAGACTTCAATATTAAGGATTCTACTGGTATTAAATAAATCAAATATACATGTGAAGATAAAGCTGAACAAATGCAAAAAGATATTGAAACTTATGGATTATTCACTTATGAAGACTTTAAAGATTTAGTATCTTATGAAGTATATTGTTCATTCCCAGCTGCATACTTTAAAGTTGCACTTGGAAAAGGAATCTTAACTTGGGAAGATCTAGAATACTATATTGCTAGATATGCTCCTTTAGTTTAATTCTATAAATAAAACAAACACTTACTAAATTATATAGATTTAGTAAGTGTTTTTATTTTTAGTTGTTTTATAAAAAAAAACATAAAAATCGATAAATTATTAACAAGTCAATATATGTTGAATTTTGTGATATAATTATGTTGAAAGGAAGGGTAAATATGAAAAAAGTAAAAAATTTTGATGAAGGATTTAAAAATGAATATGGTGCTTTTTATTTCGAGAATAATAGCTATTCTAAAAATGAATGTATGAGATTTGCAGTTGAAATGGCAAATTTGTCATCATACGATGATAAAAAAGAGACTTTTTTGAATAAAGATGTTCCTCAACCAAAGATTGCTGCTGTTTTAGTCACAAAAGATTATGTATATTGTGCAGCAAGAAGCGGAATAAAATATGGAGATCACGCTGAATTTACTATATTAAATACAATGTTAAATAATAAAACCATTTCCGAAGATGATATCCTTTATACAACATTAGAACCATGTACTCCAGAAAGTAGAAGTCAATGGACTGAATCTTGTTCAACACTAATTATAAATAAAAAGGTTAAAAATGTTTGTATTGGAACTTTTGACGCTAACCCATTAGTCTTTGGAGTTGGTATAAACATGTTATTAGAAAATAATATTAATGTCTCTTTTTTTGATAAAGAATATGTTCAATCACTTAAAGATTTAAATAAAGAGTTTTTTGAATTTTGTAGAAAGTATCCAGATATTAAAATTTTAAAAAGAATTGATAAATTCTTATATGATAAGATTGATGTTGAGGCATTAAAAGTGTATTATCATGAAGATGTCAGCAATGAAACATATGTAAAGTTTTACAGAGAAATGTTAGATTCAGAACAAATCAAAGAAGGAAAAGTTCATGGTACTTTGACAATTTCTAAGGAAATGGCTCTAGCTTTTATGAAAAATCCATCATATTTTTTACCTGGTTACAATACAGGAATAATTAACAAAAATAATAATACAGATGACTTTGCCAAAGGGAAAAGAAAAATTTTAGACAAATCATTATTAACAATTTGTAATATTGAAAAGAAAAATAATATTTTTGAAATTATACTTAAAAGTTTAGGTTTATTAGATAATCAAGAATATGATGCTCAAACCTTAATTAAAATTTTACAAAAACAATTTGGTAATATTTTACAGTTAAGAGAATTTATAATTAATGCTTTTGTACATAACAATTATGAAAGTAATATTGGAGTTACAATTGAATTATTAAATTCAAATCATATAAAAATTATTAATGTTATTTCAAAAGATGCCAATGTTGAAGAAACAAAAAATTCTTTTAATGATGGAACATTATATAGTGTTCCAGTTAATCCAGTGTTAATGAATTATTTTGTGCAGGCTAGATTAGCAGAAAATACTGGATTAGGGTTTGATAATAAACATAAAACGATTTTTGATGTCAAAAAACAATTAAATAATAAAATACTAATAACAGAAATTAAAAAATAATGCATTTTATGTGCAATTTATGTGCAAATGGTATATAATAATATTGAGGTGATAATATGAAAACTTCAATACTTTTTATAAAATATGATTCAGAATTTAAATTTTCACGTTATGAAATATTTAGTGGTGAAGTTTTGGATGTTATTAAAAACATTAAAATATTATTGAATGAGATTGTGCCTGAATATTATTCTAGAGAAAATTTAGTTGGAGAATATAAAAGAGAATTTGATAATCAAATTATTGATGCGATTATATCTGACTTGGGAAAAAGATGTGATTTATCAAGTGATCAGATAATTTTAGAATTGTTTATGAATTTAAAGTATTTTAAAATTTCATATTCAAAAAATAGAACTGATTCTTTGACTCTTGAGAGTGACGAGATTATTTCAGATTATAATACAATAATTAATAAATATTTATCAGAACGTTTAATGAATGTTGAACATAATATATTGAATGGTTACTATATTATTTATTTTAATTCATCAAAAAGAACAAATTTATTTAAATCAAGCAATTTATATAACTTAAGTAAAAGTGAATTAAAAGTATTTGATGTAATATCTAAAACAACATATCCAGTTTCTCGTGAAGATATTGTTTCAATAACATTATTATCTCCAAGAACAGTAAGTTATGCAGTAAAAAAACTTGTAGATATTGATTGTATTGAGCGCATAAATGGCTCTAATATAATGAATTCAAAGTCAAATAAATCTAATAAGTATGTGTTAAAAAAATATTAATTTTGATAATAAAACACTAAAAGGAGTAAATATATGAAAAGAAGAAAAAGAATATCATTAATACTAGGAATACTTGGTATTTCATTATTAGTTTGTGGAATCATATTACATTTTACTAAATATAAAGATTTATATAATTTATTTTATATTAGTGGGATGTTATTATATATTTCAATGATGGTATATGTTATTGTTACAGGTAAATGTCCAAAATGTGGCAAACATAATTTAATTGTTAAAAGATGTCCTAAATGTGGACATGAATATGATGAGTAAAATACGTTACACAATTTTGCTTATTTAAACCATATATTCATAATATATGTTATAATATTTATGAGGTGTTATTATGGACTATTTAAAAGAAAGAAAAGCTGCCTTAGGTGCATTAATTTTATTACTTATATCAATAGGTATACTATGTTTTAGTTATCTTAAATTAGATTATGATAGTAAGTATATTGATGATCAAATTACAAATATTGGTAATCATTTAAGTTTACCTTTAGCGATGCTTGCGTTTATGTCATTAGTATTCTTAACTATCTTTTTAGGAGCTGCATTAATTAGTCATAAATTAGGCAAGTCTTTAATGATGGTATTTACGATTGTTGCGATATTAGTAACTATTTTAATTTTTGTTGCGCCATATACATATGCAGGACCTGTAGATGTTAGTATGACATTTGGGGGTATATTATCTGGTATCTTAATTGGCATTGCCGCAATACTATTACTACTAAATAGTCAAAATGTATACGAAGATTATGAGTAATACAAAAACCAAATACTAGTTATAAAAACTAATATTTGGTTTTTTATTAAATGATGAAAGGAACTTTATGAAGAAATTATTATTATTATTGTTATTATTAATTGTTAGTTTTGGTGTGGTTGGATGTGATAAGATTAAACCACCTCATGAACATCAATATGTTGATGGAATATGTAGCTGTGGTGTTAGTGATCCTAACTACGTTCCTCCTCATGAACATATATATACTGATGGAGTTTGTGCTTGTGGAGAATTAGAACCTAACAGATTATTTATTGAATATGATAAAGAAGTTGTTTATACTCAATATGGTAAATTAAAAGTTACTTCCACATATCAAGATGATGAAATTCAAATTGTAAGTCGTAACTTTGGGATTGCAAAAGTTGCAAAAGGTCAACCTAATGATATAATTATCTATGGTGTATGTCCAGGAACTGCAACAATTGTTATTACTAATAAATATGATGAAGAAATTGAATTAACAATTAATGTAGTAACAAATGAAGAATATTCACCAATATTAGGATTCAATGTTTCTCTTGTAGAAGACGGACCATATTATATGGGTGAAGTATATCATGTAGAAGTATCTACAAATCCTAGTAATTATGTTGATGATGAATATGGTTTTATAAAGAATAGTTTATATGACTTTGATAAGAAAACAATGGAAATTGTTTTTAACCATACTGGAACATTTGATTTTCAAATATACTCAACAGTTATGAATATTACGGAAAAGTATGAAATAGAAATTATTCCAAATCCTAATCGTGAAGAATATCATGTTTTATATGTTGGAAATAGCTTAACTTATGTTCATGATATACCTAAGATTGTTAAGAACATGGTTGAATCAGCTGGTGGATATTTTAGTTATATCCAACAAACTGTAGGTGGTGCATACATTAAAGATCATGAGAATAATTTCTATCGTAATATGGATTTGTATACTTTTACTGATGTAATTTTACAAGGCCAAAGTTTTGAACCAATTGGCAATTATAGTTTGTTTGAAGAATACATGATCAAATATAGTAACAGAGTACATGAGACAGATGCTAACCTTTTTGTTTATCAAACATGGGGTTATGATGTTGAAAAATGGACATCATTTGTTGATGGTTCACTTGAAACACTTACTCAAAAAGAGTTATATGATGGTTTACAAAACGCTTATGATAGGGTTGCAGCAAAAGTAAATGCGAGTGTAATTAGAAGTGGTGAAGCTTTTGAACTTTGTTTAGAAGAATACGATTTACCAAGTCTTTATCAAGATATGAATCACCAATCAATCTATGGAGCATACCTTTCTGCATGTTGTCATTTTGCAATGTTAACACAAAAAAGTCCAATTGGTAATAGTTATGTACCAGATGGTATTGATAGTGATACAGCAAGTATAATTCAACAAATTGCTGATCGTGTTTGTTTTACATATTAAATATTTTTATTATTGATTTTAATTAGTGGTTAAATAAGAACTTGTCTGTTTTACTCGAACTAGTTCTAATTATTTAACTACTTTTTTTATGAATAATTATGTTAATTATTGTTATAATAGTATTAAGTGTAAAAAAAATACACTAATTACTTTACAAATGTAATAAAATTACATATAATATATATAGGAGGAATTCTTATGTTAAAAAGTGTTAAATTCAATAATTTTAAAATGTTTAAAAACGATACCATTATTGATTTATCAGCATCAAAGTCTGAAATTCTAAAGGAGTACAATGTATTTAATAATATTTTAAGAGGATGCTTTTTTTATGGTGGAAATGCATCTGGTAAAACAACTGCATTACATGCAATTAGTATACTTTTGGATATGATGTTTAAAGAATACATTTTCCCAAATTATAATGTTTGCATTTTTTCTAAAACTAAAATTGCTAAATTTGAATATGAATTTGTTATTGATGATTCAAATATTAAATATTCTTTTTCAGTAAATCCAAATGGTGAAATCCTTAAGGAATTTCTTTTCTTAGATGATGTTGAATTAGTTCATCGATTAGGAACACAAGCAACGACATCATTAACTTTAGGTAGTGAAGAAGAGACTAAATTAGTTGACAGTAAAATCTTATTCTTACGCATAATTAGATTTAACAATGGATTAAGCGAATATCCAGTTTTAAATAAATGGATGAAATTTTTAGAAAACTCAATTTATATTGACAACTCGATTAGTAAACAAGTAACATTTAATAAGGATACTTTAGTTGAAATAAATTTATTAAGTTATTTAGATAAACATGGAGTTGAAGAAGTTAATGAATTTTTTAGTTATTTTGGCATTCCATATGCTCTTGAATATAATAAAATAGTTTTACCAGGTCAAACAATACCAACTTTAGAATACAATAATTTAGTTACAAACTGTAAAGTTCCTTATCAATTGGAATCTTATGGTAATAAGATTTTGTTACAATTATTACCTTATATTCTTAGCATTAAAAATACAGGTGGTATGTTATTAATTGACGAGTTTGGTGGTGCTTTACATAATAAACTATCTGAGTTAATTATAAATTATTTATTTAAAAATACTCAAAACACTCAAATTTTTATTGTAACCCATGAAACAAATTTATTAAAATCAACACTTGTTAGACCAGATCAAATTTATTTAGTAGATTATGATCAAGATGGTTCAAAGATTTCAAAAGCATCAAAAGAATCTCCAAGAGAATCTCAAAACTTAGAAAAAATGTATTTGGCAGGTGTATTTGGTGGATTGCCGCAATATAACAATTAATAAAGATAAAAGGATTGGTAATGTTATTTTTATTGTCGAAGGGCGTAAAACTGAACCACAAATTATAAAAAATATATTTGAACGAATATTTGGATTTGATGTGTTCAAAACATACCTTGATCGTGATATTATTCGATTGAAAAAAGAAAATGATATCTACAGCAAAGTAGTAATAGTCGTAAATGATAAGCCTCAAATTACTGAATCTCTTACAGATAGCGACTACATTTTAAATGTTTAGATTACTACAAAGTAATGGGTTAGATCCCTTCAATTCTGCAATTTATTATCTTTTTGATCGAGATGAAAATAGTTCAAGTATTGTATTGGGTTTATTAGATAAATTAACTAATTCTCGAGATAATGATGATTATGAAATGAATGGTTTGTTATTATTAAGTTATCCTTGTATTGAATCTTTTTATATGAACTGTAATGAAGACGATAAAAAACATAATAATAGAAAAGATTTAAAAAAGTATATTAAATCGTCAAAATATAATAATTTAAATCAATTTAAATTGATTAATGGATGTAATGAATTTCTTCGTTTACTAAAAGAGAATTACAATATTAATTTAACTGTATCTGATTTTGATGACTTTAAAAACATCAATAAGACAATATTTAATTATGAAGAACAGCATTATAAAGAATTTCAATATTATCATTTGTTATCATTGATTTTTGTATCTTTATTCGATTTAGGATTAATCGAAATAAAATGAAAAAGCAGTTAAACTGCTTTTTTATTTTATTAATATAGGATATATTCGTTTAACAATATTACAATATAATTAAGAACATAGAATAATAAATATTCAAACAATAAAGATTTTATTAAACTAATTGTTCAATTAATTGTTAATATAATATACCATTTTTGACAAAACTATAAATAAATGGTAAAATATATGTATCGAGGAAATAGTTATGAAAAAAATCAGTAAACAAAAGTTATTTATTGCGATACTTGCAGTTATAACTTTAACAATTCTATTTTTCTTTTTGAAAAATATTATCATTGAAATAATCAAACTAGAAATACAAAATAAACCAGAAGAAGTAAAAGCTTTATTAGCTGATCAAGGAGTATTTGGCTTATTATCAGTTATTTTGGTAGAAGGCTTACAAATGGTTGTCGTATTTATTAGTGCTGAGTTTATTCAAATATCTGCGGGTATTAGTTACCCTTGGTATATTGCTGCTCCACTTTGTAGTGCAGGTATTTTACTTGGTGCGACAATTATTTATTTACTTTGTAATCTTACTAAATTTGATACATCAATGTTTAAAAAACAAACAGATAAGATTCAAACATTTGATAAACATAAACATAGTGTTCAATTATTAATGTATATTTTATTTGTTATGCCAATAATCCCATTTGGCGCAATTTGTTATTATGGATCTAACACCAAAATTAGTTATCGTCGTTATATCTTTACATGTTTAACAGGAACTATTCCATCAATCTTTACATCAATTTTCTTAGGACATTTTATTACTTTTGCTATTGTTAAAGATATCCCATTATGGGCAATTGTTTTAATGGTTATTGGGGCAATTATTTTATTACTTGCTGCGTGTTTTTTAATTTTAAGTTTAACTGTCTTTAAACAAAATAAAAATACTCCAGACTCACCAATCTATAATATTTTATTAAAGATTTTTAAATTCCGCGCAAGAAAAATTAAATACATTAAAGATGACTTTAGTAAACTAAATATTGAAGGCCCATTTATGATTTTATCAAATCATCCATCTGGACTAGATGTATATTTTACTACAGAACTTGTAAGACCAAAAAGACTTGCGTTTATCTTGAATTATTATTACTTTAGATTTAAGACAGTACGTTTGATTTTAAATCGTATCGGTATAATTCCAAAGAAACTATTTACACCGGACATCAAGACTATTAAAGGAACACTTAAAATGATTAAAAAAGGTTATCCTGTATATATGTGTCCAGAAGGAAGACTTGGGCTTGATGGTACTAATTACTATAGTACAAAAGAAACTGGAAAGTTTATTAAACAGTTAAAATTACCAATTGTTATTTTAACATTAAAGGGTGCGTATATTTCTAAACCGAAATGGCGTAAAAAAAGACTACGTTCAACCGTAGAATCAAAGATTACAAGATACTTAACTAAAGAAGAAGTAATGAGTTTATCTGATGATGAAATTAATCAAATCATTAATGAATCAATAAGTTATAATGAATATGATTACATCAAAGAAAAAGGTTTAACTTTTAAATACAAGAAAAAAGCTGAAGGCTTAGAAAATGTATTGTATCACTGTCCTAAGTGTCACCAAGAATATACAATTACGACAAAAGGTAATAATATTAAATGTGAACACTGTGGCTTTAATTTAGAAATTGGAAATGATTATCATTTCAATGAAAATGAATTTAATATTCGTACAATTCATGATTGGTATGAATTAATTAAAAATTATGAGTTAAAAAATATTGATAATGTATATTTAGAAACGGAAGTAGATATACGTAAGTTCAATATTGAAAATAAGAAACTATGTGAAAAGGGAACTGGTAAGTGTATTCTTACAAATAATTCATTTAAATATGAGGGTGACTTAAAAGTAAAAGAATTTGAGATTGATATTAAAAATCTAAGAGCTTTAGCATTCTCAACAGGTGAAGAATTTGAATGTTACCATGAAAATGAATTATATTATTTCTATCCAAAAACTAATCGTCAACAATGTACTAAGTGGGCATTAATTGTTGATGAGTTAGTAAAAGGAGTTGATTCTCTTGAATAAAAATAAGATTATTGATATTAATAAAAAGTCATTTATTAATATTGTTATTATGTTAGAAGCATTAGTCTTAGTTGCGATATTGATTACATATCTTGTGCCTAAAGGAATGTTTGGCACAATGACTGATGAGGCTGGAAATATTGTGACTGACTATAGTCTATATATTCAACTAACTGAACAAAAAGGTATTAATATCTTTAAAGGGTTATTTGGATTTATTTTAGTATTATTTTCAAGTGATGGTTTATCTTTAATAATGTTATCACTGTTCTTACTTGTAATTAGTGGTACATTCCAAATCATGAGTGATACCCATGGTATGAAAGTAATTGTTAGAAGATTAATTAATAAATTTTATAACAAAAAGAATTTACTAATTTGTCTTTTAACTTTAATCTTTATGGCATTTGGTTCATTCTTTGGTTTATTTGAGGAAGTACTTACATTACTTCCACTTATTGTGATGATTACAATATCACTTGGATATGATGGATATTTAGGTTTCTTAATTTGTATTGTTGGTTGTGGATTTGGATTTGCGAGTGCATTAACTAATCCATTTACAGTAATTACTGCGTCAAATATTATTGGTGCAGATCCAATGGCAAACATTTGGTATCGTATTATTATCTTTGTTATGATGTATGGATTACTACTATTATTTATGTTTAGACATATTAAAAAAATAAAAAAGAATCCAGAAGCATCACCAACATATGAGACTGACAAAGCAAAGTTAGAAAATTTAAACGATAACGAAATAATTGAAAATGAATCAAGAATCTTTAAAACATATTTAGTTTTATTATCACTAATTTTTGTTTTAATTATTACGATTACATCAATTGAAGCATTAAGAGGCTATACTGTTGTATTTTTAACAGCTGTGTTTTTAATCGGTGGATTAATTAGTGGTTTAGTTGTGACAAGAAATCCTAAAGAAACATTTAAGAGTTTCTTAAAAGGAGTAGTTGCAGCATTACCTACAATTCTATTAGTTCTACTTGCTTCTAGTATTAAATATATTTTAGAAGAAGGTATGATTATCGCAACTATTTCTAATAGTATTTCTAGTTTAATAGCTGATAAGAATATTTTCTTAGTTGCATTAATTATCTATGTAATTATTTTAATTTTAGAATTCTTTATTTCATCAAGTACCGCAAAAAGTATTTTTGTTATGGGAATACTAAGTTTAGTAACTGTTGATCTTTCTAAAGAAATGTTAGTATTAATTTATTTATTTGGTGATGGATTTACCAATGTTTTACTTCCAACCTCACCTGTATTATTAATTGGACTATCAATGGTTGGATTAAATTACTTTACATGGCTTAAGAAAAGTAAATTCTTATTCTTGATTAATACACTACTTGTAATTGGATTGATTTTACTTGCTGTATTAATCGGATATTAAAAAATAGCTATATACTAGCTGTTTTTTATTTATTGTTATAAAAGTTAATGGAGGGAAATATGAAGAAAATTTTAATTATCGTAGGAAGTGTAGTTCTTATTGGCGTATTAGGATTTATAGTATTTAAACATTATCATGAATATGGAAGTAATGGATATTGTAAATGTGGAAAGTTAGATCCTAATCACGAACATCAATATGTTGAAGGAAAATGTGTTTGTGGTGATATTGATGAAAATTGGTTACCACCACATGTTCATGAATATGGAACTAACGGATATTGTGAATGTGGAGAGTTAGATCCAAATCACGAACATCAATATCATGAAGGTAAATGTGTTTGTGGTGATATAGATGAAAATTGGGAACCACCACATGTTCATGAATATGGAAGTAACGGTTATTGTGAATGTGGGGAATTTGATCCAAATCATGAACATGTATATATAGATGGAGTTTGTGGATGTGGTAAAAATGAAGAATCTAAAGGATTATTTAAAATATATTTATATTGTAATAATGAAGAAGAAGTTATTGAAGAGTCAGAGTATCATTTATCAACATTGAAAATTGATCATGTACCAAATAAAGATTATTCAATTTTTCAAGGTTGGTTATTAGAAAACGGTGATCCAATTCCAACTGAGATGCCAGATCACGATATATCAGTTTATGCACAATGGTATGACTTAAGAAATGATTTTGTAATTTTAGGTAATACACTTTATAAATATGTTGGTGATTCTACTGAAGTAGTAATTCCAGATGAATATTATCTAAATGGAGAATTACAAAAAATTGAATATATTGATGAAGACTTTTTTAGTAAAACAAGTATTATTTCTCTTGTCGATTATTCTTCTAAAGTAACTAAAATTACTATCTCTAAAAATATTAAGAATTTAACATATGAAATATTTTCAGATACTCCAAAACTTACTGAAATAATTGTAGATTCAAATAATCCAAATTATAGCACAGTTGATGGAGTATTATATGATAAAAATCAAACAACATTATTATTTTACCCACAATATAAAGAAGGTTCAAGTTTTGAAGTATTAAATAGTGTTAAATCAATAAGAACATCAGCTTTTTATCAAACTCAATTTTTGGAAGAAATTTATCTTCCATATGTTGAAGAACTAGAATCACAATCATTTTGGAATTGTCCAAATTTAAAACACATTTATCTTTCTGAAAGTATTGAAAGTATTGATTATTATTTTGCTTTTTCATGTAACAAGTTAGAATATAATGAATACGATTATTGTAAATATTTAGGAAGTGTTGATAATCCATATATTGTACTTATGCGTCTTGCAAATTATTATGATCCTGAATGTACTATACATGATGATACAAAAATAATATTACCTGAAGATTTTAAAAACTCTCAATCTTTAGCTAAATTTAAAACAAGTGATAATAATAGTTACTTTCAAGCAGTAGATGGTGTTTTATATTCTAAAGACTTAAAGACATTAGTGCTTTATCCTAGAAGAAATACAAGAACAGAATATTCTATTTTAGATGGTACTGAATATATTGGTTTAGACGCATTATATGGATGTAAAGTAACAGATATGCATATTCCAAGTTCACTAACTACAATTGATGGTTTAACATTTGGTAATAGTGTTAATATATTAAATTTCACTGTTTCAGAAAATAATCCGGCTTTTTCAACTATAGATGGCGTTTTAGTTTCAAAAGATCAAACAAAACTAATAAGATATCCAGTTGGTCGTGAAACAACTACATATACTATTCCTGATGGAATTGAAGAGATATATGATAATGCTTTTGCTTATGGAAGATATTTAACTAAACTTACAATTTCAGCTGGTGTTAAAAAAATAGGTGACCACGCAATAAGCCAATGTAGTCGTTTAACAACAATTGATGGAATGGAAAATGTTAAATATATTGATGATTACGCATTTTTTAATAATCAATTATTAACGAATATTACTTTGTATCCAGGACTTGAATATCTTGGTGAAGGTGTTTTTGCTCAATGTATGGCACTTAAAACAATTGATTTACCAAATAGTATTAAATATTTAGGCAGTTATGTATTCTACTATTGTCAAGCATTAGAAACTATTACTATTCCAGATAATATTACTGTTTTACAAGAACGTATATTTCAATTTTGTTCTAAACTTACAAAAGTTAATTTACCAAATAATTTAAAAGAAATTCAAGTAATGGTTTTTGGTTCTTGTAGTGCTTTAGAGTTGGTTGAACTTCCGGATTCTTTAGAGATTATTGATAATAGTGCATTTAATAGTTGTTCTAAATTATCACAAATAACATTTGGAAATAATCTTAAATATATTGGACGAGGTGCTTTTAGTGGTTGTTCATCATTAACTCAAATTGATCTTCCAGATTCTGTTGAAATTATTAGAGATAATGCGTTTAACGGTTGTAGAGTATTAACTTCTGTAATTCTTCCAAAGAATTTAATTTTTATTGAAAGTAATATATTTAATAATTGTAATAATATTGAAAGTATCTTTATACCTAAAGATGTTATGTACATTACATTTACTATTATTCCTAATGATAAAAATATTGTATTCAAATGTGAAGGTTCAGAACCTAATATTGGTTGGCAAGATGATTGGGCTGATGAAGGTCAAATAGTAAAATGGAATCAAGTTAGATAAATATTATTTTATTTACTAAACACTATGCGATGCATAGTGTTTTTTTAATTAAATCGTAGTTAATTTGATAAAATTATAAATAATATGTTTTTTCGAAAAAAAGAAAGACATTAATTACTTGATAAAATAAGTATTTTGTGGTATCATAACTAAGAAAGAGGTATAAACAATGTTTAAGAAATTATTTGATGCCGGATATAAAGAATTAAAAAAATGTGAAAAGATTGCTGATAAGGTAATGGCTTTAGAAAGCGAGTATAAAGCTTTATCAGACGAAGAATTAAAAAATAAAACAGTTTTATTTAAAGAACGTCTTGCTAAAGGGGAAACTTTAGATGATATCTTAGTTGAAGCTTACGCAACTGCTAGAGAAGCTGCGCATCGTGTACTTGGTTTACTTGCGTACCGAGTTCAAGTAATTGGTGCGATTACAATGCATTATGGTAATATTGCCGAAATGAAAACAGGTGAAGGTAAAACATTAACATCTGTTTTAGTTGCATATCTTAATGCACTTGGTGGTAAAGGTGTTCACATTGTTACAGTTAATGAATACTTAGCAAATCGTGACGCTACTGAAATGGGTGCAGTACACAAGTTCTTAGGTTTAACTGTTGGGCTTAATTTACGTGAATTAAGTAAACAAGAAAAACGCGATGCATATCGTTGTGATATTACATATTCTACAAATAACGAACTTGGTTTTGACTACTTAAGAGACCATATGGTTGTTCATTTAGAAGATATGGTACAAAGAGAATTAAACTTTGCGATTGTCGATGAAGTTGACTCAATCTTAATTGACGAAGCAAGAACTCCACTTATTATTTCAGGTGGTGAAAAGAAAGGTGCAAACCTTTATGTTCAAGCTAATACTTTTGTTAGAAGTTTAAGAGAAGATGAATATGATTATGACATTAAGTCTAAACATGTATCTTTAACTGAAAAAGGGATGGCTCGTGCAGAAAACTTCTTTAGAGTAGAAAACTTATATGATGTAAGATATGTTCAATTAGTTCACCATATTAATAATGCGTTAAAAGCAAATTACGCAATGGAAAAAGATGTTGACTATGTTGTTCAAGATAATACAGTTATTATCGTTGACTCATTTACTGGACGTTTAATGCATGGTAGACAATTTAGTGAAGGTTTACACCAAGCATTAGAAGCTAAAGAACGTGTAGAAATTAAAAAAGAAACAAGAACTTTAGCAACTATTACTTTCCAAAATTATTTCCGTTTATATGAAAAATTAGCAGGTATGACAGGTACTGCTAAAACTGAAGAAGAAGAATTCAGAAATATCTATAATATGTTTGTTGTTGAAATTCCAACAAATGTACCAGTCATTAGAAAAGACGAAAATGACTTAATTTTCCAAACAATGAAAGGTAAATTTAATGCGATTGCTAAAGACATCGCTGAACGTCATAAAAAAGGTCAACCAGTTCTAGTTGGTACAATATCAATTGAAACAAGTGAATTACTTTCTGATTTACTTAAAAAACGTGGAATTCCTCACAATGTCTTAAATGCTAAACAACATGAACGAGAAGCAGAAATCGTTGCAAACGCTGGGCTAGTTGGTGCAGTAACAATCGCAACTAACATGGCTGGTCGTGGTACCGACATTAAACTTGGTGAAGGTGTTAAAGAACTAGGTGGTTTAGCTGTAATTGGGACAGAACGTCATGAATCTCGTCGTATTGATAATCAGTTAAGAGGACGAAGTGGACGTCAAGGTGACCCAGGATATAGTTGTTTCTATTTATCTTGTGAAGATGACTTATTAAGAAGATTTGGTAGTGACCGTTTTAAAATGATTGTTAGAATGGGAACAGCAAATGAAGTTGACGAAGAAGGTAATGAATTACCACTTTCAATGAAAATGATGAGTAACTTTATCGAAAGTGCTCAACGTAAAGTTGAAGGTATGAACTATGATAGTCGTAAACATGTCGTTGAATATGATGAAGTATTAAGACGTCAAAGAGAAGTTATTTATAAACAACGTAATGATATTTTAGTACTAGATGATATGGAACCAGTAGTTAAGAAAATGATGGCATCAGTTACTAATCGTCATGTTTCTAAATATGCTTTATATGACAAGAAAAATCCAACAGTTGATGCTGAAAGATTACAAAAAGAATTCTTACAATTATATTTCAATATCAACGAATTTGAAGATGGTGAATTTGAAGGACTAGAACTTGAAGCAGCAAAAGAAAAAGTTCTTGAACACTTCTATAAAAACTTAGAAGATAAGAAAAATGCGATTCCTCATGAAGTATATATTGAGTTTATGAAAGTAATTTTACTTCGTATTGTTGATAAATACTGGATGGATCACATTGACCAAATGAGTAGTTTAAGACAAAGTATTGGACTTAAATCTTATGCTCAACTTAACCCATTAAGAGAATATCGTGAAATTGGTTTCCAAATGTTTGATGAAATGATTTGTAATATTGAAGACAATGTTACGGTAAATATTAATCGTGCTCAAATTCGCGATAACTTAGAACGTGAACAAGTTGCGAAACCTACAGGAACAAGTGGGGGAAGTGACGAACCTATTAAAAGAAAACCAGTAACAGTTGGACAAAAAATTGGACGTAATGATCCATGTCCATGTGGTAGTGGTAAAAAATACAAACAATGTTGTGGTAAATAAAAGACAGCCTTACGGTTGTCTTTTGACACTCATGGAGGTATTATGGAAAAATACGAGATTGTTAAATATAACAATGACTTCAATAAACGAATAGATGAGTTAGAAAATGTTATTAATCCAAACCATTTAGAACAATTAATTAATAACTTAGAAGATGAAATGAGTAAAGATAATTTTTGGACTGATCAAAATCAAGCAACCAAGATTATCAATGAAAGTAATAACTATAAAAACAAATTAAATAGCTTTAATGAGCTAAAAAAACTAGTTGAAGAATTAGACACAATTGTTTTACTTGATGATGAAAGTTTATTTATTGAAGCTGAAGAATTAATTAAAGTCATCTTAAATAAAATCAATAATTTTGAAACAATTATTTTATTAAATGGTGAATGTGATCACTTGCCTTGTATTTTAGAAATACATCCAGGAGCAGGTGGTACTGAATCACAAGATTGGGCTTTGATGTTATTTAGAATGTATAAAAGATTTTCTGAAATCAAAGGTTTTAAATTTAGTGTATTAGATTATCAAGAAGCAACTGATGCAGGACTTAAAAGTGTTACTTGTTTAATTGAAGGATTAAATGCGTATGGATTATTACAATCTGAACGTGGAGTACACCGATTAGTTCGCATTTCTCCTTTTGATTCAAACGCAAGACGTCATACTAGTTTTGCGGGGGTTGGAATTACACCACAAATTGATGATCAAGTTGAGGTGGTAATAAATCCAGATGAAATAAGAATCGATACATATCGTTCTAGTGGCGCAGGCGGACAACATGTTAATACGACTGATTCAGCTGTTCGAATTACTCATATTCCAACCGGTATTGTTGTGTCTTGTCAAAATGAACGTTCTCAGTTTCAAAACCGTGATCAGGCTATGAAACAATTACGTGCAAGACTATATACCTTAGAGCTTGAAAAGCGTCAAAGCGTACAAAAGGAAATTGAGGATAGCAAGTCAGATATTGGTTGGGGCAGTCAGATTAGATCATATGTTCTAGATGATGCTCGTAT
>JBGVIL010000173.1:0-5527 GCA_045123185.1 Bacilli bacterium | reverse complement strand
AAGAATTAAATTTTCTTTTGAAATACCGTTAGCCAACATATATTTATAAGCTGATACTTTATCTTTAAATCCTTCAAGACGTAAACAATGTAATGGATAATAGTTTTGATCATAATCCTCATCTAACACATCTGATACTTTTGCTACTAAATATGGATTATCAAAAGCATGGTCTAAGTCATCCCAATCAACTACTTCATAGCTAAAATTTTCCTCAAGTTTTTCTAGTAATAATGCTTTTTGTGGACCGAATTGTTGAGCTTCAATCATTGAATTGCAAGTTGTAATATATCCTACTAATCTTGTAAGCAACTCATCTAATTTTTTCATGATAGTATCTAACATAATCGCTTCGCTCATTGTAACTGGATTGCTAATTTGAGAATATACTGTTTCAAAATTTCCAGATTGACGGTCTAATAATTGAAAATCTAATAGTAAACTAATCATCATATCTTTTGAAAAAACGCACGGAGCAATTCGCAGTAAATCTAAAATATTGTTTTCTACATTATCAATATTCTGATAAATAATATCTGCTCCATCGTGAATTTTTTTATCTACTCTTTCCATAAATTTTTGTTCTTCCTCAATTGTCATTATTAACCATCCTCCTATTTATCTAATAATTTTAATAAATCATCATAATCAACATCTAATTGAATTTCTTCACCATTAGGTAATTCAATGTAAGTATAGAACATTCCCTCTCTAATTTTCACATATTCTCCATGAACTAGTATGCTTTCGCTTTTTAACATATCAATCATCCTCCTTAATTTTATATTAAGATATAAAAAAGACTAGAAATTATATTCTAGTCTTTAAATAAATTTTTAAAAATTTCTTCTAGCATAGGAACAACAATTCCTCTTCCCGCCCGTTCATATAATTTAGAATTTGATAATCCTACGTTTTTTGCTTTATAAAAATCCTCATCTGTAAACCCCATAACTCTCCAACATTCTAGTGGACTGAGTTTTTTTACAATAAAATTATTTTTATCTCCAATTAATATTTTTGGCTGTCTGTTTCCTCCATTCATTGAATTTAACGTTGGACAATAGCCAAAACTTGAGTAAACACGTCTATTTAGTTGATTACCTTTAGTGTTTAATATTCCGACTTGATAAAGTTTTTTTACATTGGTCGTAGGTGGATATAATTTAAATTCCATTATTTTTTTATCAATTTCGAGTGATTTATCATAACTCTCTAATATATCATTTACTGATAAATTAGTTTTTTCTCCCAATGGAAATAAAAAATCAACATCATCTAATATTGAAATCATAATTACACGTTCTCTGTTTTGAGGTACATTAAATTCACAAGCATTTAATACTTTATAATAATTTTTATAACCAATATTATCCAATATATTTATCCATTTATTAAAGGTATCTATATTCTTTTTACCTACAATATTTTTTACATTTTCCATTAATAAATATTTTGGGTTTTTTGCTCTAATGATTCTTTCACACTCCTAAACTAAAGATGACTGTGTTTTGTTTTCAATTTCAAATCCATCTTGTTTGCCAGCTACACTAATATTTTTACATGGGAAACTATATGTAAATAAATCTATTTCAGGTAATTCATTTACATCAATAGCTCTAATATCACCAAAGTTTTTGCTTCTAATGTGAGCTTCATATAGTTTCTTAATATCTTCATATTTTTTAGGTATCTCTGATTTCCCTGTTGAAAAATTATATGCAATATTTCGTTTATGAAATTCTTCCAACATTTCTTCTTTAGTTTTTTCCTCAGCCGCTTCTCCATTATTATGAATGGCATCATATGCTAGCAATGCCCATCTATCTACTTCACTTATTCCTACAACTTCAAAATCAATACCAATATTTCTTAATGCCATTCTTTGCGATCCTATACCTGCAAATCCTTCAAATACTTTTAGCATATTTCTCCTCCTCTTTTCTTTATTTAATAATAATAAATCCAACAAAATTATTTATTTTCATAAAAATATCTATCTTTTCAAATCCTGCCTCTTTAAACATTTCTATGTTTTCATTTATCGTTAATGGATTCATTATTCCTCGTAAACTTTGATTTTTTTTCATAATCTCATCTGATGTAAATTGTTTTAATTTAAAATCATAATATAAATCGTTATAAATATCATGTATTAAAGGAATATCAGTTCTAACTTTTTCTACTACAAACAATGATCCACCGTCATTCAATTGATTATAAATTTTATTTAATATTCTTTTTCTATCTTTTATATTTATAAATTGCAATGTTAGAACTGATGTAATTATACTAGAGTTTGTATAATCAAAATCGATTGCATCTATATTAAAAAAATCTATATTATCATATCTTTTCTTACATTCTTTTATCATATCTTCTTCTATATCTATTCCAACAAAATCTATATTTTTTTCTTTATTATTTTCTTTTAATTTATTAATTAAAATTCCTGTTGAAGTTCCTATGTCTATTATTTTTGAATTTTTTTGTGCAAAAAAACAACTCATATCAATTATTTCATTATGAAATTCGTT
Source organism: Bacilli bacterium (assembly GCA_045123185.1). Lineage (GTDB taxonomy): Bacteria > Bacillota_I > Bacilli_A > ML615J-28 > CAG-313 > UBA1231. The sequence continues at coordinate 2,990 of JBGVIL010000173.1, read as the reverse complement.
ATACATTGGTACTGAACTATTAACGTGTTCATCAAATTCTAATGTGTTTTCTCCTCCAAAACTCCAATTATTTTTTTCATATAACATTTTAATCAACTCCTTTATATATATTATAAATAGACTAGAATATATATTCTAGTCTATCGATTAAAATTTTTAAAATCTTTTTTAAATTGTTTTAATGCTTCGCATTTTCTACATACCGAACAAATATTTTGACAATAAAATGATGTTCCTTTATTAATCTCTTTATTTTCCCATTTATCATTTATGTTCATTGATTCTATTTTTTCAATTGTTTCTTCTATCCAATTAATACATTCCATTTTTGTAATATCGTTATATGGATAATCAATAAAACATTCTTCATATTCTTGTTCATCTTCTAATTCTCTTCTTTCAATTATTTTATTTCCACGTTTACTTTTTACCGTTGCATATTTCAACATATACCATTTAATATCTCTAATTTTATATCCTAATTGCTCAAGTCCAATTCCATATATGATTAATTGATTTGCATTTTTATCTAAATCTTTTTTTGAATATTTACTTGATGTTTTAAAATCTATTACAGATACTGTTCCGTCATTGTGATGAATAATACAATCTACGAAACCAGTTAGTTTATATTCTCCTATATTTAATTCTATTTCTTTTTCTATTTCAAATGATTCTCCTTGTAATTTCTTAAAATTTCTTAAACAATGCTCAATATTTGCTACATATCTTTCTTTAATATTATTGTTTACAAATTCTATTCCAAACATTTCGCATTCTTCTACTTTATCTTCAAATTCTTTTAATCTTTGTTCTGTTGATATTTCTTCTCCTTCTTGTATTTTTTCTAATAAATCATGTATAGTTGTTCCTATTTCTGAATAAATATTTGGCATTTTTTCTGATTTCATAATATATGTAAGAAAATAAGCATGAGGACATTCATTAAATAATTTTAATCGACTAAAACTATATACCGTATTACTCATTTTCGTCACCTTCTTTATAATATTTCCAAATATAACCTCCTGCGGTTTTATTTCTTCCTCTTAAACAACAATTTAATGACGAATAATTTATTCCTAATTCGATACTCGCTAACTTTGCATATTCCCATGTTTTAATAAATTTATTATCTAAAGAATATTGATTAACTTTTGTTTTTCTTGGATGTTCTTGTGTTTTTCTTACTTGTTTTGAATTTTCTGACATTGTAACAAATTGGCATTGTTCTAAACAATAACATTTATTTTTCCCATTACTTTTAATATCTTTATCTAATGCTATTCTTTCATTTGGATGATTTTTCCAATAATCGTAATTAGGAATTTTTGAAATATCTTCAACAAAATTACTTAATATAAACCATCTATCACATACATAACATCCTTTATACCATGGTTCTCTTTCTTGTACTTTTTCGTCATAACATCTATGTAGCATTGCATTCCACAATGTATAAATTCTTAAATTTAATTGTGATTCTCTTTTCCATCCTATTGGCATATCATAAATACCTTTATTGCATACCATCTTTCTTCACCTCTTTATAGATGCGTTTTGTTTTATATAATTGTTTAAAAACTTTAATTCCTTTATCCGTTGGACTATCTTTCTCATCAAGCAAGTTATCGTTATCCCATATGATATATATTTTTACTTTTGGTAAAATCTCTTTAATCTTTTGACATTCTTTAATTAGTTCATCTCGTGTAACATCTTTATCAAATGCAATAATTATTTCATCCACATCAAACTTTAAATGTCTTATTTGCTGAGGAGTTAATGTATGAGAACCAACACTTACTGCATTTTTGATATTCATATCATATAGTTGCATTGTTGCTTTCTCAGATTCAACGAATATTACACTACGTTTTTTTAAAATCTCTTCACGATTTACATTATATCCGTATAGATAATCACCTTTTTTAAATGAATGAAAAGTCATGTATCTTGGAGAAACAGATTCATCATCATTGTTTCTACCACGAACTCCAACAAGTTTTCCCTCACAATTGAACCATGGTATCATAATATATTGACTCTTATAATCATACATGATATTAAATCTTCTTTGAGTCCTTGATGAAATATTATCTTCAATAAAACGTATATTTGGTATTGGTTTATATTCATTTAAAATTATTTCATTATATACTTGTTCTTTTTGTTCTGATCCAATAAACTTATGAAACCATCCTCCGAATAGTTGTTTCTTGCAAGATACTTCTTCTACTTCTTCACCGTCAAATAAACTAGAAAGATAATTGTGTACTTGTGAAAACGATTGTCCGCTATTAAATTGAAGTATTGTATAGATATCTCCTTTAACATTTTTGCTCCAAATAGTACAAAATAAGTTTTCAAGATTAATTACTACACTTGTTGGATTTGAGTCTTCACTATAACCACATCTTAATTCGTCAGATTTAAATTTTTTAATACTGGCGAATCCATACTTTTCTAATACGTCAATAAGCAAATCTTCATTTTGAATAAGTTTTTCTTTAATTTTATATGATTCCATATAATCACTCTCTTTATTTTTCACCTCTTATTAATATATAAAAAAAAGAAGCTAGAATATTCTAACTTCTCTGAGCATCTGCGACAGGAATACACATCCCAATTTCTTTATATATCGACCATGTACCGTTAAATTCATATAAAATCCATGAACCGTCTTGTGAGAATCTTGTTTTATCAATATAAACTATTACATATTTTTTATCTGTATCTAATTTAATTTTCTCTTTCACCCATTTTCCTAACGTCTCATTATAAGTTAGTTTATAAGGATTACAATAATATTTATTTTCTGGATCAATTTCTTCTGGTTTTGCACGTCTTAAAATACCATGATTAGTAACCATTGTAATAATATTTTTTGCTTCAGCTAAATCCATTCGACTTAATCTTCTTTTATAATCAGCGCTATTGGCAATCTGCCAAGGCAACCATAAATGAGTTTTTGTTTCTTGAGTAAC
>JBGVIL010000172.1:0-2188 GCA_045123185.1 Bacilli bacterium | reverse complement strand
TAAGAGAATAGATAAAGTAATAGCTATAGATGATATATTAAAAGTTGATATAACATGCAAAACTAATACAAAATACGTTCATCAATGGTATAACATATTAGTATATACAATGGAATATAAGGAACAAATCCAATATCTAGAATTAAAAATAATAACACTAGATGAAATTTATAGATTTAAAATAGATAACGTTTATGCAAGAAAAACAAGAGAAAAATATTTTGATAATCTTGAAATACTAATGACATATCTAGAGAAAAATATAAAATAAAAGAGGATTTAATATCCTCTTTTTTTTATATACATAATCATTTATAGTTCAATGATAAATTATACCTTGAAGGTACTGGACATACCTTAGAATCGATTTAAATGCGTTTTAGATACATATCATATAAATGAAAACTCAGATAAAAAGCGAATTCAGATTTAAAAATATAAAGTATAAAGTTAAGTGGTTAAGCTCAAATAAAAATAGTATAACATAATAAGGAACAAATAGTTCCTATATAAAGGAGGTGTTAATAAATGGATATAACAGTAGTAGATAGTATTATGGGTGCTGGAAAAACTTCATATGCTATTCAGATGATGAATGAAAAATTTGGAGAAAATTCAAAAAAGAAATTCATATACGTAACACCATTTATTGATGAAGTAAAAAGAATCAAGAAAGAAGTTACTAATAGAAAATTCTTAGAACCTGATGAAAAGAAAGGACAAGGTAGCAAGTTAAGACATCTTAAAAAGCTAATACAAAATGGAGAAAACATAGTTACAACACATTCCTTATTTGGAATGATAGATGATGAAATAGAAATGCTATTTAAATCTTATGATTATATATTAATACTTGATGAGGTATTTAAAGTTATAGACGAAATTAAGATTGGAAAAGACGATGTAAAGATACTAGTAGAAAATTATATTAAAGTTGATGAGAATGGTAAAGTTATATGGATAGTAGAAGGTGATTATGATGGAAGATATGATGATATAAGAAGTTTAGCTTTAAATGATTCTTTATATACTTATGGAAATAATGAATTTTATTATTGGTGTTTTCCTTATAGGATATTTGATTTATTTGAGCATATATATATACTCACATATCAATTTAAATATCAAATACAAAAGTATTATTATGACTTATTCAATGTAAAATATGAATGTAAATCCATAAAAAAAACCGAATCCAAATATGAATTAATAGAGTATAAAGAGGATTATGAAAAGATAATGAAGTTAAAGCAATTGATAAATATATATGAAGGTAAAATGAATCATAATTATTATACTAAAGCAAATAAATATAATACTGAATTATCTTATTCATGGTATTCAAAAGCTACTGATGCTCAAATATCTCAATTAAAAAGGAATATGGGAAATTATTTTAATAACATCTTGGACGTAAAAAGCGAGAATACCATTTGGTCTTGCTATAAAAAAGACAAATCAAAATTGAAAGGGAAAGGCTATACAAAAAGTTGGACTCCATATAATTTAAGAGCAACTAATGACTATAGAAATAGAAATGCATTAGCTTATATGTGTAATTTATATATGAATCCATTTGAACAAAGATTTTTCTCCACTTATGGTGTTTCAATTGATAATGATGGTCTAGCTTTATCTACATTATTACAATGGATTTTTAGGTCTGCAATTAGAGATGAAAAACCAATTGATATTTACATTCCATCTTTAAGATTAAGAACCTTATTGTATAAGTATTTAAATGGAGAATTTTAATTGCTTTTAAATACTGTTCTATAAAGAGAACTCATACAGGAACGTTGAAATTTCAATGTTCTTTATACAAAAAAATTACTTTTATTACTTTTTCATTTGCAAAAGTAATATCTTATACCTATATAAAATTCTAGAAAAATTATTGAATTTGAATTTAATATAACTAAGCACTTGATGACTTTATATCAAGTGTCTAGTTTCAAAGGAGAGATTGAATATGGAAAACGAAAATAAAATCAATTTACAATCTCTGAAAGAAAAGATTGCAACCAAATTAGATGGAAAAATAGAGTGCTTGGAAGAGATAATTACACGTGTCGATTATGTAGCTACAATGATAAGGATACTATTATTCATATACATCATATTAAAAACATTTGGTACTTAAAATTCTAGAAAAATTATTGAATTTGAATTTTGAAAAACAAGTCAT
>JBGVIL010000171.1:0-3509 GCA_045123185.1 Bacilli bacterium | reverse complement strand
GCTTAGTCGATGATAGATATTTTTAATTTGATTTTTTATTTTATACCTTTTTTACACAAATAGAGAATCCCTTTAAACCCAATAAGGTCAAGTATTAACGCTATTACATAAACTTAATTTTACACTTTTTACACAACATTTTGATATCCCCTCTAGGGTATAGGAAATAGCAAAATTTATAGTGTGTACCTTTAATGTAGACCATATAGGAATAGAAAATTTTATAATTCCTACCTTTAATGTAGACCATATAGGAATAGACAGAAATCTATAATGCCCACAGTCAATGACCACACAATGATATACACAGAGAAATCTATTGTGGGGACACTCTATGACCACATATAGGAATAGACAGAAGCAATCTATCATATCAAGGTTGCCTTTTATTTTTTTTAACAAAAAACGTTACTAGTAAAGGAGTCGATAATAATGAAAGGACAACAACCAAATATCAGCAAATTAAAAGTTGGAATGGAATTTAAAAGTTTTAAAGATTTAGTAGAGTTCACAGAACTTAACTTTTCTAACGGTGGTGCTAATAGACTAGTGTTAGAAATGAAATTAAAAAAATATATTGAATGGGAAAACAAAGTAGAAAACGGTAAAAAGAAACGTGCAATTATCATTACTAAAATCTATTAAGACACATCAAGTGTCTTTTTTTATTACTCAAAAACGTTACTAGAAAAAGAAGAATTTCAAGGTTGAAAACGCTTCAAAAAAATACTATTAATATAATATAACGGAAACGAACAATACAATTATGTATTGTTCAGAGAAGGGATGAATGTTAAAATGAAAAAATTCAATAAACATAACAAACCAGTAAGAAAATGTTCAATTCAAGAATTATGTACAAGTAAATTTATGGGTCAACAATGTGATAGATGGTGTTCTGATGAAGAATGGATTGAAAATATTTGTGAATTAATTAGATTAGGAATTTTTAATTTAGATGATATGAAACAACTACTTTTTTATAATGACTACTGTAAAGTACGTAAAGCATATAACGATATGTCTAAAATTAACGAGTAACGAGTTTTTAAGAAGAACTCAAAAATACTATAACAATATTGACGAGAAAAAAAATACGGTTTTAAATTTCACTATTTAAAAAAGAACAATAATATAGAAAATGGAAGATGTACAAAAATTCCTGAAAGGAGATAATTTTAAATGAAACCAATGTATTATGATGAATATTTTAAAGCAAATGAGATTACTTACGACAGAGGTAAATATAATATTGTAAGAACACCATGTGGTAGCGGGAAAACATTCCACTGTTTAAATGTCATTACTTCTGATTATGATGGAGAATATGGTAAACGATTTGGAACTTGTGACAACTATCATTGCCTATATGTTACAGATACAACAGCACTCAAAGAAAGTGTAATTGATTCATACTTAAAACATACTGGGAAAAATAAAATGAATTTAAAAAACCTAGAAGTATGGACATATGCTAAATTAGGTAGAGAATTAAGTAAAAACAGTGTTGAATCGTTATGTAATAAATATGATTATATCTTCTTAGACGAAATTCATCAATTATTCGTATATGAAGGAAAATTTGACACAGAAGAAGAACCTTATTATAGAAAAGTTATGGAATCGTTAAGTGAGATTGTTCGTGAAAAAACAACTTTAATTTGTCTTAGTGCAACTCCTGAAAAATTACTTCATTATATCCAATATGAAATTGGACAAGGTGAAATTACTTTGGTGAAAGATGTTGTACCGGTTGGAGAATTACATAAAATCAAATGCTATGTTAATAGATATGATATTCCAGTTATTGATGCAAGTCGTGCTATTGATGAAATTAATTTAGAAGATGATGATAAATTATTTATTTATGGACATACAATTTATGAATTACAACAACTTGAAGAGCAATGTCAAAAAAGAGGATGGACTACTTGTTGCTTGTGGAGTATTAATCAAAATAGACAATATCAACGTATTTTAAGAGATATTGAAGATTGTGAAAATGACTATGAATTAGTAGAATTAAAAGAACAACTTGAAAAATGTAAACCAATGAGTGAATTCCAATTAAAAATAAGAGAGCAAGTAATAACTACTGGAGAATATCCAACTCAAGTCATTTTAATGAATGCTGCATACGAAAGTGGAATTAATATTGAAAACGATAAAGATAGTGAACAAAGAACCATTCATGTAGTCGTTAATTCTAGAGAAGAACACGTTATTGTTCAAGCTAGAGGTCGTATTAGACATGACATTGATTGTTTGTGGCATTTAACTAATGATACATATGAATGCGAAACTGGTATTGATAATCATAAAAATTTAGTATTAAGACTTGAACAACTTGCAGAAGAATGTGAACAAGATGAAAAAACTTTTACTGGAAAAGATGGGTTAAGAAAAATTGCTAATGTATTGCAATTGTATTCTATGAGAGAATATCAAAAAGGAAAAGTAAAACGTTATTTTTGTAGCAGTATAAATTCTATCAATGACCAATTAATGTTGTTAGATTTACCTTTTGAAATTATTCAGGAAAAAAAACGTATTACTAAAGAAGATGGTAAACGTTCATGGATGACTTACTATACTGTTGTTGATAACAGATAATATCCTCAATTTATGGGTACTAAAATTCTTAACTCTATTAGTTTATAAGGAGTTAAGAAAAAAAGTACCCTAACAAAACAACAAAAAAGGAGTGATTTTACGATGACATTAAAACAATTATTAAGACAGGACTTTACATCATACGTAAAGCCACATTTCGAAAAGTCAGAGTGTGAGGTTTGTGGTTCTGAAACGGAACATTTACACGTTCATCACATGACACACTTTCAAGATTTATTGAATGAAACATTAGAGCAATTAAATTTAGAATACTATGAAAATACTGATGATTACACTGAAGAAGAATTACGGTTGATTAGAGATGTAATGATAGCAAAACAAATGAGAATTGAATACGTGACTTGTTGTGAACCATGTCATTTGGAATTACATGATGGAACATATAATCCTCACATAAAAGATAAAAATAAAATGTCACAATGGGCATATAAGGCAAATGAGACTAAACGACAAAAGAAGCAGATTGAACATATGAAACACGTAAATGAAATTAAGGAATATTTACCAAGTTTAGTTGATGTTAAACTTGATAAAGAACAACGCAATAAATTAGTTGAAAAATTGAATGTTCGTGGCAAAAACGGAGAATTGAGAAAAACAGTAAAACCAATCAATGCTTGGTTAATGGAAAATGGATTTGATTTTATTATTGAAAGTAAAAGAGTTGGAAGAAAAAAAATTACTATTTGGATTATTAAAAATTTAAACAAGGAGTGATGTTACTAAACAGAGACATTATTACAGATGATGAAGATGTACAAAAACTTATACCTAAGGTTGAAAATAAAAACATTTGATACTATATTATAGATATAAATGAAAACGCTTACGGGAAGGATGATTTATTATGTCAACTGAAATCATTAAAACAAGAT
>JBGVIL010000170.1:0-4224 GCA_045123185.1 Bacilli bacterium | reverse complement strand
TGGAAACGTAAACGGTAAAAGACGTTTTGTTAAATGGTTCAAAGAAAACAATGATGGTTATGTAGATGTGTTGGACTCATACGTTGATGAACGTGGTAGCAAAATTGTTAATGCTATTGATTTGACAGAGATTAACACATTTCACCGTTTCAAAGATTTATGTTTCGATTTCTTAAAACAAGAAAGCAAAGACATTCGATAAACTTAACGTACTAAAAAAAAGTACGTCAAACTTGAATACTAAAATTTTAGTATAGTCGCTATTACTATTACAATTAGTAATAGTGTCTAACTTAAAAAATAGTTACGCAAAACTCAATACCAATTTGTATTGAGTTTGATTTCACAAATTTGTGAAAACGTAAATAAACAGTGTCTAAGACGTTTTAGTCACTAGTGGATAAATTATACTAGACAGTACTTAAAATGTCTTACAGACGCTAAAATTAGCTTATAAGACTATATTTAGGAGTGATTTACTATGGCAAACACAATGAAATATAACAGAGGTAATATGGAGAAAGTACGATATATGTACGTGGGACAAGTGTTTAAAAGCTACCGTGATTTATGTCGTTTCTTAGATGCAGATATATTAAGTGGAAGTAGTAAAAACTACCAACTTGAGGAATGGGCAACATATTTCAGATGGGAAAGAGATAAGTTCCGTTACATCATTCAACAAGTTTATGTTGAACCACTTGATATTCCATTCTTTAAGAAAGAAAGTGACTACGTTTGGAAGTCCATCACCGTTACTGAAAGTGATTGGGAAAGAGCGATTAGACTACTTAAAGATAACGGTATTAAAGTTTTAAGTGATAAAAAATAAAAAGTTTAACTTTCAATGTTGATTTTCACTTACATTTCTACTATAATAGTATTAGGAGGTGTTTTTAAAGGGTTCGCTCACAATTAGTACTTATAGTAAACAACGGTTCTTTGGTATTCCATTCAAACTTAGGTTCGCCACACGCTAACAACGTGTTGTAAAAAGTCGAAATGCTAAGTCAATGTCAATGGGTACTACGGTTCACGTTAAGTCACTATCAAGTCAATAAAAAACTTTTATTAACACATTAATAGTAGTTGTTAAGTTGCAACTCTTGTGTTAGTTTAAAAGTTAAATTAATAAAAAGTTTAACTTTGAAGGTTTACTTTTTAAAAGGTAAATTTGTATAATAAATATGTAGAGATTATAAAAAGGAGTTGGTTGTTAGTGGCTACTATAACAGATAGATTACCTAACACTGATAAATTCTATATTTCACCAGTGTACGGTAAACAAACACAAATTGACGAAATGAGATTTGTTGAGGATTACTTAGCACGTCCAAAAGAAACACTTGATAAGTACGGTATTAGATATGACTTAAATAAAATGGTCTATACGTTCTTATTTAAATATGGTTTTTGGAAATTAGGTTTAAGAAATTATGGTTGTAGCTATGAAAGTGACACAATGTATTTAAGCGATTGGGTTTTCGAAACGGTAAAAGAGAAAGCTAAACAATGTGGACTTAGTGAACGTGATATACGAAGTCATTTTGGTTCAAGTAAAGTTGATGACACTTATGCTACAAGTTGTTGTTATGGTCGATTAGGTCAAAGAGGCACATTATTTAGCAACATCCCGTACAACATTAGAAGTACTTGTTTAAGTGACTATGAGTATTTCAGAGCAATGAAACCATTTCAAATTAATACCATTCATATTTACAAAGATGAAGTAGATACAATATTAAACGTGTTTGATGATTACAGATACATCATAGTTGCATTACACATGATTATGAGAGCTAAACACTTTCAAGCTAACAGATTAATGTTTGATGACGTTGAAATGGTAGTCAGAGCCGATAGAGGCATTGAGAGTCTAAAGATTAATGAAGGGAACTATTGGTACACGCCATGTATTAAAGAAAGTTCATGGATACGCACACACTCATGGTATTGGTACGGTTTTGGTGAAGAGTCAGGCATTAAAGAAAGAACACATTCAAGATATTTCAAGCATGAATTAGGCGTTGATTGGAAGGTGGCTAACGGTACTGATAGAAAGAGCGTCATTACTATTTACCGTGAAGTAATGGAAAAAATGTTGGAGTTAGGATTGTTTACAACTAATGATGATAACATGGGATTAAGAGGATACGGTAAAATTGAGAAGTACGTTACCGAAGATAAAGCTAGACGTATTTGCATGGCTAGAATGAACGCATCACATCAAACGTCAGAAGTTTACAGACCAACGTTTTTAGCATTAGAGAAAGACGAAACGCCAGTAATTACTATTACTTATGAAGATTATGAAAATGGCTACATTTACAACTTTCTAGAGTATTTATGTGAGATAGGTCATGAGTCAGTTAAACCATTCAATAAATGCAAAATTGTTAAATGCAAAGAATGTGGCAAACGTTTTGGTGTACTATATGATGGTAAAAGTAAAGGCAGAACGCCAACAACTTGTGCAACTTGTGGTAGTGGAAAGGCAAAAACTGCTAGAAGTAGAAAAAAGGGAGCGATTGAATAATGTATACCGAGGATGAACTAAATGCATTAAAAGAAACGGAAAACGTAGTTTACACGATTACTAACTTAGTTAGTGGTCGTGTGATATACGTTGGCAAAACGCTACACACATGGAATGAACGTTATAACGCAAGTGATGATTTGATAGGTGCTAAACGCATAACAAATAACAATGTCAACTATTTGGTTGTTAAACAGATTGAAAAATACGGAGTAGATAATTTTAAAATTGATATAGTTTACACACTCAATACAACGACCAAAGATTTTAAAACTAGACATTATGTTAATATTCTTGATAATGTGTTATTAAATGAAGAATTTTTCTATATGGTTAAATTCGATACATTTAGTTTTGATGATGGATGTAATATTGATTATGACATTAAACGTATTGATTATGTTTTAAGTAAAATGGACAGGGTAAGAAGTAAAAAAGAAAAAAGAAGAATGCTAGTGACTTTGGTTAAATGTCTAATGAATTCATGCTTAGGTAGATTTGGAGTTCATAGTAGATTTCTAATGAATGACAATATGCAAGTTATATTAGATAAATGGAATGAAGTCAATGATAAGAAACCAAAACTACTAGCAGACAATATTGTGGTGATGCTAAGTAAAATGGGATTAAATACGGTAGCAATTCAAAAGTCGCACAGACATGGACAATACTGGTACTTAGATAAATATTATGAAAAAGAAAGTAAGCCACTAACAAAAATAATGATGGTTCAATTTAAAAGAAGTGGCAGAAAACTTAATATTATTGAAATTGAAAGCACTTTACAAGAAATAATTGGTATTAATTACATACTAAATAGATGCCAATTTTTAACAATTTTTAAATGTAACTTATAAAATTACTAACAAACGTTCGTATTATAATGTTTAGTCAGTAAATTTTCTTATAACTAATACAGGGAAGTAAACAGAAACAAGTATTTTAAAAAACAATGTAATTGTATAAGTTTGTTACTTAATTAAGTTAAAAAGTAAATGTGTTAAGTGATACACTGAGATGTATCAACGCAATCAAATATAAAAATTAAAAACAAAAAGGATGATATGATTATGGTAAAAAACAATAACTTAAAAACAATGGTATTTCCAGTAACTGATGAAAATGAATTAATGGTAGCACTTGATGTATTAAGTATTAAACGTGGCGTGTACGGAGTTAATGTTGAAGACGATTATGAATTAGAAATTTTATTTGATGTAACAATGACTAGTGAAGATGATATTGATAAAACATTATTCCATTACCTTGATAATGTAGACAATTTAGAAGAATTATATGATGAAATTGCATTAAATGACATTCATTGTGATTTACAACAGTTAATTGAAATGGGATATTTTTCAAAAGGTGTAATTGAAGAGTAATAAAAAACGGAGTGGTGATATGAAAGTCGTAAACGTATGCAATGAAGTTGAGATTGATTGGATTGAGGATAAAGAACTAGTCAAGCGACTAGTTCTAATGGTTGCAGAAACAGATGAAGATGAAGATGCCTATTTCTTATTAGACATTGTAGAAGGTTTAGATGGTGTAGTAGAAACAGACATTGATGATTTTGATTTTACAGAAAGTCAAGTGTTAGTACTATTTGACAAAGATAAAACATCAGTAGACGAAATTGTAAAACAAGTTCAGTACATTAAAGATGAATGTGACTTATATTGTCA
>JBGVIL010000169.1:0-2458 GCA_045123185.1 Bacilli bacterium | reverse complement strand
AAATGGCCACGAAACAAAGATGAAGTTCGAAACCTTACATGGAAACAGTTTACATGGCTCATGGAAGGACTTGAAATAGACCAACCAAAAGCAATTCGATAAATATTCATAAAATCTTAAACATTTTTCTCTTTTATTTCCAGTATATTTTTGTTATACTAAACATAGTTGGTATAACAAAAATATACTGGAAAGGAGTAACACATATGACACCACAAGAAATTAAATTTCGTGAAGTTAAAGATGAAAATCTAGAGTTAAAAAGTCTTGTTAAAGAACAAAAACTTCTTATAGAGTCATTACGTGTTGCTCTTGACTTTAGTACAAAACAGAATGAACAATTAACGATTCAGATTTCCCATTTAAATACCCAGATAGGAAATTTAAATGAGCAGTTGGAATCTTTTAAAAAGTTACTGTTTGGTACTTCTAGTGAAAAACGTAATAAAAAGACTGAAGATGAAATGGTGTTCAATGAAGCTGAAAAGGAGTCAAATCCAGAAGCCGAAGAACCAACTAAAGACACAATCGTTAAAAAAACAAAAACACGTAAGAGTAAAACCAAGTTAGAAGACAAAATCAAAGGACTTGATGTAGAACAAGTCATAGTGGAATTACCACAAGAAGAACAGTTCTGCCCTTGGTGTAATACACAATTAGTTGAGATTGGTCGAGAAGTAGTTCGTCATGAGTTGGAATTCATTCCAGCAAAAGTACGAATCATCGAGTATGTCAGTGTTCATTATGGTTGTCCTCAATGTAAGGAAGATGGAGAATCTTTTATTAAGAAAGCTCCATTATTCCCTGCATTAATGAAGCATAGTCTTGCATCACCATCAGTAGTTTCATGGATCATGTACCAAAAGTATGGCAATGGTATGCCATTATTCCGTTTGGAAAAGGAATTTAATGAGTTTGGAATAGACTTAAGCCGTTCCACTATGTCAAACTGGGTCATTTACTGTGCTCTTCATTATCTAAAACCTATCTATGATTACTGCCATAAGGCTCTTTTAAAGAGAGAATTCTTAATGGCAGATGAAACTAGAATACAGGTTTTGCATGAAGAAGACCGAAAAGCAACAATAGATTCCTTTATGTGGGCTTTTCGAAGTGGTGAAGATGGACTAGCTCCAATCATTCTCTACAAGTATAGCCAAACCCGTTCAGGAGATGTCGCAAAAGAGTTTCTTGAAAACTTTTGTGGTTATCTTATGGTAGATGGTTACACTGGCTATAACAAAGTAGAAGGAATCAAGAGATGTTGTTGTTTCGCTCATATGAGAAGATACTTCAACGATGCGATTCCAAAAGGACATACCTATGATTATAGTCTTCCTGCGGTTCAAGGAGTGGAATACTTTACAAAGTTGTTCCATTACGAAGAAATCTTCAAGGAAAAAGGCTATTCATATGAACAAAGAAAGGCATCTCGTCTCCAGTTTGAAAAACCAGTTTTGGAGGCTTTTTTGAGTTGGCTTGAAAATCAAACAGCAACTCGTAATAGCAAACTTGATAAAGCCCTTACATATGCCAAGAATCGAAAGGATATCATGTTTACTTATCTTGAAGATGGACGTTGTAGTGTTTCAAACAATGCATCCGAAAGAAACATGAAATCTTTTGTGATTGGTAGAAAAGCATGGTTGTTTGCTGATACGCCATCTGGAGCTGAAGCAAGTGCCATAGTTTATAGTATGGTAGAGATGGCAAAGGAAAATGGACTTAATATCCATAGCTATCTGAATTTCTTGCTAAAAAAGAGACCATCTGACAACATGAGTGATGAAGAACTAGAACAGCTTGCCCCATGGGGAGCTGCGGCAGTTTTAGAATGTAGCAACAAGAAGTAAGCGTTCAATTAACCAGTCCTGAATTGGATTGGTTAAATTTGAAACCTACGCCTGATTATAAGGCGCTTACTTAGAATTGATATATTGTGACATAAATTTGCTTTATAAAAAGGTGATAAAATAAAAAAAGACTAATTTCTACAAAAGCAAGACTAATTTCTACAATTGTGAGTATAACAAAAAATTTGTGTTATAATGCAGACACAGAGATAATTTGGCGTGAAAAATATTTCAAAGAAATTATCTTTTAATAAAAAGGAAATGAGGTGAACGATAAAAAAAGTTAGTTAGGAAAGCACTGTACAAGGAAATTGATTCATTGGGAATAATAGGATGAATGAAAGGACATGTATATTAGTTTTGTACCAATCTGAGTCATACAAAAGAGAATAGCGTAAAAATAATAATGCGAAGTAAACAGAACATAAAGAAGAATTATTTTGGAATGGTGGCAGTTGTATTGTGTTCTAGTTCAATGGTATTAAGGATATGCTTATGAATACTTAGATATATTGAAAGAACGCAAGTCTAAAAAAGAAAGGAAATTTAGTTATGAAGAAAAAATGCTTTGTATTATTGTTAATTTGTGTAATGTGTATAACATC
>JBGVIL010000168.1:0-2884 GCA_045123185.1 Bacilli bacterium | reverse complement strand
TTCGTTTTTTGCTTATGATAGTTTTAAAAACAAATATTATGAATTTTCGATATGGTTTATGGCAGTGGCGTTATTATGTTTGATGGAGATAATTAAAGGATAGAATAATTTCTATCCTTTTTTAATATAATTTAATAGAGGAGGGATTGTATGAATAAATATGTAAATTATCATAAACATTCAATGGCATCTAATATAAGTAGTCCGGACTCAACACTTACGATAGATGATTACATAAGAAGAGCAAAAGAGTTAGGACATGATTGTATATCAACAGTTGAGCATTCGTGGCACGGTGGCATGACATTCATATTAGAAGCATATGAAAAATGTAAGCAAAATAATATGAAATTATTAATTGGTGCTGAAGCATATTTTGTTAAAAATAGACATGAAAAAGATAAATCTAATTATCATATTGTTATAATGGCTCTTAATGAAAAAGGAAGAAAAGAATTAAATTTAGTACTATCAGAAGCTAACGTTACTGGATATTATTATAAAGCTAGAATTGATGAGGAACTATTGTTAAAATTAACGCCTGAAAATTTTATTATTACAAGTGCTTGTGTTGCAGGAATTATCAACAATGAAGAAATGATTATTAAAATTCATGAACATTTTAGAGATAATTTCTTTCTCGAAACACAATCACATAATCATCCAACGCAAATAAAAATAAATAAAAAAGTATTAGAACTGTCAGAAAAATATAACATTAAAATAATACATGGTAATGATACACATTATATCACAGAACAAGATAGAATAAATAGAGATATATTCTTAAAAGGAAAAGGTATGAACTACGGAGATGAGACAGAATTTCAATTAGATTATCCGTCATATGATGAAATAGTGAAAAGATATAAAGAACAAGGAGTATTAAATGATGAACAAATAAGAAGAGCGTTAAATAATACTTTAATTATCGAAGAAAAAACTGACGATTTTGTTTTTAATGATGATATTAAAATGCCAACGTTGTATCCTAATAATACTCATGAAGAAAAAATTAAAAAATTAAAAAATATTGTTAATAAAGAATTTAAAAAACAATATCAAAATCTATCTCAAGATGAAAAGCAAAAATATTTTGATGCTTTAAGATTTGAAATGAAAATCATTGAAGAAACATCAATGGAAGATTATTTTTTGGATAATTATTATATTATTAAACGTGCTAAAGAATTAGGTGGAATATTAACTCAAACTGGTCGTGGATCAGCCGTAAGTTTTTTAATAAATAAATTATTAGGATTTACTTCAATCGATAGACTACGAGAAGAAATAGAATTATATCCAACACGTTTTATGAGTAAATCACGTATATTGGAAACACGATCACTCCCCGACGTAGATTTTAATATGGTAGACCAAACACCATTTGTTGAGGCGTCAAGGGAAATATTAGGAGAACATAGTTGCTATGTTATGATTTCATATGGTGAACAAAAGGAAAAAGCTAGAATCAAAAATGTAGGACGTGAAATGAATTTATCGCCGTCTGAAACAAATGAAATAACAAAAGATGTAGAAAATGCAAGAAAACAAAATAAATATAAAGAACTATTTAAAAAAGTTGATAATATAGGTGATGTAATTGAGTCAGTTTCACCAAATCCATGCGGACATTTAATATTAAGCGGTGATATTAGAGAGAAAGTTGGAGTAATGAAAGTCGGAGATGTATATTGTGCTATGATAGATAAAAATACAGCAGATAAATGGAAATATTTAAAAAATGATTATTTACTTGTATCTGTTTGGTTGTTAATATCAGAAGTATATAAAGAAATTAGAAGGCCGATTGATGATATTAAAAAACTAAAAGAAATGACATTAAATGATAGTAAAGTATGGAAATTATATGAAGATGGAATAACAGCAACATTAAATCAAACGTCGACACAATCAGGGAAAATGCAAGTAATGCAATATAAGCCACAGAACGTAGAGGAATTATCACATTTTGTTGCAGGTATTAGACCGTCTTTTGAAAGTATGAAATCATATTTATTGAACAGAAAAGAATTTAGTTATGATATTCCTGAGTTTGACGCATTGCTACAAACATCAATGAACTTTATTTTATATCAAGAAAATATTATGACAGCATTAGTTTATGCAGGAATACCTGAAGATGAAACATATGGTATTATCAAGGCTATTTCTAAAAAGAAAAAAGAAGTAATTATGAAAGCTAAAAATAGATTTGTTGAAGGATTTACTAATAAAACTGGATCAAAAGAAAATGCTGAACGTGTATGGAAAATTATTGAAGATGCTAGTGCATATGGATTTAATTCAAGTCATAGTTTATCTGTTGCATATGATAGCTTATATGGTGCATATTTAAAAGCTAATTATCCAGTTCAATATTATACAGTAGCATTGAATATCAATGAGGGTAATGAAACAATTACGCATGATCTTACGGAAGAATTAAAATATTTTGGAATAAGTTTGAGTGATATTAAATTTGGACATTCAAGAGCAAAATATAATTATGATATTGATAATAAAATCATTTATAAAGGAATTCGTTCTGTTAAATTTTTAAATAATGAAGTAGCCGAAGAATTATACGAACTTTCTAAAAAAGAATACAGAGATTTTGTTGATGTTTTAGTAGATATTACAGAAAAAACATCTTGCAACAGTCGTCAATTAAAAATATTAATTAGTTTAAATTTCTTTAGTGATTTCGAAAAACGTAGATATTTAATGAATATTTATGAATTATTTTCAAAACGTTATAAAAAAACTCTTAAAGAAGAAACAAAACAAAAAAGACTTGCTGAAATTAAAGAAAAAATTAAAGAATATAAAGATGAAGATTTCACAATCAAAGAAATAATAGCATCACAAAAAGAATTCCTCG
>JBGVIL010000167.1:0-59629 GCA_045123185.1 Bacilli bacterium | reverse complement strand
ATAGAATGTCAAGGTAAACAACATTTTGGAAAAGGTGGATGGTCAGATAATTATGATTTTAATGAAATATATGAAAGAGATATTAAAAAATATGAATTATGTAAAAACCATGATATAAATTTAATTTATTTCACAAAAGAAAAAAATATTTTTAATGATTTATATAATCAAGATAATACAATAAATTCTGTTAATTTAATGTATAATATATTAGATATTAAAACTAATCTAGATGATTTATATTCATTTTTTAATAAAATTAATAATAACAATAATATTTCATTATTTGGTTATGAATTAAATAAATTCAGTGAATTATATGTATCAAATAATTATATGTTAAACATAACAAAAGAATTTAATGATATGAATAAACGTGCTATTCATATATTTGAAGATGAATGGTTAAATAAAAATCATATAATAAAATCAATTTTAAAGAGTATTTTACATTTAAGTGATAATAGAATATATGCTAGAAAATGTGAAATAAGGGAAGTTTCAAGTAATGATTCTAAAAATTTTTTAGTAGAAAATCATTTACAAGGCAATTGTAGTTCAAAATATAGATATGGATTATATTATAATAATGAATTGGTTTCATTAATGACATTTGGTAGTTTAAGAAAGAATTTAGGTTCGAAATCAAGTGAAGATACTTATGAATTACTTAGATTTTGTAATAAATTAAATACAAATGTAATTGGTGGCGCAAGTAAGTTATTTAATTATTTTATTAAAGAACATAATCCTAGTGAAATTATATCATATTGTGATAGAAGATGGTCACAAGGTAATATGTATAATATATTAGGTTTTGAATTAGACCATGTATCAAGACCTAATTATTATTACATAATAAATGGTAAACGAGAAAATAGATTTGGTTTTAGAAAAGATATTTTAATAAAACAAGGTTTTGATAAAAATAAAACTGAACATGAAATAATGTTAGAAAGAAAGATATATAGAATATATGATTGTGGATGTAATGTTTATAAATTTGTAAATAACAAATTTAATCATACAACTTAATTATTATAGTATTTTTATTATATTATATATGGTGTAAATATTGATTTTTAATATATTTACATTATATTATATAATAATGAGACAACCAATAAAAAATAATAATAATAAACCTAAAAAAGTTAAAAAAGTTTTAGGTAAAAAAAAGAAACACCCTCAATATGGTACTTCAAAATTAGAAGAATATTTTGCTTCTGAATTTTTGGATAAATTAGGCGTTGAATATGAATATCAATTTGAAGCAAAAGATATTAACAGATTTTATGACTTTTTTATACCTAAAAGTAGATTCATTATCGAGATTGATGGTGATTTTTGGCACGGTAATCCTGAAAAATATACAGATGATAAACTTCGTTGGCATCAAAAACATGCTAGAAGGGTTGATGAATATAAGGATAAATGGGCATTAATACATAGTATTCCAATATTAAGAATATGGGAGAGTGATATTAGAAAGAATCCTAAAAAGGTTATGGAAATATTAAAAGAACGTTTAAGGATACAAGATGAAAAAATAAGATTGGATGAAGATAAAAGAAAAAGGCATTAATATATTATGAAAGTTAAGTGTTTTATTCCATATTATAATTACAATGATGAATCATTTGATGTTGATTCTGATTATTATGGAAACGATGGTTATGAGATTGCGTTAAAAGAGTCATTTGAAGCCATGAATAAGGCTCAAAATGGTGAGATATATAAATATAGTATGAATGGGATGAAAGTATCTCAAAATGAAGAAAAAGTTTCTTATACGTCATGTGATGCTATATTATATAATGGTGATGGTAATGAAGAAACGATTGATGGTTTGGTTGGTTATTCAACATTAAATGAACCTTATATTTGTATGCTTGAATTTGATAATTCTAGAATGGAAGAACAATTTGAGTATGAATTAAAAGATTGGTTTTTATTCTATAATAAATTATCTAAATTACCAATTAGTGATGAATTAAAGTTTAATAAACAGATTCCTAAAAATTTAAAAATTAAGTTTTCAGATGAATTGGGTTTTGAATCATGTGTTGATTTTAAAAATTGTAAAATTGTATCAAATGAAATTGGTGTTGTTTTGATTGTTGATAAGGTTGAATTAAATAAATGTTTAGAATGAATGTAATAAAAACAGAAATAGATGGTGTTGTAATCATTGAACCAACATTATATAAAGATTCTAGGGGTTATTTTTTTGAATCATTTAATAAAAATGAATTTAAAGAAAAGGTTTGTGATATTGAATTTGTTCAAGATAATGAAAGCATGTCATCATATGGTGTTGTGAGAGGTTTACATTATCAAAAAATGCCTTATAGTCAATCTAAATTAGTTAGATGTGTTTTAGGTAGTGTTTTAGATGTTGCTGTTGATATTAGAATTGATTCACCAACATTTGGTAAATATGTTGCTGTTGAATTAAGTGAAGATAATCATAGACAATTATTCATACCTAGAGGCTTTGCACATGGTTTTAGTGTATTAAGTGAAAAGGCAATATTTCAATATAAATGTGATAATTTTTATGAACCAAAAAGTGATGGTGGTATCTATTTATTGGATAATGAATTAAATATTGATTGGAAAGTACCAATAAAAGATATGATAATTAGTGAAAAAGATGTGGAGCAACCTTTATTAAAGGAAGTTTTTGATTTTAATATTAAAGATAAGTTATATTGATATAATATATTATTATGGCAAAGAAGAAATTGACTGAACAAGAAGAAAAGGAAATTAAGATGTTGCAAGCAACAAATGAAATGTATGAAAAGACATTGGAAAACGTTAAATTAAGAGGTGATGAAGAAATGGTTAAACGTGTACAATTGGCTAAAAATGATATTGTTGCTCAAATTAAACAAATAGATGGTTCTTCGTTAAAAACAAATAATAAAAATGAAGAAAATAGTGTCTCTGATATATTAAATAATAGATATAATGATAATGAAAGTATTGAAGAAATATTAGATAGAAATTCATTTAATGAATCATTTAAAATTAAAGAAAATATTAATGATATTAGTGTAAATACTACTATTAATAACGTTAATGATGTTATTATATCAAATAATGATTTTAATAGCATTGATGATGATATGAATTATGATATTATTTCATTACCAAGTAATGGGCAATGTTATAGACATAAAACAGAAAGATTGCCTGTTGGTTATTTAACAGCATATGATGAAAACTTTATTACATCACCAAATTTATATAAGGATGGTTTAATTATTGATTTCTTATTGAAACATAAGGTTAAGAATAATAACATTAATCTTGATGAATTGGTTAGTGGTGATGTTGATGCAATTATTTTATTTTTAAGAGCAACAAGTTATGGTGCTGAATTTCCAATTGTTGTAAGAGACCCTGAAAGTGGTGAACAAATTGAAACAACAATTGATTTAATGTCTTTAAAATATAAAGAATTTAAATTGGTTGGTGATGAAAATGGTTATTTTGATTATGAATTACCACAATCAAAGGATAAGATTAAGTTTAAATTTTTAACAAGAAATGATGAAAAGAAATTAAGATTATTATCATCATTGGAATCTGATAGTGTTAAGGCTAGAACAATTATTGATAATGTTTCTGTTATTATTGAAGGTATTAAAGTTGATAAGGGTTTAAGCGGTAAGGATAAACAAGAATATGTTAATTCATTAAATAAAATTAATGAATGGGCAAAGAAAGAACTTGAAAAGAATAATATGCCGTTTAATAGAATGATTACAAATAGATTGGAATTATCAATTGTATCAGTTAATGGTGAAACAGATAGAAAATATATATCAAAATATGTTAAGAATATGAATGCAAAAGATTCATTAATGTTAAGAAGATATATTTTGGAAAATGAACCAGGTGTAAATTTTGAAATTGAAATTGAACGACCATTGAGTCTGGGAGGTGGCTCATTTAAGACATTTCTTGAATGGGATGATTCTGTTTTCCTCAATATCGCCTGATTATGAAAAGAATCTTCAAGATGAATTATATGGTTGCTTTAAATATATTGGAGTTCCTTATGATACATTATATAAAATGCCAATAAGAAATAGAAAATATTTAATTGCAAAACATAATAAACAAATGGAAGATGAAAAACGAGCAATGAGTGGAAATAAGGAAGTAAGTGGTGACATGATTAATGCTTATACTGATGTTGCTCAACAAAGAGAATTAAATTCTAAAAATAGATAATATAAAAAAAGGTTAACTAAATTAATAGTTAACCTTTTTTATTTAAAATAAAACTCTTAATTTAAATCTAATCTCTTCAATTTTACGGCATTCTTCTAATGTTGGATTTTCTTTTGCTTTATTAGTTAATGTTGCTTTTTTAAGAAAACGTTTTATTGATTCAATATCATCAAAAGTTATATTATAACTTTTAGTAAAAAATGATTTATAATTATATTTTTTAAATAGATATGTATCATTATGGAATCTATCTACAAATTTATAACATTTAAAATCATTAGACCAAGTACCGTAATTTAAAATGGATACGGATTTTGATGATTCTTTTCTTAAATTAAAATTAAAAAATAATGTGACATATGTTAATTGATTATCATTCACATAATAATTCCAAATTTCTGGTATTAAACTGTAACAATGTTTTTTTAAAAAATTGACAGCAAGTTTGTTACAATCTTCAAATGTTGATACATTAACACCTATAATATTATAAGCATGGTACACAATTTTTGAAGATTTTAATACATTTTTAACAAAATAAATTAATTCTTCTTTATTCCAATCATATTGGTAAAAATACTTTTTCATAAAATTATTATTTTTTATTATTGTAATACAAAGGTAATTAAAAATTTTAATTTATCAAACATTTTATAGTTAAAAAATGTTAATATCTATCAATAATTTCTATTGTTTCTATATTGACTTTTACTTTTTCAACTTGAAACATCACATTTTCTGTTCTATGATACCATCTACAATCAGTTCTTGCAAATTTTATGGCATCATCTAATTTTTTATATGTTGTTGCCATTTCTATTTCATTTGTCAAACCACCATTTTTTCTACAATAAACATCTTTTGTAAAATCAACTTTAGTACCATAAAATTCATTTTTTAAATCATATGGATGTGTGTTATCATTAATAACTAATTTAACAATGTATTTTTCCATAAATTTTGTAATTTAATTCCTTAATAATATGATGAATAAATTTTATAATGTAACAAAAAATTACAATGATTGTAAAAAGCATTATTGATGCAAAAAAACATATCAATAATGAAAAAGTTAAAAAATATATCATAATGTTAAAAAGATAAAAATAATATAATAAACCATAATATCCATAATATTAATATAACTAAAATAAATTTTTTTAAAAATTTATTACTTACAATTGGAAAATAGTCTTCTTCATGTGTGATATAACCATTTAAAAATTTTTCAGTATATTTCATATTTTTTTATTTTTTTAATAATTGTGGTACAAAGATAAATAAATATTTTAGATAATCAAAATTATTATAGTTAAAAAATATTAAATATTATATTTATAATAAACATTTGAAGAAAGGCAAGTATAAATATGAAGCATAATTTAGTACAGATAGTTTACCTATTAACAAATAATAATAATAAATTAGATTGGATAATACATTATATCCAAAATGGTTATACTAGTGGTGGTGTACCTCCTACTGGTGGATCATCATCCACATCCACACCAACAACACCTCCTTCACCTCCACCTCCTCCACCTTCACCGCCTACACCTCCTACTACATCTGATGATGTTAAATCACAACAAGATAGACGAGTAAAGGCAAGGGTGTTTTTAAAAATAGTTGATAAAATATTTAATGTTGCAAAAAGTGGTGCTAATAAATGGATGGAAATTGAAGACCGAGTTAAAAAAGTAGGTCGTTCAATTGGTTTGTCACATGAACAAGTTAGGGGTTATCAACAGAACATAATGAAAAATTATGGTTCAATGGCTGCTAAACTTGGTATGACTATTGATGAACTTACTCAATTCCAAGAAAAGTATACAAAGGCAACTGGTCGTGCTGTTCAATTATCAAAAGAACAAGTAACTGTACTTGCTTCAGCATCAAAATTGATGGGTGAAGTTGCAACAAATAAGATTGTTGAAAATATGGATAATTTTGGCGCATCAACCAAAACTGCAACATCTTATCTTGCACTTAATCATGCTAGGGCTAGAGCAATGGGTTTAGATGCTCAAAAGGCTAGTGAAGCATTTGCTGATAATGTTAAACTTGCATCAAAATATACATTTAGTGAGGGTGTAAATGGAATTTCAAAAATGACATTATTGTCACAAAAATTGAAATTCAACATGGAATCAGTTGCTAATGCTGCTGAAAAATTTGAAACAATAGAAGGTGCTATTTCTACTGCTGCTAATCTTCAAATGTTAGGTGGTACATTTGCACAACAATTTTCTAATCCATTAGAAGCCATGAATATGGCAATGTTGGATATGGAAGGTTTTACAGATAAAGTTATTAATTCTGTAAAAGGTAAAGCGACATTTAATCGTGAAACTGGACAAATTAAAATGTCAGCAATGGATAAACGTTTCATTAAAGAAGCATCAAAACAATTAGGTATTTCTTATGATGAAATGTATAACATGGCAGTTCAACCAACTAAGATTAGAGAAATTGAGAGAGAATTAAGAACTGACCAAAATTTTGATGAATCTGAAAAAGCATTTCTTGCAAATAAGGCTGAATATGACCCTGAAAGTAAGTCATTTAAAATTACTTATTTTGATGAAAAAGGAAATGAGCAACAAGCAGATATTAGTAAAATATCAAAAGACCAATTAAGACAAATTAGACAACAACATGATGTTGATAAAGCAATATATGGTGATGTTCATAGTATTCATGGTATGTTGCAAGATTACCTTCAAAGTGAAGGGTATCAATCAACATCAATGAAAGAACATTTGAAAGGTTTCGGTGAAGCAAGTGGAACAAGTGTTGCTAATTTGATGGATATGCCTATGTCATGGTTAAGTGGTATAACTAAAAGTATTTCTGATAATGATAATATAGGTGGGTTAGTTGTAAGTGCTATTTTATTAAAAGGTCTTAGTAAGATTGGATGGGATATATTTCGTGATAATACTATTGGTAAATATATTAAAAAAGGGTCTTCTGCATTTGGTGGTGGAAAAGGTATACTAAATAATATTTCTAAATTTGGTAAATTTGGAGGTGGTGCTGTTAGTCTTGGGTTAGGTGCAATAAATGCTTATACTGCTTATAATAAGTATAATTCTGATATAGATACTATTGAAAACAATTCTTTATTAACAGAAAAAGAAAAAAATAAAGAAATAGAAAAAATTAAAACACAAAGAAATAAAGAAGTTAGTGGGGCTATTGGTAGTGGTATTGGTGGTGCTGCTGGAACATGGGCAGGAGGTTGGGCTGGTGCTAAACTTGGTGCAATGTTAGGTTCAGTTGGTGGTCCTATAGGTAGTATAGTAGGTACTATTGCTGGTGGTATTGGTGGTTATTTTTTAGGTGATAAATTAGGTCAATGGATAGGTGGTTCATCAAGTGATGAAGAAGAAGTACAGAATGAAAATGCTCAACCATTAGCATCAGTAACAAACGATACTACAACAAATATAATTAATGGTGAACGAGAAAAAGAGTATTTGGCTGTTGCTCATATTAGTAATGGTGTAGATAGTGTAAATGGTTATTTATCACAAATGGTAAATGGGGATGGTAGAACATTACCAGTTAGTAATGGTAAAACTAATAATAAAAATGTGATAAATGGTGATACATATTTATCAAGTAATGAAACATATGGTAATACAAATGGGTTTATGTATAATGTAAATCCTATAAATAATAATTTATCATTAACTAATGGAACATATGCTTCAAATAATATTATTTCAACACCAACAATTGGAACACCTACATATGTAAATCCTAAAAAGGATAATAATTATTATTTAGCAAATAATACTAATACACCAACAAATAATAATATTAATTTAAATGTTAATGGTTCATTAAAATTAATAGGTGATAATAGTGTTGGTAATATTGATATTAATACATTATTAAAAGACAGTAATTTTATAAATGAATTAAAATCAATATTATTACAATCATTAAATCAATCAAATGGTATTAGTAGTCCTAAAGGTGCATATGCAAATATGGTTAAAACTGCTGATAACAATTTTAATTATGGTACGTTAAAATCATTATAATTATATTTAATTAATAAATTTTTATATTATATTTTATAACATGGGAAAGAACGTTTTTAATACAATGATGTCTGAAATTGATAATCAATTGGATAACTATGCAAGTAATATTTTAGGTTTTAGACATTTTAGATATATTATGGAAAAACCTATTGGATTATTATCAAAGGAATATGGTTTTTCAGTTGATGCATTAATGCATAATATGGGTAATAACCTATCATTATTTGATGGGTATGGTACACCTATTGGTATGACTTCTGACCCATATATGAATTTAAAAATAAAACCAGCATGGTATTATTTTGATGAAAAGAAAAATATAACATCAAATTATTTTGAATATATTTCATTAGCATATAGTGATGAATTAAATGAAAATCATTTTATTGATAATGATTTGAAAATGTTACAATATAATCCAAATGATTTAATCACAAATTATGACTATGTTGGTGTTGTTAGACATTATGATGGTAATACTAATCCAAATGGTTATGATGATACTAAAATGGGTTTAATAAATGGTTTTTATCTTGATGGAACACTATATGCATCAAAAGTTATAAGCGAAGAAAGACAAGAGAAGAATCAAAATGGTATCACACAAGGTGCTTATTCTTCATTTGGTTTAGGTGATGGTAAGAATAGTTTAATGTATGGTTATGGTGGAATTGAAGGTAGAGTTGCAACACAAAGTGAATTAATAGGTGATATTATACCTTGGTCAACAACTGATTTTAACTATAATAGTAATGTAATTGGTGGGGGTGGTATTGGTAATATCAATAAGGTTGATGAAATATTATCACAATATGGTGTTACTGATAGAAATAGTTTAGATATTAATTTTAATGATGAAGTACAATCAACAAATTTATCTTCATTATATAGAGGATATGGTAATTTTTATTCAATAACATACTCATTAGGTTTATTACATGCAAGTAGTAAAAAGACACAAGATTTCATTGCAAAATCAATGTATGGTTATAATTTATTAAGTGATGTTGATGTTAATTTTGATTATGAAAGTGGTGATAATACTGACCATACAAGAAGAACTAATAAAAAATATTATGTTTCCAATGGTACTAGAGGAACTAATTATATTGATATGATGACATCTAATGATGTTGAATTTATTAAATATAATAATAATGTTGTTAGAACTAAATTAATTGACGCTGGTAATGATAATCTTTGGTCAACACGTACATTGTATACATATGGTGAAATGGAAGGAAATGCATTACCAATTAGTCAAGTTAGTAATGCTAATACTTGGAATGAAGGTATTGCTTATGGTAAACATGTAATTTATACTGAAGATAAAACAAAGAAAAAAGATATTATTAAATATACAAATGATTTATTTCAAAAAGGTAAATTAGATACATTAATATCAAGATTTCATGGTGATGAATTTGCTTCAGTTGATGAAGTTAGAGCAAATAGAGACATTACACAAACAGCAATAAGTAAATATGGCGTTTCACATGGTAGAAACTTATTAAGAAAAGACCATGCTGATAGGGGTAAAAATAGTAGCATAAATATAGGTAATGGTTATGATAATCCATATTGTAGAGTTTGGACATATCATCATCAATATGGTACATTTAATGAAACAATTAGACCATTTAATAGAACAAATGGTGGTGACTTAAAGAATACTGAAGTTAATAAATATAGAAGTTTAGAAGGTTTAAATAATCTTTCTAAATATGGTGCTAAAACACCAATGGGGTTAGTTAAAATAGCACCAACAATGAATGATAGTGGTGAATCAAATAATGATATTAGAAAATGTATGTTTTCACTTGAAAATTTAGCATGGAAGGGTGAAAAGAATTATTTTGTTAACCATGAAGACCAGAAAGGACCGTTAGGTGGTCGTATTATGTGGTTTCCACCATATGGTTTAAGATTTAATGAAGATTCAAAGGTACAATGGAATGGTAATCAATTCATCAATAGAGGTGAGAGTATATATACATATGTTAATACTGAAAGAAGTGGTTCATTAAGTTTTAAATTATTAATTGACCATCCATCAATTGTTAATTCATATACAAATAAAACAGATTCTGTAGGTGATGTTGATGATACTGAAAGTTATGAACAACAATTATTGCGTTTTTTTGCTGGTTGTGAAATATTAGAAGCAAAAAATCCTCAAACAACAAAACAAGAGGAAAAGGAAGAAGAAAAAGCACCATTAAACAATGTTAAAACAGAAGTGATACAAATACCAACAACAGTATATGGTGAAATTAATTTCTTTGTGTTTTACCCTAATAATTATAGTGGTGAAGATAATGAACCAAGTGATAATATAAGACCAATGGAATATCTTGCAAATGGTATTGGCGCAAGTTTAATTTGTGAAAATGGTAAAACAGTTGAATTTGGTACAACATTAGATAAACAATATCGAGGTTATGAAATGAGAGATGAAGGTATAACACCAAATAATGAATATAAAGGTGATTGTAGTGATAAAAATAAATTAATTGGTGAAAATTATGTTGCTCAAAAGAAAATGGGTAAAAATGGTAAATATAGATATTGGGGATATAGAGTTGATGATAGAGTTGCAAATGAAGTATTATATCCTGTTAATAATAATTGGGATTACAATTATTTTGACACAACAAGTTATAAGTTAAATAGTACTGGTTATCCTCATTTATTAAAGGCTCATACATCAATGAAAGAAGCATATGATAATGGAGATTTATATAGTTTTGCTGAAGTATTTTGTGCAATTGAAGGTGAAAAGGCTGAAAATATATTAAATGGTTTATATGATGAAAGTAAAGTTAAACAAATTAGAAAATTAATTGAGGATTTTACTGTTGTTGATGTTGAAGTTAATGGTTTTGCTTCTTCACATGGATATACTAAAAGCAATGAACAATTAAATAAAAATAGAGGTAAAAGTGTTGTTAAATGGTTAGCCCATAAAAATTCTAAATTTTCATTAGATATGTTTAATTTTAGTATGAATAAAATTGGTGAAGAATTAGGGCATCATGATAGTAGAGATTTTTCAGCAAAAGTATGGCGTTGCGCTAAAGTTTGTATTAAATTACAAAAAGAAGATATTATTGAAAAAAAGGTAAATATTGACCCACCAGTTGAAAATGTTCCTATTGAAAAAGAATATAAAATTGATAATATTAATCATTATGATAATGTATCAGATAGAGCAAATCAAGGTGCAGTTGATGTAACTAGAAGATTTAATATTGATAATGAATATGATTTAATTAATAAGTTTGGTGGTAATATTTCTAAAATGCAATTAATAAGTGCTCAAAATCAAATGGAATATAATAAAGCAATTGCTGATGCTTCAGTTATTGAATCAATGAAAAATGGTAATACAATATTTTTAAACCAATCTGGTGCTCAATGTTATAAAGATGAATATAAATTCTTTAAGGATTTAAAAAGAGATGAACCATTATTACATAATAAATTGGTTGAAAAATTAAGATATTTTGATCCAGCGTTTCATTCAATAACACCTGAAGGGTTTAATTCTAGATTAACATTCTTACATCAATGTACTAGACAAGGTAATACATATTCTAATAGTGATTTAGGACAAGCAAATAGAACTGCTAATAATTTAGCATTTGGTAGACCACCTATTTGTGTATTAAGAATTGGAGATTTCTTTAATACTAAAATACTTATTAATAATTTAAGTATAACATATGATGATACAACATGGGATTTAAATGATGAAGGTATTGGTATTATGCCTATGATGGCTGATGTTACAATAACATTTAATTTCTTAGGTGGAAGTGATATTAGTGGACCGATTAATCGTTTACAAAATGCATTATCATTTAATTATTATGCAAATACTAGTGTTTATGATAATCGTTCAGAAGGTACTGAATATGATGAAAATGGTAATATGACAAAACTTATTACACAATAATTAAGTTATAATTTTAATATATTAATATGTCACATAGCAGATATAAATATTTTATAGAAAATGGTACTATTAAATTAGTACCATTTATTGCTATACCAAATAAAAGTACAGATTATTATGTATATTATGAGGTAGGTAAAACAAGACTTGATACATTATCATATCAATTTTATAATGACCCAAATTATGATTGGTTGATAATGCAAGCAAATCCTCAATATGGTAGTTTAGAATTTAAAATACCTAACAATGCTTTATTGAGAATACCTTTTCCGTTGGATAGTACTGTTAGTCAATACTATTCTGATGTTAAGAAATATAAAGAATTATATGGTTTAGATTAAATTTATGGCAACACATTCAAACGTTTTATATATAGAACCTAATTACACTAATAGTGGAATTGATATAATTGATGAACATAAAAATCCTTTAAATAAACATGTTGAATTTTCACCTAATTTAGAGGATTATTGTATTACTGTTGATTTGGAAGTTGAAATTACTGAAAGAAGTAATGGGTCATGTAGTGAAACTGATTCCAAAACAATATTATTTAGTTGGTCATCAACAAATGGTACTGTTAGTTTTAATAGTGGGAAGGATTTTACATATACAACTAGTGGTGGTAAAACTAAATCATCATTAAATTGGTTATCAACAGAACCTACTGATTTTGGAACATATGAAGATATGGTTCAACATGGAACACATGAATGTTTTGGTATTAATTCAATTGATATATCATATAATAATTATGCGGTTCCAGAGGTTACAATACAATTTACTGATATTAGGGGTATGTCTTTATTTGGACAAGAAGAATTAAGACATCGTGGTGTTAGTGATGGTGGTGCTAGTGGGTTAGCAGACCCTGATATTGCTGGTTCATTTTTTAAATGTTTTTTTACATTTCCATATCCAAAATTTAGATTAATGGTAAAAGGTTTTTATGGTGAGCCTGCATCATATGAATTATGTTGCGCTGATTTCCGTGCAAATTTTGAATGTCAAACTGGTAATTTTGGAGCAACAGCACGTTTTGTTGGGTATTCTTATTCATTATTAAATGATATTACAATGAATGCATTGGTAGCAGCACCTTATTGTGAATATGTTGGTGCTAAATATTGGGAAAAAATGAAAAAAACAAAATTCATTGTTGACCATAAAGAAATGCCAACATTCTTAGATATTATTAGTAAAATTAAGAATATTAAAGAAGATATTGGTAGAATATCAAATGATAATGAAATTGCTATTAAAGCAAAGAAATTAGATGATGAGGGTAAATATATTGATGCAATTGAAAGGGATTTTGAAGATTATTATATTGCATTATTAGATAAGTTAAAAGAATTAAAACTCAATGGTGATGATAAAAATCCTATACCACACAATGGTACTAAATCATTTTTATTATTAAATACTGTTGATAAAATTGATGAAAAATCATTTAGTTTTACTGATTTAAATGAAAAATATAGTAGATTAGAAAGTACAATAAAAGATTATAATAATAATTTTCCAAATGCAATACAAGTACCACCTAGTTTTAATAAATTTACATTTATACCATTGAGTAATGCTAATTTACAAGAAGCATTACAAAAAAGCCAATATAAAAATATATTAGGTACATTTGAAACAATGGGGTATAAATATGCTCAATTTTATGATAATTCATCATTTGTAACAATATTAAAAGATTTAAATAAAACAAATAAGAATAATGTTGAAGAAGTTCAACAAAAACTTGCTGAAGAAACTGATAAGGTTATAAATCAACATTTAGGTTTTCAACCAACTGTAGAAAATATTACTAGTATATTAATGGCTCATTTAGATACATTAATACATTGTATTTATGCTTGTGGTAGTGAAGTTGGTTCTAGAGAAAGAACACCATCTAGTTTAGGAATGAATACTTCAGATGTTAAATTTAATAATTCTAAAGTACCGCCATTTCCTAGAATTGATACAGCAATAACTGAAAGTGGTATTACTAAAACAGTTAATGGTTGGTTAGGTGATATGTTAGATGGTTATAATCAACCTGAAGTAAATTTAGTTGAAGGCTTATTAGAAGCAACAAATAAAATTGCTGACAAAATGAATGAAGTTGTTAGTGAGTTAAAAGAAGTTGATGGTTATACAAATGAAATTAATTTAAACATGAGAATACCATTAACACCATTAGATATTGTTGTTAATGAAAAACCATTTGGTAAAAACATTGATTTTAATGTAATATCTGATTTTATTGGTAAATTAGGTATTAGAATGTTTAATATATTTGGTACTAATGATGTATGTAATGATGTTTCTAAAATGGGTGCTGCTGATGCTATTAACTTTATTAATGATTTTCCAAATCCAAATTCAACATTTAAAGAAAAAATAATAAATGGTGTAATTAAATCAAATGATATAATTAATGCTTTATTAAATATAAACAATAAAGATATTAAACAGTTAAAAATTAATGAAAACTATTGGAAATGGGATTTACATAATGATGTTGCTTCAGTTAATTTTATTAAAAAAGTTGGTTCAAACTATCAATTAAATTTATATAAAGTAGGTAATACTCAATTATTACCAATTAAAAACATTGAATGGGATAACATACAGAAACAATTAGGTAATGGTCAATTACCTAATGGTGATGAATTTTTAAGAGATAAATATGAATTATCTAATAGTGAAAGTAATATATTATTTAAAATTGACAAACAATATACTAAATATCAGTTATATGAATCATCAATGAAAGTTAATGGTGAAACATTTAAATATGTTGATGATTTGGGTATTAAATATGATATTGAAGATTATTGTGATGATTATTTTATAAATGATGTAAGATTTTGTAAAACATTTAGAGCATCAAGTGATAAAAATATAACATTTGCATGTGAAGAAAATACATATTTATTACCACCATTTTTACCAACAAATGAACAAGCAAGAAATTCAAATGCATTTAGTAGTGGTAAAGGTATTATTGATTTTAATACAATAAAAAATCATGATGGTTCAACAAGTGAAACAATTAAAAGAAATAAAGAAACATCAGTTGCTAGTGAAATTAGTTATGTAAATACATTTACATATATTTCATTTTATGGTATTAAAAATGGTAATTTAACTGAAGATTATTCATTATTTGGACAAGAAGAATATTATAATCAATCATCAAATTATGGTAAAGCATTGTTATTTTTGGAAACATTAAAGGCATATGATTCTGCTTGGTATGATTTTAAACGTAGTGATTGGGGTGGTTTTCATTTTGAAAAAGTTGTTGATAATTTATTAAATAATAAAAAACATTTTAATTTAGTTCCTTATTTTGCTGTATTATTAATTGGTGCTTATTTGTATAGATATGAACAAGATAATGAAATTATATATTTCCATGATAATTTAGTGCCACGAACTAAAACACAAACAATTATTCATGGTGAAAACATATGGGGTAATTTATTTAAATTACAACATCCAATTAAAAATTCTTTAATTAAAGAATTTATTGAATGGGTTGAAAATGATTTTAAGAAATATCAGCAAGCATTTGAAATTAAAACAGTAAATAATACATTAGTTTCTGATTTTATTACAGAAATTGGTGAAATATTACATAATTGTAATTATAATTTTAAAACTGTTTGTGACTATAAACCATTAAATGATAAAGGTATTTTTAATATTGAAACTTATTTATCACAAAGGTTAAGTCATACATTTTATGAAAATTATATAAGTTTTGTTGGTAATGAAAAGAAATTAAAATTATGGAATAGAGAAACATCAATAGTATTAAATGATTTTGTTAATCAATATGTTAAACCTTGTATGTTAATTAAGACAACTAATTTAAATTTAATTGATAATACAAAAACATTTAATGTATTAAGTTCAAAAATGTCAATATATTTGGATTCTTTTTTAAATGAATTAAAGAAACAATATGAGAATGATAAAAAAGAAAGTGGTGGAGTTCCTAATGTAAAACCAGTTGAGACTGATAAAAATATTAAGATTGAATTATATAGATATTTAAAAGTTTTATGGGATAAATGGTTGAGTGGTAATAATGAAGATTATTGGTCATATTCTAATTTTTATACAAAAAATTGGTATTTTATTGATTCATTCTATAATATGATTGGTCAAAAGGCTAAATTGAATATTATTAATTTTAGTAGTGATATTATATATTCACAAAGAGAACATTCATATTCATTATTATCATTTATATCAAAGGCTTATGCAACAAATCAATTTGGTTTTTATACTGTTCAAAACTTTATGGATATGTGCAATAATGATAAAGCAATGAATAATATGAAAAATTTATTTAAGCCTATCCCATATGAAAAGATAATGTATCCTGAAAAGAAGTTTCATCCAAGTTTCATTATTATGTATACATATGAATATTCATCTAAATTAAATATGGATGATGGGTATTATAATAATGATAGTTTTGATATTGCTACTGAAATGTATGATGAATTACCTAAACCAATTACAACTAAAACAGAAGCAACTGGATATAAAATACCAGCATTTGGAGTGTCTTATGGTAAACAATATCAATCATATTTTAAAGATATTAGTGTTTCAATGGATAGTCCAATGGTTACTGAACATGCATTAAAAGCACAATTTGAAATTGCAACAATGCATGGTAATAAAGGTGAAAATGGTAAAAATGTAACGGTATTAGGACAAGATTTATATACAATATATGCAAATAATTCATATACTTGTACTGTTAAAATGATGGGATGTGCTTGGATTCAACCATTAATGTGTTTTAATTTATTAAATATACCATTATTTAGAGGAACATATTTAATACAAAAAGTACAACATAGAATTGTACCTGGAAATATGGAAACAACATTTGTTGGTACAAGAATGTCAGCAACTAGTCAACATTTTGTTGAAAAGTGTTTTGTATCAAAACAAAATAATGAAGTTGCACCATTTGAATCAAAAGAAACAGTTGAGAATCAAATTGCTGATGTTACAAATAATTGTGAATATAAATTCTTTAATCCATTGGTTAATTGTGAACCACCATTAAGTGAGGAAGAATTAAATATGACAGTTGGTGAGTTTATTAAGAAATATAATTTTACTAGTACTGACCATGTTTTAGATAGTGTAATGAATAGTAAAATGTTAAATTTCTTTGCTGGAGTTGCACAAAAAGAAGCAAATAATCAAAACCAATTAGGTGTTGATTTAGTTGTTACTGTTTTATTTAATCGTTTTATGCATTATGGTAAAGACTTAACTAAAATGTTTAAACCAAAACAGCATGAAGTTGGTTCATCAACTGATAAAAAATTTGTTAATTCTGTTAAAAAAATATTTACAAATTATCCTATAATTTTAAAAGGTGAAACAACAAGAATTAATCGTTCAATACCTATTATGGATAATGGTAAACAAAATGGTATGACAACACCAAAACAATTGACTGAACATGATTTAAAAGCAATGGATGGATATTGTACTACAAATGGTTATGATACATCTAGAACAAAAGGTGAAAATGAAGAACCTAAAGATGGATGGTGGCAAACAAAGAGTGAATATTTGGCACAACATGATACAGCAGAACGTGCTCCAGGTCATGTATTTGTTGGTGGATTTGATGGTACAATTGGTAAGGAACATTGGACTGAAGTACCAATTAAAACTAAAAGTGTTGATTCAAAAACATCTGATTTAGCAGAAGGTTTATTTAATGCTATTAAACAAACAATTAATACATCAAGAGTTATAAATATTGAAAATTTAACACTTGAAGAATCAAATGTTAATAAAGATAGTTTCTTTATAACTTGTTCACCATTAAGTGGGTTAGTTAATGTATTTGATATAATTGTAAATACATATTATGAGTATGTTAAAGAAGTTGGTTGGTTAGTTAAGAATGATGGAAAAGAATATCCTTATAAAATTAAAGTTATTGCTAAAAATCAAGATAACGGTACTGAAAATGGTAAGGTTATAGCAATTTGTAAATTAGGTAGTGGTGAAAAATTAATTCCATTAAACCAATATGAAAACCTTAATGAAAATTTTTATAAAACATTAAAGAAAAAATATGGTAATAGTATTAGTAATTTAAATCAAGTTGATTTTAAAAATGATTGTAAGAATTTTAATGGATTAATATCAAAACAACCTAAAGATTGGCAAAATACTGTTAATAACATATTATGTTTACATGAATTATTATCTTGTGGTAATAGTGTAAATACTGTTATGAGTGGTGGTTATAGTTGGAAAGGTAGTGATAATAAAGCAAATCAATTTAAACCTAGTGGCAAAATAACTGAATACTACCCATCTGAAGTTGCTGAATATGCTAAAGAAAATGCACCAGGTACTTATAAACATTGTGCTAAATATGTTAGAACTGCAATGCAACAATGTAGTAATAACTCAAAAGAAGTAATAGATGCGTCTAGACCTGAATCTGCATGTGTTTATGTTAATTTTTTACCAACATGGGGATTTCGTGAAGTATATAGTGGTTTTAGTAAAGAATTAAATGGCTTTACACCAAAGAATGGTGATATTTCAGTAATTGCATGTGATGATGTTCATCCTCATGGTCATATACAAATTTATCATGAAGGTGATAAAAAATGGTATTCAGACTTTGCTGCAAATACAGCATGGTGTTATGGTGATGAAGGTAGACCATTTAAGATTTTTAGATGGCCAGATTCACAAGAAGGTTAAAATTTGTTAAAGAATATTTTGTTTTTTAATAAAATTATATATATTTTTGTAACAAATTAGATAAAATTGTTTTGTTTATATATGAAAAAAATAGGTTATATTGTATCAAAGAGAAAAATAAAAGAGACAATGGATTTTGTTGGTGTTGTTAAAGATTTAGAAGAAATTGATGACCCAACAAAACCATTTCTTGTTATAGGGTATAATGAAGCAAAATCATTGGTTGAAAATTTTGATATTTTAAATAAACAACTTGATGAAGGTGTTTTTTGGACTTTTTCAAAAACAGAAAAGAGAAATGACCATGAAAGAGATATTAATAATTTTTATAATTTTATAATTAATAATATATATAATAATATAAAATATTATTATATTAATATATTAAATATAAAATATAATAAATTTAAAAAATTATATAATATATTATTATATTCTAGTAATAAAAATTATATTTATTTTAGTAAAAATATGATTTATGTTTTTTATGATAATAAAAATATCATAGGATTATCATTAGATATAATTAATTATATTGGTTTATCAAGTGATAAAATTTTAAATAAGTTAA
Organism: Bacilli bacterium; assembly: GCA_045123185.1. Lineage (GTDB taxonomy): Bacteria > Bacillota_I > Bacilli_A > ML615J-28 > CAG-313 > UBA1231. The sequence goes on along the minus strand of JBGVIL010000167.1, from coordinate 40,020 downwards.
AAACAAATAAAAATAATATCATTTATACTAATGATTCATTTTTAAATTATAAAATTAAAAAATTAATAATAAATAAGAAGTATTTAATACCATACTTCATGTATCTAAACATAGAAAATTAATAATGGAGAATAATAATGTTGTTCAAAAGTCACATATTATTGGTACTTTTGTAAAGAAAAATAGAATATTGTCATTTTTAGAATTTTTAAAGAATAAATTCCGTATTCCATATGAAAAAGTTCATATTTATTCAATTGATAGTAACAAATATGAATATATTGTAACTTTTAAAACATATGATAAAGAAAAATATTTGAAAAATATTAAAAAATCAACAGTTTTACATTTAAAAAATGGTTGTTTATTTTCAATTAATGCATTAAATAAGTTAATCGAAAAAGAAAATGGTGAAATTAATAAAGAATATCAATTAGAATGGGAAAAATACAAAGGAATGATTATTATTCAAACTAATGGTCAACTTGTTATTGAAAAACTCAATAAAATTGAAGATAAAAGCACTATTTTATAAGATTAGTGATATTTATGTTTAAAATATATTATAATGAGACGTTTCATTACAAAAAAAATACAAGAAAGACGAACAAAGTTTAGAAATAAACCTATAGTAGTTAAAGAATTTAATGAACTTCAAAATGAAGAAATCAATATAAATATTGAAAATAATAACAAAGAAGAAAAAACAATAGATGTTATGGATACAAAAGAAAAAATTGAATTGGCAAACCAAATTTTAGAACAAGAAGTAAAAGTTAAAAGAATTAAGAAAGATAAAGGCTTAATTGAAAAGGTAGAAACCAATAAAATTATTTTAACTGAAGATAATAGAGAATTATTAAGAGATTAATATAAAAACACATAAACAAATGAACAAGAAATACCTAAAAGAAAATAATTTATATGAAGCCCATAAGCAGTTCATGAGATTATGTGAATTTACATATGTTCCATCATCACTTGAAGAAGATGATGAACAAGATATGAACAATGACCCAATGATGGGTGGAGATATGGGTGGTCAACAACCAATGAACAACCCAATGATGGGTGGTGAACAACAAGGACAAGACCCAATGAATAATAATATGGGTGGTGATATGAATTCACAAGACCCAATGATGGGTGATGAACAACAACCAATGGATGACCAGATGATGGGTAATGATATGGGTATGGACGATATGCCACCAATGGATAACCCAATGATGGGTGAAGAAGAAAATGAAGAAGTTATTGATGTTGAAGAATTAACCAATGCACAAGAAAAAATGAATGATAAGGTTAATTTAGTTGGACAAAATCTTGAAGGGTTTGATTCAAAATTAGAAGCATTAATGCAATCAATTAATAAAATGGAATCAATGATTGATGCTAATAATCAAGAAATAGCAAAATTTAAACAAGAATTTGAAAAAAGAAATCCAACACAAACTGAAAAACTTAATTTGCGTTCATTAGATTCATACCCATTTAATGTTAATCCAAAAGATTATTGGAATGGAAAAGGAATTGACCCAAATGGAAATTATTCAGCAATTGCAAATAATTCAATACCAACATCACAAGAATATGAAATAACAAATAGTGATGTTGATAATTTTGATGATAAAGTCATAGAAAATTCATTTGATATTGATGATGATATGATGCAAGATATTAAAAAGATTTTTAATTTATAATTTTTCATAGTTTTTTTTTAATTTTTTTATTATTTATTAATTTCTCATATTAAACTAAGGAAATGTTAAAATTTCCTTAGTTTTTTAATAAAAAATTTGTATTTTTAACTTTTTTTATATACTTTTGTATTAAACTAATTAAATGATAATATTAATCATTAAAATTAGTTTATTTTAATTTTTTAATTTAATTTTTATATTTTAATTTTTATAATTTTATGTCAAATTTTAATGTAAACATCAGCATTGATTCAATTATTGCTCAAAAAGAACGTAATGAAATCAAACCTACACAAAAAGTTTTTGATGAAAAAAACTATCTACAAACTAGACTGTCTCCAAACCAGTCTTCTAAAGAAATGACTATCAGACTTCTTCCTTTTGATAAGGATGCTACAGAAGTTTTTCATGAAGTCTATTTCCATCAAGTTCGTGTAAACGAAAAAGTATCTCCAAGTGGATGGAAATCATACCCATGCCCAATTAAAAACAAATTAGGTGATAAATGCCCATTTTGTGAAATGGCAAAAAAAGCAAGTGAATTAAGAAACTCAACAATTGATGAAGCAGAAAAAAACAATTACAAGGAAATTATGAAAAATAATCTTCCAAAAAAAATGTATATTGTTAGATGTATTGAAAGAGGTAAAGAAGAAGATGGTGTAAAATTTTGGAAATTTTCACATTCACTTAAAGGTGATGGTATATTTGATAAAATATACTCAATTTTTAAAATGAGACTTGCTAAAGCACAATCAAAAGGTGAAACTTATAATATATTTGATTTAAATAATGGTAAAGATTTAAATCTTGTTATTACAAAAGATTCACAAGGAAGAACTGTAATTAATATTACAGATGATGATGATAAAACACCACTTTCAGAAGATATTAATAAAGCAATGGCTTGGATTAATGATGAAAAAGAATGGACTAATGTATATGCAACAAAACCATATGATTTCATGCAAATAATACTTGAAGGTGGAATACCAACTTATGATAAAGAAAATGGTGGATATGTTGATTTTAACGAACTTGAAAAAAGAAAACAAATTAAAGCAGATGCTGAAGCAATAAAGGCTGATACAAGTGATTTTGAGGCTATTCCTGAGACTTTTAGTGGTAATAAGGTATCTTTTATTGAAGATGATGAAGATCTTCCATTTTAAATGAAAAAATAATAGTTTTATAATAATAGTTTTGTATAAATAATGAAACAAGCAGTTAAGAAAAAAGAATTTACTAAACCATCAATTAGTGATATTAAATCACAATTAGGTTTAGTTGGAAAAACAAAAGAAGATTTAAGTAAATCAAGTGCAGATAAACCACTTGAATTTATTCAAATGCCAAAAGCATTTGAAAACGCACTTAAATTACCAGGTTTTCCTATGGGTTATATGTCAATTATCACAGGTTGGTCAAATACAGGTAAATCAACACTTAAAAATTGTTTAATTGCGTCATGTATAAATAACGGTATTATTCCTGTTATTTATGAAACTGAGAATAATTTCGATTTTTCGTATGCTATTTCGTGCGGTATGAAATGTGAACCAATTTATGGTGAAGTTGAAGTTGAAAAAGTTGATGAAGAAACTGGAGAAATTTTCATTGAAACAGAAACAAGAATTGTAGATTATAGTGGTGATTTTATTTACTTTGATTCAACATTGCTTGCTGAACAATATGGTAATAATGATTATTCTACTGGAAAACAAGTTAAAACAAAACGTAAAGTTGCTGTAATTGAAGATATTGCTTATTCAATTAATGAAATACTTGATATGCAAGATGAAGGTAAAATTCAACAACCATTATGTTTTATTTGGGATTCAGTAGGTAGTGTGCCATCATACAAATCTTATACTAGTAAAACTGGTAATAATATGTTTGATGCAAATTCTTTATCGGTAGCATTTAATACTATATTAAATAATAGAATTCCAGGTTCTAGACGAGTTTCAAACCCTTATACAAATACATTTGTATGTGTAAATAAGATTTGGAATGATAGCATGAATGCAGTTGGTGGCGCAGCATCAATTGAATTAAAAGGTGGTAAATCATTTTATTATTCTGCTAGAATAATTGTTCATATGGGTGGAGTTGCAAAAGCAGCAACTAAGAAATTAAGTGCAACTGCAAAAGGTCAAACTTATAATTATGGTATTATATCTAAAATACGTGTAACTAAGAATCAATTGCCAAGTCCATTTAATTTGACATATGAGGGCGAATTAGCATGTGTTCATAATGGTTTATGTTGTGTTGAGGATTTGGATAATTATAAGAAAACATATTCAAAGGATTTAATTTCCTTACTAGAAAAGGCTAGTAATGGTAATGTATCTGATATTAAGAATGAAGAATTGTCATTTGAAGAAGAAGATTCATTTGAATTTGAATAAATAATATTTATGGGTGATATTTTTATCACCCATTTTTTATTAATAAAAAAATATTTTTATTTATAATATTATATTTATTATAAAATAAAAAAATATAATATTATGAGTAAGAAACAAGTAATTAGATTAACAGAATCTGATTTAAATAATATAATTAAAGAATCTGTACAACAAATTTTGATGGAAAATCCAGAAAATGAACTTTTTGGTGGATTGAGTAAAATGTTTGGTAAAATTGGTGGTGACGCTAAGAAAGGTGTTGAAAATGGTTATAATAGCGGAAGAAAAGCAGTAGAAAGATTTAATAATGCTGTACAAGATAAATATAATAAAGTTAGTAATGCTGTACAAGATAAATATAATCAAGCAAGTAATGCTGTTAGAGGTTATGCTAATGATTTAAAAGATGCTTACCAACAAGGTTCTAATATACAAGATGCTCAAAGAGCAATAAAAGTAATAAATGATTTAGTTAACAAAGGTGTTATTAACAAAAGTGCAGCAAAAATGGTTATAGGTAGCATGAATAAGTATATTCAACAATATCAATAATAATAATAAAAAAAGGAGTGTATATACACTCCTTTTTTTATTTTACAATAAGATGATAAATGATAGAAAAAATAAAAGAAATAATAAAACAAAAATAATAAACAATTTTACCAATAAAATTTACCATAACTTATATAATTTAAAAATTTAACATATGCAAATATAATAATATTTTTTCATAAATCAAAATTTTTATTTGAATAAATTTGTATTTTTAACATTTTTTATGTATTTTTGTCTAAATTTTAATAAATTTAATAATTTTTAAGTAATGATGGGAACTAATTATTATGCAATAAAGAAGGTATCTAAAGATAAGAAAACGCAGATGATTCATTATATTGTTAATGATATGTATGATGAATTTGATGAATTATATAATAATGAGGTAAAGAGAATTCATATTGGTAAATCTAGTTGTGGTTGGAAATTTTTATTCAATTATAATAATTTCAAATATTATGAACCTACTAGAGATAGTATAAATAATTTTTTATCAAATGAAGATATCAAGATAGTTGATGAATATGGTAGAGATATTACATTAGATAAATTTTGGGAAATGGTTGATTTAAAGAAGGATGGTATTGATAATAAAGAATTTTATTCTAGGTATCCTGATGAATTTCCATTTCTTTTAATGGAAGAGGTTATACCAAGTGAATTAAGTAAATATAATGCTGAATGCTATGAATTTTATTCAGATAATTTACGATTTTCAACAAATAGTGAGTTTAGTTAAAAAATGTTAAATATATAATGAAACAACCAATAAGAAAAAATATTAAAGAAAATCATAATATTAGTGATATTAAACCAATATATACATTATTAATTGATGGTAATTCTGTTATGAAAATGTCAGCAGTTGATAAACGTAAAAGTGGAAAAGGTTTAGAGTATGGTATGTTATATCAAACATTATTACAAATTAAAATACAAATACAAAAAAAAGATTATGACCATGTGTATTTTATGTTAGATGGTAATAATAGTGGTGTATTAAGATATAATATATATAATGAATATAAGGCTAATAGAGATAAGAATTATAAATCTGAAGAAGGGAAAAGTGAATATCAAAAAGAATATGATAAAAGATTAAATTCAATGCAACAATATTTTGGTTTAAAAGCATCAAGTGAACGAATTGGAACTGATGAAGAAAGTGAAGAAGATTCTTTTGATAGACAAAGAGAAATAATATATAACATATTAGAAGAATTATTTTGTAGATGTTGTATGTATGATGATGTTGAGGGTGATGATTTAATAGCATATTATGTAAAAAATAAATTACCAAATGAAAAGGTTGTAATTGTTAGTGGTGATAGAGATTTAGTACAATTAATATCTGATGATGTGTGTTTATATGTTACACAGTTAAAAAAATATGTTACACCAAGTAATTGTGTTGAAATTTTAGGTTATACACATGAAAATGTCTTATTAAAGAAAATGTTATGTGGTGATACATCTGATAACATAAAAGGTATTAAAGGTATGGGTGAAAAAACATTTTTTAGCCTATTTCCAGACGCTAAGACAAAGAAATATTCATTGGATAAAGTAATACACCAAACAGAAGAATTAATTGCTGATAGGCTTAAAAATAAGAAAAAACCATTGGTTGTAATGGAGAATATAATTAATAGGGTTACTTTAGGTAGTCAAGGTGAAAATATATATGATATTAATAAAAAAATAATTGATTTATCTGAACCTTTATTAACAAAAGAAGCAAAAGATGATATGGATTCATTAATTCATGTACCATTAGACCCAAGTGGTAGAGAAATAAAAAATGTATATAATATATTATTAGAAAATGAATTTAATGACTTAATAAGTGATAATATTTTTAGTACATTTTTTTCAACATTTAACATAGTAATAGATAAAGAAAAGAAATTTTTTGAAAAAAACTTGAATTAATATTTGTATTTTTAAAAAATTAAGTATATTTTTGCATTGTTAACAAAAGTTAATAAAATATAAATAGAGTTAATTAATATTTAATGTTTAATTTTTAATTTTAATAAATAAAATGGAAGAAGTTAGAGAATATAAGGAAGAACGTTTTGAATTTGCATTGTTTGTAAATAACAATTTGATTTGTAAGAGAAATTTTAAAATCAATAATTTTATTGATGGTAGTATGCAAACACTTGATTTCAAGCAAAAGATTGATGGTATCGTAAATATGATACACGATGATTTGGCATCAAAGAGTAGAATTTTTACTTGGTATTATGGTGATGTTGCTGATGCATTTCAAGAACCACTTCCTGAACTAATGGAAGATTTATTACAACCTTGGGAATGTACATTTAAGTTTGTTGTATATGATAATCGTCAAGAAGTTCTAAGTAAGATTTGGGATGGATATTGTTATCCAAAATCAATTAGAGAAAAGGTTGATTTGGGTAATAAAACAATTAAAATTACAACAAAAGATGGTAAAGTTTATTCTTATGATAAAGATGCTTATTTTGAAGCAAATCAAGGTAGATTAACACCTGAAATTAACGTAATACGTTCAATGATTGTTGATAAATCTGATTTGTTGTTGGGTATCACAAAGAAAATTTGTGAGGCATGTTCACCAAGAGAAGATGGGTATGAAACAATCAATGATTACACATTGAGTGATATTTACAAGGATAAAGAATATGAACGCCTTGAAGATGGTTCATTCAAAAGAGATAAGAATGGAAATTTGGTTGTTAAGAAACATAATTCAAAAGGTAAAAAATATTTCTATTCATTAGAACAAGCAAATAATAAACTTGCTGCTGAATGGGGTAAGTTGGTATCAGAAAAAACAAAAAAATATTTTGAGAATTTATATTGATTTAAGAACTTTTTATTATTAATTTTTTAAATAAAGGATATGGCGAAAGAAAGAAAAGATTTAGGATATTTGGGTGAAGAATTTCAATACAAATTGGTTCATACCTTTATGGAAGATAAAGAGTTTTTTAAAGATTTAAGTTCAATTATTGACCAAAACATGTTCACACACCCACAATTGAAAATAATTGTGGGTGAAATGAAAAACTATTACGAAAAAAGAGAACAAGTTCCATCATATGATACTATGGGGATTATTCTTAGTGATAGAGCATTTTCTGATATTGAAAAAGAAGAATATTTAGCAAATCTTAAAAAGATATATTCTCTTAAAGATGAAGATAGAGAATATATTAAAGATTTATCATTGAAATTTTTTAAACAACAAAATATAATTAAAACCGCAAATGAAATCCTTCGTATCGCTGGTGATGGTAATACAGAAAAATATGAACAATGTGTTGAATTATTATCACAAGCATTAAATCAAGGAACACATACAGAATTTGGTAGTACAGTTTTTGAAGGATTAGGTGAAACATTATCTGATGATTATAGAACACCAATACCTACTGGCGTTGATAAACTTGATGAATGTCTTGAAGGCGGTTTAGGAAAAGGTGAATTGGGCGTTATTATTGGTTCTTCTTCGTTTGGAAAAGCACAACCATTAGATTCTAGAATCTTAACACCAAATGGTTTTAAATTAATGGGTGAAATGAAAGTTGGTGATTATGTTATTGGACGTGATGGTAATCCTTATAAAGTAAGTGGTGTGTTCCCACAAGGTTTACGACCAATTTATAAAGTATCATTTGCAAATGGAACTTCATGTGAATGTGATATTGAGCATTTATGGAATGTTGGTAAAAGATATAGTAAAAAAATAAAAACTAAAACTTTAAAAGAAATAATTGAAAAAGGTATAGTAACTAATACTAAAAGACCTAAATTTTATATTCCAATGTGTAATCCAATTCATTTTAATGAAAATGATGATATTTGTTTTTCTAATAAAAGAAATGATTTTTTACAATTTCATTTAAAAGAAAATAGTAAAATAAGTAAAGGGAAAAAATATATTAAACATTATACAGAAGATAAAGAATTACATGATAAATTAGTTTTTATTGCTCGTTCTTTAGGTATGTGGGTAAGTAGCCAATATAAGAAAAAATCTAAAAGATATTTAATGAAAATATCAAGAGTAAATAATGAATCTCTTTTTATTACTAATATTGAATATGTTGGTGAAAAAGAAGCACAATGTATTATGGTTGATAGTGATGAACATCTTTATCTTACTGAAGATTTTATTGTTACACATAATACCTCTCTTACCACAGCAATGGCATCACATGCAGCAACATATAAATGTTCTCATAATAATTATCATGGTTATAAAGTTTTACAAATAGTTTTTGAAGATAGAATTAAACAAATCCAAAGAAAACATATTGGTAGAATTACTGAAATTGAAGCAAAGGACTTATCAAAACCCGATGTTAAAAATATTGTTGAAGAAAGATTAAAATCTTTTAAAGATAAAGATATACTAGAACAAAATTTAAGAATTGTACGTTTTCCATCTGGTGAAATTACTGCATCAAAACTTGAACGTTTTGTTAAAAAAATGATTAATAGTGGATTTAAACCAGATATGATGATTGTTGACTATTTTGAATGTCTTGAACATATTTCAGATGGTAGAGCATCAAATGAATGGGAAAAAGAAGGTAAAACAATGAGAAAATTGGAATCAATGGCTGCTGAAATGGATATGGCAATATGGATACCAACACAAGGAACTAGAGATTCAGTTAATATGGAACTAGTAACTATGGATAAAGCAGGTGGTTCATTTAAAAAGATTCAAATTGCTCATATTGTAGTATCTATTGCTAGAACAATGGAAGATATTGAAGCAAATAAAGCAACAATTGCACTTCTTAAAAATCGTGCTGGTAAAAGTGGTAAAGTCTTTAATAATGTTAATTTTAATAATGGTACTTGCATAATTTCAACAGATGATTGTGATGATGATTTCAATTCTTTATTGGATTTTAATGAAAAAAAGAAAAAATCAATACAAGATTTAACAAAAGAAATGGCAAAAGCCATGAGAAAATAATTTTTATTCATAACAATTTGGCTGTCACCATTTTAAAAAATGACAGCCTTTTTTTATTAAAAAAATTTAATTTTATTTAAAAATTTAATATATTTAAATAAACTAACATGTTATAACAAAAATATAAATTTTGAATATTCAAATAAAAAAAAATAAAATTAAAAATAAAATTAAAATAATCTTTAAATGCATATGAAAGTTTTAAAAAGAGATAAAACAATCGAAGTGTTTCAAATTGATAAACTTCTAAATGCAACAAAAAAAGCATTTGAATCATGTGGTACGGAAATGCCACAAGATTTATATGAACATATTAAAGGCTTATATGATGAAAATCAAGAAGTTACAGTTCATGTGGAAGATATTCAAGATACAATAGAAGACCTTCTTATGAGAGAATACCCAACAATAGCAAAGTGCTATATTATATATAGATATAATCATAAAGTCATTCGTGAAAGTAGAGATAAACTTATGAAAGGTATATCAAAAAAATTAATGGCTGAAGATATTGAAAACCAAAATGCTAATGTTGATGAATATTCATTCGGTGGAAGAATGGGAGAAGCATCTAGAATGGTAACTAAAGAATATGCACTCAATTATTGCATGTCAAGAAAATCAAGAAATAATCATTTAAATAATGAAATTTATATCCATAAACTAAATTGTGGCTTATAATGGTGACATTATAACGAAAACTATGTGAACCCAAGCAAAAGGGGTGTGAGTTAATAACTTGCTATCGGTTCAGAAGATGGTGACATCAATATGAGTAAGAGAACCTAAGTCTCAATTGCGTAATGAGATATGGTAATACCGAGTGAAATATCAATAATATTTATTGTTTTTATGTTATTTTTTATTATATTTTAATAAATGTTAAAATGTAATGGAATTAGATAAAAATGAAATATATTATGTTTATGCATGGTATTTTATAGATAATGGTGAAATATTTTACATTGGAAAAGGTAAAAATGAAAGATTTAAAAGTTTATATAGAAGAAATAATTTTTTTAAAAATATAATTAAAAAATATAAAGATAATATTGATATTAAAATTATAGAAAAAAATTTATCAGAATTTAATGCTTTTGAATTGGAAAAGAAACTCATTAAGGAATATAAAGAAAAAGGTCAATGTATTGCTAATTTTCATGAAGGTGGTAGAGGTGGTAATACTGGAAATTATGATAATGTGGAAAGAAGTAAGAAACTTAGTGAGGTTGCTAAAAAAAGAGTTGGTAAATTAAATCCAATGTACGGTAAAACACATACTGATGAAGTAAAAGAAAAATTAAGGGAAATTAATTTAGGTAAAAAATTATCAGAAGAACATAAACAAAAATTAATTAAAGCAAATACTAATAGAAAAAAAACTAAAGAAGAAATAGAAAAATTAAGAATCGCTAAACTTGGACATAAAATGAAAGAAAAATCATATAAATTAATGATGGATAATTTATGTCCTTATGAATATCAAGTATATGATAATGATAAAATGATTTTTTCTTGTTTAGGTCATACTAGGCTTTATGATTTTTGTAAAAATGAGTTAAAATGTTCTAGAACTATTGTTGATAAAATTAAAAATTGTAAATGGAAACCTAAATTTAAAAAACACATGCATTTAAAAAATATAACAATAAAAATTATTGATAGACATGTATCGACTAAAGGTGATGAGTGTAACCTAGTAGAATAGAGATTAGCACTATTCGAAGCGCATAGCAACTTTATTAAAAAGTTGATGATATAGTCAGTACTTATAGAAATATAAGATAAAAAACGGATTTAGATTCATATGCAATCGGCATGAGTAACTGTTTGACAATACCATTTGATGAATTACTTGCAAATGGATTTAAAACAAAACAAGCAGATGTGAGACCAGCAAATAGTATTAATACAGCATTACAATTAGTTGCAGTAATATTTCAATTACAATCATTAGACCAATTTGGTGGTGTTGCAAGTGGACATTTAGATTGGACAATTGAACCATATGTTAAAAAATCATTCCTTAAACATTTTAAAGTTGGATTGGAATATATTAAAGGATTAAATATGTGGGAAGAAGATGCTATTGATACTAGATGTATTGATGATGAATTTTATCTCAATGAACCTGAAGTATATACATATGCAATGGACATGACTAAAAGAGAACTTAAACAAGGGATTGAAGGATTATACCATAACCTAAACTATTTGGGCGACACAGTAGTAATGCTGTGAACATAACTACCTAAACGGTGAAACTCTTTAAAACTTGTGATTATTTTAAAGACAATACCGTGCTAAATTATATTATTGAAATGGAAAAGAATAAAAGAGAATATAGTGTTTATCAACATATTAATTTATTAAATAATAAAAAATATATAGGGATTACAAAACAAAATTGCGAATCAAGATGGGGTACTAATGGTATTAACTATAAGTCATCACCTCATTTTTATAGTGCTATTATTAAATATGGATGGGATAATTTTAAACATGAAATTCTTTATTCTAATTTAACAAAAGAAGAGGCTTGTGAATTAGAAAAACAACTTATCAAAGAAAATAACACACAAAATAAAAAATTTGGATATAATATTATGGAAGGTGGTGAAGCACCATCAATTCCAGATGAAATTAAAAATGTTTTATCTGAAAAATTAAAAGGTAATAAAAATAACCTTGGTAATAATCTTTCAGAAGAAACTAAAAAAAAGATAAGTGAAGCACAAAAAGGTAGAAAATTTACAGAAGAACATAAAATGAAAATATCTTTAAGTAAAAAAGGTAAAACACATAAACCTATTAGTATTGAATCAAGAAAAAAAATTGCAGATAAACATAAAAAGAAACAAGTTTTATGTATTGAATTAAATAAAGTTTATGAGTCAATACAAGAATGTGCTAGACAACTTAATTTACATGCCAATTTTATTTGTAAATGTTGTAAAGGTAAATTGAAAACTACTGGAGGTTTTCATTTTAAATATTACAACGAAGAAGATAATATATAAAAGCCTAACGACTATCCTGTAAAGGAGTACATTCAAGCGAATGGAAATGGTAGTCTCCTATTAAATTTTAATAGGATGAAGATATAGTCTAAACTATATGGTAACATATAGAAGTTCATAAGAGAACTGCATGGAATTAGCGACTCCATGTGAATACAATTTGGAATACTTTACAATCACGTAGTGGCAATCAATTACCTTTTACCTCTCTGAATTACGGTACTTGTACTAGTATTGAAGGAAGAATGGTAATTAAAGCATTATTGGAAGGTTCTATTGAAGGTGTTGGTAAATATGGTAGAACATCAATATTTCCATGTGGTATTTTTCAATTAATGAAAGGTGTAAATAGAGAAAAAGGAGACCCTAATTATGATTTATATCAATTGGCTTTAAAGTCAACATCGCAAAGACTTTATCCAAATTATGTAAATTGTGATTGGAGTGGAAATGAAGGATATGATAAGAATGATTATCGTACATATGCATCAACAATGGGTAAGTGAAAATGCAGCCCATTTAAAATCTTTTGAACCTTGCCAAAGGGTGTGAAATTATGAAAATAATTTTGCTAACGGTTAGGTCTTAATGTTTAAAGTTTAAATAGTAAGATGAGACCGTGCTAAGATTCATTAAAAAATATAATTTTAATGAATAAAGTGTATCGACTAAAAAAATAGATGAATTATACTATAAGTATGGATAAAAATATAAATAAAACTTTATTAGCATGTTGTTTAGGTGATGGTCATTTATCATCTAATGGAACATTTGAAATTATACATTGTTCAAAACAAAAAGAATATTTGGAATATAAAGCGTCTCTATTTAATAAAACAATAAAAAAAAAGAAAAATGGCGCATATGATTCATTTTATTTCCAAAAAGGTGTTTTTAATAATCACGATTTTGGTAAAACAATCAGAAAAAAATTATATGGGGTTATGGGTCATAAATATTTTTCAGATTTTATTGTTAATGAAATAGATAAATTTTGTATTGCGATATTATATTGTGATGATGGTAGTTTAATACCAATGAAAAAAAATGGTAAAATACATGCGTATAAATGTACTATATCAATATATGGTAGCGAAGATGAATGTATTAGATTAAGTAATAAAATTTTTGAATTATTTGGTGTTAAATTTAATGTGAATAAAGATAAAGGTAAATTTTTATTAAAATGTGGCACTAAAGAAGCAAGAAAATTTATACCACAAATAAAAGAGATTTTACCAAATTTTGAATGTTTTAATGATAATAAACTTTTAGATAATTTTTAATGTAGGGTGTGAGATAGGCACACATTCGAAGCGGAAGACAATTAATATATTTATATTAATTGAAGATATAGTCAGTTCTCATGGTGACATGAGGTTAAAATGTGCAGAACATTTATTGGTTATGATGTTAATGGTATGGGTCAGAATAAGGATGGTAGAGGTAATGCGTGTCCTGTGACCATTATAATGCCCACATTAGCAATGCAAGCAAAGGAGAAGACAATTGCTCAATTTGGTGAAGAAAATTCATCAGAAGCCTTTAAAATGGCTCATATAAGCAATTTTATGAAGTTGTTAGACAAAAAGATTGGTGAAGCAAAAGACATGTTGCTTGAACGATTTGAATGGCTTTGTAAGCAGTCACCAAAATCAGCACCATTTATGTATGGCAATCATACTGCTGCTTGTTATGATGAAAAAGAAGGTGTTAGAAGTGCATTAAAACATTTTAGCCTTGCCATAGGTCAAATTGCTTTGGCTGAAACATTACAAATATTGGTACATGCTGACCATTCTGAAAGTGATGAAGCAATGAATTTGGCTAAAGAAATTGAAGGATTATTTAAAAAGCGTTGTGCTGAATATAAAGGAGAATATAAATTGAATTTTGGGGTATATTTGACTCCAGCAGAAAGTTTATGCAAAACTTCTTTAGAAAAATTTAAGGCAAAATATGGTGTTATTGAAAATGTTTCTGATAAGAAATTTTTTACTAATTCGATTCATGTTCCAGTATGGAAAGAAATGACACCATTTGAAAAGATTGATGTTGAATCACAATTAACATCTTATTCAAATGCAGGTTGTATAACATATGTTGAATTACCAAGTACTACTAAGAATAATTTAGAAGCGTTGGAAACTATTGTTAATTATGCTATGGATAAAGACATACCATATTTGGCTATTAATATTCCAGTTGACAACTGTAATTCTTGTGGTTATAGTGATGAAATGGGTGATATATGTCCTAAATGTGGTAGTGATGATATTATTAGATTAAGACGTGTTACTGGATATTTGAGTCAAGATTATCGTAATTTTAATGAAGGTAAGATTGATGAAGTTTCTAGAAGAGTAAAACATGTTAAGAAATTTGAATGTGATTGTTAAAAATAACATATAAAAGGTGAGTATATATTATTCACCTTTTATTATTTTAATTTTATATTAATTATGAATTATCATAGTATATTAAGTTGTGATGTTGCCAATTACATTGGTTGTCGTGTTGTGTTATATATAAGTGGTTGTATACATCATTGTAAGGGTTGTCAAAATCCACAGACATGGGATTTTAATGGTGGTAGATTATTTGATGATGTTGCTAAAGATTATTTATTTAAATCATTGGATAAGAGTTACATTAAGGGTTTAACAATAAGTGGTGGAGACCCTTTATGTAGTTATGATGATGTGTTAGAATTATGTAAGGAAGTTAAAAAATTATTTCCAAATAAGGATATTTGTATATATAGTGGTTTTACCTTAGAAGAATTAATTAATAATGGTAAAACTGAAATATTGGATTATATTGATGTTTTGATTGATGGTAGATTTATTGAGGAATTAAAAGATTTAACGTTAGAATTTAGGGGTTCAAGTAATCAAAGGATATTAAAAAAAGGAGTAGATTTTTAATTTATGATAATAGAAATTAATAAAGAAAATGTTTTATATGAAAAACCTAAATTTAATATTAATGAAACTAACTATATTAACAAAATAGATTCATTATTAAATGAAGAATGTGGTAATTTTAAAAATCAATATTTACTTGCTAAAGAATTGGCTAATGTAATAATTGATAATTATAAAAGTGGTATTTATAGATTTGAATATAAGCCAATAAATAATAACATTTTTAAAATTGTTTTAATAGATTTAGATAGAAATGCTTTACCAAATTCTAGTGCTTCAATAAATAGAATTAATGATGAAGAAAGATTGATTGGTATATCAGTATCAATACCTTATAGATTAATGATAGATAAACAAGATATTGCATTAAAGAGAATATATGATGCTATAACTCATGAATTAATGCATGGTTATGTTTATTTAAATAGAATGGATAATAATGTTGAAAATGTGATAGATACACCTGAATGGTATGAAAAATTACAGATATTAAGAAATAATGTTAATTATGAGAGTTTAGTTTATAAATTTTCATATGCAATGTATGCCACATATTATCAAGAAGTTAATGCTATTGTTTCACAATCAAAGGTTCAATTTCATGAATTAACTAAAGATTTAGAAAAGAATAATGAAAATTACAATAAAGCATTGAAGCAATGTGATTCATTTAAAATATATAATATGATATTACATGATGTTGTTCCAATTATTGAAAATATGGGTGATAGTGAAATATTTTATTATATTGTTGATATATTTAATAAATTTGATATTAATATGAATGTTAATGATATTAGAAATGAATGTAAAAGAATAAAAAAGGTATCAGAATATGCATTGGATAAGATAATTAAAAATGCTTTATATGAATGTTATGACATTAGAGGTGGTATTTATAATTTTATTTTTGAAGATTAAATAATAAAAGGAGTAGATTTTTAATTTCTACTCCTTTTTTTGTTTTAATTATATTTTTTTACCTAAGAAAGCATGAAAATCTGTTTTTTCGTTATTATCTTCATATTTTCCATTTTCATATTTATTATTAATTGTATTAAATCCATCATGTGCTTTTGCCATTGCTCTTGCAAGTTTTTTGTCACCATTTGCATTTGGGAATTTTTCATAACCACTTGTGTAATTTTTATGGAAACCATAATGTTTATCACCATTATGTTTTATATAATGTGTTCTATCAACATCTAAATTACCATTTGTTATCATTTCAAGTCTTGGGTCATTATAATTTCCTTGCATTCTTATAAAATTACCATTTTTATGGTCATTATATTCATATTCTGAATTAAATAATTCATCTCTTTTATCAGCAAATTTTTGTGCTCTATTTTTATCATAATCTTTCATTGCTGCATTATGATATGTTCTCCAGTCCAATTCTGATAATACATATTTAACTGCTTCTGTTAAGAATTCTTTTAATTCAGATTCTGACAATTTAATTTGGTTTTTTGATTCCATATTCATTTGTGGTTCATTATACATTTCTTGATTTTTCATTTCTTCATGTTCAAGACCTTTCATATATAAATCTCCCACACCTAACATTTGTGCAATTTCAAAACCGCTTGGTGCTAATGATTCATTTATATTGATTGATTCTGTCATATTATTTTTACCTAAATTTTGGTTTATTTTTTCAATTATATATGATGCTGTATTTGACATATTATCAAATATTTCAACAATTGTATTTTCATTTAAACCCCAATTTTTTAAATATACTTCATTTGTTTTATAATAAAGACCATATGTTTTTAATACCATCCAAGCGCATAATTCTGCTTGTTGTTCTCTCATTGCTCTTGTATTAGCACCACTATTTAAATAAAAATCACGTAATTCTTCATTTCTTGTTGATAAGAATTTTTGATGTAATATTTCATGTGCAAATTCATGAGCGAAGTCACCAACATAACCAGCATTAATTGGTTGATTTTTCAATAAGTCAATTTTACCATTTCTTGACACACCTCTAGCACCATTTAATGAGTTAACGAAATTAATTTGTATACCTTCATCCGATACTGCTTTATATAATGCTTCATATATTTTTTTGGTTTTAACACTTTCTTGTGTAAAATCATCAAACCATGCCCCTTCATGACCAACATATTCACCATTAGCATTAAGTTCAGTATTATTATCAATTGTATTTTGATTATTTTCGCCATTTAACACTTGATTTAAATGTTCTGTGAAGTGGTCTCTTTGTCCATTTCTAACTTTTGTAAATCTAATATCATAAAAATCTGGTGTTAATTTAAATTCTTTTGTTTTATTATATCTTAATAATTCATTTAATTCAATTTGTTCGCTTGGCTTTAAGTCTTTTACACTTTTAACACCTTTTGATTCTAAATAATCATATATAATTTGTTCTTTTTCATCACTTTGTAAACTACTTCTTTTTCTTGGGACCCATAACCAAATTCTTGGTGCTGGTTCTACAACTCCTCTACCCCATTTAAACCATTTACTTTTTGGTAATACATATGTTGCTTCAGGGTCTTGAATCATAATTAAAATAGTATTAGCAAATGAATAGTTATCACCTAAAACATTACTTAAATGATTTCTTTTTTTAATAATTGGTTCTAATTTTGTTTGTAGTTCTTTTACTGTTAAACAATTCATTAAATCTTGTTTAAAAGAAATCAATTTTTCTTTAATTTTTGTTCTATCAAATTCTAAATTTTCAATAAGTTCATCAAGTTCATTTACAACTTCTGATGATTCTAAATCAACATCATTTTCTGCTAAATTATTATCTGTAATATCATCATTTTCTTGATTATTTAATTCATTTTCATTTATTAAAACACCATTGATGTCTGGGTCATTCATTGCTTTATTAATTCTTTCCCAAGTTGAATCAATCATACTTTGTCTCATTTTATCACTGATTCCTTTTCTATTACTGCCAAAAGTCCAATATACAATTACATTACCTTCTCTATCTTTTTCTCTTCTACTACATCCGTATTTTTTTAAGATTTTATATTGTTCATTATCAATATCACTATCTAGTACATATACCATATCAACTGGTAGAGCAAAATTACCGAATGCTTTTTTTGCTTTAATAAATCTAACATTATTAGCCATTTTAAAAAACTTTTTGCATATAAATATCAAAAGGTGTGATAGAAATACTACCACACCTTTAAAAATAATTATCTTTAACAGCATCCATCCGAAGATATTTTAGTAATAAGTTTTTATGCTGAAGAATTACTTTCTATTAATAAATATATTTGCTTCTATCCAAAAAGTTATTATTATATTGATTTTTTAAATAATTTTTTATTTTATCAATTATATATCTTGAATTTTTGCAATTATATGCTTCATTTATTTCTTGGATTGTTTTATTTTCAAGCCAATCCATAAATTTATCATAATTTTCTACTCCAAATGTTGTTTTAATATCTTCTAGGATAATATTAAAGTCTATATTATCTTTATATATTATTTCATTGTCAATATTTTCTATGTCTACATTACTTCTCATTGAATTTGAGTGATAATGTGTATTTCGAATAACATTTGTTTTAAATGATGCGACTAAATATGGGATAAAATCATTTTCTTCAAATGACTCTTTAGTCTTAAAAATATCAATACATTTAATTAATGTTTCATGGAATATATCTTCATCAAATTCGTTAGTTTCTAATTTTCTATATTCCTTTTTAAGTATTTTTTTTAAATTGTCATAATTCTTATTGATATAATCGTTTATATCATTGTTATTTGTTTTCATATAAGGTTAAAGTGTGGATTAATATAAATTAAAAATCCATAGCAAGAATTACAATAATTTGTTTTAGCATCATTATCTTATCTTCCGTTATGTAATGATAAACTCTATCGAATCTATCATTTTGTCACTAAAATTCATATTTTTCTTTCCATTGGCGCAATTTATATAAATAATTATATAAATTATTTAATTTTTTTTATAAAATGATTAGCAAAAAAGTGTTTGTTAAGTATTATACAATTGAATGCGCATTCCAAGAATAAATAAAATAACAAAATGAAAAACAAAAAATTTAAAAATTATGGCAGAAGTAATTGACAATGGACATGTAATGAAACAAGAAATCCCTAATGGTAAAATAAATGCGGGATTGACAACGGGTAAATAAAATGCAATAATGCTCGTTTAAAACCTCTTTAATTGCTGGAAAATCCATATAAATAAATTGCAACATGATGTACAATATATGGACAATCAGCAGCGAATCATTTAAATTAAATGAACGTTCAAAGACTATCGAAAAGGATATAATCCTTAGTAGAGTACATTCAAGTGAATGGAAACGGGAGGCTTCCTATAGTAATAGGAATGAAGATATAGTCTCATCTACACGAATATATAAAGGTGTAGCAGTTCATTAGAGAACGCATATAAATTAACGACTTATATGGAAGATTTTTGATTATTGGTACATCATTGGCTGGTTTAATGGCATTAGGCGCATTAGGTAATGGTAATGGTTTACTTAGTGGTATTTTTGGTGGTAATTCATCTAACACTTGTGGTTGTAAAACAACTTCTTGTGGATGCAATGCAAACACTCAATACATAATGGATGCTGAAGAATTGTATCTTGAAAGACAAGCAAGTGCAAATAAATTGGATGCTACAAAACAATATTATGAAAATCAAATTGCATTTAACAAAACATTAACTGATAGTTTCTTTGCTGCATATGAAAGAGATGTTAAAAATTCATTTGATTTATATAAATTGAGTAGAGACCAAAAAGATGAATTATTGCAAAAAATTGAAGCGGTTGATAAGAAAGTTGATGTTATGGCTGCAATTAGACCATATCAAGATGCTTTGATTAATTCTAAGATTGACCAAAATGCATTGATTGCTGACTTTAATTTGGCTCGTAGAACTTGTCGTATGATAACTGGTGAATTAGTATTACCTTCTACACCAACTGTAACAGGTTATGCAAGTTATAGTCCTTGCAATCCTATTGCTCCAACAACTGGTGCTTAAAAATAAAATAATTAAAACTAGTGGTTGAAATATACCACTAGTTTAAAAAATATTAGTTTAAATGAGTGTATTTTATCATAATGATGACCCATTACTTCATCAAACTATGTTTCAATCTTCTAATATGAATGGAAATAATTTAAGTGACACTTATGCTCAAATGTATAAACATCAATTAATGATGGAAATACAGCAACAAAATCAAGTTAGGGATTGGGTTGGTGAATTGGACAA
Source organism: Bacilli bacterium (assembly GCA_045123185.1). Lineage (GTDB taxonomy): Bacteria > Bacillota_I > Bacilli_A > ML615J-28 > CAG-313 > UBA1231. The sequence continues at coordinate 19,142 of JBGVIL010000167.1, read as the reverse complement.
TACTTTAAAACAATTAGATAGTTCAACAGTTGAGTTATTAAATAATGATAATGATTTTACTGTATTAAATTCTAAATTACAATCATTAATTCAAAATGAGATAATGTTGTTAGTTAAACCTAAGATTAACAGTAATAATGATGCAATTGATAATATTAAAAGACAAATTGACATTATAGTTAAAATGAATCAAAAGGTTAAAGATGAAGAAAAACAGAATATGAATGATTTAAATGATTATTTAAAGAATTATTCACATTTAACATTTGATGAATATAGGAGATTAAAGAGTGGTAATTATAATGTTGATAATAATTCTGAGGAAGAAATTATTATTGCTAATGATAAAAATAAAAAAAATAAAAATAAAGTATAATGAAAATAGATGAGGTAAAGTTAAGACTTAAAAATTTCATACATAATACAATTGATTTATATGTATCACCAACTAATTTTTTTGATAAAATGAAGAATTCAACTGCGAAATTATGGGTTGACCAAAATATATGGAAATTAAATAAAGCAATTGAAGCATTTGGTGATGAACATGGTGAAATTGATGAAGATAAGGTGTTAGAATATTATGAAAAAGCCTTATTTGAAAATGGTGAATTAAAATTGGATATTAAAAGTATGATACCTTCTCAATATGATTGGCTTAAAGAATACTTACCGAATAAGTTAATATTATTTAAAACTGATGATTTAAGAAGAATTTTTAAATGAAAGGATAGATTAATTTCTATCCTTTTTTATTTATATTAATTTATATTTTTTTATCTTTTAAAAAGATTAAAAAATTGTATTTATATTAAAAATATTCATATAATAATGAAAAAACAATTTTATGGTATTAAATTTCCTTTCACTAATAATGATGTTGAAAATTATTATGTTGATTTAAATTCAAAACCAAGTGATAAGGTAAAAAGTATCCTAATGCATGTTGTTTTTACACCAAAAGGACAAAAGATAAGAGATCCAGAGTTTGGTACTGATTTAATAAAATATATATTTCAACCAAATGATTCAATTAGTTGGGATGGTATTAAAAGTGAAGTATCAAACATTGTAAGTAAATATGTAAATGGTGTTACTTTAAAAAATATAGAAATAATGCAGAATGAAAATGATTTAGGTGAAATATATGTTAGATTAGATTATTCTGTTTCAAATTTTCAAAGCACAATAAATGATAGTTTAATTGTTAAGATATAATGAGTAATAAGAAAATAAATTATACCAATAGAGATTATGAAGCAATAAAAAGCGAACTTATTGGTTTTAGTAAAAAATATTATCCTGAAATAACTGATGATTTTAATGATGCATCAGTTGGTTCTTGGTTATTAGATTTAGTTAGTGTTGTTGGTGATAATTTAAATTACCATATTGATAGAACATATGCTGAAAATAATGTTAATACAGCATCATTAAAAGGTTCTGTATATAATAATGCTAGAAAGAATGGTGTTAAAATACCTGGACCGAAAGCATCTATGTGTGAGGTTGAACTATCATGTACTTTACCTTTAGATTCTACTAATATATCAATACCTAATTTTAATGTAGCACCAATTATTAAAATGGGTAGTGTTGTTGGTAATTCAAGTTATAAATATGAATTAATTGAAGATGTTGATTTTAGAACACAATTTAATTCAGAAGGTGTTTCAAATAGAACATTTTCTCCATTAAGAAATAGTAATGGTGTTATTACAGCATATACTGTAACCAAAACAACTATGGTTGTAGGTGGTACATCTAAAATATTTAAAAAGGTATTAAGTGATACTGAAGTAGTACCGTTTATGGAAATTGTATTACCTGAAAAGAATATAATGAGCGTTGAATCAATTATATTTAAAGAAAGTTCAAATTTTAATGGTGAACCTTTATCATATGAATATTATATTGATGATGAAAAATTTTTCATACCAAATGAAACAATTGAAACATATAGATATTTTGAAACAAATTCATTATCAGACCAATTTAGATTTGGTACTAAAGTAAATTATCAAGGTGATAAAAAAATAATACCTTATGAAATTGAATCATATGAAGATTATACTGAAACTGTAATAATTGGTGAATGTTCAAGTTGTAATTTTATTGGTGAAGTTAATAAAAAAATTGAATATATATGTCCAGATTGCAATTCTAGTGATATTACCATTATAAAAGAAGATTATACTGAAAATGTGATTATTGGTAAATGTTCAAATTGTGATTTTAATGGTGAAGTTAATAAAAAAGTTAAATATTTATGTCCAGTTTGTGATGCTAGTGGTGATGATATTACCATTATAAAAGAAGAATTATCTTCACAAAAAACAACTAGATATTATAGAGGTGAATGGAAACCAATAACTCAAAAATTTATCACAGAATATACTGATAATGGTTATTTAAAAATTATATTTGGTTGTGGAACTGATAATGCAATTTTAGCAAACCAGACAGAATTTGGCAAACATATGATGTCAAAAATGATTAATAATAAATTATTAGGTGTATTACCAAAGGCTGGATGGACAATGTTTGTTCTTTATCGTACAAATGGTGGTACTGAAACTAATTTGGCACAAGGTTCTATTACATCAATAATTAGTGCAAATATTGCTTTTGTAAATGTTAGTGATAATACATTAAAATCAAGCATTACTAGTTCACTTAATGTTAATAATATTAGTCCATCTATTGGTGGTAAAGATATGCCATCTGTTAGTGAAATTAAATATTTGACTAAATATAGTATTCCTTCACAAGAAAGATGTGTTACTATTAAGGATTATAAAGAAAGAATTTTACAAATACCACCTAAATATGGATGCCCATTTAGATTAAATGCAATGGAAGATAATAATAAAATTATCATTTCTTGTTTAGGTCTTAATTCTAATGGTAAGTTAGATGATGGTTTACCTAGTTTAATGGTTGAAAATATGTCAGAATATTTATCGCATTATAAAACATTGGGTGATTACATTGAATTTAGAAGTGGTAAAATATATAATTTAGGTTTTGGTATTGATATATTTGTTGATAAGAATTATGACCCATCAATTGTTGTAAAAAATGTCATTAATTTTGTAAAAGAATATATGTCAGTTAAAAATCATGATATGGGTGAAGATATTTTCATTGGTGATTTAGAAAAGGAAATTAACAATATTGATGGTGTTATTAGTTTAATTGATTTAAGAATATATGCAATATATAATGGTTCTTATAGTACAAGCATTCCTTCATTACCTAAGAAATATGAAATGGCTAATGGTTGTTCTATACCAAACGTATCAAGATTTGATGTTAGTGGTGGTGCTGAATCATTTGAAGTTGATTTAAATGGAATAGATTATGTTTTATATAGTGACGTTGATTCAATGTATGAAATATTGAATGATAATGATATAAAAATTCAAGTAAAATTAAGATAATAAAATAATTAATAAAATTGTTTTGATAAAATGGGATGCAATTGTAAAAATATTAAGAAATTAGATAAAATGTTAGTTACTAATGATACTAAATACAATAAAAAGGGGTTATTAGGTTTCATTAGTAACTTTTCTATTACATTATTTAATAAAATATTCATTATTTCATTAATGATATTAGTAATACCTATTGTTATTATATATTTCATTATAATGTATTTATTTGGTGGTAGTTTAGTTTTTAAAACACCTAAATTTATAAAGAAAATAATAGAAAAAACTAAAGACAATGGATAAAAGTTTTAGAATAAGAACTGAAGTTGGTAAAGATAAGGTTGTACATGTTAATTTGCAACAAGATTATTCATTTCTTGAAATACTTTCATTAAAATTAAATCAAATAGACACATATAAATTACATGTGTCAAATTATGGTGTTTTAGTTGGTAGAGTTGTAGCAAATGGTAATTTTGGTATACCAAATGTAAAACTTAGTGTATTTGTACCATTAGATGAAGATGATTCTTTAATAACTGAAATAAAGAATCTTTATCCTTATGAATCAACACATGATAAGAATAGTGATAATTTAAGATATAATTTATTATCAGATTTTTCAAATGATGATTGTTATAGAGTAATTGGTTCATTTCCAAATAAAAGATTGGTTTTGGATAATGATACATATATTGAAATATTTGATAAATATTATAAATATACTACAGTAACCAATAAAAGTGGTGACTATATGATACCATTTGTACCTTGTGGTACACATGAAATACATTCTGATTTAGATTTAAGTGACATTGGTATATTATCACAAAGACCTATTGATTTAATGTATAAGGGTTATAATGAAACACAATTTGATAACCCTAGACAATTTAAAGAAGGTGATAATTTAAATAACTTGGTTCAAGTTATTAGTCAAAATAATACTGTTGAAATATATCCATTTTGGGGTGATACTTCAATGGGTGAAATTGCTATTTCAAGATGTGATATTGAAGTACAATATAAATTTGAACCAACTTGTGTATTTTTTGGTAGTATTATAAGTGATAATTTTAATAATGCAATTGGTCATAAATGTAGCCCTAGTAAATATAGTGGGTTTAATCGTCACCTTGTAACTGGTGAGGGTACAATTGAAATGATTAGAAAGACACCTGATAATTTAATTGAAGAATTTCAAATTCAAGGTAATAGATTAATTGATGGTGATGGTGTATGGTGTTATCAAATACCAATGAATCTTGATTATGTTGGTACTGATGAATTTGGTAATATTGTACCTACTGATAATCCAAATAAAGGTATACCTACTAGAACAAGTGTTAGATTTAGAATTTCAATGCAAGAAACAAATAATGAAGGTGTTTCACGTCATAGAGCAAAATATTTAGTACCTAATGTTCAAGATATTGTAATGAAAAGTGGTAATGACCATACACCTATGATTGAAAATGCAAGTCAATTTGATAGGTGTTATGAATTTGGTTCTGCAACACCTGATGAATATTTTAGAGATTTGTATTGGAATAAAGTTTATTCAGTAAAAAATTATATACCTAGGTTACAAACAAATAACAAAAAAAGTAATCAAAATTATAGCGCAATTAAAAGTGTTAATTCAAATAATAATTTAAATCCATTACCATTTAATCATGCTAGATATAGATTAGTGTTTGCTTATCGTGTATTATGTATGATTATGACTATTGTTATTTACCTTATTTGTGTTATTAATACTTTATTTGGAGCATTAGCATGTTTGTGTTTACCAAAATTACCACTTGTAGGCAAAATTTGTCCATTTAGACCAATTGTACCAGATTGTTTTGGTTTTAGTGGTGGTTTGACTGAAGATGAAGATAATAATAATGAATATTTTCCATGTTGTCCTAAATGTGGTGAAATGTCATGTTCAACCCCAGGATGTACAAAAGTAACTGATAAAGAAGCCCTTATTAATACCATACAACAAACTTTAGCGCAAGAATATGATACAGTTAATCTTGATTTTTATAATGATTGGTTAAATGGTTCATTATACATGCCATTATGGTTTTGGAAAAAAACTAAAAAGAAAAAATACTTTTTTGGTTTATTTAGTAAAAAGGCTGTAAATAGTTTCTGTAGTTGTGGTAAAAATTTTCCTAAATTAAGAGTAACAGAAAATTGTTCATTACAATATGATGAGAATTATGATTATGAACGTAATGATTTAAAAGGTAAAAAATATCATGATTATTATCCATATCAAAAAACATTTACTATATTTGGAGTAATAAAAGAATTTTTAACTAAAAGTGGATTAAATGTATATTATTACGCTCCAGGTATACCTAATGATGCATCTTATAGAAATAGTAAAAATAATTTTTTAAGTGAAGATAAACAATTAACTTCTTATGTTAGATTATATTCTACAGATATTATATTATTAGGTAGTTTAAATAGTTGTGACTTAGACAATTATCCAAATGTATTTTCAAATTTACCAAGCACAACAGCAAATGTTCCATTTATTGCAACAATAAAGCAATCAACTCAAAAAGAGGATGATGCAACATATTTAGATGATGCTACTGAAGAAAAGGGTTATACTGAAGTGACTGGTATGGATTGGCTTCATGAAGGTGAAGAGGGTAAACCTAAATATGGCGCTGGTTTGTTTATTGACCTTGCTTGTAATGCTGTTTACACTAAACCTAAATCTTGTATTAATGTTGCAAGATTAAGTGAATTAGGTGTTGGTTATGATATGTATTCAGAAGAAGTTTATTCTAAGAATAATAAACTTGAAACAAATATTATTCTTGCTGATGGTATGATTACAAGATATGAGATAGTTGACCATGAAACAAGAGCAATGTTTGCATCATTAAATAATAATGGTTTAAAACATAAAATTTATAATCCTAATACTGGATATGAAACATATAAATTGCGTTATGTTTATCCAAATGATTTTGATGGACATTTAGATAGTTCAGCAAGAAATTATACTAGTATGATGGAATTTAAAACTTATGATAATAGAAATCAAGATTATATTGATTATAAATTTGGTTTAAATACTGATTTAGGTATTGGTAATAAAATCCCTTATTATTCTAAAAAAGATGGTGGCGATTTTTATAGATTTCCATTATTTAATAATTCATTTTATTTTTATTTTGGTTTAAATGAGGGTAAAACTGCAATTGATAAATTTAATAAGAAATATAATGCTATTTGTTATAAAAATGAAAAATATCCATTTACATTTAATGTAGAAACAACACCATCAGAATGGTGTATTGATAATACAAGTGAATATACTGAATATGCGACAATTAATATTATATTTAATACAATTAAAACACCTTATTCTTATACATTATATAATGAATTTAATGAAGAATTAATTTCTGAAAATGGTTTAATATCAAAAGAATTAAAATTTGGATATGAATCAAAAGATGGTGAATATACTGAAAATAAAGATGGTAGATTACAATATCTTTTAAATGATGAGCCAAATGAAAAATATGTTAAAAATGAAAATGATGAATATATTTTACTTGAAAATGGAATTTATACAATAGAAATTATTGATGCTAGTGATAATAAAGGTAGCCAAAAAATCATTATAGACCAAGTTCCTATTTCTTTAGAATGTGAAACAGTTGCATTAGGTAACAAATATTATTCAGATGGTGATAATGCATCAGATATTAAAGATTTTTGTAATGATAATCAATTTTATGGTGAAATTAGAATTAGTGCTATTATAATTGATGGTAATTCATATACAATTAATAATTGTGATGGTAGTGGTAATGAATATACTTTAACATTAAATAATGAAAAAGAAGTATTATTGGAAATAAATCCAACTGAAAATAATTTTAATGATTTTTATAATGATTGTACTTGTAAAGGTGTTAATGGTATACAATATGCTAAAATTGAAAATGATGTGTTAATTTTTAATGTGTGGATACCACAAAATTATGATTTAACAGTTACTGAAATATGTGATTCAAACCCAATACCTAATACAACAAAAACTACTGTTAGTGTATTAAATGGTGAACCATTTAATGTTTTTATTAATGAAGTACCATTAAGATTAATTGTTGGCAAAAATGAAGAACCTAATAATTATAATAATAATTTATATACAAATGGTACACCAAAGACTAAAATAAATGAATTAATAGGTTTTTGGAATAATATTAATGATGAAGGCAAATATACCATGCCAAGTGTTTCAATTGAGAATAAGGATGTTTGGTCTGATTTTGTTACTGTTAATACTGAATTAAATGAAGTATTAACTGATAATGATGAACAAGTATTAAAACAAGTATTAACTGATGATACAAAAATGAATATATTGAAATTTAAATTTCAATCAATTTTTAATTTGTGTAAAACATCTTATGTGCTTGAAGATGGTGAATCATTAATGCAATTATCATATAAAGGTGGTAAGAAACCTTATTTAATGAGGGGTGTTTATCCACAATATGATGAGATAACAGAACATGGTGAAATTGAAAAATACACATATGATTCAAATGGTTATGTTTCTTGTGAAACATCACATCCGAATATTGTTGGATTTAATTACACTACAATGTATCATAAAGATGGTGATAGTAGATATGAATATGGTATTGGATATAATGAAAATTTTGAATATCCAAGACGTGTAATTAAAAAGAGTAGAAATGATAGTGGTGATTTATTTGATTTTAATACATTAATTGATTATAATCAATATACAGAACAAGGAAATTATTTTGCTGTATTTACTAATAATGGTGGTTATTGTTATTTAAATGAATGTAGTGAAAATAATAAATGTGCTAGAGTTACAAATAAAAAATATCAGCAATATCCTTATTATGCCACACCGCATATAGATGGTATTTTTGATTGTTCTAGTGGTGGTGATGTTAAAGATTATATTGATGCTAATATAAAAGATGTTAAACGTAATTCTAGACCATATTTTAGAGGTTTATTTATTGATAAACGTTTAGATTATAGTGCTATTATAATTACACCATATGCTGGAAATGATATTGCAAATATTGGTTCTAGTGAATTATGGAAGAAGGGTTGTATACATTGTGAATTATATAATGGTATTGCAATGAATTATAAAGATGTTAGTTATGAAATTATTGGTACTACTTTGGAAGGATTAGAATATTCATATTCTGATGAATTTAAAACAGTATTAAACACAACTAAAGAAGATAAAAGATTCTTTAAAACTGATTTATTATTAGGTAATAAAACTAGTGATATTAGAAAAGATATTAAATTAGTTAGTGGCAATTATCCTGAAATTAGAAGTTATTATAATGTTAATATTGAGCCTTGCAATAGTCTTGGTATAACAGTTCAAAGTTGTTCTTATGACATTGATATGACAATTGAAGATGATGGCGAAAATCAAATTATTAAAGGTGTTACACAAGGTGTTGGTGAAACATCATTTGAAATTGATTGTGGAGATATGATTAATCCTCAAATGCCAACATTGGAAGAATGCGCTACTAATGATACTTATAATTGTGTATTTAACATTTTGTATAAATATGATAAAGATACATATTTATTACCTTCTAAATTTAAATTAGAATTTAAATTAAAACAAGATAGTAAAAATACTAGTCATTCTATTTTTAGTTATATACCTAAATTAATTTATGTAAAGAAAAAAAATGAAGATGTTAATTATTTAAATAAAATAAAAGAAAAATTTATTGAATTATTTAGTGGTAATACATCAGATACTAGTAATGTTCATAAATTAAGAGAAGTTATTGACGAATATACAATTACTGATTTTTCGCCAACTAAAGATACTAAAAAAAGAGAAGCAAGTAGTTGGACACCAAATATTGGTAGATTTTTTAGTAATAAAAAATTCTTCAAAAAATATTTTGACCATTGGAGATTAGAAAGTGGTGAAAATGCAACTATTGAGTTTGATGATAATACTGATATTAAAAATATTGTTTATACATGTAATAATGAAGTTAGAGGTTATGATGTGTTAGGTGTTATTTTATTTAGAAATTATTTAAATATGGATGGTGATGGTTTAACAAAAGAAATTGTTACAATACAACCAACTTCTTTATTTGATATTAGAAAAATACAAATATCAGTAACAGATGAAGGTTTTGTTTATTTAAATAATGCTGAAACAACAACAACTGGTACAGCAACTGTTACAACATCAAAGACAGAAACTGATGATGAAGGTAAAGAGACAACAACTACTGGTTCTGCAAGTGGTGGTATTTCAGCCTCATCAACAACTACAGTAAAAATACAACATACCCAATATACTATTTCATGGAGTGATAGTGATGTTAATCAGCAATTTTTGAATAGTGATAAAATGGTTGCTATTTTTAAGACTGAAGGTAAAATGACATCAAATATTAATATTACTTTAGGTGAAGATGGAAAAAGTGCAATATTTGATGTATATTGGAATGGTGATTTGGAAGATACTTTATTGGGTGATAGTAAAAATTGTAAATTATTTATACAAATGCCTAATAAATTAATTTATCTTTTAGAATTTAAACATAATAAAAACAAAAACATAACCAATGTTTAATTAAAATGGATAATTTACAAATATTATTAAATAAAAATAAAAGTAAACAATCTGTTAACAATAATAATTCTCTCACTATCAATTTTGTTGGTAGTGAGAAATTATTACCTTGTGACCCATTTACAGCATCAGTAAGTGAAATGGATGTTTATAATAATGAGAGACAAAATTGTAACACAATCAGATTAACTGTTTGTGTTAATCCTATTTGTAGCAATGTGTTATTTAATAACATAACTGAAGTTGTTAGAAATGAAGGTACTGATAATGTTGAATGTTTAAATTTTAATAGTGGTTTAACATTTACTAATTTAAAATTTAAAAATGTTTCTTCATTTAAAGAAAAAAAACGTACTTTAAATTCAATAAGGGATACTCAACTTAATAACAACGCTAATGGTTTTGTTTATCATTGTGGTATTGATATATTTAATAATCATTATTTAAGAAGTAAAACATTTAAAACTGTTTGCCCAAGTGAAGGTAATGTTGTTGGTGATGAACCAATAACTCAACCATTTAATACAATTGCTGATTTTATGCGTTCATATAATGGCAAACAAATAATGGGTTATGATGATAAAGGTGAGGCGATGGAAGACCCAAAAGTTAAATTACATTTATATTTGGCAGATGAAATAACACCATACAAAGATACCATAAATGAAAAATTAATTGAAGAAAATGGATGGTTTGGGTTTACAAATGTTGGAAAAATGAAGGTTTATAATGATGAATCAACAGACCCAAGAAATATGGATTATGATTGGTTTAAAGTTATTAATAATAGAAAACCTTGTGATTTTATTGATATGTACCCAACAAGAGATTTATTTTATTTTGACCCAAAATATAATCCTCATAAACAGCGTTTAGAGAAGAATTGGCACTATTTCTTGTCTTATCCTAGTTCTTCTACCACAGAAGGAATATCGTTTATTAAAACGCACGAAAATGGTTCTACAAGCCTTAAAGTAATGTTATTTGATGACACAATTAAAGCAAACAATGGAACAAATGCAATTAAGATATGGTCAGTATCAAAACATGGTTTAAGTAAAAATAATATTGTTAACATTTATAAGGGTGATAATATTGAAATAAGAAATGCTAAGGTTATTGATGTTGTTGATGATTATACTTTTTATGTTTATTCAAATGGTATTAAATTATCTAATAAATGGTTAAATATTGATGATATGGATAAAGATGATATATCAAGTGATAGAAAAACATATCAAGGTACATATTATATTTTAAATAATGAGAAATGTAATATTGATGATACAGCACAAGATATATCATTTACAAGAATTGTTGAATATGATGAAGTAGAATATTATGTAAGAATTTTTTCTAAATTACCAAATTGGAAATTTGCTGATAAAAAGATAAATGAAAAATTATTATATTATGATAATAAGGATTATATAAAAACATATCAATCAATTGAAAATGAATTTGATAATACGATAGGTAAAATGGCATTTTCAAAAAACATATATAATGATAATATAACAGAGATTGTTTTTACTGATGATATTAAAATTGATTGTTTAAAAGATAATTTAGGTAGACCATTAACTGATATATATTTTACTATTATCAAAAATAATCAAGGTTATAAGGAATGGTATGGTAAAAATAGATATAATGAAAACATAAATGAAATTATTAAAAATAGCACTAATATTGAATATTCACATTGTTTTGGTAAATTAAGTTGTGCATTTAAATTATCAGATGAATCAATACCAAATTTAAATTATAATAATTTATCATTAATTAATAATATTGATAATACATTTAGTAGAAATGGTTTAGATGTAAGTTCGTTAAATAATAGACATGATAATAATGATTATGATGAAATACTTGTGGGAAGTTATAATGTTGCCGATATTGATAATGATATACATTATTACGGTGATTTATGTTGTTACTCTAGGGTTGCTTGCGATGAACAAATAATTCAAGATATAGGTTTTAGGTTTAATACAGCACAAAGAGAATTAACGAAAGAATTTACAGCATATAATGAAGGGTATATAAAGAATATTATATATGATGAAATACAAAGTGATGATTATGATGATAATGGGTTTAAGATAAAGGAATATGAATTAAATGGGTCAGTTCAAAGAAAAGAGGGTTATTATTATAATCCACATTATAGAATAAGAATTAAATCATTATCTAAAGAAATTACTGAAGTATATCCTAAATTTTTAACACCAAAATCTATTGAATTATATAATGGTAATAAAACAAAATTATATACTATGGAAAATCATGAATTAGGTAATGGTGATAGAATGTATATTTATGATTTGTCTAGTGATACTAAATATGAATGTATTGTAGAAACTGTTTCTAATAGAAGAAATTTAATATTAAATGTAGAATTACCTGATTATAGTAATAAGAAAAGATATAAGTATTTTAAAGTTATTGATAATTTACCTTCTTATGCTAATTTTATGTATGATGGTAGTTGTAGATATGTTTATAGAGAAATAATACAAAATGGGTATGATAATTATACTGATATAGAACAATATCCGTTTACAAATGGTGCTTTATATATCAATAAGCATATTAATTTATTTTTAAGGAGACAAAATCCAGAGGGTATATATGATATAAGAAGTAAAACATATCCTTATGATATTAATACAAATAATATATCATTTGAAAAAGAAAATAATTATTACGAAGAAGATAACATAGAATGTTAAATTATAAAATAAGACTAACAGAACCTAAAGGATATGATGAAATACCCCTTGAACATTTATATTTGTCAAGGGATATGTCATTTATAAGTGGGGTAACAAATATTGATAGCAAACTTGTTGATGGTCAAAAAATAATGATTGAATTCAATGAAAATAATAATTTTCTTGAAGCAAGTGTTAATTGTAAAAAAGTTACTAGACAAGGATATGTTATCTATAAACAAAAATACCATGTTATTGCTGTTGATGATTATAGAGGTTATTGGAATGATAAAGGTAGATTTATTATAATTGATGAAGATGTTGATACTATTGAAGTTGATACAAAATATTGGATAACAGATGGTAAATTAACTATTAACAATGTAACTTATGATGTTGATATTGAGTTATATAGAACAAATGATGGTAAATATGAAATAGATAAAAATAACCCACCTTATATAACATTAAACACTAATGAAACATTATTAATTAATAGTTGTAATCGTGATGATTGGCATGATGTTATTGAATTTATAATTAAAAAAGAAAGTGATTACAATTTAACTGTTGATGCATTATCATGTTGTAGAAAATTTCCATATATAGAATATGGTATTTCAAATGAAAAGAAATATAATAATGAAGAAATTATTATAAATGGTGATAATATAAGACATTATTTTAATTTTAAAGATAATGAATATAAAATTAATATAAATGACAAATCACATACATTAAAAAATGATAGAGTAACAATTGATGGTAATGATTATATTGTAAAATATGAATGGAGAAATACACCAATTGGTGAAACAATGCATTTATTTTTGGAAAATATTAATTTTTCATTTGTTCCATCACAAAAGATTATTGTTGAAAGTTTCAGTAAAATCAAATCAAGAATTGACGGTTATGAAGTTAATGGTAAATTAAATTTTTTATATTGTGGTAAATTATATAAAGAAGAGCCAAATATAAGTGATTTTATTATTATTAGTGGTGAAGAATATGAAGTATTTTATACTAAAGAAGGATGGGGTATTAATGATACAGAAAAAAATGCTGAAGGATATGCAGAAAAATATGGATATATTATTGTTGATTCAAAACCTATACCAATTGAAATTAATGGAACAAAATTTAAAGCACCTTATAATGGTTTTGATGGTGATATAAAAACATATAAATATGTTATCATTAATGATAAAAAATGTTTAATTAAAACATATGAAAGATATAACTATAATGAAAATGGTGATGTAGTTAAAATTTCAGATATAGAATATATTGAAGTTAATGATATTGAAAGATATGTTTTAAATATTGATGAAGTTATAAGTAATAGTATGGTTAGATGTCACCCTATTGTTGGTGAAGGTGGTGATTATAGTAGTGTATGTAGTACAATAGTTTCAAATAAACATTTATATAATTTTATGTTATTAAATCCATTATTTAATGAACATAATATTAATGTTGAAAGTTATATAAATGAATCAAATAATTTTAATACATTAGATATTATTAAATTATATAACCCTTCATCTTATATTGACATACCATTATTATTTGGTAATAATATGATGAATAATGTTTTAAAAGAAAATATTATTGAAAATTTATTCTTTAAAAAAGAAAAAGAAGAGGCAATAAATCCAATTATTGACATGGAAAGAGAAATTTATTATCCATGTTATAATGATAGTGGTAATAATAATAAGACATTAATTAATGAAATTGTATTTGATTTGCACTTTAGAAGCCGTAATTTGAACGATTGGAAGATAAATGAGGATTTATATGGTTCAAATAATGAAGAGGTTAAAAACGCTTTAAAACCACGTTGTAATTGGAATATATTTGATTATTATAATTGGTTGGAAAATAATGAAGATGAAACAAAACCAAATTTATTAAGAACAGATGAAAAAGAAGATTTTGAATGGGAGAAAAAATATGAATATTACCAACCAGCAGATTTATTATACTTTTTAAATTTTACTGATGATGATGTTTTTTATCAAAAAAGTAAAATTGGTAAGTCATTTTTAAGATTATTATTTTTTAATAGTGACAATCCACAAAATCAAACATTATTATATTCATGTACTGTTTTCATGGATGAAAATAAATACTATAAAACTTATATGGATAATATGTTAGATAATAAAACAACATATATTAGTGTTGCTGAAACTGACAAAAAACCTATAAGTAGTAATACATTTAGTGTGTCAAATGATACTTGTTATGATGATAAAGAATTCGAAGTTGATTTTAAAGAAGATAAAAGATTAAGTGCATCATTTCATATAAAAAATAGATATGAAATGAATGAATCAGCAGAAGGTTTTTATCTTTATATTTTTAAAGAATATTGTGAAAAATTACATGAAGAACCTATTTATTTGAAAGTTGAATTTAATCATGCTGGTGAAGGACGAACAATTAATTTTATATTACCATATAAAAAAAATGGCACTGAATATGAATTATATAATTTCACAAATGAAAACGATTTAAATGACTTTAAAAAAGGTGTTAGATTAAATGAATTATATAAATATATGTATATACCTTTAGAATGTGTGTATGATGAAGTAAATAAAAGATATTGTTATTATATGCCAAATTGGATGTGTCAAAATAGTGATAAAGAATCAGTTATGAAATTTAACTTATATGAATTAAAAATAATGGACGAATCCGAATAAATTAATAATGAAACATTTATATAAAAAAATATCTTTAGAACCATATATATCAAGACAATGTGGTATTATACCTTCTTATGAAAGTGGGTATGATACCATTGTATCTTTTGACCCAACAACAAGTATGACATCAAATTATGGTATGATACCAATGAGTGTTTCATTTGATGATAAATATTTATCTTATTCGGAATTAATATTTAGATACCATTTTTGTAAAGATTATATTAAATTATTAACTACTAATCATCAATGTAAAAATATTAAATATAATTCAGCAATTGATTATTATGAACATGAAATACAATATAAAACAATTGAATTAGAAAATGAATATCGTGAAAAAGATAAAACATTTATTGAATATGGTGGTTATGATTTGATTTCATTTTGTGAAGATAAATGTTTTCCAACTTTTATTTTTGAAGAACATTTTAAAAATGATGATATATTAGATGCTTGGAATGTTCATAGAATGTCATTTGTAGATATTAATAAGTGGGTAAAAAAATTAGAAGAACTTGAAATTGGTGATGACTGTGATAAATGCCGTTATGAAGAATTATATGGTAATGAAGTTAAATCTAAAATGAATGACTGGTTAAAAAATTTATTACCAATTTCTGAATGTTCAATATCAACTATTGATATACCTATATTATTTACAACATCTATTGAAAACCTTGGTGAATTCACTATCTTTTCTAAAGATTGGAATGAAGGTGAAGATTATGGTTCTGAAGGTGCTACTGTAATATTTAATGACGATTTATACGAATTTAACCCTAATGGTAATGATTTTGGTTCATTATATTCAACTAAATATAAAGAAAATTATTTTCCAAATGAAGATGCTATTAAAGGTACATGGATGGAAGAATGGCTTGGTAAAAGTAGTAATGAATTAAAATATAATAAGAGTCAATGGAATAAAAAAGGCGTTTACGTTTTAGATATTATCCCTGAATTAAGAAATTTATTAATAAAAGATGAAAAAGATAAAATTTTAAATTATTTAGAAAAATTAAAATATGATTTTTATTCATTTAAAGATGGTTTAAAAACCTTATTACCAAAAGATGAAGATGAAACTAAATATAAAGATGTTATGTCATATCAGTATAATATTGATACAAATAATGGTTTAGGTTTCTTTTATATAAAAGGTAATTTATATAGAGTATTTGAAAGTGAATATATTATATATGACAATGAAATATGTTTAATTTATGATTTTGAATCATCAAATATTGGTATTAAATATTGTACAATAAACGGTATTAAATATTATTCCTATTATGAAAATAATTCACATAAGATTAATATAAATGGAAGTGGTATCACATTAAATGGTGACATTGGTTCTTTTATATATTTAAATGATACACCAATATTAATTGAAGATAATCAAATTAAATTATATGATAAATTAAACGAATGTTATATAATTTATAATAAATTTGATGGTATTACAGAAGTTGATGGGAATATTATTTATATTAATGATAATGAATCATTTAAATTTAATAGAAAATATAATGGAAGTGATATAGAATATGTTAATGATAATACAATATTAACATATGTTGGTTGGTATTATAATAGTGATAGTTATAACAAGGAAAAATTATATGAAATAAGTGGTAATACATTATATTTTCATAAACCATATAAAATATATGATAAAACAAAAACAACTGGTTATACTGAAACAAAATTATCTTTATTAATTGATGATGTTGTTGCATATGATGATATGGGTAATAAATTGCCATGTTCATTAAATAAAGATAGTAATGGTAATTATAAACATCCGTCACATAATGAATTGATGGATATTAATTTTCATGTTGGTAATACATCACAAATATCATTTTTGTTTAATAATAATTATTTTGGTAATATTATAACAGATATATTTTATTATTATAATGATAGTTTTGGTAATAAAGTGTGTACATCAACAACAATAAATGGTACTATTGAATTAAAAGAAAAATTTAATGCTGATTATAATAGAAATGGTTTTGTTATTAATAAATTAATGTGTGATATAACTTATTATATTGGCGCAATTTTAATTAAAGATATAAATAATAATAAGTATACATATAGTAATGGTGGTGTTAAATATATTGATTCAATAACTTTAGAAGAAAGTGTATGTTCTTATTATAGAGATGAATTTGATTCAATTATATTAAAATATTATAATTTTATTTATGATAGTAAATATGTTGTTAATAATGAATATAATAATAGTAAAAATTCAGTAAATATGGCATATTTTGAAATAAATAAAGAAAAAAATAGTGGTATTAATGATGATATAATAGATAAAATAATAGAAAAAGTTGAAGAAAATATTAAAAATCTTTTTACAATAAAAATACCATTAAGTGAAGAAGGTTCTGATGCAGAAGAAACTAATTTGGAAGAACCAAGTGAAGGTGGTGAAATTGAAACAGAAGGTGAAAATGAGGAATGGACTGAAGATGAATTAATTGATGACCAAATATTTAGGGAAGAATATAAATTAGGTATTGCAACAAAAGAAAAAATAGAATCTAATGTTTATATTGATAGAGGAACATCAAGTTCATTTGAAAAACATCTTAAAATATTAGATATTAATTCATTAGAATCTTTAGAACAATTAGGTATAAATTTTTTTAATATTAAAAATAATTAATACTATTAATGTTTAATATTTATATATTAAAAAACATATTAATGAAGAAATTAACAACTAAAGATTTTATTGAACGTTCAAAAAAAGTTCATGGAGATAAATATGACTATTCAAAAGTTGACTATATTAATATTAATACTAAAGTTTGTATAATATGTCCAGTTCATGGTGAATTTTGGCAAATACCAAATAGTCATTTAAATGGTAATGGGTGTAAAAAATGTATTAATAAAAAATTATCACATAATAAAGATATTTTTATTAAAAAAGCAAAAGAAATTCATGGTGATAAATATGATTATTCAAAAGTAGAATACATAAATAATAAAACTAAAGTTTGTATAATATGTCCAATTCATGGTGAATTTTGGCAAACACCAAATAGTCATTTAAATTATCAAGGGTGTCCAAAATGTGTTGGTAAAAGTAAAACAACACAAGATTTTATAAATGAGGCAAAAAAAGTTCATGGAGATAAATATGATTATTCAAAAGTTGAATACATAAATTCACAAACAAAAGTTTGTATAATATGTCCAATTCATGGTGAATTTTATATGACACCATATTCACATATAAATAAACAAAATTGTCCAAAATGTTCAAATCATTATCACTATTCAGTAAATGAATGGATTGAACGATTTAAAGAAGTTCATGGTGATAAATACGATTATTCTTATTTAAAAGAAAATGGTTTTAAAAAAAATAAAGGTAAAATTTTATGTAAAATACATAATAAATATTTCACTATAAATAAATATAATCATTTAATTGGTCAAGGATGCCCTATTTGTGGTAGAGAAAAAGCATCAAAATCAATAACATTAACAACTAAAGATTTTATTGAACGTTCAAAAAAAGTTCATGGAGATAAATATGACTATTCAAAAGTTGAATATATTAACTATTACACTAAAGTTTGTA
>JBGVIL010000166.1:0-2404 GCA_045123185.1 Bacilli bacterium | reverse complement strand
CCTTGAAATTCTACTGCTTTAATCATTATTATCGACTCCTTTGATTTTTTGATTTTGATTTTATTTTTAGGTAGTTATTACTACCTATGTTTTTTTAATAAACATAAGTGAATCCTCTATAAATATAGAGGACTCTATATATCTATTATTTTCCTGCTGTGATTTCGATATCAGACATTGGTGTGATTTCGATTGAGTAAGTTAATACAGAGTTTACTTCTGCACCAGATAATACTGTTGATACAGAACCTGTAAATGTTACAGTCATTCCGTCTGGGTATTTTAACTCAACTTCTTTACCTTCACCATCTGCTAAACCACGCACTTGCATAAATTCTTCTTTTAAATATAAGCAAGTGAAAGATAAAGAGTCACCGAAGTCTTTAAGACCATCAATATATGTTTTGTTAGCATTTGCTAAAGTTGTTGTCTCTAATTTCTCTTTAGATTCTGAAATTTCAGGTGTAGATTGTAATCCAGTTACAGTTAAATCACCAATTTTTAAGGTGATGCCTTTACTAATCATACCTTGGTTAGTTGCCATTATTAATCATCCTTTCTATTATAGGTATAATTCATACCCATCTTCTGTAATTTTTTCTATAAATTCAAATCTAAATGATTTGTAATAAATTTGGTCATACTCTACTGAGGACTCATGTTTTTTATTAGCGAATGGTTCAAAGAAGTTATTCACCATTTCATCATATACAAATATATGCATAGGGTTCTCAACGAAAAGCATGACTTCAACAGTCCAACGTCTAGTGATAACTTTACCACTAATACGTCTATCATCAACATTCGAATAATCTACAACAAGAAGTGGTAATCTGCCTTGCTGTGGCAAATGTGAGATATAGACTTGTAAGCCAGTAGCTTCACTTAAACCTTGATTAATATCAATATCAACTGATGGCATAACTACCACCTCCTATAATAAACGATAAATGTTTTGCTCTATAAAAACAGACACCTTTTTAGCGTCATAAAATTCTCTAGTATCTCTAACGAAATATTTAGGCGGTAATCCTCTAGTGAAACGGAATTCTCCATTGCCTAGAGGATACACCCAACCATCTTTACGACCATTACCATTATCTGCATAGATACCAGTACCCAGTTCATTATAGATTGCATAATTACAACCTTTAGGAACTACACTTATCTCTGCTAAGCCATTAGACCATGTGATAGGCATGATGGTAATAGATGATTTAAGTTTACCAGTACGAACATATGAACCGTCACCACCAATATTAACATCAATGATATCATGCTCCATCTGTTTCATTTCACTGGCAACTTGTTTAAGCCCAATTTCAGTACCTTGTTTTACTGCTTTTTCTATTTCATCAATAGTCTTGTTTAATCCTTTTAAATCCAACTTGATTTCATATTTCATCAAACATCACGCTTCTTAACTAAGAATGTCACACTCTTTGGTAAGATTAAAAATTCAGAAAATTGTTGATAAGATTGAACAATATAAAGTTCGTCATCATACAATATAGCAGATACATCTTTAACATCCAATCCATCAATTAAATCCATACTGATTTCAAAAGATGTGCTAGAGTCTAATCCATATTTTTGACGAACTAAACTTGTAGCAATAGGTGTTAAACAACAAGGTATTTCATTGGGATATAAAATCTCATGAGTTTGCTCACATACCCCATACATATTAGGTAAAGATGTAGTAGAAGCCATGAGAATACACGTATCTGTATAAAATAAATCCATTACTGAACTCATACTACCACACCCTTACTTTAGATTTTTGAGGTAATGGTAACATATCTTTTATATATTGGGGAATTCCAATATTATTTAATTCATCAAAACTCATGAATGTTACTGAACGTCCATTACTAGAGATAGATTTGATTCCCACGTTTTGGTTGGATGCAATAGTGTTTTCATGAATTTTATAAATATGAGCAGCCAATAAAACGCATTGTTCTTCATAATAATGCGCTACGTTGATGTAATACTCGTAACCGTTGCGCAGGTAGCTGTCGACCATTTTTACTGCTACCTCGAAGTAAAAATCGTACTCACTATCTGAAATGGAATCCTTGCCAATTAATTTTAAAAATAATGTTTTTTCATCCATAGGGTATCAACACCCTTTTATTATTCTGCAGGTTTTACGATTTCGATTGCTTCTTCACGTACAACTTCAACTGCAAATACTTCTAATGCACGAATAGCATCAGAGAATGAATCTTGTAAGCGTAATGCTTCCATTTGTTCTAATTGCATACCAAATGCTACTGCTGATTTATGCATAACAATAACTGTTCCATCAGCAACACGATTTGTAGGTAATACTCGAACACCATTTAAACGATATTCAACACCTTCAGCAACTACATCACGATGGAAGTTTGCTTTTAAA
>JBGVIL010000165.1:0-5975 GCA_045123185.1 Bacilli bacterium | reverse complement strand
AGTTTTTCTTTAGAACATATATTATTTATTATAGTTTGTTTATTAATGATTAGTGTGGGAATTGTTATTTCCCTTAAAAAAATAAAAGATATGAATAAGTTTTTATTCGTAATTGGTATTGTTGTATTTTTATTTGAACTTTCGAAAATAATTTGGGGAACGTGTGTAAATAGATATGAGAGTATTATTGAATATTTACCACTTTGGTTTTGTAGTTTATTTGTTCTTTCAAGTATTTTAGCTGGAATTACAAGAGGAAAGGTGCAAAAATTCTTTTTGAACTTTATGTTTTACGGAGGTATTTTTGGTGGTTTCTGTTATTTAATTTTTCCAACTACAAGTTTATATAAATATCCAACATTTCATTTCTTATCTTTTCATAGTATGTTATATCATACAGTAATGATATATGTTGGACTGATGATTATGATCAAAGGGTTAGTACCACCTACTATTAAAGACTTTATTCCTTATTTTCTTTTCACAACAACATTTTGTGTAATATCATATTTTATAAACGAATATTTTGATACTAATTTTATGTTCTTACATAGTACTTCTAATAATGATATCTTGAAACTATTAAAAGATTTAACAGGATGGTTTTATCCTGTTGCTTTAACATTGTTACAAAATATTGGAACATTCTTTTTATCATATGGATTTTTTAAAGGATGTTTGTTAATAAAAAAGAAAATAATTAAATAATAATTATATATATAAAAATTATCAAGAAAGGAGGAAAAAATGGAAAATATACAACCTACTAGTCCTAAAAAACCTAATAATAAAAGACCACACAAAAAACAACCTGTAAATATGCCTAAAGAAAAAGACTTAAGTGAAAAAAATGTAATTAGTAATAAGCACAAAAAACATCATCAAAACATTAAAGTATATTCACTTGGCGGTTTAGGCGTTGTTGGTATGAATATGTATGTAGTAGAAGTAGATGATGAAATAGTTGTTATTGATGCGGGTGTTTTATTTGCTGATGATGATACACATGGTGTTAACTATATTATTCCTGATTTTACTTATCTTGTTGAAAATCAAGAAAGAATTGTTGGTTTATTTATTACACATGGCCATGAAGACCATATTGGTGGACTACCATTCTTGTTAGAAAAAGTTAAGATTCCTGCTATTTATGCTGCTGGTATTGCGGTACCATTAATTCAAAATAAGTTAATGGAATTTCCTAACATTGAGTATAATTTAGTTGAATTTAGAAGTGATGATGTAATTAAGTTTAAAAATACAAGCGTTTCTTTCTTTAGAACTAATCACTCTATTCCTGATTCATTTGGTTTAGCAATTAAAACGGAATATGGATATGTTGTTAATAGTGGTGACTTTAAATTTGATTTTAGCCCACTTGGACATATGTCCGATTTTGATAAGATGACAAAACTTGGATCTGATGGTGTTATTTGCTTATTATCAGAAAGTACTAATGCTAATATTGAGGAATTTTCTGCTAGTGAAAGAAAGATAGCTGATACATTAAATAGTTTATTCCATCAAATAGAAGGACGTATTATTGTTGCTACATTTGCATCTAATGTTTATAGAGTACAACAAATCATTGCATCTTCAATTGAATGTGGTAGAAAAATTATTGTATTTGGTCACAGTATGGAAAAGACGATTGAAGCTGCTGTAAAATTAAATTATATTGATGCTCCTAAAGGATGGATTTTACGTGCAAGAGACTTAAAGAAAATCGAAACTGAACACGTTACAATTCTTTGTACTGGTTCACAAGGAGAACCACTTGCCGCACTTTCTAGAATTGCAGCTGGAACACACAAACAAATTAAATTACTTCCAGATGATACAATTATTTATTCATCTAAACCAATTCCTGGTAACGAACAATTTATAAACAGAAATATTAATAACTTAGTTCATGCAGGTGCACATGTAATAAAAAATAATCCACTAACAGATACACATACAACAGGTCACGCATCACAAAATGAACTTCGTATGATGTTATCATTTATGAAACCAAAGTATTTTGTTCCTGTTCATGGAGAATACTTTATGTTACGTAAACATGTTGAAATTGCTCTAGAATGTGGATTAGAAAAAGAAAATTGTTTTGTTCTTGCTCCTGGTGATGTACTTAACATTAATGAAAAAGGTGCTAGTGTTTTAAAAGATGCAGTTCCTGCTTCGGATATATATTTAGATGCATCACTTTCTGATGTAGATAGTAATGTTTTAAAAGAAAGAAGAAAAATGGCAGATGAAGGTCTTGTAAGCGCAACACTTTTCATCAATAAAAAATATCAAATCTTGGATAAACCTATTATAACTTTAAATGGTTTTGCTACACCAGAAAAAGCAGAATTACTTATTAATTCACTTTCAAAAAAATGTGAAGAAATATATAATAATCTAACTAAAGATGCTAATAGTATTTCTTTAAATTATGTTGAAAAACAACTTATGAATCAATTGATTCAATATATATATAATAAAATGGATCGTAAACCTTTAATTATTATTTCCATTAAAAAAGTAAGATAAGATGAAAAAAATATTATTTTTTGATGTAGATGGTACATTACTTACACCTAAAAAAAGAATTGTAGAACAAGCTACAATTGATATTTTAGAAAGATTATCAAAAGATCCTAATATTGATTTATACTTATCAAGTGGTAGAGGTAGAGAAACATTAAATGATGTAGAACACATTATTCCATATTTTACAGGGCTTAATCTTGCAAATGGTGGACACATAATTATTAATGATAAATCATATTATAGTTTTATAAATCCTGTTGTTGTCAAAGATATTGTTTCATTTATGATAAAAAATAAAATATCTTTTTCCGCATCAACTCTTAATGGTAATTTAAGAATGTATTTTAATGATGAAATAAAAGCTTCATTTGATAGAAATGTTCCAGGTCCATATATATTGTTAAAAGAAGAAGATGATTTTTATTTTAACGAAGTAATTCAATTTTGGTTACTTGGCAATAATGAAGAAATTGATGAAGTAAAAAAACACTTTGATTCGTTAACATTCTTTAAATGGGGAACATTTGGTGCAGATGTAATTCCATCAAATAGAGATAAAGCAACAGGAATTAAAAAAATAATAGATATTATGAATTATGATATAAATAATACTTTTGCTTTTGGTGATTCGGATAATGATGTGCCAATGTTTAAACTTTGTAAAACAAGTATTGTAATGGGTAAATGTACTCCTAGTGCACTTGATGCTGCCATATATCAAACTGGATTAATAGAAGAAGAAGGTTTAGCTAATGCAGTTAAAAAGTATGTTCTTAATGAAAAATAAAAGGATAGACTAAAAACGAACTTAAGTTCGTTTCAGACTGTTGACAAACTTAAGTGTTTGTCAACTTTTTTTTATATTTGAAAAAAATTACCAAAAGTGGTATAATAATAATATAAAGAGAGGGTCAACTTATGTATAACGAAAAGAATTCTAATTTTATTAAATACGATAGAAACAAAGCCGAAATAGCTTGCTTAGATGAACTTGTCCCACAAGATCATTTAGTACGTAAAATCGATAAAACTATTGATTTTTCGTTTATTCATGATTTAACACGTGACCTTTATTGTCAAGATAATGGTAGACCTTGTGTTGATCCTGTTATTCTTTTCAAATTAATATTTATAAATTATATTTTTGGTATTAATTCTTTACGTAAAACGTGTGAAGAAACTAAAGTTAATTTAGCTTATAGATGGTTTTTAGGTTTAGGCTTATCTGATAAAATCCCAAACCACTCTACAATATCTCAAAATTATATACGTAAATTTTCAAATACTAATATATTTGATATGATTTTTTCTAGAGTTTTAGAAGAATTATTATTTAATAATGTAATTGACCCAGAAGTAATATTTGTAGACGGTACTCATATAAAAGCTAATGCTAATAAAAATAAAAGAATAAAAAAACAAGTTAAAATAATAACTGACAAATACCATAAAGAATTAGAAAATGAAGTTAATGAATTTAGAGAAATGAATGGAAGAGATAAGTATCCATCTGATGATGATGATTTTGGTGATGGAAACTATACGATTGATGAAAAAACTGGAGAAGTTAAAGAAGTAAAAAATAAGAATAGTAAAGAAATTACAGTTAGTACTGTTGATCCTGATGCTGGATTATTTGTAAAAGGTGAACATGAAAGACAATTTGCATATACTGCTCAAGTTGCTTGCGATAAAAATGGTTGGGCTTTAGGTTTTGATTTAAATCCAGGTAATATGCACGACTCTGCTGCTTTCCTTCCCTTCTTTGATAGATTACAACCTATGTATCATGCTAGTATCTGGTGTGCTGATGCTGGATACGCTAATAATTTAATTGCTCATCATGTTCAAAATAATAACTGTCATTTATTAGTTCCATATACAAGACCTAAAGGTGCTACAACTACATTTTCAAAACGTGAGTTTGATTACTATGACGAAATTGACCAATATAGATGTCCGAATAAAAAATGGTTAATTCCTTGGAATATTTCTAAAGATGGTAATATTGAATATAAAATTCATAAAACTGATTGTGGTGATTGTCCATTCAAAAAAGAATGTTTAAAGAATTATTCTTTTAAGACTGTTACACGTCATTTATATGAAGATTGTAGACTTGTTGCTAACGATTTCAGATTATCTGAAATTGGGAAAACTATCTATCCTATGCGTAAGACGACAATTGAACGTTTGTTTGCAGTAGGAAAAGAACAACATGGTCTTAGATTTACAAGATTTATCGGGCTTGAAAAAAATCATAATTTTCTGGCTCTCCTTTTGGCGTGCCTAAACATTAAAAAATTAGCTCTCTTATTAGTAAAGAGAGAACGAAAACTAAAAAATAAATTAACAAGTATAGCTTAATATGCTTGTTATTTCTTTTTTTAATATCTTAAACAAAAAATTGAAATACCATTTGAGATATTTCAATTTTTATTTTTTCACAAACATAGTTTGTCAACAGTCTGAAATCTTGTTAATTACTTAACAAGATTTTTTCTTTTTTAATATATACCCAGTTCTTCAGCAATCATTGCGAATACTGCATATACAGGCTTATAATTATTTTTCTTAGGAAGTACCATTTCTAAAATATCTTCTACTTCCGCAATAACTGCTCCATCTATTTCTTTTAAATTTATTAATGTTCCTTCAATTAGTTTTCCTGCTTTATCTAACATTTCACTTCTTTCATCTGTTAAACGTTCTTCGCTTAATAAATAGCCTTTAACATCATCTAACATTATTGAATAAATGATAAAAGTACTATATTTATTAAATAAGATAACATCTTTACCAAAATAATCTTTATAATACGTATTTATATCAATTAAACAATTAGATAAATAACCAAAACCAATTTCAAATATTTCTTCAAGTTCTGCATCAATTTTTACTTTATCTACGTATTTTTTATAGATATAATCAAGTACTTCAAGTACATCCATTAAACAATACATCACACTTGAATTACTACTTTTTAAATAACCTAATAATTCTTCATTTTCAATTACATATTTATTATAATCATCATATATATTCATAATATCTAACTCCTAAACATTTCTTATTATACTTTATTTTTATCTTTATGTCAAATATAAAAGGGTTGTTTGCTATTTACTACAACAATAACAAAAATTAAAAATATATTTTAATCTAATTTAAATAATCTTTAATAATTGATACATACCTTTCTCCACCTAATATTACAATTTTAGATTTAGATAAATATTTAACTTCTTGTTTTATCTTTAAACATTCTGATAATGCTTCTTTAATATTATGTGAATTATTGATATAAATCGAATCTTTTAATAAAACATATAGTGTAATATCTTTGTAATATAATTTTAAATAAACAATAAAATTATGATTTTTTTTCGTAAGACTATCTCTAACTATTTTCACTTTATAAGGTACTTCATTAATTG
>JBGVIL010000164.1:0-2311 GCA_045123185.1 Bacilli bacterium | reverse complement strand
AGTTAATCCTATATTCTTTACAGCTATCATTGGTAATTGTATATCGCCACCAAATTCATCTTCATATTCGCCTAAAGTATCTACTAACTCTTTTGTAACCTCATTTCCTTCTAATTCAAAATCAACTTCATGCTCTGTTCCTAGAGTTATTTCTTCGTCCTTATAAAGATTATCTAAATATGATTTTAGCTCTCCTAGTTTATCTTTGCTTATTTGGAAACCACCAGCACCTTGATGTCCTACAGTCATTTCACACAAACCACTTTCTGATAAATCATCTTTGAAAGTATGAGTAAATTTACATCCTCTAAAAGAACCACCTACATATCCTTCTTTGCCACTAACTTCTGAATATATGAGGATTGGTACACCATACTTTTCTGAAATCTTTTGTGCCACTAATCCTCTATAATTAGAATTTAGTTTACCACCATCCAATATGATACATCTACTTACATCTTTAATCTGTTTTTCAAGCTTTGGAACTGCCGATTTAACATCTCTATCCTGTTTAGCCTTTATAGCCTTACAATCCTGTGCCACAGTTAAGCAAAAATCTTCATCATCGCTTATAAATGCTTCAAATAAATGAACTTTATCCGAATGACTTCCACTTCTAATAACTCCATTTATTTTAGGTGCAATAGTCCAACTTATTTTAGTTACATTCATTTTACCTTCTAAATCATATTTATAAATCTCCATTAATGCTTTAAAGAAGGTATTGTTAATGTTTTTTAATCCTTTTTTAACTAATACTCTAGTTTCCTCACTTCTCATGGACATCATATCAGCCACATTACCAAAAGCTACTAAGTCTAAAAAATCATCTGCATAATCTAATTCTAGCACAAAATCTAAAGCTTTCAAGAACTTATATACTACACCAACTCCACTTAATTGTTTATTCATATATAAATCACTTTCTTGATTATTAATTACAACTGCATTTTCTGAATATCCACCTTCTGCTTCATGGTGGTCAATAACTAAAACATCTATGCCTTTATCTTTTAATACTTTGTGCTGTTCGTAGTCATTAGTAGAGGAGTCTGGTAATACAACCAAATCAATATCGTCATCTATAACTATATCTTTAGACAATCCATGTTCTTTATTTAAATGTATGAAATATTTTATATTAGCTTCTGGTTTAATTTGTTTTATATACCTATACATAATAGCACTAGACGTACATCCATCTACGTCTGAATCGACTACTAGTGCTATTTTAGAGTTATTGTTTAAGTGTGCTAAGAGCAATTCTGCTCCCCTATTAATGTTATCAATGCAATTATAATCTATAACGGCGTTATCGTCAACATTAAATAAATCTTTTGTTATACCTCTATTCTCTAATACTTGTTCTAAAGGGAAAACATAAAAGTTTCCCCCTATAAGTTTATATGTTAATCCCAACTCTATTCCCCCTTCTTATGATTCTCAATTCTTTCTTTCGCTATATTAAAATAATTTTCATCTAATTCTATCCCTATAAAATTTCTATTAGTGTTAATACACGCAACTCCAGTACTCCCAGAGCCCATACAGTTATCTAAAACTAATTCACCCTCTATAGTATAGGTTTTTATTAGATATTCTAATAATTCAACGGGTTTTTGTGTTGAATGATATACTTTTCCTTCTGATTCAGCCGTTTTAAAATACACAACATCCGTAGGATACCTCTTTCCTTCACTTTTTACATGTACTGGATTAAACTCTCCATAGCTTCCAGTTAATTGATTCTTTCTAATCCCTTTATCATAAGGCTCTCCCTCTGTCATTTGAGGGTTATATTTAGGTTGTTTATTATAAAAAACGCATATATCTTCATGCTTTCTTAATGGTTGCTTCTTCGCATTGAGAAAATTAGTTGCTTTAGATTTTTCCCAAACCCATTTATATTTAAACCATTTTTCATTACTTAATATAAGCTTTGCTGTAAATATTCCCTGTGAAGTAAGTACAATTACTCCATTATCTTTAATTATTCTTTTATATTGTTCCCATAGTGGTTCAAGAGGTATAACCGAATCCCATTTATTTTGTGTTGTACCATAAGGTAAATCACAAAGTATCATATCTATTGATTTATCTGGTATATCCTTCATTAGTTCTAAACAATCACCTTGTCTTAAATCTATCATTTATAATATTCCTCCTAACTTAAATATATTCTTCTTTCTTCTAAAGTTTTATCAACCACTTCTTTATTCAAATCAAATACACTAATCTTATCTCCTAAACCATCCATATCAAGCACAGTAACTGTATTATTAAAAAAGATATTATCTATCATACAGTTCTT
>JBGVIL010000163.1:0-8181 GCA_045123185.1 Bacilli bacterium | reverse complement strand
CGATTTATGATGATATTAGTAGCAGATACTAGAGCAATATCTTTTAGCAAGTTCATAGCACTATCTGCTTTGAGTCCATTCATATTTATGATAGACAAATCGTTAATGTTTTCGACAAGGAAACCTTTTTCTAATTGCATGTTTTGCACTAACTGACGAGTTGTTTGAGTATCTTGTACTGGATTGTATGTTTCATTTAATGCGAAATATAATTGTGGATATAGCGTTAATTCTCTGTATAGGTTACTTTGTTTAATTTCATATGGTTCAAATACACCGTATGGAATTTCTGTACCGTTTTCATTAATTAAGAAGATTTTAACTGTACTATCATATGCAATATTTACATCATTGTGTAATTTTGTTTTAACAGCAGGAATGAATAAAGAACCTACTGTATAATCTTGTTGACCACTTTCGGTTGTAAATTCGATTGAGTCTAAAATATATTGATTGTCAACAATCGTGTCGTTAATTGTCATTTTGAAATTAATCATATAACATTACTCCTCCTTTCTTCTATTATCGTTCAATTAATGTAAATGAAATTTCATCTGCTACAACTTTACCATTAATCATTGAGTAAATACTAATATTTCTATCTCCCACATACATAGTTTTGGTCACTGTTGCACCTGATAATGGTGAGAAATATGTAACACTGAAAAATGGAGAATTTACTGCTTGTAATAATTTTGCAATTTCTTGTGTAGATAGATTTGCTGAATTCCACGATAAGTCTAGCGCTTCCTTACTACATACTACTTGACGTTGCATAGTTCCATCCACGCCCCTACCACTATCGAGGTCGAATGTTTGGAGTGTCCAACTCATATTGCTAGGACATGGCATTTCTACATTATTTATTTTTAATACTGCCATTTATATCATTCCTTTCATTGTTTTTCGCTGATTTAAAGCGTTTTATTTATTCGGTATATAATTTGTCCACTAGACACTTAATTCTCCGTAGAGCCGAAGTATTTAAGGCTAGTGCGTATATTTATGATTATGTTCATAATAAAGGACAGGAAATTTTTCCTGTCCTCTGATATAAGCATATATTTTTTATAGCCATGATGTATCAAGTACACCACGTCTAGATTGGTCTTTAAACTCCTTAATTGTCGATTGTGCCACAACTTTACCATCAAGAACGACTTGTACTTGAATAGGTTGTTGGTTGTTACCTTTAGATAATGCTCTATTTTGTTTATCGAACTGTTTACCAAGTTCAGACCATAAAGCATCAAGTGGTAACACAGCTTCAGGATTATTACCAATTCCATTTTGAGCATCTCCAACACCCATACCACCTAAGATAGTACGTTTGTTAAATACAGCACCACTACTCCACCATTGAACTCTGAATGATGGAACTGTTTTCTTTTCAAAGTCCCAATTACCATACACTTGAATATGTGGCATTTTCATATAAGGTGTTTTGAATGTGAAGTTTGTAGCATCTTGCATATATCTACAATAGTATCTGATAGTAGATAGTACTTTGTCCATTCTAGTACCAACTTGTCTATTAAGATTATCTAGACTTGAATTGATACCAGTAGTGATAGAATTAAATGAATTAACAATACTAGTTCTACTTTCATTAACCTTGTTAACCATACCATCGCAAGCAGATTTCATTTTTGTTTCTGCAACATTTTTAATTTTATCCATAGAAGAACCAAATGAAGTTTCTAATGATTTTAGACATGAAATAGCTTGTGTTTTCATATTGTTTAATGCACTAACAACTTTGGTTGAAATATCACTAAATGCTTTGTTAATAGTATTACTAATGTTTTGGAAAGAATTTTTCATACTATTGCTTAAATCGTTAAATTGTTTCTTAATACTATCACACATTGATTTGAAAGCATTTTGTACATCTTTAGACATTTTGGTTGTGTTAGTTTTAGCGTTAGTAGTTATATCTTTAAATGCACTAGCTAGGTTAGTTTTCAATGTTTTCGAAATAGTTTGAATAGACTTATTCATATCGTTGAAACATTTAATAACATCGTTTTTAGCGTTAGTAAATTCATCAGAGATAGTTTTACCAACTCCACTCCATGCTTTAGGAATTTCACTAGCTACTTTGTCAGATTCTTCTTTGAATGAAGATAAATTACCTTTAGTAGTTTCTAATGATGAATCGACTTCTTTTAAAGCATCTTGTTGAGCAGTAGATACTCCATCATATGCTTGTGATTGAGTATCGGCAGATTGTTTAACTGCTTCATCAACTGTGTCAATAGAACCTAATTGATAATTTTCCATATCTTTAACTAATTGGTCACGTTGGTCATAATATCCTCTTAATGCATTATATCTATCTTCTTCTGATTGATATTCTGCACTTTCCATTTCTGCAATAGTTAAATTAAGTTGTTTTAATTTTTCACCTTGAGCATTAACAAAGTTTTGAGTTTCTTCTTCAATACGAGCTTTCTTTTCATCGTATGTCAATTTCTCATTGTTGTTGATTTGTTCAAGCATTGCAGTATGTTTGATTAAACAATCTTCATATGAACCAGTTGTATAATCTAACCATCCATCAGTGACACCATTGATTTCTCCATATGTAGCATAGAATACTGCCTGTTCTTGTACTGACATATCTTCAAATGCAGATTTAATTTCTGCTAGATATTTGTCTGCATCTCCTGCCATTTGAGATAACATATCTTCATTACCACTTGTAACTGCGTCTAAGTATTCTTTAGCATTGGCACTAATCATACCAAATTTCTCATTAAACATAGCTTCTGCTTCATCTAATTGTAAAGCTAGTTTATTACTATCAATACCAATAGATGCTAAAGACTCGTTGATTTTAGAGCATGAAGTACCGAATCTATCAGATGTTTCTTCGGCAGTATCTCCTAAACCTTCCATAGCTAAATCTGTATCTTCAGCCATTCCTTCAGGATTGTTTTCTCCAGACCATCCAAAGAATCCTTTTACTTTATCCCATAGCCAACCAACTTTTTCTCCAATCCATGAGAATACATTTCCAAGAGCTTCAAAGATACCTTTTAACCAAGGACATTTTTCACCTAGGAATCCCATGAATTTTTGCCACAACTCTTTAATTTTAGCAGTGATTGAACTCCAGTTTTTAATAACTGCAATTAATCCTAAAATCGCACCCACAATTAGACCAATACCTAAAGCACTTAATACTGCTTGTAAAAGAACTGCTTGTGCAGTAGCAGTACCTTCAGCAGCTGATAATCCTAATAATGATGCAATTCCTGCATAACATTGTGTAGCTAATCCTTTCAAACCATTCAATGCGTTTGTTAGCATAGCTTTTCCAAATGCAATAGCATTTTTTGTAGAAGTTGCAATTGCAGTACCTAATGCTTTTACTGTTCCAATAGGGTCGTTAAAGACTTTTTTTATTCCTGCTATTGCCTTACTTACAAGTTGAGTAGCAAGTGCTTTGAAGTGTTTTACTAAATCGACAACACCTTTACCAAGGTCGATAGTGAATTTGATTGCAGATTTCAATCCATTAACAATAAATGTTTTAAAACTACTTAATGTATTTACCATTGCAGTTTTAAATCCTGCAAATTGCACTTGTGCAAAAGCAAGTTTTTGACCAAATGTTAATACTGTATCTTTAGATTTAATCATACTTAATTGGAATGTATTGAAATCATTAATGATTTTAGATAATTTGAATGCACCAAACATTAAGATTAATCCATAGATAGCATATCGACATTTATCAATAACAATTAAAGCAGCTTTAACGACCCCTGCTAATACATCTAAAGTAATAGCTACTGTTTTAATAACAGCATGACCTGCCCATGAATTAAAGAAGTTTGTAACTAATGTAATACCATCTGCTAATACGTTTGCTAGAATAGTACCGATAAGTAATACAATATCACCAAGAACGTTTAAGAATGCTTGTCCTCCACTACTCATGAAAATAGAGAACCAGTTACCTAAACTTAAAGCAAAGTTTTGACTTGCCACTAACATTCTATTTAATGCAGTGAGGAAACCTCTAGTGATTGAATTTGTTTCTGGATTTAGATAGTTGAATAAGTTAGCAAAGGCTTGTACCACTTGTCCAGCAATATCAATTGCACATCCTACAATAGCACCTGCTAATCTACCAAAATTATAAACTAATTCTTCTCCACCATTTTTCCATGCACCAACTAAAAAGTTTTTAATTGCAGTACCTAGGTTAGAAAATGCTTGTTTTAAATTAGCAACAGATTGTGTAATATATCCACTAACTGAATTCCATCCATCTTTAAGAGTGTTCCATACTTCTTTCATAGCGTTGGCTAGGTCTTTAATCCATTGTTCGATTTCTCCAAAGATTGTTTTACTTTTATCTCCTGCTTCTTGTGCAGAATCTGCCACACCACCTAAAAGTCCTCCACCAGCTCCTGCACCAGAACCTCCAGAACCACTACCTCCTGAACCTCCAGAACCAGAACCACTTCCACTAGCACTGTCAGTAGATAAGTTGTTGATTTGGTCTATACCAAGAAGATGTTTTTGGATTTCCTTAGCAGCACTAGCACCATCTCTTAGATTGTCAGCAACACCACTTGCTCCACCTACAGCATCAGACAATCCACTTCCTAAACTATCAGTAATACCACCTATGGCATCTCCAATAGCACCTCCACCTAGTGATGAAGAACCTCCACCACCACCGCCTACTTTAATACCAAATAGACCGAAGATTGAGTTAATTACTGATGCAATTTTATTGAAAGCATTTGTTACAGCAACAACAATAGAATTTAATACTGGTAATACTACTTGTAATAAACCTGCAAAGCAAGAACCAATAGCTTGTCCTAATGCTTGGAAGTTCTTTTGTAGCATTGCTAATTGTCCACCTAATGTTTTAGCTTGCATTGCTCCATATCCTAATACATCACCTGATTGTTTAAGGATTAAAGATTGTCGAGCAAATAATAAGGCACTTTCACTAGCAGTATCTAGTCCTAATGCCATTGCTTCTGCTTCAACACTAGCTGCATCAAGAGCATATCCATAGTTTTGTAAGCTATCATATTCTCCACGTAATGCACCAGCTAACGCTTCAATACTATTAGCATCGTTTGTAAATGCTACTAAGTCTGCACCTAATTCTGTCATAGATTTTGCCATAGCGATAGAGTCATCAGTAGTAGCACCCATATTTCTACTCATACGGAATAGATTACTTGAGAAGTCCATTAATGTGCTTTTAGATGTAGTAACAGTAGAGTTTAAATTATTTAACCAATCTGTCATATTTTGTGTTTGATTACCGAACACTAAACTAAATTTATTACTGTCTTGTAAGCTGTCTGTATATGAAGTAATGGAACTTTTTAGGGTACCAAAAATGACAGCAATGCTTAAATATGGAGCCATTGATGATACTAATGATTTAAAACTTGTAGATAGATTTTTGTTAGCTTTAGAAAGTTGTTCTGTACCTTTAGCAACTGATTTATATCCCGCTACTAAACGTTTCAAACTAGAAGTAATATTGTCATATAATCTAGCCATACCAGGAATAGCTTGTTTGGCTTGAATAAATGGTTTAGCTAATAAATTAGCATTTGCAAGTTCTTTTGCATTACGTTCAACTTTATTCATTGAGTCAACAACTTCATTACTAGCTTTCTTGAATGTTCTTACTTCAGTAGTCACTCTACCTACTGCCTCTACGGTTTCTTGTGTTACTTTTCCTGTTTTTTGCATGGAACTTTCACATTTTGAAATTGCTTCATCAAAAACAGTTACATCTACACCAGCATTAGCAAGAACTTGTCTAAATTCTTTTAATTTTTCGACAAGTGGTTCTAGATTAGCTTTTGATTTAACTTCACTGAATGCCTTCGCTAATTGTTCAATGTCATCAGTCAATCCATCCATACCACCGATAGTCATAAACATTTTTAATTGATTTTGGTATTGGAATAGTGCTTCCTGTGTTTTTCTATATTCTTCTTGTTGAGCTTTAAGGTCTTCAATAACTTCCTGTGGCGAACTATTTGAATACTCTATACCATCTTCAATATGTTGAAAACAATCATTTATTTCATATTGTAGTGCGTTTATTTCTTTTTCACAGTATTTTATTTCTTCTGTGATATTATCAATTTCTCCAATTAATGCGTCCTTAGGGTCGAATTCAAGACCTTCAACTTTTAATTGATTGAACTCTGCTTCCATTTCTTCTATAGCTTTTCTACTTGTTACGACAGCATCAATTATTTTTGTTTTCATATTACTAGAAAGTGCATTAAATGAAGTGCCACTCTCTTTAGTTGTTTGTAAAATAGCATCTCGAATTTGTGCCATTTCTCTGGCAATAGAAGCACCCATAGCACCACTTGTTAAGGTAGAACCTAACATTGATGTTGTTTGAACATTATTATTAGCACCATCAGATTTACTAGTTGTCGTATTAGTGTTAATATCTACATTGGCTTTAATGTTTAATGCCTTTTGTAATTGATTTTTAACATTAGATACTGTTTTAGACACTGTATTTTGAACATTTTTCATAGCTTTAGTTAGTCCATTAATGTTTACATTTTTAAATGCGTCTTTCATTGATGTATTAACTTTTTTAAGTTCTTGTTCAAGTTGTTCCTGTGCTTTATTCATCTCGT
The DNA here is from genome assembly GCA_045123185.1 of Bacilli bacterium. GTDB lineage: Bacteria > Bacillota_I > Bacilli_A > ML615J-28 > CAG-313 > UBA1231. Next base: position 1,522 of record JBGVIL010000163.1, on the reverse strand, counting down.
TAGTATCTTTGATGACACTTTTCGCCATCTTGTCTGAAGACTTTTCAAAATCTTTTAATTCTTTCTTGGCGTCTGACGTGTCCACTGATACCTTTATCTGAATATCATCTTTATTGTTTGCCATTATATCACACTCCTTTATTCGTTGTTTTTTCGGCTTGTAAGCCACGTTATTGTTTATAGGTACAATTTGTCTAGATTGTTTCTAACGCCTTAAATACAGCGGAAAAACAGCGTTTAAAACGTATTTAAGGCGTACACCGACAAAAAAATAAGGATAGATAATAGAGCGTATATCACTCTACTCTCTATCCTTAGATTGTTCTTGTTTCTTACGTTTCTTGTTCATGGCTTCTGCCCATTCCATCATTTTCAATCTATTACGTTCAATTTCACGTTCTTCTGCAGTCATCCCATCTGCTCCAACAGCATTATCTTGTTCAGTAGTTGTGGACATATCATTAATAAATGGATATGCTTGAGCCAATGATGGATATTCAACACCTTTTGCAATACAACTAGCAAATCCAATACGAATCATACTAGCAAGTGTATAATCCATTAGTGCTTGTTGTTCTAGCTTATTTTTTTCTCTCACTTGATATGATTGTGCATATCTAGTGACTTGTTTTAACGTACTATTCATAAACTCTGTTTCTGACATTCCTATTTCCATACATTGTTGCAAGAGTTTATCCATGTATTGTGAAAATGTCGTGTCTTCGTTTAATTCGTCCTTATCAGCCATTTTCTGCGGCTCTACGGGGTTTTGTTCCATGTCTTGACTTATTAGACCCGCTTCTTCATAAAGCCCTAAAATAAGCTGTATCGGGTCTTCTACTAAGTCTAATATATCATAGATTTCATCTTGTCCTAATTGCTCATCTTGTAAACATAGTGATAGGATTAAACATTGATTCTCTAACGATATCATACCATTAGATATTGGAGCAGTAACATCTCCAAATAAAGAGTCCAGTGTCATACAAGCCTTGATAGTTAGACGTGGATAGTACAATTTAAAGTTTTCTTCATCATGTATAACTATCATAATTATTCTGCATCTTCAGGAAGATATTTTGCTTGTTTTAACACGTCTACAACAACACCAAGTAAAGACATTACTGAGTTTTCAGGTTCTTCTAAGAATGTATCTACAATATCCATAATTTTATCTTGGTTGATTCCATGATTTAATTTTTGAGCTGCATGGAATAATACTAACACCATAAATTCTAATGATGGTAATTGCATTTGAGATAAGTCTAATTCTTGCACATCTCCATTACCAACCATTTTAAAGATAAAGTTTAATGGTGATTGTCCACCTAATGCACGTTCTAATTGGATTTTTTCTTTGGTTCCCATTGCTAATTTGATACCTTGAAATTCTACTGCTTTAATCATTATTATCGACTCCTTTGATTTTTTGATTTTGATTTTATTTTTAGGTAGTTATTACTACCTATGTTTTTTTAATAAACATAAGTGAATCCTCTATAAATATAGAGGACTCTATATA
>JBGVIL010000162.1:0-2676 GCA_045123185.1 Bacilli bacterium | reverse complement strand
TGGTGTATGTTTATGTAAAGATTGCCATGAATTATTCCATAAAATTTATGGACATGGTAATAATACCAAAGAACAATTTTATGAATTTTTAATGTTTTTTTTAAAATAATATAAATATAGGAGATGATAATAAATGGCTTAAACATTTAAACAAAATTTAGTTTCAAGTAGTAAATATTCTATTAAGTGTCCTTATAAAATGACACCAAAATACGTGGTTTGTCACAACACGTCAAATTCTGCATCTGCAAAAAATGAAATTAGTTATATGATTAGTAATAATAATCAAGTGTCATATCATATTGCAGTAGATGATAAAGAAGTAATTCAAGGATTACCATTAAATAGAAACGCGTGGCACGCAGGAGATGGAGCTAATGGACAAGGCAATCGTTATGGTATCGGAGTAGAAATTTGTTATTCAACTAAATATGATGGAAATGAATATACAGATGCTGAAGAAAATGCAGTATATGTTTGCGCAAGATTATTAAATCAATTTGGGTTAGGAATAGAATCATTAAAACAACACCATGATTTTGCAAATAAGAACTGTCCACATAGACTCCGTGATGAGTGTCGTTGGGATGGTTTTGTAGGTCGTGTCGATTGGGTTATTAAAGAAATTAAAGCCGGAAGATGCGACGCAAATTTAAGAAGTGGAACAACTTATTCAAGAAATAATTAAAAAAAGAATATAATATGGAATTGAAACAACAGAAGATGAAGCAGATAGTATTTGTTTAGGAACATATTATTTACAACGTGCATATAATATAGAAGAATAAGGAAAGGATTGATAAATATGAAAATGGAATTGCAAGCTATTTTAGAAATTATTGAGGAAAAAATCAACAGAGAGGAAGACAGATTAGAACAAAACGATTTAACATCTTTATGTGATGATATGTCATATAATTATCATTTAGGTAAATTAAGAGGATTAAGAGAAGTAAAAAGTATGTTAAAAGATTTGTTAGATGAATAAATATAGGGAGATGATTATATATGGATAAATATGGAAGAGTTTTAACGTGTAGTTCTTGTAAATATTGTAGTCATATTAAAAAGACAGAAGAGTATGAGCCCTGTCCGATGATAGATCATAATAAAGTAAAATTATATACTAAAATTTTTAATGGATATAGAGGTTCAATAGTAACGTGTCCTATCTGTTCACATTTTGAACCATCTACATCGTGTGTGTGGTTATCAGATGCATGGGATGGTATTGATGAATATATTGAAGAATTAAAAGAATTTGAATATAATTCAGATAACGTTCCATACGATAGATTAAAAGATGTTGCGTATATATCTTTAGTTAAAAATGAAGAAGGAATAGAATATCATTACCACGTTAGTCTTTATGATTGGATGACCGATAACGTATTTGATGAAGATGGAAATATTAATTATATGTATAAATATAAAATAGAAACAAATCATATATATCCAAAAAGAATAATGGTAGATGATAGAAAAAGTGATTACTTTAAAGATAAAGGAATTTTGTAAATAAAAATATAGTTTTAAGAGGTGATTTAATGAAATGTGGGAATTGTAAATTATGGGTGTATAGCTTGCAATACGAAACTGTAAAAGACAAAAAACACCAGTATAGTAGATGTGGAAAAGTTTTGGGTGCTTGTAGTTATAAGGGTAATTTTTATCCAAGATTTAATTATGAAAAATGCCCATTTGTAGAGATTCAAGGTGCCGCTGAAAGTAATTAAAAAATAGTTTTAAGAGGTGATTAATATAAAAGTTAATAATCGGTGCGTTGAAAATAAGAAAATTGTGTATTGGATTCAAAACGTTTTTTCGGCTTTTCATGAATCATATCTTACGGATACGAAACACAAAACCTTTGAGGGTGACGAAATTAAGTTAGCATATAATTTTGTTAAAGATTTACTTTCAAAAGAGGATGTATCTGTTGTTTATGTAAAAGAAGTTAAAACCTTGTCGCAAACAATTGTTTATAAAGGGTAATTAAAATTGATGTTTTAAGGGGTGAGAGTGGTGGTTGAAAGCAAGAAGTTTAAGTGTTGCATAGAAGAATATGATTTTTTAAGTGTGCAATTATACAAAGAGGATAAAGAGGTTTTTATAACAGTGAATGACGAAACTGATGATAGTGTTGGTGCATCAGTTTGTTTAGAAAAACAACAATTATCAGATTTAATCGGCTTTCTTATTCATTGTTTAGACGTTATGCAATAAAATACAAATTTGATAGACATTTAAGAGGTGGTTTAATGAAGAAGTTTTTACACAAGTATATTATAAGATTTATTGCGTGGTACATTAGAGATATATGTGGTGGGGTAAGTCATGTATATCCATATGGAGAACAAGGAAGATACATCGTTATAATGAATGAGGACAAATACAATAAGTTTACACGTTTATAAGTAAATAAAATTAGACATTTATAAACGTTTGAGGTGATTGTATGGAGATATATGAGGTATTATTGAGACGTGCGTATGAGGGAGTTTCAGATTCATTTTGTACAACAAATAAGAAAGATGCACTGAATTGGTTAAACACTCATTATGACGATTATGCTACTTTCATTACTTGGTGTAACGGTATTAAAATTAAAACTGAAAATTATGTATTAAAAAAAGATGGATGGATTTTAAAATCACATAAATAAAATTAAATTTT
>JBGVIL010000161.1:0-3241 GCA_045123185.1 Bacilli bacterium | reverse complement strand
AAACTGATTTCCTGATACTCCATATCTCAGTAAATAAATTATTGCTACATCAATAGCATTTTCTATTTTATTAATATTCTTATCTAATTCTTTCCATTCCACATATTTAATATCACTTTCATTCTGTTCACTTGTCTGATTCAATTTGTCTTCAGTCATTTTCATTAGGTCATTCCTTTTTAACTTGATAAAATCTTTACCTAAACTATTAACATATTTCTTCAATAAATTAACTTTAACGTTTGCAGACGCACCACTCTTACCAATTAACTTTTCTTTTGTAAATTCTATAAATTGTTCTTCAGTAAATTCTTCAAATACCAATCCTTTTTCTTTTTCATAATCATTTACCTTCTTGAACAGTAGCTTGTAACTTCTTTGTACGCTATCTGATAAATCTTTTATAAAATCCTCTCTTATTTGTTCATACATATACATCACTCCTTTAATCAACATACAATAAGTATATGGTATTTATTACTAAATTGTTACTTAATTTTAAATTGTTTATGTATATTATTATACTTATTTTAATTATTTATTCAAGATTATTATATAAAAAATAGATAGTAAAATACTATCTATTTCAATCATTTATTTCCACTTCGTATTTATACAATACATCATATAGCTTTTGTGATATTAAATCTTTGTATTCATCAGTAACTTGTTTGATATATGATTCTTTAAATGTCTTATAAGCTAAAAATGCTTCTTTAGATGTATTATATAATCCTAAATATTTAATTTTATTTTTACCATTTTTATCTAATATACCACAATATGCTTGAAATTTATTAGCATTTTTATTCCAACATACACCAATTGGATAATTACCTCTAGATTTATTAGATTTAACAAATAATTGATTTATATTATTGGGTACGAACACACAAGTTTCAGGACTATATATTTTATTTCCTTTAATTAATATATCTTTATCTAAATGCATTGATTCTCCATTACATTCATAATAATTTTCGTAATACCATTTTGCAAAATTTTGAAAACATAACCACTCATCACAAACGTAACAATCTTTATATGTTAAATTTTTATTTATATAATATGGGTCATAACATCTTTGTAACATAGAACACCAAACTATATAACATTTTGTCGATTTACCATTTGTATATGGTTCATATTTTCCTTGACCTAAATATCCTACTCCAAATACTCTAGGATGATAAGGATTTTTAACTCCATTATCTAAAAACTTACCATATTGTGTATGAATTTTAGCTTTATATTCATCTTGAAATTCAACTATTATATCATCTCTTCCATTATATTCAATTATCTTCATTTTATATCCTTCATTAGATATATTAACCTCACCTAATCTTTCTTCTTTTAAACTTTTTCTAGCCATATATATACCTATTTAACCTTTCTATTTAATTTTATTAAAAGGAACTAGTTTTCTAGTTCCTTAGTTACTTCTATTAATAATCAGTTTTTATAACAGTTAAATATTTTTTATCTATCCATACGCAATCATAATTATTATCATTTGCATATTTTATTAATACATAATTTGGTACAGTAAAATCTAATACTTTTGCAATAGTTGCTTTTTTAACAAAATTTAATGGGCTTACTTCTACATCTTCTCTTACAAAAACTATATCATTAATTTTCAAACTAATCACTCCTATTTAAATTATTTATTTATTTATTTTTTTTATTATTTTAATTATCAAAATCATTATATATAAATTCATCTACTTCATACTCAATGTAATCTTCATCTGTTCCTTTCTCTAATAAAGTTTTTAATATATGTTTTTTTATTTCATTCAGTAATTCTTCCATATTATACCTCCTCTAATGTATTTACTAATACATCATATAATCGATATATCACAGTATCCATATACTCTAAATCATCCATCATATTCATTCTTATCATTAATATATCAGTATCTTTTATATTTTGACATCCAAGCCATTCAATCATTTCTTCAAGTGATTCAATTGATATTTCTATATCAAATTTATTATGTGCTTCACCAAATGCTACTATAATCCATATGTTACTCACACATTCTATAACTAAATCTGTATTTACATTTATGTTACGTTTATCTTTAATTAGTTCTATTTCTTCTTTTCTTAATCTAGCGATAAATCTTTTTAATTTTGAGAAATATTCCCTAATTGATTCTAAATTTATATTTACCATATCATACCTCCTAAGAAAATCTTACTAATGAATGTTCATTATAAAATTCATTATATCCATGTAATCTATATAGTATAATTGGTTCATTTGTTATTACATCTAACGATATTTTTATTTCTTCGATAATTCCATATCTACATTTTAAATCTTTTGTAATTTTACCTTCTTTTATCGGTGTGAAATACACCTTCATTAATTGTCCTATCTTATATTTTGTACTTATATTCAATTGTCATCACTCCTATTTAAATTATTTATTTAAGGTGAGCTACTCAGTAGCCCCTTAATTCAATATCATAAGGATTTCAGATGCCATCTCCTCGAATTGTTGTATACTATGGTTTGGTAGGAAATTAATATCATAAACTTGTTTACATACATCTGCAACTTCTTCAACTGTCATATTAGCATTTATGTTTTCAAATACCATTTTTGCGTCACTATTATATTCATCTTCAGGACATCCTAAATCTGCTAAACCTTCTATATCATAATCAAACATAACCTTAGAAATTTCATTAACATAATTTTTCATCATATCTATCTCCTTTTAATTATTTTTTTCTTTCTATACTATATTATATACAATTGCTTATAAATTGTTACTACTTTCATAATATTTTTTATATATTTTTTCAAACTTATTTTTATAATCATCAGTATTATATATAGTTTCTATATCTTCTTTTGCAATTGATATATATGAGTTGTAACTATATACAACTATATGAGTTTTATTTTCATCTACATATTTTCCTGCAATTACTTCATCATTTTTAGTAGTAATTATGATTACATTTTTATTCATAAATGTCAACTCCTTATTTTCTTTTAGATTTCTTTTTACTTGAACTGTCTACTTTTCTTTTTACACCATGTTGACGTATTTCGTCTTTGATTTCTTCTGATTTTGCTTTCTTAAGTGCTGATTGATATTCTAATAATTTACTCATCCAAGTTTCTTTAAAATCTTTTTTAAATTGTGTTTCAGCTTTTTTAGTTTTAAATTCAATTTGGTCTTCATAATAATCTAAAAAATTTATATATCTTTTT
>JBGVIL010000160.1:0-3421 GCA_045123185.1 Bacilli bacterium | reverse complement strand
GCATCCAGCAGGACTCGAACCTGCAACCAATCGGTTATGAGCCGATAGCTCTGCCATTTGAGCTATGGATGCATTAAATATATTACTATTATATAAAAAATAATAGTAATATATTCTATAAAATTCTGATTTTATTTATATTTATTTACTTCTGTTTTTGTAATTAAATATTCTTCTTCACAATTTACACATTCATGAATCAATCCAAATCCATCTTTCATCCATGAATCATCTAATTTATATTCATATGAGCAATACGGACATTTAACAGTTCTATTCATACAATGCTCTCCTAAACGTACATAAAAATTTAATTTTATTTATGTGATTTTAAAATCCATCCATCTTTTTTTAATACATAATTTTCAGTTTTGATTTTAATACCGTTACACCAAGTAATGAAAGTAGCATAATCGTCATAATGAGTGTTTAACCAATTCAGTGCATCTTTCTTATTTGTTGTACAAAATGAATCTGAAACTCCCTCATACGCACGTACCAATAATACCTCATATATCTCCATACAATCACCTCAAACGTTTATAAGTGTCTAATTTTATTCATACCCACTTTCATCAATGTAAGTCCAACTACATTGATCACACTCATAAATTATCAAATCATTAACAACATCATAAAACCCTTGAACGTGATTATCGCATTTATAACATTCCATTTCGCCTACGTAAATCATATGTTTCACTCCTTATTTATTCAATAGACTCCAAAGTCTCCAATAATCTTTTGTATTCCTCATTGTAAGATGCTATTTCAATAACACCTTCGTCAACTAAAGTTTCCAACATACAATGGTGACAGTAATCTAATCCATTATATCTGTATGAATGATAATATTCATCCACTAGACATCCACATTTACTACATTTCATATTTAATCTCTCCTCAAAATGCTAATAAAATTTGTATTTTAAATGATAAACGTTATTGAATTTCCATTCCGAGCATAACAAATCTCACATATACAATAATCACCAATAATTGATTTTACCTTTATCGTTAGTTTGCCTTTTTTTATGTATTCAACAACTTCCTCATACAACATTCCCATTTGTGCAACAAATGAAGCTTTGAACATAATTGTTTTTTCAGTGTCATTCAGCGTCTTTAAATAATCGTCACTGTAATATGTTTCATCATACACGTACATATTACATCACCCTTTCAAACATCAATTTTAATTACAATTTTCTATACTTAAATGACAAGTATTTCATATATAGTGAGTTTTTGAAAGTGTATATCCATTTTTGCCATCTGTTCATTTTTTCATATTTTTCATTTATTTTTTCAAGTTCTTCTATTAAATCCATCATTCAACCTCTTAAAACTATATTTTTAATTGCTTTTATCAAACACCTTTTAATAATTATTCTTTCTTTTCGACAGCTTCGTTTAATCTGTTTTTTGAAATTTCATAGTATTTTTCGTCAAGCTCAATGCCAATAAATTTGCGCCCTGTTAGTATACAAGCTACACCAGTCGAACAACTCCCCATACAATTGTCTAATACAACCTCATTTTCATTTGTATACGTTCTAATTAAATTTATGAGTAACGAGATAGGCTTTTGAGTAGGATGCAATCTGTTTTGCCGATTTGCGTTCGTATATTCAAGGATAGATGTAGGGTATCTTTCGCCTGTAACATTTTTATTTACCATTTCACGTTGTTTCCCGTAATTGCTCGACTCTCCGTGAACCATTCCTTTATTGTATGGATCGCCTTTTGTCATTTGCGGATTGTATGTAGGCAGTTTTTTATAAAAAACCAAAATATTTTCGTGTCGTTTCAGTGGCATTTTTTTAGCGTTTAAATACCCTGTTCCTAATTTCTTATCCCAAATCCACTCGTATTTCAAAAGTTTTAAATTGCTCGAACCCAACACTTTATCAAATGGCGTTTGAGCAAACAGCACGATTGCACCGTTATCTTTAATAATTCGTTCATACTGGCTCCATAGTAAATCTAAATCAATTACTTTATCCCACTTATTTCTAGTAGTTCCATAAGGCAAATCACACAAAATCATGTCTATTGATTTGTCAGGAATGTCTTTCATCACTTCTAAACAATCCCCTTTATAAATTTCATAATTATCTGTTTTAATTTTCATCAAATTCCCCCTTTAAAACTATGTTTTTAATCGACTTATAGCCATTTAATCCATTCCAATAATTCTAGGACGTCTTTATCACTTAAATAACCAGCAACATCGCCATTCGCGAAATCTTCACGATAAGTGATGTGCCAAGATAGATCATCAAAACTTAACAAAGCCATTTCCCACAGACCTTGTTCACCTCCGCATGAGAAAAGATGTCTGACAACGGACGCTCCGTATCCGTTATCAAACTTATAAATTTTTTGAACACCTCCATTAACACTTCTTTCGTCTACGATAAAACTCTCCATTACTCCACCTCTTAAAATTAGTTTTTTATTTTAATATTTCATATCTAATATTATTATATTCTTTCTCCAAAAAACATATTTCATCTTTTAATCTTTTTTCTAATTGATATTCATTGAAGAAATGTAAACAGCCAACAAATTCATCACCAGAATAAATTTTTACTCTTATAAAGTCATACATATATATCATCCTTCATAATGAATATTAGGTAATAAATGAAAAAAAGACGTATTAAATACGTCCATTAGCATCCTTTACGTCTTCCACCTTATATATATTATTAATATTATATTCTTTTTTTAATTATTTCTTGAATAAGTTGTTCCACTTCTTAAATTTGCGTCACATCTTCCATCTTTAATTTCTTTAATAACCCAATCGACACGACCTACAAAACCATCCCAACGACACTCATCACGGAGTCTATGCGGACAGTTCTTATTTGCAAAATCATGGTGTTGTTTTAATGACTCTATTCCTAACCCAAATTGATTTAATAATCTTGCACAAACATATACTGCATTTTCTTCAGCATCTGTATATTCGTTTCCATCATATTTAGTTGAATAACAAATTTCTACTCCGATACCATAACGATTACCTTGTCCATTAGCTCCATCTCCTGCGTGCCACGCGTTTCTATTTAGTGGTAATCCTTGAATTACTTCTTTGTCATCTACTGCAATATGATATGATACTTGATTATTATTACTAATCATATAATTAATTTCATTTTTTGCAGATGCCGAATTTGATGTGTTGTGGCAAACCACGTATTTTGGTGTCATTTTATAAGGACACTTAATAGAATATTTACTACTTGAAACTAAATTTTGTTTAAATGTATAAGCCATTTATTATCATCTCCTATATTTATATTATTTTAAAAAAAACATTAAAAATTCATAAAATTGTTCTTTGGTATTATTACCATGTCCATAAATTTTATGGAATAATTCATGGCAATCTTTACATAAACATACACCA
>JBGVIL010000159.1:0-2436 GCA_045123185.1 Bacilli bacterium | reverse complement strand
TGAGATAAGTCTAATTCTTGCACATCTCCATTACCAACCATTTTAAAGATAAAGTTTAATGGTGATTGTCCACCTAATGCACGTTCTAATTGAATTTTCTCTTTAGTTCCCATTGCTAATTTTAACCCTTGAAATTCTACTACTTTAACCATAATCTTAATTTCTCCTTTTCTATTTGTTTTAGTAAATGTTTTTTTTGCATCAAACAGATGCTACTTATATATAATTAAATATACCATCTGCTTAATGGTATAATAAAAGGAACTAAAAGATTAGTTCCCTCTATATGCTATTAAGCTCATTTTCCTGCTGCAATTTCGATATCAGACATTGGTGTGATTTCGATTGAATAAGTTAATACAGAGTTTACTTCTGCTCCAGATAATACAGTAGAAACAGAACCAGTGAAAGTCACTGTCATACCGTCTGGGTATTTTAATTCAACTTCTTTACCTTCACCATCTGCTAAAGCACGAACTTGCATAAATTCTTCTTTTAAATATAAGCAAGTGAAAGATAAAGAGTCACCAAAGTCTTTAAGACCGTCGATGTAAGTTTTATTTGCATTGGCTAGTGTAGTTGTTTCTAGTTTTTCTTTTGATTCTGAAATTTCTGGTGTTGATTGTAACCCAGTTACAGTTAAATCACCAATTTTTAAGGTAATGCCTTTTGAAATCATACCTTGATTTGCCGCCATTATTAATCATCCTTCCTATTTGTGATACAATTCATATGTATCATCATTATTAATTTTTACTGTTGCTTGGAATCTAAATTCCTTATAATAAATTCCATCATATTCTACTGGTGATGTATAAACTTTCACCATGTTAATATCATTGAAATAATTTTCAATCTTGTCAGTATATTTAAAAATATCCATAGGATTTTCAACAAATAAAATAACATTAGTAGTTAAGTTTGAAAGTACAACTTTGCCACTACATTTTTGTTTGTCTATATCACTATGTCCAATAACTAAAAGTGGTAGTTTACCTTGTTGGGGTAAAAAGCCTAAATAGATAGGCAATTCTGTAACACCACTTAATTCATTATTAATTTGTGTGGTTAGATTTATTAAACTCATAAACTACCACCTCCTATAATAAACGTCTAATATTATCTTCAATAAATCTAGAAGCTTTATCTTCATAGAATTCTCTAGTATCTCTAACAAAATATTTAGGTGGTAATCCCATAGTGAAACGGAATTCTCCTCCACCTAGAGGATATACCCAACCATCCTTGCGACCATTACCATTATCTGCGAAAAGACCTGTCCCGAGCTCGTTATATAGAGGAATGTTGCCATATCCTTTAGGAACTACACTAATCTCTGCTAACCCATTAGACCATGTGATGGGCATAATGGTAATACTACTTTTAAGCTTACCAGTACGAACATAAGAACCGTCACCACCGATATTGCTATCAATAATATCATGTTCCATCTGTTTCATTTCACTAGCAAGTTGTTTAAGTCCATTTTCAGTACCTTGTTTTACTGCATCTTGTATTTCATCAAGAGTCTTGTTAAATCCTTTTAAGTCTAGCTTGATTTCAAATTGAGCCATCAATTATCACGCTTTTTAACCAAGAAGGTGACACTTTTAGGCAAGATTAAAAATTCAGAAAATTGTTGATAAGATTGAACAATATAGACTTCATCATCATATAATATAGCAGATACATCTTTAACATCTAATCCATCAATCAAATCCATAGACACTTCAAAACTTGATGAACTATCAATACCATATTTCTCACGAACTAAACTTGTAGCAATAGGTGTTAAACAACAAGGAATTTCATTAGGATATAAAATCTCATGAGTTTGAGTACATACCCCATACATATTGGGTAGAGATGTAGTAGTAGTCATAAGAATGCAAGTATCTGTATAAAATAAATCCATTACTGAACTCATACTACCACACCCTTACTCTAGCTTTGCCTTGTGGTAATGGAAGTCTGTCTTTTAAAGATTGAGGAAGTTCAGATTGTTCAGAGACCTCACCTGTAGTCATAAAAGACACTGAACGTCCGTTACTGCTAATCTGTTTTATTGACGAATTTCCGTTAGAAGCTAATGAACGTGATAGCAATGATTGACGAACTAGAATTGTTGCATATTCAATAACTACCACATAGTAATTAGCAACTAGAAGAAATGCTTCATCATATGTATAACTACGAGGGAAAACGTGAAGGATACAAGCTTTAGCACTAATGGTTAAGTGAAATGTTAAATAATCATCAACAATAGTTTTTTTCTCTTCATCCTTAGTTGCTATTGATTTGATTTCCTCTAGTTCTCCATTTGTAAGCAATTTTTTCATAGGGTTTAAGCAAAGTTGGAGAAGTTCTTCTATTGTAGAACAAAATTCTAAATCCATTTCATCAATAATCATATATGCTATCACCTCACTTTTTATA
>JBGVIL010000158.1:0-2822 GCA_045123185.1 Bacilli bacterium | reverse complement strand
AAATTTTAATATTTCTCCTTTTCTAAATCTGTTTATATAAAAATAAACTTCGTTATTTGCTATATCATTACATACTACTATTTTCACTTCTTTAAGAGTTCTTATTTTAAGAAATATCTTTAAATCTATTTGAAACATCTTCAATTTACTTAGTGTATCCTCATTTACAAACATCATATTAGGATAGTTTTTATATTTTTTAGTTATCATTATGTCATCACTCCTATAATCCTATTGATATTTTCAAACATCTATTTAAATCATTCATTTCTTCATCTGTTAAATCTCTTATAAATGATTCTAAATCATTCTTATTGACTGTAAATATCTGTTCTAACATAACTGTTGAAGGATATTTTAAGTCTATTTCAAAATGAGTAGGAATATTAGTCTTGTTTCTAGATGTAATAACTGCAACTATGACAGATGGCGAGTATGTATTGCCTACGTCATTTGATAAGATAACTACTGGTTTAGTACCAGATTGAACACCAATTTTATAGTCATTTCCTAGGTTCGCCATATATATTTGGCCTCTTTTTACCTTTCTATCCATAAAAATCACCTCATTTTTGTTATTTTTTACTAAAAAACGATATTTTTTATTCCATTTTTAAAGTTTTTACACTATTTTTTAATGATTTTCTTTAGTTTTTTTTAATAAATTTATCATTTGTATAGTATATTATACTATTTTAATTGTTAATTTGTTCCTATCTACCATATATACTACATCTTATTTTATAAATTATTATTGATTCTAGATATTATATCAGAACAGTTTTCATATCCATAATCTAATTTTACTAGTGATATCAATGATGTTCTTAATTCATTTAATATAGAATTTTCATCTAATTCCATTGCATATAATTGATTTGTCCATTCTTTTCCCCATAAATCTTCGAGCTCTCTTTGTTTTTCTTGGTTATATCTAGGATTTCTATAATTCATCAGTTCGTTATAATCATTATATATATTTAATAATTCATTATATTGTTCTTCAAAATTAGGATTGTTAGCTATTTCTTCTGCAATAATTTCATTTTTCCATTCATATACATCTTCTTCTTTCTCAATTACTTCTTCAGTTGTTGTTTTAGTTTCTTCTTCTTTTTCAACTTTTTCTTCTTCAACTACTTCTTCCTCAATTACTTCTTCTTCAGTTACTTTTTCTTCTATTTTAGTAGTATTATTATCAATATCTTCAACTATTTTAGTTTCTGTTGTAGTATTGCCAATAACATTAGTTGATAATAAAATTGTTACTATACTTTTTACCATTATATTTTTTATTAATCCATTTAACATATATATCAATCCTTTCTTTATTTACAATATTTATAAAATTTATTAGGTTTAGTTGTAAAATGTCCACTATCTACTTTTGAATTGTTCCATCTTATTTCTTTTAATTCTTTTAATAATTCATCTTTTTCATATCCATCATATTCTATCATCAATTGGCTTAAATCATTCATATTTTTTAAATGTTCTTCAACTTGTTTTTCCCAATCCAAAACTTTCTTTTTCATAAGATTTACTTTTGCATTTTGTCTATCCACAGCTCTTTTTCTTTCTATTTTTACAGTTTCTTTTTCACTCCATTTAGTATTTTTTAGCATACCTACATACATTTCTAATACTCCTGTTTCAAATCCTTCTGCCCATTTATAATGTTCTACTTGTTCCTTACACCATTCCACCATACTTATTTCGTGTTTATAATCGTAAATCATTTTTTCAACTGGTGTTGCATTTTTAGGATAATATTTACTTCTATCTAACATACATCTCAATCCTTTCTTTAATTTGTTTTATAGTATAATATATGTAATAGTATAAAAATGTTTCCATTATTTTAATTATTTATTTAAAAATTTTAGGAGAAAATTTTTCTCCTATTTGCAATACTTATTTAAATATTTTTCAATATCATTTTCATCTAAATAATATCCTTGAAACTCAACACCATCATTATCTTCATTGAATAATACACCATGTCCTTTACCTCTTAAACTTGCTAATACGGTTGAATCACATATTATTTCACTATTCTTCCTATTGATAGTTCTAAATCCTATTATGTTAGTTAATGATGCCTTGATATCAGGATTCAATAGCTTAGATGTTGGACGTTGTATATTTAATAGTATAGATATTTCTACACTACGACAAATGAAACCTAACTCAGCTATATCTTTATTTAAATCTTTATCTCCCATTAGTCTTACTGCCTCATCTATTATCAGTATGATAGGGTTTAATCTTTCATTAGGACTCACCTTCTTATTGTAATCAGATAGTTTTTTAACCTTCATCTTATTCAATAGTTTATTACGTCTATCACATTCGTCTAATAATTCTTTTATTATCTCTTTTGCACCTTCTAATTTATTTGTATACTTCTTAGTTTGTGGTAAATCTGCATATACACCTAGTTCAACGCATTTCATATCTACTAAATATATTTCTACATTAGGATAATTACAGTACAATTGTGTTGCTATAACATTGGTATTCACAGATTTTCCGCTACCTGTACAACCGCTAATCATTACATTAGGACATTTGCTCAAGTTTAGCACTACATCCTTACCTCTTATATCTCTTCCTAATGATACAATTACTTCATCTTTATTCTTTACCTTAGGAATATTAAATGGTATAAATCTTGCTAGTTCAGTTGTACTAACTATAATATTAATAAAATCACCATTGCTTTCAAATTTAACATTATTAGTATTAAAATGTTCTTTAATAGCTATATCATTATTTTCTAATATATGTGTGCTAAATCCAATTGGTCTAATGAATGAATA
>JBGVIL010000157.1:0-2496 GCA_045123185.1 Bacilli bacterium | reverse complement strand
AAACTGATTTCCTGATACTCCATATCTCAGTAAATAAATTATTGCTACATCAATAGCATTTTCTATTTTATTAATATTCTTATCTAATTCTTTCCATTCCACATATTTAATATCACTTTCATTCTGTTCACTTGTCTGATTTAGCTTGTCTTCTGTCATCTTCATTAGGTCATTCCTTTTTAACTTGATAAAATCTTTACCCAAACTATTAACATATTTCTTCAATAGATTAACTTTAACATTTGCAGACGCACCACTTTTACCAATTAACTTTTCTTTTGTAAATTCTATAAACTGTTCCTCAGTAAATTCTTCAAATACCAATCCTTTCTCTTTTTCATAATCATTTACCTTCTTGAACAGCAGCTTGTAACTTCTTTGTACGCTATCTGATAAATCTTTTATAAAATGCTCCCTATATTCTTTATAATTCATTATTACCATCTCCTTATTTTTTATATAATATAAACATATGATTAATATTAATAAAAAGTTACTAATTATTTATGTATTTATTATATCACATATTTTAATTATTTACTATGTAAAAATAGGAAGCAAACGCTTCCTATTAATCATTTATTCCTCTAACCTTGATAGAATAACCATAGGACAAATAGTGCCAAGACTATATATACTAATATCCCTTCTAGGGTATCAAATAGTTTTTTCATATTAATAACACCTATTGAACATTAGTTTTTATTACTGTAACGTACTTTTCATCAATCCATTGTACATCACCATTGGCAAACTTGATTCTTACATAATTCGGAACAGTCTTATCTATTATTACACCAAACATTGCCTTAGGTATCACGTGTAAAGGGGTTGCTTCCACATCAGTATTAGTTATTATTAAATCATTTATTTTCATATCTACCACTCCTATTTAAATTATTTATTTATTCATTTTCTTTATATCTTATTTCATCTTCCTCTGTAAATTCTATATAGTCTTCTTCACTTAATATTGTACTTTCCATCATTTTCTTAGCTATTATTTCTAATAATTCTCTCATATTATACCTCCTCTAATGTATTTGCTAATACTAAATACAATTGATATATTACATTATCTATATAATCTAAATCATCTATCATATTTAGTTTATTTAGAAGTATATCAGTATCAGCTTTATCTTGAGCTCCTAACCATTTAACAGTTGCCTCTACATATTCAGTTGGTATGTCTATATCAAAACGATTATGCATTTCACCAAATGCTACAATCACCCAACAGTTACTTAAACATTCAAATACTTCATTTGCGTCTACTTTTATTTTATTCTTTTCAGATAACAAATCTATTTCTTCTTTTCTTAATCTAGCAATAAATCTTTTTAACTGTGGAAAGTATTCCCTAATTGATTCTAGATTTACATTTACCATATTACACCTCCTAAGAATCTCCTAAGAATATCTTACTAATGAATGTTCATTATACCAATCAGGTTTTCCATGTAATTTATATAAAATTATAGGTTCATTAGTAACTTTATCTAATGATATTTTGATTTCGCTTACTATTCCATATCTATACCCTACTTCTTTTGTAACTTTACCTTCTTTTATTGGTGTGAAATACACCTTCACCATTTGCCCTATTCGCCATTTTGTTGATATATTCAATTACCTCACTCCTATTTAAATTATTTATTTAAGATGAGCTACTCAGTAGCTCCTTAATTTAAAATTTTTTATTCTATAAATTTTATTATGATTCCATTTTATATATCTCCATACTAATTTTTTACCTTGATATTTACCTGATGTTTTATATCCACCTTTACAACATCTAGTAATATTACCATGACTACAATTATAATATTCTGCTCCTTCTTTAGCTGTTAAAAATATTCTACTAGTTGTAACACATATAACTGATTTTGCATAAGGATGATTTTTACCGACATATTTATCTTTTTTAGCTTCGCTCATTTTCTTTCTAGCTTCTTCTGAAGGATGTCTACCACTATTAGCTTCTCCTATTTTCTTTCTAGTTCCTTTTGATGGATTCCAACCATTTGTACCATGTCCACCTTTTGTGATATTATACCCTTTATCTGGATTTCTCGTATTCCACGCTTCTATTAATGTTTCCTCTAACCAATAGGCCTCATCTTTAGTTAATCCTTTTGCTACTACGATATGTTGGAAATTATCCCATCCATACTTGTTTATAACTTCCCAAAAATTTTCTTGTTTTTCATATCCTTCTCCGTTTTTTCTCCATCTCCTATTGACATTTAGTTTTGTAGCACCATAATATCTTTTACCCTCTGGGCATATATGAAGATAAACTGTATACTCTTCTTTCATATTGTTTACTCTCCTTAATTCAAGATTTCAAGAATTTCTGATGCCATCTCTATAAATTGTTCTGCACTATGATTCCATAGGAAATTAATGTCATAAACTGCTCTACATACATCTGCAACTTCTTCAACCATCATATCAGCATTTATATATTTTAATACTAATTCTGCTTCTCTG
>JBGVIL010000156.1:0-2188 GCA_045123185.1 Bacilli bacterium | reverse complement strand
CGCTTCAGATTCTTTTATTTCTTTTTGATTGTTATATATTGCTATTCCTAGCGCAGCTATGGCCGTTACTGCTAATCCTATTGCACCACCTGTTCCACCTAAAGCAGTTCCTAATGATGTTACTGACTTGGTTAAACTACCCACCATAGTTCCGCTGCTAGATAATGCTTTTATAAAACTTCCAGTTGCTTTTGTGTCAGCCATTATTTTAAATAATGTAGACATTCCTGTTGCGCCTTTTCCTAATAGAGTTATCAAACTTCCAGTTGCTTTTGTAACTGTTCCAAATACTATAGCCATTGCTCCGAATTTTGCTATAC
Source organism: Bacilli bacterium (assembly GCA_045123185.1). Taxonomy (GTDB): domain Bacteria; phylum Bacillota_I; class Bacilli_A; order ML615J-28; family CAG-313; genus UBA1231. The sequence goes on along the minus strand of JBGVIL010000156.1, from coordinate 1,868 downwards.
TTGCTACTATATTAGGATTTAATTTAGAAAGGAATTTTGCTATATCATTTACTCCTGAACTTACTTGATCCATCATTGGTAATTAACTTTGTCCTAATTGTGTAAATGATACTTTTAAGTTATTCAGAGATTTCTTCATTCTTCCTTCTGAAGTATCTGCCATTTGTCCAAATGCATCTTCTGTCATTCCTGCTGCACTAGCCATATCATTCAAAGTCTTGTTGAAATATTCACCTTCATTTGATACAAGTGCCATAGCTCCTAATCCAGATCTAACATTACCAAACAGGTTGTTAAATTTATCTCCAGCGCCACCACAAGCTTCTTGTAATATTTTTATTACATCATATAGTGTTTTCCCTTCTTGCATTAATTGCGTAAATGATTTACCGGTTTTTTCTTGTAATAATTTCCCGGCTGCTGCTAACTTTATTATATCGGCTCTTTATCCGATAACTTAGCTTTCGCTAAGAGTTGGACTATCTCTTCATCTACGTCTTCACGTTTAGATGTTGGATTTCGTGGGGATTTCTTCTGTTCTAGATTACTTTCCCTAGTCTCTAAACCTTCTTATTATTCCTAATAAGATTGGTAATTGATTGGCATATAATAAATTTAATTTGTCAATTTATTACTTAGCTTTCCAATTTTAACCCAATATTTATTCATAGATATTTCTATCTAAGCGACCCATTTTATTAAGCCTGTGTCACCCAACTCTTGTATAGTCACTTTGTTACCCTATAGGCTTTTTATCCTATAGTTCTTACATTTTCATGTAAGGTCAGCGTACATTTTTACCTACGACTTTACTCGTTTAGGTATCGGACACTCTTGGCAAGATTATATTCTCTTATAGAGTTTCACTTGCTACGCGTTACAATACTATAAGCTTTTAAACTTAATAGTTATCTCGGTATTGACATATAAATTGTAAAATAAAAACAGCCTATGGTATTAAGCTGTTTTAGTTATATTATTTATAAATTCTTCAAATTGTTCTTTTGTATTATTACCATATCCATATTTTTTATGAAATTCCTTATGGCACTTATTACATAAAGTAACACCATTATTTAAATCTGTTCTATGTTCTTTATCCCAATCATAGCTATTTAAATGATGAGCATTAAGGTTTCCACCTTTATTATCTCCACAACATCGACAAGTATAATTATCATGTTCATATACTTCGTTTCTCCATTGTGGTATTCCTATTCCAAATCTTCCTTTTTCTCTTTCTTTATCTGTTATATTTGGATTATAATTAGGATTATTTTCGCCTTTAAATATTTTGCTATGATATTTACTCATACATTCAATGTTGCAAAAATGTAATTTACTTCTATCGTATTCACATTTCGGTTTTATTATTTCTTTATTACAATAATCACATTTGCATTTAATTCTATTATAGTTTACATTATTTTCTCCTCTAATATCTAAACGTTCTTTACCATACAAAGGATTATTTTCTCCTATAAGATTTATGCTCCTCCATTTTCCCATACATTTATTTGAACAACATTTTGTATCTTTTCTAAAAGAATTGAATTCTTTACCACAAATATTGCAAATGTGAGTGTAAGTTTTTCTTTCTTGTTTGCAACATTCTTTGCATTTATTAAAAAGTTTATCTTTCTTTTTATTATCTTTATTATAATTATTTATTGTTTTTACAATTCCACATTTTGAACATTTCTTCATTATCTTTTTACATTCATTAATCTTGAACATAGAAATTAACCCTCCTATAGGTTTTATTTATCCTAGAATATTAATTTATAAATAAGGAAAGGTATCTAGGATAATACCCTTTCGATAAGAGTAGCTAATTCTTATCTATCCTTAATATTATTATACCATAT
>JBGVIL010000155.1:0-3718 GCA_045123185.1 Bacilli bacterium | reverse complement strand
ATTGATTATACAGATAGATTAGTAAGTGATTTAAGAAAACTGGATATTGCAGAACTTATTAAATTAAACCAACAAGCAACAGAAAAATTAGATGCTATTATTTATGATGGTAAAATTACACCAAATGAAAAAGTATCTCTTGCTGCCGAGTTTGATAGAATTAAGTTAATGAGAGATGCTGCTAAAAACTTCTATAATACTGTTAACGACAAATCTATTTCAAACTTATTAACTTCAATGGAATCTGCTTACACTAATGCTAGCAATATTATTAGTCCAATAATTAGTAACATGTCTACAACTTCTAATGCTTCAAGTAGTCAGGTACGTAATGCATTTACTGCATTCTATTCTGCAAATGAAAATTTAATTACTGCTTTACAACAATCAGTAGCAATTCTTTCTGTTAAAAACTCTACTGCTATTGAAGCACTTGATACAAAAGTATCAATTACTGCATCTAAACAAACAGAATATGCTACAAAAATTGATACGGTTACAAGTCATTTTGACTTTACTCAAGCAGGATTTGTTGAGATTTATGCGACAAGCAATGGAACGAAAGGTCGATTCTCAACTCAAATTACAAACCAAAAATTAGCATTTAGAGATAATGGGGTTGAGGTAGCATATATTTCAAATCAAGAAATGTACATTACTAAAGCAACCATCACAAATCAAATGCAAATTAGTAATTTCGTTATAAAACCATCTGGTACATCAAATGGTGGTATTATATTTGTTCATACTGATAACTTATAATACCTATCTTTTTTCAAAATCAAAATCAAAGGAGTGAGTATGTTATGTTAGATATAGATATTCTTATCAAAGAGAATGAAGAAGCTATGAAACATCACCAAGAAGTAATGGAACGTATCTTAAAACGTTTAGAAGATAAAAAAGAGGACTAGCCTATATGGTTAGTCCTTTATTTTTGCGGTAATAGGAGTCGGGGTTACCCGACTTTACTTTATTCATATATTTATTAACTTATTCTATATTTATTATGCCGTAAATTTCGCCGACAAAAATTTGTTTTTTACGGTACATGGTACCGTAAAATCCTCTTGCAAAAATTTGAATTTTACGGGAGGGAGAAAACAATGCAATTAAAGAGTCATATATTGCTATAAAATTCAAAACGGAATTTTACGTTTATACACTCACTAGAATACTTCTGTGCGTTAAATAAACCACGTATACAAAGAGTTAGATTGTAGGTGGACAAATTATAAGGGTAAGAATTAAAACTCCGTACAGATGCTTTATTTAAGGAATATAGCTATAGTAATAGTATTTACTATCTGTAATAGTAAAACGTTAAACAGATTAATTTATTTGATGTTTTTTAACTCCATTTTTTACTTTATTTTTCTTATTTTTAAATGTCCACTTTTTTTCATAATCTTAAGGTCTTTATAGGATTATGAAATTTGGTGGACAATAAATAGAGGAAAATATCCCTTGACCCCATAAAGGAGTCAACGAGTACCCATTTGTACTGAGTATAACGTGTTTAACACGTTTTAAACGCGATATAAAACGTTTTAATTTATTGGGGTAAAATTATACTACTCATCCTCTATCTCTCTTGTAAGCCGCATTAAACGCCATATAAACACGAATTAAACGCAATATAAAAAGAAATATTAACTACATCTATATGATAGTATTTTTCTATAAAGTTTTCAACCTCAATGTATAAAACATTATGTAACACAAATACTATATTCAACATTACATTACCAATACATTGGTGTATTACTTTACATAGCACTATAACTAATGATTACAGCCATCACATCCTGTTCCGTAATTGTACATTAGTTTTTATATAAAAATTCCCATGTATAAAGTTTTCATTGATACTACAACATTTCTTGAAAATACTGGTAATGTAATGTTCAACAAAAACATAGAATGTTATGTAACTATATTAGTTTACAAGAAAGAGTGATATTATGGCAGTTAAAATAAGACGTGGTTCTGTTCGTAAGAGAAGTATTTATGAATGTTATGATGAATGGTTAGCAGTAAATCAAGATAAAGGATTATCTGATGGAACATTACAAACTTATAAAGAACAAGCAAATTTATTTCTACTGTATACTGGAGACATTCCAATAGAAGAAATAACTGAAACAACTGTTTATGATTTTAGATATTGGTTAAAACAAAATAGGAATTATAATGATGTATCAACCAATACTGTATTCAGAACGATAAATATATTTTTGACGTTTCTTCATGCTGAATATGGATTGGATAAGTTTCATCTTGATTATGTTAAGACTTTAAAGAAAGTAAAGCAGATATTCGGTGATGATGATATTAAACGTTTACTGAAACAACCAAATCTAGACCATTGTACATATAGTGAACTTAGAGATTGGGTTATCATCAATATCGTATTGAATACTGGAGTCAGAGCAGGAAGTATTGTTAATGTCAAGATAGAAGATATCAACTTTAGAGAACACACGATTGTATTTAGACACATGAAAAATAGACAACAACAAGTATTTCCATTAAAGAAAGATGTCTTGAAAATAATCAGACTCTATCTAGATTGTGTACAAGATGAATTAGATGACTATCTATTTATTAATAGTCAACATAAACAACTAACTTCAAAACAACTATCAGTATCATTCCAAAGATACTGTAAGAACAGAAATGTCAAGATAACATCATTCCACTGCTTACGACACTGGTTTGCTACCAATTTGTTAAGAGAAACGAAAAACATTTATCTAGTTAGTAAGACACTTGGTCATTCTTCAGTAGCAGTTACAGAGAGATATGTGTCAACGTTAGGGATAAATGAATATAGTGCTACTTTAAAAGATATAGATTTAACTCGTGGATTAAAAGGTTGAATTTTTCATTTGAAAATACTAATATATAGATGTAGTGAATGTGGTAAGTTGGTACTGACACAAGGTAATAAGACACAATACTGTAAAAAATGTCAAAAAGAAGTATTATATAAACAGCAGGCAGAATACTATAAACGTAAAAATGAGTGATGAAAATTCACTCATTTTTTTATCGTTTCTAAAGATAGGGGAATCGCTTCAACGCCAAGAAGTACTTGGCGGACAAGGCGATTAATGCGGAAAATCCAGTACTACTATTATGAAGGGAATATAGAAAAACGTCATATCATAATTTGATACGTTTTTTTTATTTTACGTTCGAGCGACAAATCCCCACAACGCCAAATAAATTCCAAGAACTTCTTGGAAGACAAGGCGATGAAAAAAGTGATTAAAATCAAAAAGTTAGATTCCCAGGTTAAGGTATAGGAAAGAGAAATTCAAGACAAAAAAATAACTTACCCATAAAATGTAAAAATTTTTCAAGAACTAAACAACCTCTTGGGTTTTAACGTATTTTTTTTCTTACTCTTTTTCAAAAAGTTTGATTCCCATGTTAAGGATATAGGAAAGAGAAATTTGAAACATTTTTTGAAGAAATATTGAAAAAGTCCACCCTCAAAACCTTCTAGTACTTCTTGGAAACTTTAAACGTTTTTTATGAGACTTTTGATGCTGAGGTTAAGGTATAGGAAAGAGAAACCTGTGGAGATAAGAGATGTTTTAAAAAATTTGAGAAAAAAAGTTAAAAAATACTCCTTAAAAAATTTAAAGTTAGATTTTAAAAAACATTGTAATATCAACGTTTTAAAGTTATTTTTCCGAGTAAAAATACT
>JBGVIL010000154.1:0-3832 GCA_045123185.1 Bacilli bacterium | reverse complement strand
ATTATTAGCCAACGTTAATGATTTTGGACAAGCAGTTGAAACATTAAATGGCAAATCATTAAATGACCAATATGTTGAACAAGTTAATTTATTACAAGAAGCACAAGAATTACTAAACACTATTAATGAAGAAGGTTTAACACCAGCTAATTTAACAACTCTTCAAGGTTCAGAATTAATGAGAGACTATACTGGTTCAATTCTAGATTCTGCAAATGTTATTGACCACTTAAAAAATAAACTTCAAGAATTATCAGATGCTCAATACGAAACATCTGCAGCTATGGTGCTTAATAATGACGAAGCATGGAATCAAATGACTAATGATATGGCTAATTATTTAGGATTACAAAATTCTAATTTTGCTAAATCGTTAGGTTTACAAGAAGGAGATTTTGCTAATTTTGTAAATAGTTTGGGTGGTATGCGACAAGTTGATGTTAATAATGCAGCTAATTCTGCTGAAGCTCAACGCCAAATGGAAGCAGATTTATGTAGACAAGCTATTTCTTATTATGCTCAAATGGTAAATAGTAAAGCTGGAAATCGTAAAACAGACATGATAAACATTGCCGAATTCTTAGGTCAACAAAAAGTAAAAGAAGCTAAAACAGTACAAGAATTAGCTCAAATGTGGGCAGAGTTTTATAATGCTAAAGCTAAAGCTATTAATGCCGAAATTAATCAATTAAATAAAAAAGTTAATGAAATGAATAGCATGGGTAATTCACTCGATAGTCTCGAAGGCTTTGAAGATATGGTTATGGGTAATAATGGAGTTTCTGGTGCTGCTAAACATCAATTCTCTACCTTACAATCTCAAATTAAAAATCTTACTCAAATGAATACAGATTTTACAAACTTCTTTGCTAATATTAATACTGCTCTTGGTGGAGTAAGTGGAGGATTAAGTCAATCTTTAGCTGGTGCTAGCGGTATTAAAGGAAATGCAATTAGTGGAGCTTCTAAACCTAGTAGTAGTGGAGGTTCTGGAGGAGGTAGTGGAAGTAAACCTAGTGGTGGTTCTGGCTCTGGTTCTGGAGGTTCTGGAAGTGGTTCAGAGAAAACAGTAGAAGACATGGAATTAGAAATTGACCGTTATTATGCACTTCAAGATGCTATTGAAAATGTAAATAAAGCGTTAGCTAAAAACCAAGCTTTACAAGAAAACGTAACAACTAAAGCAGAATACAAAAAATTAATTGAAGAAGAAATTCAATTAATGAACCAAAAAATTAAAGCATTAGAAAATCTAAGAAGAGAGCAAGAAAAAGAACGTGATGAATTAAAAGCTTCTCTTAAATCAAATGGATTTACATTTGATGGTAATAATAACATCACAAATTATGCTAATCGTTTAAGACAATTACAAAACTGGGCAAATGGTATCACTAATCCAGACCAAAAAGAAGCGGCGATTGCACAAGTTAATGCAATTAAAGAAATGGTAGATAAATACACTGAACTTGAAGATTCTACAATTCCTTCAACAACAGAAGAAATCAATGGTCTTAAAAATGAAATTATTAGCATTAACAAAGAATTTGAAGAAAATATGAAACTAATTGATACTCTTGGAGATAGATACTTTGATGTTTTAAGAAAAATCGCTAAAGTTGAAAACGAAATCGCATTAAATCAAGCTAAACAAGATAACGCTAATGATTATGAACGTATTGATTTATTAGGTAAAGAAATTGAATTATTATTAAAACGTCAACAACTTGCAAAAGAACAACGTAATGAAGCAAATAAAGAAGCTAGTGAACTCAAAAATCAATTAGTTGGTAAAGGTGTTAAATTCGACAATAATGGTTCAATTGTAAATTATAAAGCGTTAGTAAAATCATTAGAAGATAAAGCTAATGGATTAGTTGGAGATGCACAAGCAGAAGCAGTAGAAGAAGCACAAGATATTTTAGATTTAATTGATAAATATGTTACATTAACAGAAGATACATTACCAAGTCTTGAAACTGAATGGGAAAAATATACTACTCAAATTCAAGATTCTAAAGATGCTATTGATGAAATCTTCCGTTCATTCAAACAAACAGTAACTGATGTTCAAAAAGATATTGCTAGTGCTTATGAAAAATATCAAACAGAACGATATAATAAACTTCAAGAATCATTAGATAAAGAAATTGAACTATATAACAAAGCATATGATGAGGAAAACTTCAACAGAGATTTATCAAAACAACAAAGAGAATTAGAAGAAATTGCACAACAAATTGCTATTTATTCTCGTGATACAACAGAAGCAGGTAAAGCTAGACTTGAACAACTAAGAAAAGAATACGAAGAACAACAACAAGCAATTAATGATATGATTAGAGACAAAGAGAAAGATAACGCAAGTGATAGATTTGATGAAGTTGCAGAATCTTTAGACAAAGAACTTGAAGATTTATTAGCACCAGAAAAATTAGTAGCTACTGTTAATGATGCCATCGCTAACGGTATGATTACTATTGGAGAAGAAACAATGAAACTTGATGATTTAATGACAACTTGGTTAAATGATACTGGTGATGGATTATATGCTTTAGGAGATATTTTAAAATCTGAATTAGTAGAAAATCTAGAAAAAGCACAAGATATTATTGGCAAAATGAATGTTAATGGATTTACTATGAAAGCTCCTACAACTACTAACGATAAACTTCAAGCAGAAATTGACAAACTCAAAAATACATCTGTTACTGGCGATATGAACTTCTCATTAGTTGTGCAAGGTGATGTTACTAAAGACAGTATGCCAAAACTTGAAAAAGAATTACAAAATATGGAAAACCGTATTTATGCAAACATTGCAAAAAGTTTAAAATAGAGGGAAGTATTAACTTCCCTCTTTTATAAAGAGAGGTGAAATTAATGCAGTTAAAAGGAAACACTATCTCTTTTAACGGAATTAATAGTTCTAGATATGGTTTATATTTATGCTCTGTTGGAGGTGGTGGAGAAGAAAGAAGCTTTGGAGTCACTCGTTCAATAGAAGCAGAAAATGGAAGTATTAAAGCTATAACGGAAGATACAAAAACTATTGAAATTCAATTAGTTAAATTAAGTAGTACAACATATGACCCTATTCCTATGTCAGAGGAAGACTTAGATGAAATTAGCCATTGGTTATTTTCACCCGAAGAGTATAAACCTTTAATGGTTGATAATCAAGCTAGAGTATATTATGGTATGTTTATAGATGGTTCTATTTCACAAAATGGAGCTAGACATGGATATATAACACTACAATTTCAATTAGACAGTAATCATGCTTATGGGGTTTTACAGAACAATGATTTTAGAGTTAAAGGTTCAAGAGAAGTAAAAGTAACTTCAAAACATAATATAGGCAAGTATAATGAGATTGATATTGAAATTGAACTTGCAAACGGACAAAATAGTATAACTATTGAAAATTTAACTACTGGACAACGATTGGAAATTAGAAATTTACCATCTGATGTTCATCATATTTTAATACAAAATGAAAGATTAAAACATATTAAAAACGTAGATAATCCATCACAAAATATGAGACCATATTTTAACAAAGTATTTATTCACCTCGCATATGGAGTAAATAATATTAAAATCGTTGGTGTTGGGAAAGTGCGTTTTATTAGTCAAGCAAAATTAACTTTAATTTAAAGAGTGGTTGTTGGGAACACTTTACAACCACATTTAGGAGGTTTGATAAAGTGTTTCGACCAATACTTTTTAAAGAGAAAAGCGTATATGAATTAATATTAATGAAAAATAGACATGAAGAATTAACAGATATTCCAATCGAATTTGTTAATGATATTGTATTTGAAATGGGAAC
>JBGVIL010000153.1:0-3339 GCA_045123185.1 Bacilli bacterium | reverse complement strand
GTAAAGAGCTTTAATTTGTCTTTGCGTGATAAACATTTCTAGAAAATCTTCAACTTGTTGTTTCGTACCAAATTCTCTAACTTCTTGTGAATATTGAATATCATATTGTATCTTGTTGAATTTCTCATTCCATCCCTTTTTCACATATACTAAATATACAGCTCCTGGCTCCATCACAACCATATTACCGACTAATGTAAGTTGTCCATACTCCAATTCTAGACTATCATCAGAGTCTATTGCTTTTATAACTTTAGCTCTTACTATTTGCCAATCATTATTTTGTGGCTCTGGTTTGTTTGGTTTTGGATACCAGCGAGTGCACATTTTTACATGTAGTTTATACACTTTTTCTTCTTCCATGAAAACACTCCTTTCTGTCTTATTATACAAAATTAAATTAAAAAAGTAAACCCAAAAATACATAAAAAAAAGAGAATGAATTATTCATTCTCGAATCGTGATACTAAATTAAAATCGTTATCATATTCGTTATAAACTGAAATTTCCTTAAGCTCTCCATCTATGTATGTATGTAATAGCATATCTAGATTATCATAAGATGTAACCATTTTCTCACTTAAATCATATACTCGTTCAATATCATTTGGAGTAACTGCTGTTAAAACATGTGGCACAGCATCCATATATCTTTCTTTACCAATTAACACGAACACAGTATTCATATAAACATCTCTCCTCTTTTTTATAATTTAATTTAGATAAAACAACTACTAGCTCTTAGTGAGCTAATAATTGTTTTACCCCTGATAATCGCATTTGTAACTCTGACTCTAATTTTCGTAATTCTAATTGTTTTTCGGCCATTGCTAATTCATGTTTACGTTTATCTTCAATTGTGATTAATTCGAAGGCTTGAGCCGGACTCATACCAGCATTTACAAATGCTAAGTATTGACCAACTTTATTTGATACTGAATCAATACCTTGTACAACTAATTCTGGGTCGTAGCTGTAGAAGTCATTCATATCTACAAATCGTACTGGTGGTAATACCTCTTGTTTAGCTTTGTCTGGTTCTTTTTCTGCTTCTTTTTTGTCTTTTACTTTAACTTCTTCTCCTGCCTCAATCTCTTCTTCTTCATCTAGTTCAGCTAATTCTTCAACTTTTGATAAGAATACTAAGAATTTCTCTGGGCCTACTTTTTCAACAATTTGTGTTAAGACATCTTGCGCTTGTTCATCATCTAAACCTTCCATTAATTCGCTGAATTCTAAGTAGCTTAATTCTCCTAAATTTACTTCTTCACCATTAATTGTTACCACTACGTCTTTTAACTCCACCATTTTATCGTTTACGTTCATACATAACACTCCATTCTTGATTTTATAGTCAATCTCTTTGTTTTTCAATCACTCACTTATTAATAACTAATAATCTCACTTGCTAATTTTAAATCTAATGCCTCTTGTGCAGTGTACCAAATGTCTGTATTAGTTCTATATGGTCGTTGAATTTCGTCTTCACTTAATTCTGTATTAGTTCTTATGTAGTCGTTAATTTGTTTTTCTAATTTCTTTGTTAATTCTAAACTGATTTCCATGTCTCTTACTGTTCCACCCATCATACTTGAACCTTGATGATTAAGTAAGTATCCGAATGGTGAAATTGTTCGTTTGTTACCACTTACGAATAGTACGAATCCACAACTAGCTGCCATTGACTTACAGTGTGTATGTACTGTGTATCCTTTTGATTTTAATTTTTCAATCTTTTCGAGTAATCCGAATAATGCGAATATACTTCCTCCTGGAGTTGATAATGTAATTCTAATATACTTTTCTCTGTTTGTTAACTCGTCGTATACTTGAACTTTGTCTAGCAATTCAATGACTTCATCACAGAAATCTTGAGTAAACGACTTATTAAAATTAATGTTTCTTGTTTCTAATACTGAAATAATGTCGTTGCTTGGTTGCTGTTGTTGAAGCATGGGGATTGAATCTCGTGTATGTTCTTTTACCATCTTATCTAGCTCCTTTCTTTGTGTTACATCTATATTATACAAATTTTTGAAGAATAAGTAAACCTTAATTTAAAACTTTTTATCTTTTTTTATTTTCTGGTTCGACTGGTTCTTCATATGTCATTGTTACACGTTTATGTCCACATTTAGTACAACTTTGAATATAAACATGTGTTCGTATGTCCATTGAAGCATCTACTGGATTGTCATAAAACCATCCATTGTATTCTCTAGCATTATAAACATGTCTACAAGTTAATCGTCCCCAAGCTTTTTTGAAGAAATTAATTAGTTTTTCTTTCATCTTTAACATCTATCCTCTCTGTAGATTTGTATGTTTGTTATCTACATATTAATTATACAAAATACATAATAAAAGGTAAACCTCTTTTTGAAGTTTACCTTTATTTTTTAATCTAATTTAACACGTTCTTTTATCCATTCATCATAAAACATCCAATGCAATGACTCGCCGGTTTCAGGATGCTTTCCTGCACTTTTAAATTTCCCAGCACAACATTGTCCTATATGAGAATTGCCTCCACACCACTCCTTAGCATATTCTATTCTATCAAAGACTTGGCCGGTTTCGATGCATACCACTTTTCTTTCTCTAGGGTGCTTATCTCTTTGTTTAAAAGATATACTCATCGCTTTTCTAGACTCGTCGGTATGCTTATGTCCGGTAAAAGTGCCAGCTCTTCCTTTTAATTTTTTACTAGCTTTTTCTCCTCTGGCTCCATAATTCATATTATACTTTCTATCACACCACTCAAGATTGTCTATACTATTGTTGGTCTTATCCTCGTCTTTATGATTCACTTCTGGAAGATTTTCTGGATTTGGTATAAAAATTTTCGCAACTAGCCTATGAATATAGAATCTTTTCATTTCATTATTTTTATATAGATTGATAATTTGATATCCATTCTTTTGTGTTTGTATTTTTAATAACGTACCATTTTTATTTTTACAATAACTTTTAATTTTTCCAGTATTACTTATTTTGTAGAGGTTGGTGTAATCATACATTACACCATTTTCCTCTACAATAATATCTTTCCATTCCTCTTGCATAAAAATCACTCCTATATTTGCACTCTTTCTTTTCGTGTTAAACAAATTCCATCGTCATAAACTCGCTCTATTAGCTCTAATGAGTGCTCATAAAGTGAATTGCGATAAGTTTTAACTTTGAACTGGTCTCCATTTCTATATCCTCTTACGAATAGTAATGTACCTCGTTTGAACCATCCTTCTTCAACTGTTACCTTTTTACCAGTTTCTTCATCCATCATAGAAACACGTTTATCGTAGTGGTTAAATGCTCCATCTACCATCTTACAATATA
>JBGVIL010000152.1:0-3787 GCA_045123185.1 Bacilli bacterium | reverse complement strand
GAAATCCTAATATTGATATAGATGATACAAGAAAAAGTAGAAATCCTGTAGATTTAAAAATACCACTAGATAAAGAAGCTGCTTTAAAAATATTTAATGGTATAGATTATGAATTGGAATGGGCGATTGAATATCTAGATTCATAGTAGAAAATAAATTACAATTTATGGAGTAGATAAAAATATCTATTCTTTTTTATGATATAATTTTAATGGATATTAAAAAAGATTAAATAAAAATTTTAAAATTATAAAATGTTAAAATTCTTTGACAAATTTCCAAAGACCTTCGCTAGATATGTTAGTTAATAATAATTTATAATTATATATGAAAGGAGAGTTAGTATGATATTAGGTAAAAAAATATTAGAATTAAGAAAAAAGAGTGGTCTTTCACAAGAGCAATTAGGGGATATGGTGAATGTTACAAGACAGACAATATCTAACTGGGAATTGGGAGAAACTGCACCAAATCCAGAACAATTAAAATTATTATCAAAGGCATTAAATATAAGTATTGATGAATTGTTAGATAATGATATTCAAAACGTTGTAGTAGAAAAAGTTAGTAATACTGAAAAATTAGCTGGCTTAGTTTTAAAAATATTAAAATTTTTAGGTATAATTTTTATAATTGTTTTAGTTATTGATGTAATTTCTTTAATTATATTTTCTACATCTGGAAGATTTGTTGAATATCATGGAGCATCAACTATTTGTGAAATAGAAGATAAAGAGTATGAAATTGAATTTGGAACAGATAAAAAGTTTAGTTGTAAAAATTGCTCAAATGAAATGAAAGAACAAATTAAAGAAATAATTGATTTTAATGATATAGATAATAGTATGGTAAACATAGAAAATTATTTTATTTCTAACAATGGAACATGTAATTAAATTATTTAGTTTTTGAAAGATACAGGTGAAAATTAATAAATGAAAAATATAATTAACATTATTAAAACTTTAAATCCTTTTACCAATCAAAAGATTGATAATAAAATACTTTATGTTATCAAGATATTATTATCAGCATTATTAGTTTATTTTATTAGCTTAGTTATTGGAGAAGTTTTAATTATAGGTGGTTCTTATTTATTTGGTTATAATGCTACTGATAAACCAATGCCATTTGATATTATGCTTTTATGTAGTTATTATGGTTATTTAATTACAATTTTATTTTTTATAATTTATACTAAAAAAATTAATAAAATTGAATTAGATAAAATAGGACTTAATAAAAATGTAATAACATTTTTCAAAGGGATGTTAATAGGAATAATATCACTTTTATTAATAGTAATTCCTTTAATATTATGTAGGGCAATTGATTTTAGTGGAATAAATAATAATATAAATTGGTTATTATTAATTTTATATTTATTTGGGTATTTAATTCAAAGTTCAATGGAAGAACTTATTTGTAGAGGATATTTATTTCACAGATTAAAAAATAAAATTCCTACTTTGTTTGCAATGATAATAAGTATCTTATTTTTTTCAATAGGTCATTTATCTAAATTATTTGATGAAGGTATAATTTTAGGAATAATTGGTATTACAAATTTATTATTAATTAGTATGATATGGACAACTACTACATTAAAAGATAAAAATATTTATTCTGCAATAGGTTTTCATTTTATTTGGAATTTTATATTATTTAATATAATAGGATTAAATTTAAGTGGTTTAGAGATTACTAATTCAGTATTTAAATTTAATGTAGAAAATACATTTTTAACTGGTGGTAGTTATGGAATTGAAACAAGCATTATAACAACAATAGTATTGTCGATAATATTGCTTATTATTAAAAGAAAAGTAATCCAAATTACAATTTATAAAGGAGATATTTATGGGAGAATTAATTTTACAAATTATAATAGGACTATCTTTAATAATTCTAGGAATAATTAATATGAAGGGAAATATATCTATGTTACATTCATATCATAGAAAAAGAGTAAAAAAAGAAGATATAATTCCTTATGGAAAAAAAGTGGGTACAGGAATTATTATTATTGGAATTTCAATAATAATAGCAGGTGTATTTACAATATTTAATTATACTAGTATAAGTAACATTATATTAATAATTGGACTTGTTGTAGGAACTATTATTATTTTTTGTGCAATGTTTAAGTATAATAAAGGAATATTTTAGGGTTAGAAGGATGAGATTGATAAAAATAAGCCTGTGTACGTGATTTGTCAAAGCGGACTTAGAAGTTATATATCTTGCCGTATATTAGAAGGGAACAGATTTACTGCATATAATTTTGCGGGCGGGTTCCGTTTCTATCAAGCGGTAATGAATGATAGAGCTTTAGTAAAACGCGCAACGTTGTGCGGAATGGATAATTGAAAACAAGCCCTTCCCTTACGGAGCGAGGGCGTAACCACTTAAAAAGCAAAAAGCAACTGTCGGTTGACACATTGAAAGCCCTCGGTTGGTGGTATGTAACCGTGGTTTATGCTATAATATAAGCGCCAAAAGAGCCACGGGCTTAAATAAAATTCAAACGAGGTGTTTATATGATTTTAGCTGACAAAATTATCAGACTACGAAAAAAGAACGGTTGGTCGCAAGAAGAACTTGCAGACAAGATGAACGTATCCCGACAAGCTGTTTCCAAGTGGGAGAGCGCGCAGACAATTCCCGATTTAGAAAAGATATTACAGCTTGGCACGCTGTTCGGCGTTACAACGGACTATCTTTTGAAAGATGAGATTGAGGAAGAAGAATTTTTAAATGAGGATTCTTCAGACACAACCGTAAAGAAGATTTCTATTGAAGAAGCAAACGAATATATTGAACAAAGGAAGAAATCCTCCTGGCGTCTCGCTCTTGCTACGTTCTTGTGTATTCTTTCTCCAATCACAATTATGGTATTAAGTATCTTATCAGAGTTGCCTAATCCGATCATAACAGAAACCATGGCAGGCGCGGTTGGTTTAACCGTTCTTTTTGCCTTTGTCCTTTGTGCTGTTCCTATCTACATTTATTGTGGTTTCAAAAATCAGCCCTATGCGTTTCTCGATAAGAATATTCCCTTTGAACTTGAATATGGTGTAAAAGGGCTTGTTACAGAAAAGAAAAATGCATTCAGACCGACTTACATTTCTTATAACATAATCGCAACGTGCATATGTATTTTCGCAGTTGTCCCTTTAGTATTATTATCTTTTACAGAGAATGAGATACTTGTTGCAGTGGCACTTGGCTTGCTTATGATTATCGCAGGTATAGGCGCAGGTATGTTTATTGTGGCAGGAACGCAAAATGCAAGTATGCAGAAGTTATTGCAAGAGGGCGATTTTACCACGAAAGAGAAAAAAAGGAACGGAGTAAAAGAGGCAGTAGGCTTTGCCTATTGGGGTGTTCTGACGGCAATATTCCTTACTTGGAGTTTCCTTACAAATCATTGGCATATCTCTTGGTTGGTCTTTGCAATAGGCGGTGTCTTATTCCCAATAGTAATGTATATTTGCAATCTTATTGCAGATAAGCAGAAAAAAGATTGAATTTAGCCCTCGTTTCGCTATGCGAAACGGGGGTTATCCGAAAAAGTAACAGAGTAACACCCCGTAGTAACGCCCAAACAGGTAGATTTTTTGACGAAAATGTGGTATAATACCTATGTACGAAACGGAGGTGTTTCTATGGAGTTTTCCGAAAAGTTAAAAGAATTGCGTAGTGAAAAAGGTATCTCGCAAGCAAAGCTCGCAGCCGATATACATATCTCAAGATCTGCCGTTGCTAAATGGGAGAACGGCTTGGG
>JBGVIL010000151.1:0-16865 GCA_045123185.1 Bacilli bacterium | reverse complement strand
ACACTAGACTAATAAACTATCTATTTTTGATCATCTTGATATGTGGAATACCATCTTCCATAAATTCACTACCACAAACAACAAAACCACATTTTTGGTAAAATCCAATCTTATTAGTTTGAGCATGAACAATAAAACTTTGATATTTTGTAGTATTTAAAACATGTAAACAAATTAATTTACCTATACCAAACCCACGATATGCTTGTTTTACAACAAATCGACCGATTTTACATAAATCATCATTAATTTCAATTAAACGAATTGTTCCAACTAATTGATTGTCTATGTATAAGCCTAAATGAATTGACTCTTTATCATATTGATCAAATTCCAATTCTTCTGGAATACCTTGTTCCTTAACAAACACTTCTTTTCTCAAATCCAAAATGTCATCTGGTAAAGTATTAAATTCTTTCCACGTATAATCAACAAAGTCAATATAATGGTCTTTTAAAATTTTGTTAAATACTCTTTCAACATCATAATACACAGTTTCTTGATAATTATCAACTGGTTTTTCATGAAGTGAATAAACATTCTTAATCATTTTATCCATTTTATTAATTCCACATATAATAATTGTGTCAGTTTGATGTTTTTTTGTTAAATCCAATAAAAATCCGATTATTTTACCTTGGAATGAAGTATGATCGAGAGCTCCTTCTCCTGTGATTAATAATGTATTACTATCTAACTTATCAACTAGTTTTAATTCATCTAACATTACTTTGATTCCACTAACTAAAGATGAACCTAAAATATTTAAACAGTAACCAATGCCTCCTGCTGCACCACTACCTGACACATTTGGATCTGCATCAAAACACTTTGTATACTGTTCCATCCAATTTTCTAATTTCTTTAAGGTTTCATCATTACCACCTTTTTGTGGCCCATAAGTGAAAGTTGCACCATGTTCTCCTAGTAATGGATTATTAACATCACATAAACCAATAATTTGAACATTTTCACAAAGTTTAAACACATCTGTTAAATCAACTTTATTAAATAAGACACTATGATCATTAAATGGGATTACTTCTTCTTTATCTAAATAAAACTTTCCACCCATTGCACCTAAAATCCCCATGCCACCATCATTGGTAATAGAACCACCAAGGCCTAAATAAATCTTTTTATAACCTTTTTCAATAATTTCTTTTAATACAATACCAATTCCATATGTCGATGCATGCCATAAGTCTAAATGATCATTTACTAAAAATCCAACACAACTTGCAACATCAAACACAGCTGTATCATTTTTAACACCATAATAAGTATTAATGCTTTGTTTAAAACAGTTTAGTGTTTCAATCGTTACTTTTTGATAGCCCAGTTCATTAATAAAAAAGTCAACAGTCCCTTCTCCACCATCGGCTATTCTAAATGTTTCAACATCAAGATTAGGTAAAGCTTGTTTAAAAATGCGTTTTCCAATTTCACTAATATCTTTAGAAGAAATTGAATTTTTAAAACTATCTGATAATATCAATAATTTATTATATTTTTTCATAACAATTAAAATCTCCAGATAACTGGAGATTCCTTTCTATTTATTAGCTTCGATATACTCATCAACAACAGTTTCGACGAAACGTAGCGGAACTGGTCCACAATCTAAAATTAGCTTATGGAACTCTAATGCACTAAATTTATCACCAAGTGCCGCTTCAGTTCTTTCATACATATCACAAATCTTAAAATATGTATAATAATAAGTTTGTGAATTAGTCGGAACTTCTACTAATTGTTCATATACCGGTCTAGTTGTTTCTAAAGTATAACCTTTAAAGTATTTTGACAAGAACGCACAAGTTTCTTCTAATGTCCAACCTTCATAATGAATACCCATATCAAGTCTAGCAGTTAAAACTCCATTTAAAATATCATAATTTTTCATGTATTCAATTACATCTTGATCAAGACCTTCAACAAAGTTGTACATATAAAGTTCTGTATATGTAGCCCAACCTTCCATATAACCACTATTTTTTAACACTTTACGCATTACATTTACATCTTGTGTTTTAAAATAGATATTTTGATACATGTGTCCAGGAATACCTTCATGAGCAAGTGTAGTATATAAATAATTATAATCACCATCAATACGTTTTTGATTTAAGAAAATTGATTCATTGTCATAATCATCAATTGGTGATGAAATATACGCAGCTGGACTAAAATGATCTTCCATTGATGGATGAACATTTTTAATATTAATTTCTGGATACTTTTCAATTTCTGGGAAATGACCAGCAATCATTGTTTTATAAAGTTCCATTTGTTCTTCAGGTGTCTTATCCATTAAAACAACATTATCTACAATATCACCAATATTTGGATTTCTTTGAGAAATTTCAACAATACTCTTAATAATATCATCTAAATGTGTTTGAATATATTCGATTGCTTCTGGAATTGGATCTTCATAACCCGTAGCATCTTTAAATAAGTATTCGTAATATTTCTTACCTACTTCATCTTTTTCATAATGAGCAAGTCCCATATCGTTAGTTGAACGACCTTTAAGCTTTGGTAATTCATCACGCACATATGCATAACCTTTATTTAAATACTCTTTAATTATATCACTATTACGTTTAATTAAATCTTCTTTTTCTTGATTTGATAAATCTAATACATCTAAGCGTTCAGGGAATGTTGAAATCAAGAAATGTTCATCACCAGCAGATATAAACTCTTCACATTGATGGACAACTTTATCAATGACAAAATCAGGCATTCCATATCCTGCATCGGCTTTTTTAATTTCATAATTAACATATTCAGTAAATGTATCAGGCACTAACATCATTAAGCCAAAATAGTTTTCAACATCTTTTAATGAATCAAAACGATATTCAGCAAATAAAATTGGAAGTTGTGCTTGATAACCAAGATATGATCCTAAATAGTTATTATCTAAATAAACCATATCACCACTTTTTTCATTGATACTATCTAATAAATCAACAACTACATTATAAGTCATCTTTTGGTCAAATGTTAATGTTTCATAATCATAATTTTTAATCGGACCAAAATATAAGTTAATAATTGCTGTACCTAATGCTGAATTAGACCCAGGTGTAGGTAAAGAAAGTTCAGTTTCTTCAATCGGTAACTTATCACGATTTTTAAATAAGAAATGAATTGTCATTTCATCATTACCAATTAATGTTCCAAATAATTTCTCAGTATATTCATCAAAATCACCTGGATCAATGTTGTCAACTAATTTTTTACATGAAGTTGTAACTAAACACATTACAAAAACAATTAAAATAAATAGATAATTTCGCATTCTTTTGATCAATTTCATTTAAACCTCCTAAATTAAATAAGTGTTTTACTTTACAAATTATAAATAATTTGATATAATAACTGTGTTATGTCCCAATAGCTCAGCTGGATAGAGCAACGGCCTTCTAAGCCGTGTGTCGGGGGTTCGAATCCCTTTTGGGACGCCATTTTTTTTAGAATTAAACATGTGATTAATCACATGTTTTTTTTAATACTTACCTTTTATTAAATTACTAATACAAATGACAAGATAAGGTATCGCAGCAACAATACCAAAAATTCTTAAAAACGTAAGAATGGTTGATATAAAAAACAACATCCACCAATGAAAGACAAATTGATGTGTTTTTAAATAATGAAACGCAATAAATCCTGCAACACCAAATCCAAATATTGATAATCCTATAGACATTTCATTGTATATAAAGCGAATAAAGAATACCCAATATGGACTAGTAATACCAAATTCAAATTTGTATAATGTATAAATTTCATAAATATTAACATCTTTAAGTTTATTAACATAATATAATGTTAAAAGTGAAACCATTAAAACAAAAAAGATAATATACCCTAAATAAAACCAAAATACTTTTCGGTCGCCAAAATACCAATTATATTGTTCTCTAGTTTGAGCACCACGCATTTTTTTAGTTGCAGAACTTCTTTCTTCAACTAAATTTCTTTCATAAATATCTTCATATGGAAACTTTAATACCCGACATAACTCTTCTAATTGAAAGTCGTTCGGTACCAATTTATCATTTTCAAATGCTTTTAACAAAATTACATCAATTTTAGTTCTATCACTTAATTCTTCAAACGATAAACCAGATTCATGATGTAAAAGTTTTAAATTTTCACTAAGTAAAGACATACTAGTACCTCCACCATTATTTTATCATCTTTTCTATTATTTATCAAGTAATAAAATTGAACTTTAAGTGAAAAAAGTGATTGTATACTTATACAATCACTTTTTAATCATTTCAGATAAAACATTTCTTTCATTATCAAATGTTATTAATTTAAATGCATCTTCAATACTAAACCAACCAATATCATCTACTTCTTCAATTTGTCTATTCATATCACCACTTAAGTAAGTAGCATAAAAATAAACAACATCTTTAGTAACACCTGGAAATGGACTATAATTAATTACTACTTTTTTTGATTCATTTAAATTCACTTTTAAAGATGTTTCTTCTAATATTTCACGATGAGCTGTTTCAACTTCTGTTTCGTCTTTTTCCATATGACCTTTTGGAAAAGACCAATGACCCTTAACAGATTTTATTAATAATATTTGATTATCTTTAAAAATAACAGCTCCACAAGATTTTTCGTATCGCATAATTTCACCTAATTAAAAGGAGGGATAACCCCTCCTTATTTTTTTATAGTTTTGGAACTTCGTATAAAGTTGCGTTTACATCTTCAGGTTCAACATGAACGTCTTCAACTAAACCAGTACCAGCAGGGATTAATCCACCAATGATAATGTTTTCTTTTAAACCTTCTAAACGGTCAATCTTACCACGAATTGCAGCTTCTGTTAAAACACGAGTTGTTTCTTGGAATGATGCAGCTGATAAGAATGAGTCAGCTTTTAAAGATGCTCTTGTAATACCAAGGATAACAGGTTTAACAACTGGAATACGTTTACCCTTAGCATAAGTTTCTTTAATTACGTTATATAATTCGCTTTTTGAAATGAATGTTCCTGGTAATAAGTTAGTATCTCCTTCGTGAACAACAATAGCTTTTTGAAGCATTTGTTTAACAATGATTTCAACGTGTTTGTCCGCAATGTCAACCCCTTGAGCACGGTAAACTTTTTGTACTTCTTTAACGATATATTGTTCAACTTTAGCAACATTGGCAAATTTTAGTAATTCTTTTGGATGGATCATACCATCAACAATTAAATCACCAGCTTTTACAAAGTCACCAACAGCAACACTAGGTTTTTTACCACTGTCTGTTAAATAAGACTTGCTGTTAATATCACTCTTAACAGTAATTGTAAAACGGCTGTCTTTTTCTGGTGTAATAGATTCAATAACACCATCAAACTCAGAAATAATACCTTTACCTTTTGGTTCACGTGCTTCAAATAATTCTTGAATACGAGGTAACCCTTGAGTGATGTCATCTCCGGCAACCCCACCTGAGTGGAATGTACGCATTGTTAACTGAGTACCAGGTTCACCGATAGATTGAGCAGCAACGATACCAACAACTTCACCTTTTTCAACTGTTTCAGTAGTTGATAAGTCAGAACCATAACATTTAACACAAACACCATTTTTAGAGTCACATGTAAATAATGTTCTTACTTCTACTTCTTCAATTCCTGCAGCTACGATACGTTCTGCAATTGGTTCAGTAATAATTTGGTTTCTTTCAACAAGAATTTCTTTACATCTAGTTTTTGGATTTTTCCATTCAATTTTCTTAGAGGCAAAACGACCAACAATACGGTCTTTAAGAGATACGATTAATGCACCATTATCTTTATATAATGTTTTCATAATCATACCTTTATCAGTGCCACAATCTTCACAAGTAATTGTAACGTCATGTGATACGTCAACTAAACGTCTAGTTAAGTAACCAGATTCGGCTGTCTTTAACGCAGTATCGGTAGAACCTTTACGCGCACCGTGAGTTGAAATAAAGAATTCAGACATTGACATACCTTCTCTAAAGCATGATTTAATTGGAATTTCCATTGGTTCCCCATTTGGTTTTGCCATCAGACCACGCATACCGGCAAGCTGTGTAAAGTTCGAAGATGAACCACGGGCACCAGAATCGGCCATCATGAAGATGTCGTTAGATGTAGCGTATGTTTTCATGATATCTTTAATTTCAGCTTCGATATCTTTAGTAGCTTTACTCCAAACCGCAATAACGTTTTGTTTACGTTCTGAATTTTTCATTGTACCTTGTCTTAATAACTTATTATAACGTTGTACTTTCTTTTCAGCTTCTTTAATAATTTCATTTTTCTTATCGATTTTCATTACGTCGAAAGCTGATACTGTAATACCTGCAAGAGTAGAATAATAGAATCCTAAGTCTTTCATCTTATCTAGTGTATTTGAAGTTTCAGCAAGTTTAGCTTGTCTAAATACTTCACTAATGATCATACTTAAGAATTTTTTCTTAAATGGTTCACAAAGTGGAAGTTTAACAGCACGAATTCTTGTTTCATTAGCATGTCTAACAAAGAAACATTCATTTGTACCAATAGAAAGGTTAGCTTGCGTATTTTCATTTACGTAAGAGAATTCGTGTGGGAATACATTATTGAAAATAAGTTTACCATAAGTTGTAATAATAAATTGACTCTTTAAATCTTCATTTTTTTCAACTAATCTTTGATATTCATCCGGATTAGTTTCTTTTAATTTTGGGTCAATATGAACAAATGGTTTATTAAGAGTTCTTGCAGGAAGTGCAACTCTTGTATGGAATTGAATTTCACCTTTTTCATATGCATGTTCAACTTCATTTGGATTCATGTATAAGTAACCTTCATTTAAAAGGTATGCTTTCGCAACACTTGGACATTTTTTAGTTTTTAAAGCTTCTTCTAATTCTTCAACTGTTTTGTAAACAGCAGTGAATTTTTCACCTTCAATGTAAATTGGATAATCATGCACATTTGGACTTTGTAATAAGTCATCAATACTTGCGAAAGTATTTTCACAAGGTTTTCTTTCAATTGATAGGTAATAGTTACCTAAGATCATATCTTGAGATGGTGTAACGATTGGTTTACCATCTTTTGGTGCTAAGATATTTTTAGATGCAAGCATTAACATTCTTGCTTCTGTTTGTGCTTCTTTAGATAGAGGCACGTGAACTGGCATTTGGTCACCGTCAAAGTCGGCATTGAACGCTGTAGTTACAAGTGGGTGTAATCTAATAGCTTTACCTTCAACAAGTTTAGGTTCAAATGCTTGAATAGAAAGTCTATGAAGTGTAGGGGCACGGTTTAGAAGTACTGGATGTTCTACAACAATCTTTTCTAGAGCTTCCATTGCTTCTGGAGAACCCTTTTCAATCATATCTTTTGCTTTCTTGATACCAGCTTTATCTTTAATTACTTCACCATTAATCATTTCTTTTTGACGAAGATAGTTAATAATGAAAGGTTTAAACAAGATTAAAGCCATTTCTCTTGGAATACCACATTGGTACATCTTTAGGTCAGGACCAACAACGATAACTGAACGTCCTGAATAGTCAACACGTTTACCAAGTAAGTTTTGACGGAAACGTCCTTGTTTACCACGTAATAAATCAGATAATGATTTTAATGCACGATTCTTATCCATTGCAGCACGTTTATTACGACGATTTAAACCAGTGTTATCAATTAAAGCATCAACTGCTTCTTGTAACATACGTTTTTCATTCTTAGTAATAAGTTCTGGTGCATTAACTTCATATTGTTTACGTAAACGATTATTACGGTTAATAATACGACGATATAAGTCATTTAAGTCAGTAGTTGCAAATCTACCACCATCAAGTTGAACCATTGGTCTTAGATCTGGTGGGATAACTGGAACAACGTCCATAACCATCCATTCAGGTTTATTGTTAGATTGAGCAAAAGCTTCACAAATCTCTAAACGTTTGATTAATTTTTCACGACGTTGTTTAGTTGCAGTATGAAGTTCTTCATGAATTTGAGCAATTGTTCCTTTAATATCAAGTTTTTGTAATAAATAACGAATTGCTTCTGCACCTGATTTAACTTTATACTTAAATGGATAACGACGACGATAAACACTATGTTCTTGACCAGTAATGATCATTCCTTCATGTAAATCTTCTAATTCTCCTGTTACTTCTGTAACAATGTATGAAGCATGATATACAACATCATCAACTTGAGTTGTTTTCATATCTAATAAGATACCAATTTTACTTGGTACACTTTTAATATACCAGTTATGAACTACTGGAGCAGCAAGTGCAATGTACCCCATACGTTCACGACGTACTTTACTTTCAGTAAGTTCAACACCACATTTTTCACATACTTTAGTTTCACCATTTAAACTTTTACGTGATTTACCACAAGCACATTGGTAATCTTTTTGTGGTCCGAATATACATTCACAGAATAAACCATCTTTTTCTGGTTTTAAAGTACGATAGT
This sequence comes from Bacilli bacterium, assembly GCA_045123185.1. Classification (GTDB taxonomy): domain Bacteria; phylum Bacillota_I; class Bacilli_A; order ML615J-28; family CAG-313; genus UBA1231. The sequence goes on along the minus strand of JBGVIL010000151.1, from coordinate 8,368 downwards.
TTATAGTTTCATGTTTTTTAACTTCACCTTTAATATCAACTTCTCTTTCAAAATTGTCATTTTTATCACAAATAACCATTTTGTCTTTACGAAGTGGATTATAGTGAAGAATTTTACCATTTTTTACTTCTTCACGTAGAGATGGATTAGCCCAAGAAATAATTTCTTCAGCTGATGCTATCCCAATTTGAATATATTGATACTTTTTATTATTCAAAATGATTCTCCTCTCTATTATAGTCCTCGTTTACTTGCTTGTGCTTCAGCAAATTGACTAACTAAACTGTCATTAGCAACATCATTTCCTTCATTATCAATAAGTTTAACACTTAAACCTAAACCTTGTAGTTCTTTGATTAATACACGGAATGATTCTGGGATACCTGGTGTTGGAATTGGTTCACCATCAACAATTGCTTTATAAACTTTATTACGTCCAACAATATCGTCAGATTTAATAGTCATCATTTCTTGTAATGTGTGAGCTGCTCCATATGCTTCTAGAGCCCAAACTTCCATTTCCCCAAATCTTTGACCACCGTTTTGGGCTTTACCACCCATTGGTTGTTGTGTTACTAATGTATATGGCCCTTCACTACGAGCATGAAGTTTATCGTCAACCATGTGCGCAAGTTTAATCATGTACATTACACCAACAGATATCTTGTTATCAAATCTGCGGCCTGTACGACCATCATATAAGTACATTTTACCATTTTCATCAACTGGTGCTCTAAAGTTACGAGCATCAATCTTCGCAAGTCCTTCTTCATAACTACGAGCCTCATTCATAATGTCAACTAAGTCATCATGAGTAACCCCGTCAAATACTGGAGTTGCAACATGAACACCAAGTTTCTTAGCAGCCATACCTAAGTGAAGTTCTAATACTTGCCCAATATTCATACGTGATGGTACCCCTTGAGGATTTAACATAATATCTACTGGAGTTCCATCTTCCATAAATGGCATATCTTCGATTGGTAAAATGTTAGAGATAACCCCTTTATTACCATGTCGACCAGCCATTTTATCTCCCTCAGTAATTTTACGTTTTTGTACAATGTAAACACGTACAACTTCATTTACTGCAGGTGGTAGTTCAGCACCTTCTTTTCTAGTGAAGTGTTCGATTTTACCTACGATACCGCCTCCACCATGAGGAACTTTTAAAGATGTAACTCTTACATCTTTAGAGTTATCTGAGAATAGTGCTTGACTTAATCTTTCTTCAGGAGTTGGTTCAGTTTGTCCTTTAGGAGTAACTTTACCTACTAATGTATCTCCTTCTTTAACTTCTGCACCAAGTCTTACAATACCGTGTTCATCTAGGTTAGCAATTGAATCTTTGCTTTCACCATCTAAATCACAAGTAATTTCTTCTTTTCCAAGTTTAGTATCACGTACTTCAACTTCATATTCTTCAATATGAATTGATGTGTATACGTCATCTTGTACTAAACGTTCACTCATAATAACAGCATCTTCAAAGTTATAACCATTCCATGTCATAAAGGCAATAACAACGTTACGACCAAGTGCAAGTTCACCTTGATCCATAGATGATCCATCTGCTAATACGTCACCTTTTTTAACAATTTCATTTAAATGAACGATTGGTCTTTGGTTAACACATGTAGAGTGATTTGAACGTTCATATTTATTCATGTAATATTCATGGCGACTACCTTGATTATCAACAACGATAACTTTATCACCATCAACATATTCAACAATACCATCAACATCTGCAACAATTGCAACACCTGAATCTTTAGCAGCTTTAAATTCGATACCAGTACCAACAAATGGTGCTTCAGGTTTTAATAGTGGAATTGCTTGACGTTGCATGTTCGCACCCATCAATGCACGAGTTGTATCGTCGTGTTCAAGGAATGGGATACAAGCAGTAGATACCGCAACAACTTGTTTTGGCGAACAGTCAATTAAGTTAATTTCCATTTTGTTAACTTCGACGAATTCTCCGCCACGACGTGCGATAACTTTATCATCAGTAATTGTAATTTCACCAGTTTTTGGATCTTTAATCATATTTACATTGGCTTGGGCGATAGCATATTTTTCTTCTTCGTCAGCTGTTAAATAGATTAATTCATCAGTTACAACTACTTTGTGAAGACCTTGTTTATAAGATTCTTCATTTTTATTATTTTTTACAACCAAGTATGGTGTAATAATAAATCCAAATTTATTTACTTTAGCATAAGTTGCTAAAGAGTTAATTAACCCGATGTTTTGTCCTTCAGGTGTTTCTACTGGACAAATTCTTCCATAGTGAGAACTATGTACGTCACGAACTTCGAAACCAGCTCTATCACGTGAGATACCACCTTGACCTAAGGCTGATAAACGACGTTTATGAGTTAATTCTGATAATGGATTGATTTGGTCCATAAATTGTGATAATTGGCTACTACCAAAGAATTCACGTAATGTTGATGCTAATGGACGAATGTTTACTAAGTTTTGTGGAACAACTGTTCTAGAATCAACAGATGTTGACATTCTATCACGAACATTCTTTTCAAGTTTAGCAAGACCAATACGGAATTGGTTTTGTAATAATTCACCAATTAAACGTAAACGTCTATTACCTAAGTGGTCAATGTCATCTGTTTTACCTACACCACTATGTAAGTTGATGTAGTAAGAAATAGAAGCAAAGATATCAGATAATACAACGTGGTTGCGATCTTCTCTTTGGTCATTACCAATTAAGTTAACAGCAGGTTCATCTTCATGACCACGTACTAAAACTTTTAAGCATTCTAATACTACGCTATTACCTTCAAGCATTAATTCATATTCTTTAGTAATACGGAAGTGTTCACGATTTTCTTCTAAAACTTTTACAATTTTAGCATCTACTTCTGTACCAGCAGGAATAATTACTTCACCAGTGTATTTATTAACTAAGTCTTCAGCAAGTTTATGACCGATTGCACGTTGAATAACGTCAAGTTTCTTATTAACTTTATGACGACCTACACGCGCTAAATCATAACGGCGTACATCGAATAATCTACTTGCGATAAATTTACGAGCAGTATCGGCAGATGTTTTTTCACCTGGACGAAGTTTGTCATATAATTCTCTAATCGCATCGTCTTCACCGAAACTTTGGTCTTTTGCAAATGTATTTTCCATAAATTCAGAACGACCGAATAAGTTTTCGATTTCTTTATTACTCTTAACACCTAATGCACGAATAAATGTTGTTAAAGGAATTTTCTTTGAACGGTCAAGTTTAGCATACCAAATATCTCTAGTACCTAATTCATATTCAATCCAAGCACCACGTGTTGGGATAACTTGTCCACTATAGTTAGTACGTCCAGACTTTTTATTTGTTTCTTTAGAAAAGAAAACACCAGCTGAACGAATAATTTGTGTAACAATAACACGTTCAGAACCGTTAATAATGAAAGTTCCCCAAGGAGTCATCATTGGGAATTCACCCATGAAAATTTTATCTTCCTTGATTTCACCAGTTTCTTTGTTTAGTAATTGAACATTAACTTTAAGTGCTCTTGAATAGTTAACACTGTGGATTTTAGCCTCATGAATAGAATATTTAGGTTCTTCAAATTCATAATCTAAAAATGAAAGTTCAAATTTTTCTCCATCATTATGATCAGTAATAGGAGATAATTCTTCAAACAATTCTTTAATACCGTCACTTAGTAACCATTTAAAAGATTCAGTTTGTACCTCAATTAAATTTGGTAATTCAACATCAGTTTGAACTCTAGCATAATTTCTTCTTACGCGTTTTCTACCATATTGTATATTTTTCCAACTCAAAACCTTTTCCACCTTTCACAGGGAAATCGAAAAATTCCCCACTTTATCATATCAATATATTATACTGCAAACCGATATTTTTGTCAAACGAAACGATTATAAAAAACTAGAAAAATAAAAAATGCCTAGATTGCTAGACATTTTTTTCCTATTATTTTATTGATTTAATTATGAAGTATCCTTTATCTTTATCTATAACATCTACCGATGTATACACTTCTTTCATCGCTTTTAAACATGATTCTGCGCCTTGTTTCTTTTGAATAACAACATAAATTTTTCCGCCATTTGTCAAATGATTTTTTCCGTTTAATACGATATCATGTACAACACTTTTGCCTGCTCTAATTGGTGGATTAGTAACAATTACATCATATTCACCAGTTACGTTACTATAAGTATTGCTTTCAAACACTTGTGCATTACTTATACCATTATTAACAATATTTTCTTTTACAAGTTCAATTGCGCGTAAATTAACATCAACCATATCAACTTTAATATCCGGATACATTTTTGCTAAACTAATACCCATTATACCAATACCACATCCCATATCTAATAAGCGATCAGTATTATTTAAAGATACATTTTTTAACAATAAATTAGTACCAAAGTCAACACTGTGTTTAGAAAAAACACCATTATCACTCTTAAAAGTCAATTTATGTTTGTAAAAATAAAAGTCAAGATAAAATGGAACAGATTTAATATTTGGATTATTTTCAAAATATTGATTACTCATAATACACCTCAATAAAAATAAATCCCAGGAATTCTCCTGGGATCCTCTTAGTTTACTTATTTAATTTCAACTTCAGCGCCGGCTTCTACTAATTTAGCTTTGATAGATTCAGCTTCTTCTGGTGAAACCTTTTCTTTAACAGGTTTTGGAGCTCCGTCAACTAAGTCTTTAGCTTCTTTTAATCCTAAACCAGTGATTTCACGAACAAGTTTAATTACACCTAATTTACCTTGTCCAGGATGAACTAAGATTACTGATACTTCAGTTGGTCCAGCAGCTTCTTCAGCAGCAGCACCACCAGCTACAACAGCAACTGGAGCAGCAGCAGTAACACCAAATTCTTCTTCAATAGCCTTAACTAATTCGTTAAGTTCTAATACGCTCATTTCTTTAATCGCAGCGATAAATTCTTCTTTATTAATTTTTGCCATTTCGTTTTTTCCTCCTATTATTTAACAATAATTACTCTTTTTCTGAAACTGCTTTAATAGCGCAAGCAAGACCACGAATAGGAGCTTGCATAACACTTAATAACATAGAAATCATACCATCTTTGTTTGGTAATGTTGATAATTGTTTTAATTCAGCAACAGTCATAATTTGAGAGTCTACAACTCCACCTTTAACAGTTAATTTGTCATGACCTTTTAAGAATTCGAAAACAATTTTGCATCCTGTAACTTCATCTTGTGAGAAGATAGCAGCAGATGGTCCAACAAAGTTTTCTGCAGGAACTTCAAATCCAGCACCAGCAGCAGCACGACGTAAAATGTTATTTTTAATAACTTTCATTTGACAGTTTTCAGCATGTAGTTTGCTTCTTAATTCAGAAACTTCAGCTACAGTTAATCCTAGGTAATCAACGAATAATAGTGAACCTGCATTTTTCATTTGTTCAACGACAGCATTCACTTCATTTTGTTTGTTAGCGATAGTCGCTTCATTCATTGTTTTCACCTCCTGAAATTTTTCGGATTTATCCTCGGTAGGAAATTAAGAAAAAGTTGTCAACTTCTTCACCTACTGTCTACGGCAGTGACTTTTTATTATATACTATTTATTTTTCTACTTATTTAGTTTATTATTTTGTTTATTTTTATATTAGAATGATTCTTGGTTAACTTTAATACCAGGAGCCATTGTAGCTGTAATAGCAACATTTGCCATATAAACACCTTTAACAGTGCTTGGTTTAATACGCATTAATTGATTATAGATAGCTTTCATATTTTCAACTAATTTGTCATTTTCAAATGATACTTTACCAACTGGAACTAAAATGTTACCAGCTTTATCTGTACGATATTCAACTTTACCAGCTTTGAATTCTTTAACAGTCTTTTCAACTTCCATAGTTACAGTACCTGTTTTAGGGTTTGGCATTAAACCTTTAGGACCTAATAAACGTCCAAGTTTACCAAGTTCACCCATCATATCTGGTGTAGCGATTAATGTATCAAATTCAAACCATCCAGCTTTAATTTTTTCTAAGTATTCTACATCACCAGCGTAATCTGCACCAGCTGCTAAAGCTTCCTTAGCTTTTGTATCTTTAGCGATAACTAAAACTCTAACTACGCGTCCTGTTCCATTTGGTAATGAAATAGCACCACGAAGATTTTGTTCAGCTTTACGTGGATCGATGTTTAATTTAAATGCAATTTCAACAGTTGCATCGAATTTTGCATAACTTGTTTTCTTTAATAATTCAACTGCTTCAGCAATTGGATATTTTTTAGTACGATCAACAAGTTTTAATGCTTCTTGATATTTTTTTCCTCTTTTTGCCATATATTCTTTTCCTCCTAAATGTGGTTAATAACGGAATCTCCTCCCACAACTTAGACGGACACATTTTCATAATTTAAAAATGGTTCATCTATATTGTTAAAGTCGATAAGCGTTGTTCACTACTTACCCTTCTACAACGATTCCCATATTGCGAGCTGTTCCCTCAACGATTCTAGCAGCAGCTTCAACATCGTAAGCATTTAAATCTGGCATTTTAACTTTAGCAATTTCTAAAAGTTGTTCTCTTGTGATTTTACCTACTTTTGTTTTCTTTGAGTTAGCAGCACCTGATTTTACGCCAGCCGCTTTCTTTAGCATATCTGACGCTGGTGGAGTTTTTGTAACGAATGTAAATGAACGGTCTTCATATACAGTAATTACAACCGGAATAATGCTTCCAGCCATATCCTTTGTACGATCGTTAAATTGTACACAGAATTGTTGGATATTAACTTGAGCTTGCCCTAAAACTGGTCCAACTGGTGGAGCTGGATTTGCCTTACCAGCTTGGATTTGGAGTTTTACGACTTTCTTAATTTTCTTTTCAGCCACGAGACGCACCTCCTCTTTTGTCCGTGATGTGGTCAATTGAAATCATTTTGATTTCTCCCACTTCGTCATTTTTGTTAATAACCTAAATAGTATACGCACTTGTCAATGCACGCGTCTATTATTATACTATAAAGCCGTCCGTTTGTCAAGAATTTAAATATTACTTTTCCTATATAATATAATGACAATAAAAATCATCATTTTACCTTAATTTTTTCCAACAAATTTTTCTCATTTTGCGTTATAATAAATGAGAGGTGAAAATATGAAAAAAATCATTTTATTTATATCAATTATTTTTTGCGCATTTCTAATAGTCGGATGTAGTTCTGCGCCAAACACTTCAAAAGGAGATTCCTACGGTTCAATAGATGGGGATTACCCTGATGCTCCAGGTGTTTTTCCAGATGCTCCAGGTGCTGAACCTGATTATTCTGCACCTAGCGATAAAGGTGAAGGATATAACAAAGATGAAGAACTTCCACAAGCTGGTCAAATTACCGCATCTGAATGGAATGATAATGAACACTACGATTATTGGAAAAGTTTAATTACTTATTCTGATAACGATTCAGAAACAGAAAAACACTATCTTGCTTCATATTATGAAGGATTCAATAGTAAAGCCCCTGGACTTAATATCAAGAATATGTTTAAATTAGTATTAACATCTGATGGTCAAGCATTAAATAATGCATACGTAACAGTTCGACATGCTTCTACTGTCTTATTTAAAGGTGTTACAAATGCTGCAGGTGTATTATATTTCTTTGTTAAAGACCTTTATGATACACATGTTACTTTCGATATCAGTTATAACAATCAAACTTATTCGAAATTAATAACTAAATTAGAACCAGTTAATACTATTGATATTCCAGAATTCCAAATTTCAAGTATTGAAATTTTAGATTTAGCTTTAATCGTTGACACTACTGGTTCAATGAGTGATGAATTAAATTATTTAAAAAGTGAATTAAAAAATGTTTTAGAAACAATTAGTAAAGAAAACCAAAACTTAGAAATTCGATTAGCTCTTGTTTTTTATCGCGATAATGGCGATGAATACGTAACTAGAATATTCGATTTTACAACTGATTTACAAACTCAATATGCCAAACTTAGCGAGCAAGTTGCAAAAGGTGGCGGTGATACTCCAGAAGCAGTTCATGATTCATTTACTGCAGCGTTAAATCTTAACTGGAGTACAGATTCAACAAAAATATTAATCGATGTTTGTGATGCTCCACCACATTCTGATGATCAAATTTTACAAAGTGTAGTTACTTCTACTATTGAATTTGCTGAAAAAGGAATCAGATTTATCCCAGTTATTTGTAGTGGTTCTGATGGTTTTACAGAATTTGTCTTCCGTCAAACTGCTTTATATACAGGTGGAACTTACACTTATGTTACAGACCACTCTGGTATTGGAAACAATCACACAGATCCTGC
>JBGVIL010000150.1:0-6512 GCA_045123185.1 Bacilli bacterium | reverse complement strand
TTGATTATGATACAAAACTAATCTGTGGAATAAATGTCACACAAAGCCCAACAGACCATTATGAACTACCAGAAATAGCAGACAAAGCAATAAAAAATATAGGAAAAACACCAAAACACATGAGTGCAGATACAATATATTTAAACCAAATAAGCCTATCATACTTCGCCAATAACAATATAGATGGATTAATACCAACAAGAAAACAAAGCAAAGAAAAAATAGGAAAATTAAACCCAAAACCTTTACATAAAGATCATTTCATATATGTAGAAGAAATAGATGCTTTCTATTGTCTGGGAGGACAATTTATGTACTTCTTTAAAGAATACACCAAACCAAACGAAGATCCAAACAAACCAGACAAAATAACAAGAATATACAACAATTATTCCGCATGCAAATGCTGTGTTCACAAAGACAACTGTTTTACAGGCAAACAAACACACAGAACCATCACAGAAAACGGAGAAAGAATGCAAAGAGCAATGTACCACAAAATGGAAAAAGAAGAATATAAAGAGGAATTCAAGAAAAGACCCTGCGTAGAAGGACCATTTGGAATATTCAAAGAACAATTCCACATAGAACAAGAAATAGTAATTGGAGTAGTAAAAACAGAAGAAAGACTAAACCTAGATGCACTAGCATACAACATAAAAAGAATATACAATCTAAAACAAGAAAAAAATAACAACAAAGAAGATATAATCGATTTCTGCGAAAGTATAGCCGCAAAAAACCAATTAGAACTTAATGTAACAATAACTTAGTGTTCTGTCAAAATATTACTTTTGACTGACACCCTTGAATAATATAATATTATTATACAATTAAATATTTAAAAAAAGAGGTAGAGCATTTGACAACAAATACTACATTATATTTCTTACACGCCCCCCAAAGTGCAATTCATCCATGACCTATAGAGGTTCATGGTATTCTTGCACACAATTTGATAAAAAATGAAAAATACTTAATTTAACATTATAATTATAGAAATTTCTCAACTATTAATCTTATATGGAAGTCCAGCAGTATTTTTTAAAATAAAATTTTTGAAAATTATAATGGCAGTTTTTTAATCATTAAAATTAATAATATATCTACTAATTTAGCAAATATTTATAAAAATTTGTATTTTTCATTAATAAAAATCAAAACATTTAATCCCCCATTGTAAAATATTATATACAACTCATACCTTATATACTTATGCATATATTGTTATATAAATTCCAAATTTATTTGACTTATTCTCATTTATTTTTAATTATCACATCCCTAAATTTATTTTACCTATTTAAAATTAGCAAATTCATATTTAAACAATTAAATTCAATCTTAATGGGCAATTAATTTAAAAGAAGATATTTATCTATCCACGAGAATTTCTTCAAAATATTATATGCATAACTCTGGAAGATACAGATTTGCTCTATTGGGTTAGAAAGTAAATTCTCTTGTTTTATGCTTTAAAATATTTAAACAGACTTTTAACACTTTCCCAAAAATTACTTAAAAATAGAATTTATGAGTCAAATTATGATTTAAGTTAAAGATCTTCAATTTTACCAAACTGCTGCGGATAATTATATTTTCACTTCTTAATTTGTTGATTAACTAAATTCCTAGTTATTTTTTGCTGTAAAATTTAGAAAAATGCTATTTTTAATGAAGTTTTAATAAGAATTAAACAATCATACTGAACAGCTGCAGCTTTATTTTTTCATCTCTTAAAAAAGAATTTTATTCTTTTATTAATGAAAAAAGTAGATTTTAAGCATTTTTTCGTTAATTTTATATAAAAAATATATTCCTTAATCAAATCATTTTTAATGTAAAAATCTTTCCAATAGATTGTTTATATTAATAATCTTTAATTTCCACCATAACAAATTGGAAAATTTAGATTAAATCCTGTTTCGTTTAATAAAGTCATGTGGGGGTTGATAATTGCAATGGGGATTGCCTATGATTCCTTTATTTTTTAAAGGTTGAGGCCAAATATTTTTGGAAGGTTTAAAGTTTTTTTTACTGTTTGTTCATGAATGTAATCCACCCCCGGAATACTTTTCATACAGAAGTTTAACTAATTTTAAATCTTCCTTAAATATTTTAATAGGAAAATCTTTTTTATCTATATGTTATTCAACATGTGGGTGGTGATGTTAATTTAGGTGACTAAAAGGTGTTATATATTATTGGATAATGAAAATTTAAACGAATAAAAACTAAAAAAATTGAAATTTTTTAATTAAATTTGAAATATTATTATAAATTTTTTTTATAGTGATGTGATTATATTATGAACAAAAATAAAATATTAGTACTGGTGCTGCTCATTTTCATATTAATGGGGGCAGTTTCTGCTAGTGAAAATGTAACGGACACTAGTACAAACAATGATGCTGTAACAGGCGATGTGCTTGCATCTCCTGATAATAGTCAAACGAGTAGTGTTGCTGACTCGAATAATAACAATAATAATGTCGGTAACGTTACTAACGTAACAAAAAATAATAATTCTAATTTACTTTCTTCCCCTAATACGGGTGGAAATGTATTAAATGCTCCAGATGATTCATTTACTGCACTTCAAACTTTAATTAATGGTGCCGCATCTGGAAGTACTATCACATTAGATAAGAACTATAAATTCTATGCTGATTCTGATTCTGCTTATGTGAATGGTATTAATATTACTAAAAGCATAACTATTAATGGTAATGGTTATACTATTGATGGGTCTAACTCTGGTGCCCGTTTATTTGTTTTGTATGACCACGTTACTATGAATAATTTAAGTTTTGCCAATGTTTTACATAACGGTTCTGGAGGGGCGGTATATGCTAAGTATACTAATATTCATGGAAATTTTAATACTCAGCAGAGTGATGTAAACTACTGGACTATTGTTAGGGATACCTGTCATATTAAGACAGATAATCGTATTTATATTGATCCGTTTGGAAGTACTGATTCTAAGGGTTCTAATGCTAGACCTTATTTCTATCAAGATAATATTCTTTTTGATGACATTAATTCTCTTGATATTAGTGTTGAAATCTATAAGCCAGCTCAATACTATGTATACATTGATGATGTTTGTGTTTTTTCTTATGCCAAAACAGGAACAGCTTCTCTTAGAACGATTTTTAATGTTGATTGTTCAAAAATTAAAGGTATCCACAGATTAACTATTCGAATCACTTTTAGCCCATATAAGAACAATGCGCCTCATGTATCTACTTATTATATAAAACCATCAGTACAATATGTATCTTCTATCACTGCAAATAATTGTAATTTTGTTAATTGTAGTGTTACTGGTGATGGTGGTGCTCTTTATGGTGGTATTTCATCAAATTTAAATAATTGTAATTTTGTTAATTGTAGTGCTGCTGGTGATGGTGGTGCTCTTGGTGGTGGTATTTCATCAAATTTAAATAATTGTAATTTTGTTAATTGTAGTGCATTAAATAATGGTGGTGTTTTATCTTCTAATTCTATTTCAGTTACTGGATCTACTTTTATAAATAATACTGCAGGCGGTTATGGTGCTGTTGCAGCAACTACTACTACAGGTAATACTTTCACTAATAATATTATAATTAATAATACTGGTACTAGTGGTAGTAGTAGTGTATTTTATAGTAGTAATAGTGCTACTTCATATACTTTGAATAATAACTGGTTTGGACATAACAGTACTAATAAAGATAACTTTGACTCTATCATAGCTAAACCTGCTAAGTCTACTTTAAATACATGGTACTATTTAGACACTGAAACTAATAATACATATAATGTTTTATGGCGTAATGAAGCTAATACTCAAGTAAGATATGCATTCAAATCAACTGGTTCAACAGGTATTGTTACTAGTTTACCTGATATTACATTAAGTAATGTTCATGCTTTTAATGGTACTTCTGATGTCAGTAGTAGTGTTAGTATAACTAATGGTGTTAGTGATTGGTTTAGTTTTGATGCTGGTAATACTTATGGTGATGCTGGTATTATTGGTGATTATAATGGTGCAAAAGTTGGTCATGTTTTCCAGATTGTACCTGAAGATTCTTTTTCCGCATTAAATAGAATTATAGGTGAGTCAACAACTGATAGCCTTGGACTTGTTCATGGTTATCATTACTACCCAGAATATGACAGTAAATTTATAACCGGTATTCCTATAAGTAAAACTTTTACGATTAATGGTAATAATTATACTATTAATGCTATGAATACTGCACGTATATTTACTATTGCTGGAAGTGTTGTTTTAAATAATTTAACTATGATTAATGCTACTAGTGAGAGTAGTGCAACTCATGGTGGTGCTATTACTCATAGTGGTGGTAGTCTTGAATTGAATGATTGTGTATTTGATAATTGTCAGGCTGTTTCAGGTAGTACTTTTTATTATGGTGGTGCATTGTATAGTACTGGTACTGCTTTAACTATTAAACGTTCTAGTTTTAATACATGCACCGAAACTTAAATAATTTTTTCCAGATTTTTTTAATATTCCTCCAATTTTAATAACAGTGTTATAATTTTGTTTGATGCGGAATCAAAATTTTTATTAATAAAAAGAACAATAAGTATTTATTGTAAGAATAATTTCGAATTCTTTTATTACTAGCATTTCTATCAGTTATACTTGTATTTAAGGATTTTATATTGTTCTTTTTAGTATTTGTGTTAAGATCGGTGCTTTTTGTGTGAAAAAATTCAGCACTTTGATCTTTTTTTGAAACCAGTGTGCTCTGTTGAGTAATCTGGTTTCTTTATACTATTGAGTTCATCTTCTTCTTTTATTTCATTATATGACAATTCTTTAGAGACCAAAAGAAGAATAAAGTCTACAATTTTTTCTTTAACTGATTTCGACTCAATAACAAGAGGATACAAATAGTCATAAATTAAAGTTATTATTGAGCTGAAATTAGCTGTAATGATATATTTTTTGGTTTTATTCTTAGTTTCATGAGTATTTGAGTTTTCTATATTAAATTTGACTGTTGTTGCAATGTTATATATGAAAATTCCTGCATAGAAATCTTGTTCGATTATTTCTTTTCTGATTCCAGAAAACTCTTCGAGTTCAATGAAATTTTTTAATTTGTCATATCCTGTTTCTATTGTCCATCTTTTACCGTATAATTCTTTTAAATCATTTTTACTAAATTCATTTTTATCTAAATTTGTTGCTAAAACTTCAATGTCTCCATTTTTTAATTTAACTTTCACAACTCTGAATTCTAATCTCTCCATTTTCACTGCAAATTCTCGAACTTTTTCATCATCAATTTTCTTTAAAATATAATTTTTAATATTTATTTTTATTATTTCATCATCACTGTTCATTTGTTGGATTTTTTTCTTAAAAGCCTGACCATTAAGTCGTATTAAGAATTTGGAGTTTAAATACATTGTATTTAACATCAGTTCTGTAGATCCATATCCTCTGTCGTAAATTACAATCAATTTTGTGAGGTCAAATCGTTTATTTAAATTATTTAAATGTTCTATTGCTAATTTAACTTCACCAACGCTTCTACTAACAATTTTTGAAGTCAGAATGTGCTTTGAGTGAACATCTAGGATGCATGAAACACGACCTCTACTTAAAAATCTTTCAAATACTGTGTCAGGAAGAATATTGAATGCTTTTTTGGTTGTTGGAGTGTTGGGCAAATCAAATATGCTCCCATCACATGCACAAACAATATATCCTTTAAATTTGGAAAATCCTTTATATTTACCATATAATTTATCAATAAAACACTCTGAGATGTCCATAAATAATTTTGGACTAATATACATTCGTTGTTTTCCAATTGCTTGGCGTGTGATGCTTTCAAATTTATGATTCAATGTTTTCGTATAAAATTTATGTGCTTCAGCAAAGTTTGTACAACCCGTTTGAGTCAAAATATAAAGTATATACTCCTTAAAACTCATTTTACGAGTTCTAACAAACCTATTACTTTCAGTAACATATTTTTTCGATATAAATGACTCAAAAGTCACGAAAAAATTAATTAAAAATCTATCAAAAAAATACAATTCAAACACCTCCAATTTCATTAAAAATAGTTAAAAACAATTAATTAACTATAATTATAATTTATAATTCTTAAAATAAATAATTAACTGTTAATAATTATTAAAATTAGATATAAGTAAATTTAAATAAAATTAAAAAGTATTAGAATAATTTAGTGTATATTTAAGTAAATTGAAGCAAAATTACTTCTCAAATTAAAAAAACGGGAAGAAATTATCTAAAAAAATAAAAGGTATTATAACATCGTTATAATTAATAAGAAAAAAATAAAATTCCAGGAAACTTACTTAAGTTTCGGTGCATGAATTCAAATCGAAAATTTTAAATGTGAAAAATATAATACTATTTAGTGGAGTGTCTTTAACTTCATAAAACTAAGGTTAAGAGTATAATTGAAAACACATTGCTAATTAACCTCTAAATTGTGATTATGGTA
>JBGVIL010000149.1:0-2996 GCA_045123185.1 Bacilli bacterium | reverse complement strand
ACTATTAAAAACAACAAAACAATCGAAGTTACAATTGAAGACGTTCAACAAAAACATGAATTCATCGCTATGATGTTAGGTTCTGCAATGGAAACAAGTGCAACAGTTGATGCTTATGTTATGCCACAAGGTCTTGAAGTTGGTAAAACAGTAGGCGGAAAAGGAGGAGAAGGTCAAATTGTTTTACCTCAAAAACCTAAAGCAGGAGAAGTATTAGAAGTTCGTACAGTAGACGGAAAAGAATTAACTCCACAAATTGGCGAAGATAATGTAGTATCTCTTACAGGTGAAACACTTAAAGATGGTGATATTGTTTATATTTCAGGTTACGCTTATGCAGCTCCAACAGATAACATGAAAATTTCTATTAAATCTGACAAATTCGCAGGTTCTTATAAAATGGTATTAGACGAACAAGTATTCAATGCAGATATGCAAGTTATTGCTCGTAAACAAACTGTATTCCATAAAGTAATTCCTAATGACTCATTCACACTAGACGGTTCAGCAGAACGTGCAGAAAAAACTGCTTCTTATACATTTACTGTTGCTCTTGAACCAGGTCAAAAAGAATTAGGATATGTATTATACATTCCAGAAGCATAATTAATCTTATAGGATTAAACTACCAATCAATTTTGATTGGTAGGAATAATCCTATAAGGACATTTGAAAGGGGAATTTTGAAATGCAAATTAGAAAAATGAAACGTAAAGATATTCGTTGTATTGTTGAGGTAGTTGGCGACGGTTCAATTGCTAAACATTATGATGAAACTACTATCAATATGAAATTACAACATTATGACAAAGATAGTATGGTTACAATCTATGAACCAACAGAAGAACAAAAAGCAATGTTACAAGACTTATTATTCCAAGCAGATGAAAATACTATTAAAGCTAATGCTTTACAAGTAGTATATGCAATGAAATTAGTTACAGACCTTGAAGGTTTAGAAGATATTACAGAAGAAGAATTAATTGACACAATTCAAACACCAGATAGAGTGTTAGAAGAAATTAATTTTGAAATTGGTCGTATCTTTACAGAATTAATTACTAATCATTATGAAAAATTGTCTGCTTTAAATTCATTACCAAAACCAATTCTTAAAGCTCATTTAGAAAATGAAGTAAATAGAATTGAAGAGGAACAACGAAAAGAAGAGGAAAAAGCTAAAGCTAAACAAGAATTGGAAGCTCAAATGAAAGCTCTTGAAGCTAAGATGGCAGAATTGAAATAGGTGATAAAATGCCAAGCGTTGAGGATGCTCTAATGGAGCAAATAAAAGAAAAGTTTATTAGTGATTTACTAGAATGCTTTGAAGAAGTATTCTATGAATTAGCTGGAGAAAGTATGCAAATGGCAGTACATAAAGATGTATTTGCTAAATATCGTCCATCACAATCTCCAAGAGGATATAAAAGACGTAAACACGATGGTCTTGATGACCCAGAAAATTTTAACATACAAATTTATAGGGAAGGGGATAAGGTTATAGGCTATGTAAGAAACATGGCTCATGGAGTCGGAAAAGCGTATATGCTTGACGAAGCCATTGTAGAAGGTGACCAATATGATTGGGTTACTTCTGCAATTTATAGAATGCAACCTTTCCCTCGTGACTTTTATCAAGGTACAATAGAACGAATTGAAAAATCTAGATGGCAATATCACGTTAGACGATTAATGAATCAACGTGGTTGGAAGACCAGAGGAAAATAATCGAGGGGTAGATAATTATATATTATCTACCTCTCTTTTTTTAGCGATTAGGGAGGTAGATAATATATGGCTAGTTACAATGAAAGATTAATGTATAATATCTTAATTGAGCTAGGAGTACCTTTTATTAAAGAGTTTCATTTTGAAGACTCTAATAAACGTTACGATTTTTTAATAGAAGGAGTAGGAATAGTTGAACTTCATGGTGGTCAACATTATAAAAGAAACACAAGTGGCTACTGGATTGACTATGAAAAAGAACATAACAATGATTTATATAAATATGATTTAGCAGTAAGTCATGGTTATAATTATAAAGATAATTATTTTATTATAAATTGTAATACTTCTAATCATAACACAATATATAATAATATATGTAAAGAATTAGGTCATTTATTACCTTTAGCAACATTAAATAAAAATAAAATAATGCAAAAATCAGAACAAGATGAAACAGAAATGTATTGTAGATTTTGGGAAGAAAATGGTCATCCCACACCAAAACAAATGAGTGAAATTTTTAATGTGAATCTTACAACTATATTAAATCACTTAAAAAATGGTCATGAGTTAGGTTTATGTTCATATACAACTGAATTAGCATATAAAGAACAATGGAATAAACAAAGAAATGGTAATCATCCAATGCAAAATAAAAAACATAAAGAAGAATCAAAGCAAAAAATGAAAGAATCTCATATTAAATATAAAGGTTTTAAAGGTATCAATTTAAAAACTGGAGAAATAATTTATGTAACATCTGATAGACATGAATTAAAAAATATGGGATTACAATATGCTCATATAGTAAAATGTTGTAACGGACAAAGAAAAACACATGGTGGTTATAAATGGGAGGTGTGTGATTGATGAGCAATAATCTCGGATTTGAGTATGTATTAAATGTAAACGAAAGAGCCACAAGACAAAATTTGAACACCTTCATTAGAAATACTTTTGGAGAAGGTAAAAATGCTAAATTATCAGTACCTATTAAACTTGATATTTCAAATAGCATAAGAGATATTGATTTTAAAGCAATACAAAAAGATATTGACGATAATAAAGGAAACAATTTAAAAGTAAAAGCTAAAATTGTAATTGATACAAATAATATTAAAAATCAATTAACATCTAAAATTGGTGAAATTGAAAAAGATTTAAAATTTAAAGTTGGATTAGAAATTGACCCATCGGCTATTAACCTTATTGCCGGTACAGTAGATGTTATGAAAACTTTAAATGCCGAAATTGATAAAGTTAAA
>JBGVIL010000148.1:0-5628 GCA_045123185.1 Bacilli bacterium | reverse complement strand
GCTTTTCCGACTCCATGAGCCATGTTTCTTACATAGCCTATAACCTTATCCCCTTCCCTATAAATTTGTATGTTAAAGTTTTGTGGGTCATCAAGACCGTCATGTTTACGTCTTTTATATCCTCTTGGAGATTGTGATGGACGATATTTAGCAAATACATCTTTATGTACTGCCATTTGCATACTTTCTCCAGCTAATTCATAGAATACTTCTTCAAAGCATTCTAGTAAATCACTAATAAATTTTTCTTTAATTTGCTCCATTAGAGCATCTTCTACACTAGGCATTTTATCACCTATTTCAATTCTGCCATTTTAGCTTCAAGAGCTTTCATTTGTTCTTCTAATTCTTTTTTAGCTCTTTCTTTTTCCTCTTCTTTACGTTGTTCTTCTTCAACTCTATTAATTTCATTTTCTAAATGAGCTTTAAGAATTGGTTTTGGCAACGAATTCAAAGCAGATAATTTTTCATAATGATTAGTAATTAATTCCGTAAAGATACGACCAATTTCAAAATTAATTTCTTCTAACACTCTGTCTGGTGTTTTAATTGTATCAATTAATTCTTCTTCTGTAATATCTTCTAAACCTTCAAGGTCTGTAACTAATTTCATTGCATATACTACTTGTAAAGCATTAGCTTTAATAGTATCTTCATCTGCTTGGAATAATAAATCTTGTAATGTTGCTTTTTGTTCTTCTGTTGGTTCATAAATTGTAACCATACTGTCTTTGTCGTAGTGTTGTAATTTCATATTAATAGTAGTTTCATCATAATGTTTAACGATTGAACCGTCACCAACTACTTCAATAATACAACGAACGTCTTTACGTTTCATTCTTCTAATTTGCATTTTCAAATCTCTCCTTTTCAAATATCCTTATAGGATTAGTCCTACCAATCAAAACTGATTGGTAGTTAAATCCTATAAGATTAATTATTCTGCTGCTCCTTCTGGAACATATAATACATATCCTAAATCTTGTTGACCTGGTTCAAGAGCAACAGTGAATGTATAAGATGCAGTTTTTTCTGCACGTTCTGCTGAACCGTCTAATGTAAATGAATCATTAGGAATTACTTTGTGGAATACAGTTTGTTTACGAGCAATAATTTGCATATCTGCATTGAATACTTGTTCGTCAAGAATCATTTTATAAGAACCTGCGAATTTGTCAGATTTGATAGCAATTTTCATGTTATCTGCAGGAGCTACATATGCATAACCAGAAACATAAACAATGTCACCATCTTTAACTCCTGTTAAGTTACCTGATTCTCTACCAGTGAATGTTGTTGAAATACTTTCACCATCAACTTTAGTTAATGTTGGTGTTTCACCTTCTTTTGGTGTTTGTGGTAATGTTACTTTATTTCCAGCAACTGTTAAACCTTGTGGCATAACGTAAGCATCAACTGCTTTTGCACCGTCTTCAATTGCAGAACCTAACATCATAGCGATGAATTCATGTTTTTGTTGAACGTCTTCGATAGTAACTTCAATTGTTTTATTGTTTTTGATAGTTGCTAATACGTCATTTGCTTGTCCTGCACGGATTTCAGTAGTATCTACTGATTGGTTCATACTGTGAGATTTTAAAGTAGCAGAAGCTAATTGAGCACCAGTTTTAGAGTCTAATAATAAAACGTCTGCAACTGATAATAAGAATTCCATATCGTTTTTAGCGAAATTTAATGCCATTTTTTATTTCTCCCTTCTGATATACCTGTCGGTATCCCCATTTTCTTATTTATTATTGTTAAGGACTATGGGGAAGTCCAAGTTTTTATTTTTTTATATGATAAAAGGGTTATCCCCTCTATATCCTTTTTTATTTAGATAAATCGTCTTTCTTTCTATCGTTTTTCTTAAACATTTTTTCAAATGAATAAGGGTCTTCATGCATACTTAGAACCTCTGCCAATACAATAGGTTCAATATCTGCACCTACTGCTCTATATACTGGTATAGCACGAGATTGTTCTAATCTTAATTCCATTTCATAATCTGCTTGAAGTTGATAGAATGTATAATCTTCATCTATTTTACGTCCCTTTGATACTAATACAATCATTGATTCTATATTTGTCTCTGTTGTTGAGCCAATACTCTTTTTTCTTTCTATTGCCTTGTCAATTGCTTGTTGGGATTTTTTGTCTGCAGCTACGATTGGTTCAAATATTAAATTTTGTTCCATAATCATTTCTCTAATTTGTTGGTAGTTATGTTTGTTGATTATATCATGCTCATTTCCATTAATGCAAAATACAAAACCTAACATACCATCATCTTCTTCAACTTTTAATTCAACTGGAAGTCTAAAAGCTAAAGTGAATATTTGAGCCAGAATAATTAATCCGTATTCTTCTCTTCCAGTTTCATTTTTAGCTTTTTCCATCATATACTGAATAATATATTCATATAATGAAACATTTTCATCAACTTTTAATTGTTTACGAATTAATTCCTCATTTATTCTTAAAGGTTCATAAGCAATGGTTTGAAATAATTCCCAATCTAGCAATCTTACTGGTTTTGGAGATACAGATAAATTAGCACATGGCACATCTATCCCTACGTAATATTTCCAATAATTAGACCTACTCATAAATATCAGTCCTTTGGAGAACGTAAACCATTGACTGTTACTGCGATAGGAACAGTAAGGATTACCATATCACTATTTGGAGCTAGTTTATAGTTTGTAGCCATATTTTCCTTAAACTCAAACTTAATATCTCCAGTATGTTTATGCAACTCTTCGTCAAGTACCGTTTTATCATCTATGGCATCCATGATAATACAAGCAATACTCCATGCACGTTGCATATGGTCTGCTAACTTGTTAAGTTGCATAGGATATATAATATCAATATGAAATGTCATATAACCAAACGTAGAAGTACCATATCGGCTAGCACGTTCAGAGAATGTAATTTCATAAGGATAAACACAAATTTGCATTTTATTATAATTAATAATAGAATTAGAGAATGTTTCTGCAATTAGAATTGCATCTTCTGCACCTGCACTAACTTTATCTCTAACCACTTTAAATTCAAGACTATCATTTAAATCTGGTTGGTCTACTAAATTACCGTCATAATCAAACGCTTCCTCTGCTAATGGGTCTAATGTATAATATCTACATAAACGTCTAATTTCTTGACAGTCGATAACCTTCATTAAATATTCCACAATGTAAGGAACACGTCTGAATTTATTACTTTTTGTACCTAAATATCTATCTTTAACCATTATTTAGCACGTTCCTTTACAATTACGGTTTTTGAAGCTCTTTGATTTTGAGTGCCTATTGCTTCAATAGTTAATTTACCCGATTTAGCCAATGTTCCTTTTAATGTATCAGCAGTAGATAATTCAATACCTTCAAAAAATGTATTATCATATATCCATGTATTAACTGGTGTTGTAGCAATCATTTCAAAAGTATCTCCTACTTTATAATACATTTCAGACATAATTTCTAATGATTCAATTGCAATTTGTCCATTAACATTATAACTTAAATCAGAGAAGTCAATCTCTTTTTCATTATATGCCCACAACTTATTTTCTACCCCGTCTAAATGGTGGCGTTGTTCTACTTTTAATGAAACAATGAACATACCTTTATAAGAGAAGTCATCCATCTCGGTAATTTTAAATACAACAGTACCATCATCATCACCTAAAATAATTCTATAACCGTGATATTGTTCCCATAATCTACATGAGAATTCATTTTTTTGGATATATAATTTATTACGTGAGTCAAGAATATAGTTACGGTCTGTATCAATTAAACCTTTTGAACTATATGTACTATTATATGAAAAACAAGGAAATGGATAAGGGCAATTCTTAATAATCAAAGTTTGAGAACACTCAAATGCTTTATATGTTGGAATTGGTTCAGATTTTAATAACTCACGAATAATAGCAGTCTTTTTAACTCCCATTTCTTCATAATATACATAAGTACCAGCCTTTAATAACGTGTCGGGTCTACAATTAATGATACGTTCATATCCATTAGTATTAGTAGAAATTACAATATCTAATGGTCTAGCTGGTTCGTTGTTGTTTACCATTTCTGCATCTAGATATTCTGCTTGAAGATAGCCCATAATATCTTTAAAATTTCTATTATAAGTATCTTTAGCTTCTTTTATACGAATACTACGAGCAGAACCATCAGTACCTCTAGATACTCTTTGTCTATATCTATCACTATATACGCTCATTAATTATTCCCCTCCAACTGCTCTTTAATTTGAGCTTTAATTTTAAGGGTATTATAATCAATAACTAACTGATAGAATTCTGTTTTAGCTAATTTATATAATTGAATACCTTGTTGTATACGGTTAGCATTACTAAAAGTTACAACCTCTTTAGAAGTAAGTTGAGTTTGTAAAACTTCACGATTATTGATAAATGGTGATAACCATAACATTAACAAACCATAAGATAATATAGTTGCTTCCATAACAGTTAATTCACGGTTAAATTCACTAAAGTCTTTGTCAAACTCTAAATTTTCTAATTGTGCTTTAGCAATAACTATATTAACTTTAATACCAACTTCTAATTGTAATTCTTCATCAGTTATTTCTGCGATTTGATAGTCGTCCAATAAAGTCAACATCATGTCAACTACATCTTCAAACTCCATGCTCCCACTCCTTTCTATAAGGAGCAGTAGCTCCTATTTATTGAATGAACGACCTAAGATTTTTTCGAATTTATCAATTTTACTATTACTATCTAAAATTCCTTTGTCAATTTTATTTTGGATAATAGCGGTAGCGTCAAGTGCTAAAGTTCCACCTTCTGCTTTTGATTCATTTACAAGTCGTTCAAATTCTTTCATGTCAACAGAGTTGATATCTTCATCTAGTTCTGTTAGAATATATAATCTGCGATAAATGTCTTCTAATCCTAAACATTGGATAATGTCATCCAACACTTCCTCATCGTTTTCATAGTCGTCAAGTACCAACCAGGGATTATGTAGGTATGAGTCTGGCATAGCTACAATGTCTTCAATAGCCATAGGTACAACTTCGCCTTTATTACCCCATTCATAAACATCATTTTTACCATTGTAACATACAGTACCTACAATAGCACTTTGGACATAAATATCTTTATTTTTATATTTACGTCTTAAACCTTGTTTAGTAATTCCTCGGTCAACTACTGTACCTTTATTAACACGAGCTTGTTTTGGTGGTAAATCATCTTCTTTAGCTTCATCAACCTTAGTCATTAATTTTTCAATCATAGCTTGTTGTTGAGCAATCAAATCTTTTAATTCTGCAATCTCTTCATCTTTTTTGGCGGAAGCAGATTTACGAGTTGTTTTTTTGACTTCTTGTTCTTCCATTCAAATTCACTCCTTCAAATATTAGTGTTTTCTTTCACACCATTGGGCAAACAATTTGATATACACATCATTCTTTTCAAATATTAGAGCGACCTTTCCGTTGCTACCTATCTTAATATCTAAGACAGTTGCTCCATTCTTAATATAAAACCGACATTGGTCAATATTATAGATAGCCACTTTTTGCATAATAGTCACTCCTTTCAAATAGAGTGTGAGATAAATACCTCAATGA
>JBGVIL010000147.1:0-9483 GCA_045123185.1 Bacilli bacterium | reverse complement strand
ATTGACCAGGTAGGTCCATTACAAAATGGAACACCTGTTTCATCAAAATAAAGATAATCGATTGCGAAAAATCTTTCTGTACCAATACTATCACTATTCCAGTTTCTATTCTTATGCGCATGATAACCAATCATCATTTGATTACCAATTTTAAAGAAACAATGATGTGCAGTTCCAGATGAAAATCCATTCCACTGTTGATATATTAAAGATTCACTATCTTTATCACCAGGGTAGCCCATTAATAAATTAGTCCAAGTTTTTCCTTCTTCATATGGCTTGACAAAGTTTCCCAGTGGTGAATCAGAAACCGCATAACAAACGTTATAATATTTATTCCAACAACCATTAACTGAATAAGTAAGATAATATTTGCCATTTGATTTAATCATACAAGGGGCTTCAGCGATTTGATCAACTTCTCTTAATTCTTCCCATTCTAATGGTTTGGAAGTAAAGTTAGAATCAAGGTAACCAGGTTTTACTAATTCTTTATAAGTCAAAAAATCAGCTGTATATGGGTTAATAAGCTTTACCCCAACTACATGTTGACCTTCTAGGTTTCCCACACTATAATACATGTAAAGTTCCCCATCATCATCTAAAAAAACTGATGAATCAAGAACTGGATTGTTGATATTCTTATCTAAAAATAATGGATTATTTAAGCCATCTACTTCTTCATTTACGATTGGTTTATAAGGGCCTAATACATTATCTGAGTAAACGACGCTATTTCTTCTAACATGATTATCATCCATTGCGCTATAGTATAAATAATATACACCATCAAAACAATATAGTTCAGGTGCGAATAAGGCTTGATATGAGTTTTCCCAGCCATTATATAATCTTGGATTATAAATTATACCTTCATTTTTGTACGTATTAAAATCCGTAGTACTATAACAAGTAATATAAAATCCACTAGTTCCAACAATATAATATGTACCATTTTCTTCATATACATGTGGATCTGGTAATGGCATTTTATCTAAATTATTCATATACCAAAGTTTACTATCATATAAATCTGTATGGCATATATAATCTTCTCCATTTATTAAAAGAGAAGATTCTTTTTTCTCATTATCTGAACTAGGATTTTTAATTTGACAAGAACTTAAAGTAAAGAAGATTAAAAATAACAAATAATATACAACTATTTTTTTCATTGTCTCACCTACATCTAATCTATCACTTCTAATTTAGTGTTTTTCAAATTCATATAATTTATATAATTTTTTTGATAATTTTCCGGCATATAATTTTTTAAAAATAAATTTTTCCAAACCTTTTAATTCTTCTATATATTTACCTGGTGTCATTTCATGTTCTTTTTTAAATAAAACATTATTATCAACTATTAAATTTGGATTATCAACTCCATACACTTTAGCTACGCCAACATCTTTTACTGGATTTTTATATTTAGACATTTTTGCAGCAAATAAAGAATAACAATCCATTAAAAAACTTACTGAATCAAAATGATTACCAATATTTGTTATCAATTTCTTTAACTCTAAATTTGTTAAATACATACTGATACCTTCCATTACAACTATCGCCTGCTTATTATAAGAAACTTTAGTTAACCAATCAGAATCTCTAACATCTCCACTAATCATCTTGTAGTGTTCATCTTCACTATAATATTTTTTTCTTTCATTAATCACTTCATTAAAATCAACATCAAACCAATTGTGATTATTTGTTCCTACTCTTAGAACTCTACTATCCATTCCACATCCAATATGAATTACAACAGCTTGAGGATACTTAGTCATTTGTTCTTTTAACCATTCATCAAAAACTGCTGAACGAATTCCCATATAATAAGATAACCATTTTGATTTTGATTTGCCTTTTAATTTAAACTGTTCTTTTTCCCATATTTCTTCAGCTTTTGGATCTTTTAAAATAATTCCTTTTTTACTAACAAAAGATTTACCATACAAAGGAATATATAATGTTTTATTAACACTGTTCATATAAAATAAACACCTCAATAAGTATGAATTTATCAGTTGATTAATTATAACATAAATTTATAATTTATACTATCAATATGTAAATCACAAAAAAGTTATAATATTAATTCGTTAAACTAAAATGTTTTAGCTTCTTATTATTAACTTGAAAAAAAAGTTTATTAAAAAAATCTTGATACTTTTTATTGTATCAAGATTAATCATTTTAAATGCCTACTTATTACTAATGAAGGCATAGTTATGAATTACTTCTAAACATTACTTAATAATTTAGATATTAAATTACTGTCTGATTAGCTTATAGAAAATATCCTTTTACCCTTCTATTTCCTTCATATCGAACAATTTCCATTTTGGAAATAGTTAAACTTTCCTATAATTCATTTTCAGCTATTATATTTCTATTGATTATTCTATTCTTAACATCCTATATCCTATACCAATATGCGTTTGAATATATTTTGATTCTGTAGAATTTTGTTCGATTTTTTTTCTTAATGTTGTCATAAAAACACGCAATGAAGCAACATCGCTTTCCCATGTAGTCCCCCAAATTTCCATTGTAATATATGTATGTGTTAACACTTTACCTATATTTTTGGAAAGCAAGCATAATAATTTATATTCAATTGGCGTAAGATGAAGTTCTTTATCATATAGATAAACACAACCTGCACTATAATCTATAGTTAAATCCCCATTTTTAAACACCGATTCAACTTGTTTTTCACTCATACTATTAAGCCTTCTTGTGGCTACACGAATTCTAGCAAGTAATTCCTCTACGGAGAACGGTTTAGTTATATAATCATCTGCACCAAAATCTAACGCATCAATTTTATCTTTATCATCACTTCTTGCACTAATAACAATAATTGGTATATTTGACCACTCTCTTACATTTTTTATTATTTCTACACCATCCATATCAGGAAGTCCTAAATCCAAAAGAATAATATCTGGTTTATGCGAAACAGCAAGCATAATTGCTTCATTACCTGAAGTAGCAAGTAAATAACTATATTTATTAACTTTTAAAGTCGTTGAAATAAGATTTTTAATATGATTATCATCTTCAACAATTAATATTAAGGGATTATTATTCATGTATTGTTACCTCCTTAATTGGCAAATCAAAAGTGAAAATCGTGCCTGTTGGATTATTGTCTGATACTTTAATCTCACATCCATGTGCATTGATAATCGATTTACATAACGATAAACCTAATCCTAAACTCTTTCTACCATCAACTATAATGTTATCTCCAATGTAAAACATCTCAAATATTCTGTCTTTATCCTTATCTTTTATTCCCGGACCATTATCTATAACATTAATAATCGCTTTAGATTCATTTTTAGTAACACTGATAATTATAGTTGATCCTTCTGGTGTGTATTTAATAGCATTATCTATTAAATTGATAAAAACCTGAATAACTAATTTAACATCAACATTAACTAAAAGTAAATCGTTAAATCTTTTAACAATAATACTATGTTTTATTTTATTTTTATTAATATGTTTTAGTGCTTCATCAATAATATCATCAACAAGTTCAGTAGTATAATTTAATTTAATTTTTCCATTTTCTAATTTAGTAATTGATAAAATATTTTCGACCAAATTTATTAACCACAATGAATCTTCATAAATTTCCGAATACATCTGTATTTTAATATCTTCATCAAGTATTTTATTATTAAACAATAAATTATCTGAATTACCCATAATTGAAGTTAAAGGAGTTCTTAAATCATGTGAAATTGCTCTTAATAAATTAGCTCTTACTTGCTCATTTTTTGCTAATATTTCATTTAACTCTTTTTCTTTTAAATTATAGTAATTCTCAATAGCTAAAGAACATTCTCCAATTATTGATAACAAAATACTATTCTCAAATGGTTCTATTGGATTTTGTTTCAATTTTATCACAACGACACCAAACATATTTTTATTACCACTAAGTGGAATGTATGCAAAATCATCATTTTTGTAATATTCAGTACCATATCCCGCCTTAGTATTTTTATTAAGAACTAACTGAATGGTTTCGTTATTAACATCTTCCAAATCTGTTATTTCTTCTAAAGATTCTAATACTTTAGTATAGTATTTTTTATTTTTGGATAAAAATACAAATGTTTCCTTATCTAATAATTTTTTAATTTGACTAATTGTTACGCCAATTATTTCTTCATCATTTTTAGCGTTTTGAATTAATTGATTTGCATCAAATAATATTTTAGTTCGATATGCTGTTTCAGTTGATTTCTTAACTTGACTTTTCATTTTATTAGAAATACTACCTGTAATTAATGATACTATTAGCATAACTGCAAAAGTAATTGGATACCCTTCTCCATAAGCAACTAAAGAAAAATGTGGAAAAGTAAACATGAAATTAAACAAAATAACACTTAAAACTGAAGAAGCAAGCCAGCAAAGCTGACTATTTGTTAAAATTGCAGTAACAAGTACTCCTACAATATAAACCATAATAATATTAGATTCCGTAAATCCTATATTCATAAATAAATAACCGATTAACGTTTCTATTATTAGTAACATAACAGTTAATAATATATCTTTAAATGATGGAATTATGGTTTTTCTTTTTAATAATACTTTACCTTCTTTATACTGAACATTACTATCTGGAACTATATACATTTCTATATTTGTCACTAAAGGCATCAATTGATCTACAAGTGATTGCTTTTTTATTAAACTTCTTTTATTATTAGAACTTTTACCAACCACTATTTTTGTAATATTTGATAATCTAGCGTACTCAGAAATTTGAAAAGGAACGTTTTCGCCAGTAATAGTGACAATTTTAGCACCAAGTTTTTCTGCAATAGAAATATTATTTTGCAACCTTTCTTTATCAACTTCGTTCATAGTATTTAAATCTTCAGTTTGCACATAAATAGCAGTCAATGTCCCATTAAAAGCTTTTGCCATTTTATAAGCAGTTATAATAATCTTTTCATTTGAAGGAGATGATGAAAGTCCCACTAAAATATGTTCATCTTTTTTATTAATTTGAGATTCATTTAAATTAACAAGCATAATTCTTTCCTTTATTTAAAATTGTATAGATTAATTATAACATTTTTTCAATATAATTTCTAACTTTTTATTTTTACTTTTTATTGTTTTTTTTAAAATCATCAATAAACTTATCTAATTTTTTCATTACAAAATAGCCCATTATTCCATATATTAAAAATATTATTAGTAATATTATATCTTTCATAAGCTATCCTCCTTCTATAAGAAAAATATCAAATTTTGAAACATCTTTGAAGTTTTTTATAATCCCCTATTACTAATAAAGATAACTTAGAGTTAAGAACTTGCGAAGGAGTAACATCCACACTTAACTTATTCTCATCTTTTATTCCTAAGATATTAATACCATATTTTTTTCTAATATCTATTTCCCCAATAGTTTTGCCTATCCATTCTTTAGGGACACTTACTTCAAATATAGCATGCTCATTATCTATTTCAATATAGTCTAAAATATGGTCAGCACTATATTTAATTGCTATCCAAGATGCAAGTTGTTTTTCTGGATACACAATTTCATCTGCACCATTTCTTAAAAGAAATTTAGCTTGCCCATCTCTTTCAGCTCTAGATATAACTTTTTTAGCTCCTAATTCCTTTAATAGACTTGTTGTTTCTAGTGAACTTTGGAAATCATCACTTATCGTTACAATACATAAATCATAATTATTAATTCCTAAAGATTTCAAAAAATCTTCATTTGTACTATTCCCAATCTGTGCATCTGTTACAAATGGAACTGCTTGATTAATTTTTTCTTCATTTACATCAACCGCCATAATCTCATGACCTAGCTCATGTAATTTTTTTGCTATATGTAGTCCAAATCTTCCTAAACCAATTAAAAGTATTGTTTTCTTTTTCATACTAACCTCCTAACCAACCATAATTTTTTCTAGCGGATAAATATAAAGTTGTTTTTTTCTTTCTCCTAATGTTGCATATATCAGTGTCAATCCACCTATTCTACCAAAAAACATCAACATAATTAATATTATTTTAGATACTAAGCATAATGAAGGAGTAATACCTAAGGTAAGTCCCACTGTACCAATTGCAGAAGCTGTTTCAAATAACCCTGACAATACTGGAATATTTTCAATCTTACTAATTATTAATCCACTAAACAAGAATATAAATAAATATAAGAAAAAAATAGCAAATGCTTTTTTAACATTTTCATCACTAATTCTTTTTCTAAATAATTCAGCATTTCCTTTATTTTTAAATACTGAAATTATAGAAGCAAATATAACTGCTATAGTTGATGTTTTCATACCACCAGCAGTAGAGCCTGGTGAACCTCCAATTAACATTAAAATTACTAAAATTATTAATCCGACTTCACTTACACCATTAAGATTGACTGTGTTAAATCCGGCAGTTCTAGGAGTAATTGATTGAAATATTGAGACTAATATTCTTTCTTTTAATGGAAGTTCATTGAATTCAAAAAAGAAAAAATACAATCCTGGTAAAATTATTAAAATTATAGACATTATAATTACAACTTTTGATTGTAATCTATATTTTTTAAAATTAAATTTATAATCATGCATATCTTTCCATACAATAAAACCAATACCACCAATAACAATTAATAAGCATACGATTATGTTGATTATTGGCATTGATGAAAATATTGTAAGAGATGAAAACTCGCCAGAGTATTTCCCCATTATATCAAAACCAGCATTGCAAAAAGCCGATATAGAATGAAATATCGACATCCATACTCCATTCCAACCAAATTCTTTACAAAAAAATGGCATCATAACTATTGCACCTAATAATTCGAAAATTAGTATTCCTTTTATAATAAACTTTGTTAAACTAGCAATTCCACCAACACTGTAAGCTGATATTGATTCTTTTAGAGCATCCCTACTAAATAAACCTATCTTTTTTCCCGATAACATAAGAAATGAAATGGCCAAAGTTATAACACCCATTCCTCCAATTTGAATCAATAATAAAATTATTATTTGTCCAAATATCGACCAATGAGTCGCAGTATCAAAAACAACCAAACCAGTAACACAAACTGCCGAAGTTGATGTAAAAATAGAATCTATAAACGATGTCCATGTTTTACTAGCAGACGATATTGGTAACGAAAGTAAAAAAGCTCCCATCACAATTACAAAAAGATAACCTAATAAAATAGTTTTAAATTTTGATAAATGAAATCTTTTTTTGAACATATTTATCACCTTTTATTTTATAATATAATTTTATCAAAAATTCTATAAAGAAGATGTTAAGGTTATGGGTTAAATGTTAAGATTATATTAAGATGAATTACATTATATTATTTTATTTATATAGGATTAATTAATAGCAGCTAAATTAAATATACATAATATAATTATTTTCTACTTAAAAATAAAAAAATGCACCTTAATAGATGCATAATTCCTTGATTTTGATATTTAAATCGTTATATTTTCACTATAAATCAAATGACTAATAGACACATTCTAATGCCTAACGACCACAATATCTATTATTTTATAAAAAGTGTGGTACTATAGGTCTTTCCTATAATCCCATTTTGACTTTATACATGTCAAGCAATCTTAATATGTATTTGTTATTAATTACTAAATCATTCATTTTGATTTCATATTTATGTCTTTGAATAGGCAAACATTTATCTATATTATCTAAAATACTAGAAATTAACGGAATAAATAATGGTGTTTCTTCGTTTGATCCATATATTCCTATAATATGTAATTTACTAATAAATAATGGATAATTTGTCTCATTATTATTAAAATAATCTTGCATTCTTTCTATAAGTGTAAAATATAGTGAAGATGGATTTCCACAATACATAGGAACCACGAAAATAATTTTATTATATATAATGCTATTACTAAGAAGATTATAAATATCATCATGTCGATACTTACATTTATTAATAGTCATACATTCATAATTACATTTATTACATTGATTAATAAACAAATCTTTAAAACTAATAAATGTATCGTTATCATTCATCATATATTTTATTATATTTTCAGAATTTCCATTTGATCTTGCACTAAAAGAAATGTATAGATTTGAATTAGTATTTTTAGGTAATGGTATATTATTAGCATTATGTTCAAATATTTGATCTAACGTTAAATTATATTTATCAATTAAGAGCATTAATTTATCATAACTTATTTCATTAATACCTTTTTCTATTTTATTAATAGTTGATTTAGAAGTATACCCAAGTTCTTTAGCAAATGCTTCTTGGCTTAATCCTTCATTTATTCTTATTTGTTTTATTTTATCTCCAAGTTTACTCATTGTTTGTTATCTTTAACTCTTTCTCATTATTTTTGTTGAACAATTCTTTTTCTTTGTTTGCTTCATTGTTTAATATAATTAGTCTTGTTTCTAGAGGTATATTTTCTTCTATAAGTTTTGCATTGTAAAATTCCAAATTAGAAAGTATTGCTAGTTCAATTGAAGAAGCGTAATCTCTTATATTACCTTCTATATTTGGATTAGATTCTCGCCACTCTTTTGCTGTCATACCAAATAAAGCCACATTTAGTATATCTGCTTCGCTAGCATAAATATCATTTTTTTGTTCTGTTGTTAAATTTACTGTTATTAAATATTTACTTATCGCCTCAGTATTAATTAAGTAGTTTAACTTAGCGAACAATCTTTGTCCTTGCCATTCTAATTTATCGCTCTCCAATGACTTTAATCTTTGAAATTCCTTAATTATATATAACTTAATTTCAGGAGAAATCCATGAAGCAAATTCTAAAGCTATATCCCTATGAGCAAATGTTCCTCCTCCATATTTTCCTGCTTTTGATTTAATCCCTATCGCGTTTGTAGATTTTATCCATTTTGACGGTGTCATAACAAAAGAATTACGTCCATATTCTTTTTTAAAGGTGTCGAATTCGACGCGGTTAAAATTTGGATTGTTTAACATTTCCCATAGTCCAATATAATCAATAGTATCCTTTAATCTCATCCAATTTTGAATTGGATATCTTGGATCGTCATTATTTAAAAATTTCGCTATATCTGTTAGACTAACATAATCATCATCACTAAATCCTGTAATAGTAACTTCTCTATCTTTAACAATTATTTTACTCATAATTTATACCTCCTACCACTGATATTATATCATGAAGTTGATTTATAATCAACCATTTAATATAAAAAATAAGCCATCGTAGATGACTTATAGACACATTCCAATGTCTTACTGCTACCGTATCTATCTTTTTATAAGATGTGTGGGACTATAAGTCTTGTATAATATACGTATATCATAATAGATCAATTACTCTATTTATTTATTATGGTATAATTTACTTGTACTGTGGATTTGTTACTTATAAGTTACAGCTCGACTGTTTAAAGAGACTCTTACCACAG
>JBGVIL010000146.1:0-21798 GCA_045123185.1 Bacilli bacterium | reverse complement strand
GGCATCTTAAGAAAGTACTTTTGCCACTTCCACTTGGACCGATAACTGCAACTTTTTCACCATCTTCAATTTTAACCGTAACACCGTTTAAAACATTTAATGTATCATATGACTTAGTTAAATTAATTACTTCGATCATTTTTCTTTAATGCCCTTTCCATTATTTTTATTAGAATAGTAATCACAACAATTATTACAATATAAATTAATGCCATTACAATATATGGAACTACTACTGAGTACTTATTAGTACCAATTGTATTAAATGCTGTATATAAGTCAACAACTGTAATAAAACTTACTACTGAGGTTTCTTTTATTAATGTTATGAATTCATTACCCAGTGAAGGTAATGTGTTCTTAATTGCTTGAGGAACAATGATTTTAATCATTGTTGTAGGATAACTTAATCCAACAGCACGTCCTGCTTCTAATTGTCCACGATCAACTGAATTTAAACCACCGCGCATTATTTCTGCAACATAGGCTGCACTATTTAATCCAAATACCCAAATACCAACAGTTAATGCTTCTACACCAGTAACACCTAGAACTGGTAATAATACATAATATGCAATTAATAGTTGTACTACAATTGGTGTTCCTCTAAATATACCAATGTAAACAGTTGCTACTTTATCAAGAATTCTAGTAAATAACTTATACTTAGGCGCTACTTTAATAACCGCAAGCACTGTTCCAATTAATATACCAATAACAAGTCCAAGACATGCAATTAAAACAGTATTTTTTAAACCCGTTAAAATTAAATCACGATATGTTGCTTGTTTTAAAGTATCTAAGAATGTATCTAATTTACTTCCCCAACTAGACATATTTGAAACAATGGCGTTAGCTGGAGCATCATCAACAACTACCCCGAAGATTCTTCCGTCGACAATATCTTGAATTGCAAGTTGAGCTGTTGTATATCCAACAGGTGTAATATTACTAAAACCGTCAAACCCCCAATCACTATCACCTGCAACATACCAATTTCCTGTAGTACCATTTTGATAGCCAACAGATTGATTTTCTAATGTTTTTAAAATATCTTCAACATCATTTACAGTTTCACAGTTATCAAACATTGTATTATCACTAGACACAACCAACTTTTGGCTTGCTTCGTAATAAGGTTTAGTAAAATCATATGATTTTAAACGATCTTCATTTACCGTAATACCTGCCATTCCAATATCGGCATAACCTGCATCTACTTCCGTAAAGATCGAATCAAAACCAATATTTTTAACAACTAAAGTTTTACCTTTCATACTTGCAAACTTTGATGCAATCTCGATGTCTAAACCATAAATTAAACCATCATCACCAATATACTCAAAAGGCGAAAACGGACAATTTGTAACTACAACAAACAAATCTTCAGTATTTTCAACACTCGTCGATGTAACTTTAACCCCTTTTTTTTCTCCTTTACCTTCGAAATACTTTTCAACAAGACTGTTAAATTCACCATTTTCTTTTATAGTATCCAAGAATTGATTAAATTCATCAACAAGTGTTTTATTACCTTTTTTAACAACAAACGCATATTGTTCGTCAGTTAATTTAATATCAATAACTTTTGCTTGTTTATTAGTATTATTACATGATGATAATAAAAACACTAAAACTAAAAAACTTAATATCTTAATTACTTTCTTCATATTTTACCTCATAAAATTAAAAACACCTAGAAGGAACATCCTTCTAGGTGTATTAAACAAATGTAAAAAGACTTACATTTTAATGCAACTAGCTGATAATTATGTGCTTTTAACTAAAAGCTAATCGCATAATTATGCTCAAGGATATCATCCTATCTTGTAAAGTTTTTATTTAATTTATTATATTATATAACAAATTATAATATATTTCATATAAAACGACTTTGAAAACGTTTCTAACTTTTCATCTTTTTAACATACTTTCTAATTAGAACACCACACGCTGTACCTAATAATCCTGGTAATAAACCAAATAAAATATATTCATATTGAATATGTAAATTAGAAATACCAAATGTTAAATGATAATGGAATAACACAATTAATGAAAAGAATAATACAAATGTCCATAAGATCTTTGGATTAGTTTTAGAAATCAAAAGACCAAATAAGAATAAACTAACTGGGAATAAACAATAATATACAGTAATACTATAACCTAATGCCCAAGAGTCATTCATTAGCCAGAATATTAATACTGACAAGACAAAAAAGAATATATAAATGATTATTGATAAAATAACATCTATACCTTTATTATGTTTTTTTAATACACTACATAGTCTAACAATAAAGACTAATATAATCGAAATTAAAACTAAAATACACGATGCAATTCTCATAACTAATAGTATCATATCAATATAATCAATTGAATTGTAATAGTCATTTGGATGCATCAAATTAGATGGAATAAAGGCAGACATTGCATAAACTGTTAATCCCATAACAAATAGTACTAATGAAGTAATTAGTAATACTTTATCAATTATTTTACCTTTATGATATTGGTTAATTAAAACATCTTCCATAATATTACCTATTCATTTAGTTCAACTGGTTTAAATATTTTAGTTGATATTTTTTCACCATATTTACGCGCAAGTACTGTCGTTGCAAACCATAAAGCCAATAAACTAACAAGTGTAATTACAACAATGACAACCGCAGTAATAAATAATTCTAAAGTCAATACTTCAGTTAATGTATCA
The DNA here is from genome assembly GCA_045123185.1 of Bacilli bacterium. Taxonomy (GTDB): domain Bacteria; phylum Bacillota_I; class Bacilli_A; order ML615J-28; family CAG-313; genus UBA1231. The sequence continues at coordinate 19,076 of JBGVIL010000146.1, read as the reverse complement.
TTAAAGAATGAACCTTCAACTTTTTCTGGTTGGAACATGAATAATAAATGATGAATATCACGCCATAACGTATCTAAGAACCAATCCATTTGTAGTGGTATTGAGTCTTTCTTCATATGAATTAAAACAATTAATAAGAATATACCAATTAATAAGAATAATACACCATAGAAGATTAAAGTTACACTCAATAATGCTTTTTTAACATACTTCATGCGTTTTAAAAAGTAGAAAATCATTGTGATCATTCCAGCAAGAGCAATCCAAGATATTACACGGTAAACTGTAAACAAGACTTTAACATCTTCCATGTGTGTAACAGCAACCTCACCAAAGATGTTTACGTCATCAACAACTTCTCCATTGACCATTACATTATCCATTTTTAATTCAAAAGTGTCTTTACCTTTAAATAAATAATCAATAATGTGTTCAATAATTATATCAAGTTGTTCGTCAGTATAATACGTAGATGAATGATAAGTTCCACCTACATAATGAAATCTTGTTTGAACTAGTTCTCCATCTTCATAATGTGCATAAATTTCATTTTTAGTAAATTGTTTTTCATAGTATGATTTACTTTTAGCAATTGGAACTGCCGATGCCCAAATCGCCACTATTATTAAACAAATATTAAATAAGACAATTAATAATTTATCTACTATTTTCATGTTTATGCCTCTTCGCTCATATCACGTACTAATGCACGGTAGAATACATCACCAATTTGTAAATATCCGGCCATGGTTGGATGAACGCCATTAGTTCCGACTTTTTCCATAATTTCACTTCTTGCATTTACTGGTGTATCTTGACTTGGCATATTATATTCTACATCAAATTGAGCTTTCATATCGATGTATCGACAGAAATCTTTGTATTCTTCTCTTTCACATAACTTTTCTAAATATTCGTTATAATGATAAGCAGTACTTACTTCGCCAAATACATCCGAGTATGGTCCACTTGCACCATAGTTAGCGGCAATACCACCATTTACAGATGGACTTTGGATTCCAATAAAACGTATTTTCGCATCTTTATAAGCACTTCTTATTTGTTCAATAATTTTTACGATAAATGGTTCATAATGTGAAAAATCAAAATTAAACGGTTGATATTGTCCATTCCATGTAAGTAAAATATAAACGTAATCAATACCTTCAAAATTATTATCTTCACAATATTTTTTAAAGTTTGGTCCATCTAATTCTTCATCATAGAATGGATTACCTTTTTCAAAATAATATTTTGAAACTTGTAATGTATCTTGGTGTTTTGCACCATCAACATGTTCAAAAACTTCACCAACTTTTGGTAAACAAGAATAATTACCTGGACCACGTTTGAATTTTAATCTTTTTTCGTCAATTGATTCTAATACCCAATTTAAATTATTAGACTTCCAATTACTATGTTGATCATTTTCATCAAGTTGATGTGATTCTACTTCAATCCAAACTGATGATGTAGTTGATACAGCTTCATTAGTGACGAAATGTCGCCATTGCCATCCACCATATCCTTCATAGCCAACTTCTTCTTTATTCATAGTACCAATAAAATTTAAACTACCATCAAATCCAAGTCCTACTGGATTTCCATCATTCTTAGTAAATCTGCGATACCCTTCATATGGCCATACACCATTAAAAGTTAATGAATCACCAAAACAAAGAATATTCATCTTTCTTTTAGGCTTAACTGGTTTTACTACATGTAATGTAGTTGTTGCAGTTTCAATAACATTGCTGTAATCATCATATAAAGTAATTGTTAATGGATAATCACCAACTTCATTTTCTGTAGGTGTATAGGTATAATATCTAGGATATGGACGCCCTTTAGGTGATGTTACATGAATATAATATTTATATGGATTCATTGAACGTATTACACCACGATAAAATAATTCAAACTTATCGCCTACTACTAAATCATAATTTTTTGCTAAATACAATAACTTATCTTTCATATTAGTTACCTACTTTCTATTATATCTTTCCATACCCCACCAATTAGGGATTAAGGTTTTTAGTTTGACAGTTTTTCTTGATTGATAATCAGTTAAAATTTCTGTTTCTTCATTTCGAATATCTAACTGCATTAAGAACTCTCGACATGCCCCACATGGTAAAAAATTACCATCTTCATATGGTTCAACATCTCGCATTACTAAGATTCTTTTAATAAATGTTTGATGACTATTAACAATCATATTAATAGCAGCAACTCTTTCTGCACAAAGATTTAAAACGCCACTTGCTCCTTCGATACAAAACCCTGTATAAATTGTTCCATCTTCAGCTTCAATTGCACATGCAACATGATTACTATAAAAGAATGGTGATAAATCTTCTGGATGATATTCTTGTTTTGCTTTATCTAATAATTTTGTCCAAATATCCATAATTGTCTCCTATTATCTTAAATTATAACATACTTTTATATAATATTCAAGAAATAAAAAAAGCATCTCACAAGAGATGCTTTTGCTATTCAACTACTTCGTTAGATTCTCTAGATTCTATTTCTTTTTCAACATTATCTATAACTTCTTGAGATTGTTTGTTATCCTTTTTATGTTCTTCTTTATATTTTAAAAGCTGTAAAATATAATTAAATTGAAAACCAAGTGCTAAAACTAACGCAACACCTAGAACATAAACCAATAAAGTTACCCAATATGAATCAAAGAAATCAAACATATAAATAGAGAAATCTTGATATGGACCCATACTAAAATAATTTAGTTTAAATGTAAAATTCATAAAAACAACAAATGCAATTACTGAATACATGTAAATAAATGCTCTTTTAATACTTTTTCCATTTAATAATACTTGTCCACTAGAAATTAAATATATGCCAAATAAACTACAATTTAAATGTAATAAAGTGTCAAGAACAAATAACATAGTTGCATCTTGTCTAAATGATACTAAGAAGGCATGTTGAGGACTTATCATCATCGCAATAAACATTCCAAATGATAAAAAGGCCACTGCACTAAATTGTGCATCTTTAATTTTTTTACTAAATAAATAAGATAGTGGTAAAGTGGTAAATGTAAATGGTGATATTTGATCAAATGTTAATGATATAAATTTACCATTTCGATAAAAGTCATTAATGTTGTATGCTACAAACAATAATACATTTATAATGATAAATACCAAATTTGTAATCTTTGGATTCATGTATTTATTGTAAATCAGTATTACAACTAGTAATGTAAAATACACTGATACACATACAAGTAACATTGTTAACATCGGCATAACAAATACCTCCTTTCCTTATTATATATAGAGTTATTCTTGTTCTTCTTCTGTATTGTCTTCTTTTTCTAAATCATCACTAATACTTGGCACTTTAACATCTGGATCTATATTTGGAAATAATGATTCATAATCATCCCTAATTGGTGGAAAGATTGGACGATCGGGTAAAGTTGGGAATGTAGTTTCATCATTTGCTGGATCATTATCTTCATCAAATGTATCTTCGTATTCTGTTAAATTAATTGAATAGATATTTTTTACTCCTTCAATTTCTTTAATTAACAATCCATTTTCTGAAACAAAAGTCTCGTTTTCTGTACTAACAGTAAACTTTTCAATAGAACTACAGTTTTGAAAACTATTTTCTTCTAATTCAATTAATCCTGAACCTATTTCAATAGTTTTTAAACTAGTACAATTTGCAAAAGCAGCAGAACCTATTTTAGTTACACCATTTCCAATAACAAGTGATTCGATACTTGAACAATCAACAAATGCTGTTTCATCAATTTCTAATACACTATCTGGAACAATAACACTTGTAAGTCCTATACATTTTCTAAATGCATTTTTATTAATTTTTGTAATGTCATCAGATAAATTTAGTGTTGTGATAGACTGACAATTATAAAAAGCATTTTCTGGAATTTCACCTTTACCACTAACGGTTACTTCAGTTAAGGTTTCTGGAATTGTAGTTAAATGATGTTTAAAGTTTTTTGCACCAAACAAATAGCCCAAATATTGATTTTCTTCTACCCCAAAACTACTTCCAATGAATGGAATTGATAGTTTTTCTAAACTAGTACAGTCTTTTAAAATATTTGTTCCGATTACTTCTACTGTTGATGGTATTTCAAGTGTTTTTAAACTTGTACATCCACTAAACGCATTATTACCGATTGATACTAATCCATCAAGTAAATAAATACCTGTAATACGATTACAATTTTGGAAAGCACCATCTTTAATTCCCATTACTCTTAAACCATTATAGTTCGCACCAATATAAACATCACCAGATATGTTCTCATAACATCCACTAATTAAACAATAGTTTGCATTTGGAACGAATTCAAATTGAATACCAAATGATGTTTCATATTCCCAAACGGCTTTAATAGTTTTATCTTTAGTAATTTGAGTAAGTGGTTCACTCCACTCTAACAAATACGCACCATCTTTGGTAACAACAGGTGCAACTGCATCTTGTCCATGTCTTACAGTCTGTACTAAATTACCACTAATATAAGTTCCACCATTTAAATCAAACGTTACTGTGTAAGTTTTACGTCCTGCAAATAATGTTAATAATACAATAGTAATAACAATAAGAAATTCAATTGAAATAAATAATAATAACTTCCAATGTTTTTTCATAATGTTTTCCTCCGAATAGATAATTTATTATATCAAATTAATACTTTTTTTGCAAGAAACATATTAAATTACCAAAAATTAGAAAAAACAACAGCAAAGCTGTTGTTTAATATATTACTTGCTTAATTAAGTTACCATCAAGATCAATTAATTTAATAAACTGATCTTCCATAATTAATAAACTATGGGCTGTATTATTCTTAGGTAAAGTAATAGATCCTGCATTAATACAAAGAGTATTATTAACATATTCCATAAAACCTGTATGGAAATGACCATATATTAAGATGTCAATATTTTCAGGAATATATTCCTTATTATATAGGTGTCCATGAGTAAACATAATATTCTTATTATTTAAAGTAATTTGATAATGGTCAATAAACTTAAATTCAGATATCATTTCATCAACTACTGCATCACAATTACCACGAATAACAATTAACTTATCTTTATATTGGTTTAATATCTTTGATACTTCCATTGGATTATATTCTAATGGTAATGGATTTCTAGGGCCATGATAATATAAATCCCCTAATAAAATTATTTTTTCTGGTTGTTCTTTTTCAATTAGTTCAATTAATTTATTAGTGTAATAAAGAGAACCGTGAATGTCTGACGCAATTAAATATTTCATTTATAGATCTCCTAACTTTTTTATTATTTTTTCAATTACTATAGCATGTAATTGATAATTACTTGTTTCATTATTACATTCAGGAACATGAATAAATAATGATTTATTGGGGTAATTTGATAACAAATGATAATATAAATTATTACATACAAATTTACCTGCATCAAAAGAAAATTCGATAAGTTCTTTTACTTTATCAATTTGAACTAAAGTCTTTAATTCAAAAGGTAAATTCTTGATAATAGTTTCATTTTTCTTAAGTTGTCCTTTGTTATCTTTTAAACTACAATCACTTATATTATGAGCAAAACATTCTAAAGTTAATACTTTTCTACTTCTTGCCTCTCCTAGTGAAATAATTAAATCATAGTTATTTAAATCTTTTTGTTTGATTATTTCTTCATAACAATCATCATAAACAACATCGATTATTAATTTATCATCATTTTGAATATACTTAATAACTTCAGTTGCGTAATTGTTGATATTATTATTAAAAGGTTTAAATGCTGTTACTAATACATTCATTATTTAAAATACCCCTCTTTAATTAAGATTTCTAATACTTTTGCTTCTCGGTTTAACATAATTTGATTAGCTAGCCCGTGTTCATTATATAGATTCGTATTTATCGCAACTTCCGGATCAATATGGACTAAAGTATAACCTTCTAATAACTCATATTCATCTAAGTTTTGACATAGACCTTTTTGATATTTACTAACTAAGTAATAGTAGTTGTCTTGTTTAAAAACTTTATTATTAAGTTTTTCTGTTCTTTTAACAATACCAAATTTTGTTAAATCTTCTTTTTTAATAATTAATCCTGCTTCTTCGTAAGTTTCTCTAATAACTGCATCTATTGGTGTTTCATTATTTTCAATTCCTCCACCAGGAAACTTATAGTAGTCATACATTTTACTATATACCATTAAAATTTGATGATTTTCAATTATTATTGATCTAGCTGATGGACGAATCAATACTTCATCAGTTTCTGAGTAATCTTTAGTATCTATTTCAAATAGTAATCTCATTAACCAATCACCTTAATTTCAATACCTAAAACACCATATTTCTTTATTAATTCATTTGAATAATAAATTTCCATGTCTTTAGGACTTGCAATATCAGATTCATTATAACCAATTGATATTTTATCAAATACTTGGTAAAGACTTTCAAAACTATCAAAGTGATGAAGTTTTATTACTTCACAAGATATTGTTTCTTTTGTTAGATTATTAGTAAATATAATTGTATCTCCAACATTTAGTAATTGTCTTTTTTCGTCATTTAGTCTCATTTCAATTGTTTTAGTTTGTTCTTTAATTTTAATAAATGGTTCATTATGTAAGTTCATATAATGAACTTTAATTTCTAATTTATCTAATGCTTTTAATCTCATATTATCACCTATTATATTTATTATATCACATTAAACAGTCATATTCAATTATTTGAACAAAAGAAAAAGCCTTTGATTAATCAAAGGCTTTGTTTACTATTCTTCCGAATCAGTAAATACTTCTAACATATCTTTATAGATTTGTTCAGTAAATGGATTAGATAATCCTGAATTTAAGATTACTTCAACGAATCCTTGTTCAGAACTTCCTTCTTCTTGTAATTTACGATATACTTCTTGAGCATATTCATAATCATGCATTTCTGCTTGCATATAAAGGTTGATAGAAGCAATTTGTGATGTTGCATAACTAATATAGTATACTGGAGAACCAATCGCAACTAATTTCCAATAGATTTTCATATTAGACCATGAATAAATATCTTCCATATCATATTCAGTATGAATTTGTTTCATAACATCATCAAATTGTAATTGATTATAATCACCACTATAAACTGTTTGTTCAAATTCATCAATCGCTGCAGAAATTACAACAGTTTGTAAAGCATTAGCTAAATTTTGTTTTACTAATACTGCATGAGTTTCAGGATCTAATTTTTCTTTTAAGTAGTATGAGAATAACCATTCATTAGCTTGTGAATGAGTTTCAGCTAAGTCATAGTTTAATCCACCAAAGTTATAGCTGTATGTTGCAGCATAGTGACCCATTTCATGAATAATAGTATAAGTTGTTTGATAACTTGGTCCAAAGTATGCGAAACCTTCTTCATAATATGATAAATAGTTAACGAATGCACCATCGTATGCACGTGAATCATTTACAAAGAATACAGAACCTTTATCAAATAATGAATTGAAATATTTACTTAAATTATTATCAAATGAATTAATATAATCATCCATATAGTTAACACCAATACGATTATATGGACGTTCTAATAAGTTATCAATTGCATATTTTTGATTACTTGTAAGATAAGAATAATCTCTTGATGCTTCTGCCATAACTTTCTTAGTTAAAGGTACAATATAATCTTTAACATATTGATGGAAGTTTGCTAAATCTTCACTACTATAGTCACGAGAATATACGTTTTCACTTGCATATTCATAGTAATTATCGTAGTTATAGTAATCAGCATATTCTTTTGATAATTTAATATATTGTTCATAAATTATAGATGCAGTTTCATGGAATCTAGAAGATGTATAATCTAAGTTATTAGCTTGATCTTCTAAATCATTCATTTTTTGTCTAATTTCAGTTGCAACTTCATCTACATAAATAGCTTCAAAATCTTCTTCAGTCCATCCTTCAAAGAATTCTTCACGATAGATTGATTCAGATTCATAAACTGCACGGCAGAATGCTTTATATTCTTCAAAGATTGCATAATATGTATCTTTTGCAAGTTCATATTTAGCTTCATTTGAAGTACTCTTTAAGTTTTTATAATAGTTAACTTGACCAATAATATAATGAGCTTCAATGAATTCAAATTTATCATTGAATTTTTCCATTAATGTTTCAACTAAAGGTCTTTCTTCATTTGCGATAATAGCTGCTTGTAATTGAGTAACGATTTCAGTAAATTCTGCATGATCTTCTTCAGTTAATACAAAGTTAAAGCTAAATTCAGGTTTTAATGAAGCATAGTAAATAGATGCATATTCATAGATATAAGATAAATCTAAAACGTCTTTAGTTAAGTCCATATTTTTATATAAACGATATGCAGGATCAGTATTAGAAACTTTACTTTCATTAGAAACTGTATAAACTAGTTTTTCTTCGTTTTCTTCACCTAAGTTTAATACAATTGTTAATTCAATTGCGTCTTCAGCAGTTTCATGAGCTTCTTTTGGATCTAAAGTAAGTTCAATTTCTTTTGCAGCATATTCAAAAGTAATAACTTCAAAACTTAAAACTTCTTCTTCCATTTTACGAGTTTCTTCAATACGTTCAAATGCTAATGTTTCAGCATCAAAATAATATCTTGTAGTTACAGTTGCATATTGTCTTGCAATAGCACCAGTTCTGTAAAGATATTTGTATTCAACTTCAAAATATGGATTGGCTTCTTCTACTACTTCACCAATTGTTGCATCTGCTGGACAATTTGGCAAATATCTTCCAAGAAGATTAGCATTTTCATTTACGAATTCAATTGAATAAACTTCACCATTAACTTGATAGATTAAATGATTATCATATAATGCATTTAATACTACGTTACCTTCAGCATCAAATCCTAATGCTTTATAAGCATATTCAGAACCATTTAAAGCAAGATATTCCTTACTATGTTCTAATAAGCTTGCTTTTTCTAAATCAGCATATAGTTTTGATTCAGTTAAAACAGTTTGATATAAAGCCATAACTTTTTCAGGGTCATTAGCTTCAAAGATGTCAGCTGGATTATATAATGGAGCTTCTTCTTCCCATTTTGCTGTTAAAGTAATGTTTTCAGAAACAGTATCTTGTTCAAAATTCCATTTTGTTTCACCATTAAACCATCCAAGGAATACATACCCTTCATGAACTGGAGTTTCAGGAACACTTACTAAACCACCTTCAGTTACTTCAACGCTTCCTAGTTCACATTCAATTTCACAATCAAATGTTACTGTAAATTTTTCTTTATCTGAGTTACCATTGAAGTTACATCCAGCAACTGCAAATAAAAGAACAAAAGTTATAATAAATATAGATATTCTTTTAAGCATAATTTCCTCCTTATATTATATTTACAGATATTTTATCATACTTTATGTAAAATAACAATAAATAAATCTTACTAATTACTATTTAACATACACCTTGTGCTAACATTGCTTCTGATACTTTTTTAAAGCCTGAAATGTTCGCACCTAAGACGGTATTATATGGATTACCATAGTGTTTTGCACAAGCATAAACTTCCATAAAGATATTTTCCATTTGTTGTTTTAGTTTAGATTCTACTTCTTCAGCAGTCCATGCATAACGCATTGAATTTTGACTCATTTCAAATCCAGAAACCATTACACCACCTGCATTTGCAGCTTTTGCTGGTCCAAACATAATTTTATTTTCAATGAAGTATTCAGTTGCTTCAATTGTACAAGGCATATTTGCTCCTTCACATAAACAAATAATACTATTACCAACTAAAGCTTTTGCATCTTGTAAATCAATTTCATTTTGTGTTGCGCATGGAAGTACGATATCACAAGGAATACGCCATAAGTCTTTTGGATTATCAGTAAAAGTACATTCTTTATCTTGTTCAGCATAATCTTTTACTAGTAATCTTTTTTCTTCTTTAATCTCTTGTAATAAATCAAATTTAATACCCTTAGGATTATAAGCAGTACCACTAATATCATTTACACCAACAACAGTTGCACCTAGTTTAATTGCCATGTCTACAGCATAAAGTCCAACATTACCAGCACCAGAGACGATTACTTTTTTATCTTTAAATGATGTATTTCCCATTTGTTCTAACATCTTATTAGCAAAGTAACAAAGTCCGTGTCCTGTTGCACTTGTTCTTCCAATAGATCCACCATAGCTTAATCCTTTACCAGTTAACACACCAGTAAACTCATTACGAATTCGTTTATATTGACCAAACATAAAACCAATTTCTCTTTTTCCAGTTCCAATATCTCCAGCAGGAACGTCAGTATCTGCACCAATATACTTAGATAATTCTGTCATAAAGCTTTGACAAAATCTCATAACTTCTAAATCGCTCTTACCACGTGGATCAAAGTCAGATCCACCTTTTCCTCCACCCATTGGAAGTCCAGTTAACGAATTCTTTAACCCTTGTTCAAAAGCTAAAAACTTCATAATACTTACATTTACTGAAGGATGTAGTCTGATTCCACCTTTATAAGGTCCTATTGCTGAATTAAACTGTACACGATAACCACGATTAACATGTACCTTTCCTTGATCATCAACCCAAGGAACTCTAAATGTTATAATTCTTTCAGGTTCAACAAATCTTTCAATAATACCATTCTTTTCAAGTTCTGGATGTTCATTAACATATGGTTCAATTGATGTTAATACTTCATACACAGCTTGTAAAAACTCTGGTTCATTTTTATCTTTTTCTTTAATATTGTTATAAACACTTAATAAATATTTATTAGTCATAAAATCACCTCATAATTATTATATCACAAATTAATGTATATCTAAAAGGATACATCCTATTTTTTTAATGAATTTATAATCTTTTTTTTATTATCATAATCAATTGATTGATAATTAACTTGATTTAATCCATAAAAATACATTTCAATGCCTGCATCAAATAAAGAATCATCAAGATTAATTTTAATAATTTTCTTATTAAATCTAAATGCAGTATTTACTTCTGCAGCTACATGCACTGATTTAGTTGAATTAGCACTTGTTAATAATATTATAGCTTTAGCATTCTTAATCTTATCAGCAATAACATTCATCCAGTTATCTCCAACTGGTATTCCTGCATCATATCAAAAGCGAATTTCATTAAATTGTAAAAATGCAAGTAACTCCATAGCTACCTTTTTATCACTATGTGAATAACTCAAAAAAATATAATCATCGTTTCCTTGATAAGGTAGTTGAACATAATTCTTATCTAAGAATTGTTTTTGTTTTTCAAATGCTTTATTTAAAATATTATCTAATTGAACCTCAATTGAATCTAAATTAAAAGGGCTACTTTCTCCTCCATATATTAAATAATCATCAAATAAAGAACCATTATTTAATATGACATCTGCAGCCATTTTACCAGTAGCAAGTCTTTTTTCTCTTTCTGTTTGATCAATTTGTGGATTCATATCTAAAACTTCATTTTGAGCTTTTTCATCAATATAAGTCGCAATAATCGGAACTGCTTCACCATATCCAGTTTTTATATGATGAAAAAAGTCAATATTATCACTAGTCATTGATAAAACCGCATTTTCTTGACCATATATTGCATTAAAAATATCTGAATTATTAAATCCAACATAACCATAGTTAGTCTTATATTTAAAATCACATTGTTCAATAATTTTTGTTCACTTAATTCACGATTTACAAAATAAGATTTAACTACATTATCATTTTCTTCACTTATTGTTTTTTAATAATTTTAAATCCTTTTGATTGTAAATATTTTCTTGTTTTATCTCCAACATTTAATGTTAAGCCATAAATAACAAGCAACATAATCATTACCCCATATATTATTATAAGATACGATAATTATAACACGTTTCAACTATTTTTGACATTTTTTAGATAAACTACTGAATTATTTTATAAAATATATGTCTATTATAGATAATATTAAAACCCCTGTTAAACATAAATTTGAACAAGGGTTTTTAGTTAAAGTTATTTATCTTTTTGTAATATAATCTGGATCAATATCTAAACTACTTGGAATTATAATTGATGAATGAATTTCTTTGATTTCATTTGTCTTTAAATTAGTGATTCTTATTATATATGATACACATTCAGATGTTTCTAAATGATTAATAACTCGGCCTTTATTATCGATCATTGATTCATTACCTGATATAAATTCAAATTTATAATCTTGACTAAATCTTAGCATTTGTAATTCTACATTACATAAATCTAAAAATTCATCCCACAATGTATCTTCCATATTATGTTTGTCAATTTGGTAATTATATTCATATTTTAAATTGTTCTTTAATAATTGAGCACAATTCTTACCACTAAAATAATTATGCATTTTAACATCATTAGTAGTTAGATTATATTTATCCATAAGCATCGCAACTACTTTTGCTGTTCTTTGCATATTAAAGTAAAAATCAGTTCCTTTTTGAGATTCCATTTCAATTCCAATAGAATTTGCATTACCACCAAAATTAGAAATTGTTTTATACGTTTCATTAAAATATGTTTTACCTAAATAATAATATCCATCTTCACCTATTAAACATCTAATTCCACTATATGTGATTTGATCAGTTGTGTAATTAGTCATATCTTGAATAGTTCCTTCATAATCAGTATAAGGTCTTAACTCCGTTTTAATACCATTGATTGCGAAATAACCATCAATCATTGTAATGATAGGTTTATCTGTAGTTGCAAGAACATTTGTTTTTTCTAATGCATAAGCTCTATAAGGGCTATCTCCAGCATGGGCTGCTTTATCTGTTAATCTGACTATTTGGTAAATACCATCATTCCCTACAGTATAATGAATAGAAGTTTCATCTGTAAGGAAATATTCGGCCAAACCTTTGGCTGTTCTAGGCAGTGCCCAAGTATCATGAATGGTAATATACTCCACTTTATTATTAACAAGACTTGCTGAACCTCTTCTAACATAAGATTCTGTATCTATTATTAAGTCTTCAAATAAAAATGTAGTAGCACCTCTAACAATTGAATATAAATATGGATTTGTTACCTCATAATTAGTTCTCGAATTAGCCGCAGTTGAACTGTTTGAATACGAATTCATAATTGAAAGAACAAATTGAATTACCTCATCCATCTCTTCAATATTTTCATATACTTCCACAATAATGCTTTTTTCAACATCATATTTTTCTGAAATAGCCTTAATAGTAACAGTTCCTTTACTAATTCCTGTTACTATACCATTTTCATTTACAACAGCAATAGCTTCATCTGAGGATATCCAAAATACTTCTCTTTCATCAATACTAAATAATTCATAATCAATTTGAATTGTTCCATCTACTTCAACATATGGATTAGTATGATATTTTAGTTCAATCTTTCCCTTACCAGGAGTTTCATATAAATCACTATAATAATCACTATAGTCAACATTTCCTAAGAATTTTGAACCACTTGGATATTCTACACCATAATAATTATTTTTTGCATTAATATTTAATCCATCAACACTATTCTTAATATAATATTTTCCATTAGATTTTTGAAGTGTATTTTTATTAATATTACATGTAATATTATTAGTGTTTCCATCAATTGTATCAATTCTAAAAAGAATAAATCCATTGAAAACATCATTATTTATAACATTAATATCTAAATTATCAATATCAATTCCTGATATAAAGTTTACTGCGGCATGACTTTCAGCAGTCTGACCAATATTTACAAAAGTATTATTTTCAATCAAATAAGTACCACTACTAAATTGTCTAAACCATAAAGCATATTGGTAATAATCTTTAAATGTGTTATTCTTAAAAACTACTTCCCCACGAATACCAAATTGAGCATTACTATTTTCTGTATTATCAATTTTAATAGCATCATTATAAGAACTTTTAGTGTTTCCACCTAAAAAATAAGAATTTGTTACTGAAAGATTCTCTACATCTACGATATACATAGCCATTGGGCGACCATCATTAACTTTATTTATATAACAATAATCTACAACTATATCGCTAATTATAAATTCGTTATTACTAACAAAATTAAATGGTGCAACATTTCGGTTGTTATTTAAATTAACTGAACTATTTGTTACTTTACAATACAAGAAATTAATATTATTGACATTTGATGATAAATTGTCAAAAGTAAATTTTGCTTCTTGTGTTAAAGTAACGCCATTAATTGTAACATTAGACGCATTAATTATTAAATCTGTTGTAAAAATAGATTCATTATTTCTAGTTGATGAAGGATCAATATCATAATTGTTTCCTCTAATCTCAACTTCCTTATTAATTACAGCACCTAAATAACTACCTTCAGTAATGTAAATAATATCACCATCATTAGCTATTAATAATGCTTCTTCTAAAGTTGTATATTTTTCTAAAGCACCAACAACAATCTTCTCTTTTAATGGTGAATAACTGGCTTTTATAATCAAGTCACTATTAATATTTTCTAAATCATGATCCCATCCTGTAAAAACATAACCTTCTCTTTTTGGTTCATCAGGATATGAAATACTTTCTCCTTTTTTTATGATAATAGTTTCAATAATCGTATTATCATAATCGACAAAAGTTATTGTATATTTTATTTCTTGATAATCTGGATCAATTTTGCCACATTCACATTTACCATTTACAAATTCATGTTCATGAGGTTCAACATAGTCTGGATCAATTTCTCCACAACTACAGTCTCCATCAATGAAACGATGTGTATGTTCAAATGTACAAGACGAACAAGAAAATATTAGTATTAAAACGATAATAAACAAATTCAATTTATATTTCATAATTATACTCCATATTTATCTTATTATAACATAATTATAATTTTTTTTCATTTAATTCCTTTTTATTTTTTGTATAATAAAAAAAAGAATGATACTTTATCTATAAACTAAAAATTGTATCCTTTTGTATACAAAAATTATAAAAAAGTCTTAGAACTATAAATTTAACTACAGGTCAATGACTAATAAACACATTATAATGCCTAACTGCTACGATATCTATTCTTTCATAAAGGGTATGGGACGATAAGACACTTGTTTAATCATCCTTCTTTGATGAATGATAGTTATATTCATATTTATCTAAATTGTATCCCTTTATTGTTTGATATTTAATATTTAATTCATTATCAACAATTTTAAAACTAATCGAGTCTTTTAATATTTCTTCTAGATAATTATATTCACTATATTCACCAATTGAAGCTAACACAAGTGCATTTCTGAAATATTTCGCATGCTTGTCAATAAACTCCCTATTAACCTTAAACCCTAATTTTTTTAAGAAGTAATATAAAAACAAAGTAACAACCCTTGTATTTCCTTCTCTAAAAGAGTGAACTTGCCAAATGGATGATATTATTTTAACAATCTTATTAATCATTTCGTTTTTTGATAAGACTTTCCACTCAGTAGAATTAATATCTTTTTGTATTTTAGTTAAATCATCATTAATTTTGTTATAATCCGAATATGTGACTGATAACCCATTTAGGATTGGTTCAGTTTTAAAAATATTTATTACTCTTTTCTCCCCTGCCCACTCATATACATTTTCAAATAAAATTTGATGTATTAAAAATATATCATTAACTTTAACTATTTCGATATCTGACTTTAATAATTTGATTATGCCTAAATTAACCATTGTAGTTTCATAATCATCCAACTTATGTTGTTCTTTAATATTTGCAAGATTCTTCAATACATTTGTATCATCATATACATATGGATCTTTACTCATTTATAAAACTCCTTTTTATCGCGAATACAGCTGTTTCATAATCAATTTGACCACTTGAATATAAATTTAAAATATTTTTATTTTTTTCACTTACTTTTCCATTTCCAGCAGTTGATTCTATGATCATGGCAAGATTAGTGTATTCTTCGTTATTATTTTTAGGTAGTTCTATCTCAAAGGGAAAACCTCCTCTTAATATAACCTGATTTAAAAACATTGATACTGCATAAGAAGTATTAACACCTAATCTTTTAAAAATGTTTTCTGACTGAAGTTTTACCTCAGGTTCTATTCTAATATGAATCAATTCAGTTTTATTTATTGATTTATTCATTTTAAACACCTCACACTATTATTGTATCACATTTGATATACATTATGCAAGATTTTTAATTATTTTTATAACTCTTTTTATATAAAAAAGTAAGAACATAATTTATAATTACATACTTACTGACTAATTTAGTTATCTATTAATTTTGTTATTAATCTCTTCTAATATTACAATTTCTTGATTTCTAAATCCAATTAGTTTACTTCTATTCATTTCTTCTTTAACTTCATTAATTTCTTCTTAAAATAAAAAAAATTGCTCCAAATAAGGAACAAAATCTTATAAATAGGTAAACCTAACATTCACCTATTAACGAATGATCTTTATATTTGTCGTCTAATTTTTCTAAATTAGCAAGTTTTTCAATAATAAGAAATAATTTATCTAAATTTATATTTTGTTTCTTAGCCAGTTTTAAATCACTTTTAAATCTGTTAGAAAACTTAACTTGCAATTTCATATTATACTCATAATGCGTTTTTTAAGTCTTCTATACTTGAGTATCCTTTACTATTATCATTTGCAAGACGAATACTTTCCTCAATTGCCTCAATAGTTTCTTTGTTTGGAGTATTTCCCTTTATTTCGAAAGGAATCCCGTTCACTCTAATAACCTGTCTTAAAAACATATTAATGGCTGTTGTCATATTCAAACCTAAATCTTCAAATACTTTTTCAGAAGTTTCTTTTATATTTCTATCAATGCGTATATTTAAATTAGTTGAATTATTCATAAAGCACCTCCAATATTATTATATGCATATTATAACATTTTATGTATACGTTGTCAATATTCTGTCATTATTTTTGTTAAATGTTTCAAATCTTATCAATTGACTAAATTTATTAAAACTCCAAAATGGCCATTTTTCAAATCCCATTAGTTAAATAAAAAAATTGTATCCATTTGGATACAAAATCTTTTAAATAGGTAAACCTAAAAGGTTTTAACCTCTATATTTGAACTGTAAACATTATGAATCAAAGATTCATATTATGACTTATAGACACATTCTAATGTGTCAGTGATATATAACTAAATGTATCGACGCACCTGAGTGCTATGTAAATGACAATAAGTAAATAAAAGCCCTATTAAAATATCTTTTTTATATTTTAATAGGAACTTAGTATTCATTAAATGCTAATTTTTAGGTATTCAGATTAATTTGAATTAGACAACCATCTAGCTATATCTACAATCCTAACACCTTCATGATGACTTTCAGGATGTTTTGTTCTTGCTATAATCATTTTAGGATATGCATCTCTTATTGAAAGTAAAGGTTTTATTTCTCTTTCAAATGTTTCTTTATTTGATATATCATCACTTACTTGAATATATATTTTTTCGCCTTGCTTAATTGCAACGAAATCAACTTCTTTATCATATAATGCTCCAACATATACTTCATATCCTCTTCTTAATAATTCAATAGCAACGATATTTTCATATAAATATCCATAATCTGCATTCTTTGTCCCAAGTTCTGCATATCTAAATGAAAGGTCTGCTAAATAATACTTTTTATCTGATTCTAAATATTTTTTACCTTTAATATCATATCTCTTCATTGGATAAAACAAAAAGGATTTACATAAATATTCAATATATGATCCTACAGTTTTATCATTTGTTTTATACGAGTTAGATGTAAGTTTATTTGCCACATTTCTAATTGAGGTTTTACTTCCTATATTATCCATTAAGAAATCTTCAATCATTATAAGTAAAGATTCGTTTTCTATTTTATATTTTTGTACAATATCTTTAGTTATCGTAGTTCTTAAAATATTGCGTACATAGTTAACACCATCAGATTTATTTTTATATAAATATGATCCTGCCATTCCACCTTCTACAACATAATTGTCAAAAGATTTATCTATATCATTACTAGGATAATATAAATTATATTCTTCAAAAGAAAAAGGAAACATACTTATATCAAAAACTCTTCCTCCAAATAATGTAGCTAAATCACTTGATAATAAAAAGGCATTTGAACCTGTTAAATAAATATCAAATTTTTCCTCTTCATGCAAGCTATTTATTATAACTTCAAAATCTTTACATAATTGGATTTCATCGACAAGCAAATAATTCGTATATTCTTTTTTATAATGATCTTGAACATATTTATATAACTCTTCTTTATCTTTTAGCTTTTCAAATTCTTTTAAGTTTAATTTTATTCTAATAACATTAGCATTTTCTTCTTTTTCTAAAGTATCAATAAAGGCATCCATTAGTTTAGATTTTCCAGATCTTCTGACACCAGTAATAACCTTAATATCAGGAGTATTTTTTACATCAATTAGTTTATTTAAATAGTGATTTCTAGTAATTAGTTTCATTTTATCACCTCGCATATAAATTATATCATATTTCGCATTTTTTGTCAATTTTTAAAATTGCGAAATATAATCACAATTATTATATGCTAATTTAGTTACAATTATGTATTTTATTTTATAAAAATATTAAAAAAAGAGACTTAATCAGTCTCTCATATTTATTAGGTTTTCATAAAGTTTTTTTTTCGACGCACTGAGGTTAAGGCTAATTATAACCTTAATACTATTTCTATGAATCTTACGCCTACATCCATCGAGTATTACAAATGTAGAAATTTTACATTTATATATAAAATGACCTATTTTTATAGTATTATTTTCTATTTTAGGAGCGTAAGTTACGTAGTCAACACCTGCCTTACTGCTACGATATCTATCTTTTATAATGATGTATGGGACTATAAGTCTTGTATAATATACGTATATCATAATAGATCAATTACTCTATTTATTTATTATGGTATAATTTACTTGTACTGTGGATTTGTTACTTATAAGTTACAGCTCGACTGTTTAAAGAGACTCTTACCACAG
>JBGVIL010000145.1:0-38941 GCA_045123185.1 Bacilli bacterium | reverse complement strand
TAAAGAACTTTAGGGTCAAAAAAATCCGACTAGAAATGGTCGGATTTTTCTTTACAAACACACATATTAAATGATATAATATAAGCATAAGATTACTTACGTTTAGAGTCCCCTTTTATAGGAATGTCTATATTTATGGTATCATTATTCATGTAACTCCTTTCTGTGTGTGTTCGCAATTACATTATAGCAGGAGTTACTTTTTTTATATTAAAAAATACCTATAAAGAAGTATAGGGAGACCCTAAAGTTCTTTATAGGTATACATAGACCCTAAACTAATTTATATAATCATTAAAAGAAACTGACAATTTGTCAGTTTCTTTTTTTTATAAAAAAAATTTAAAAAAATTTTCTTTTTTGGTTGTTAAATTGCTTTTTTTTACGTGTTAATAGGTGAAGGAGGCAATTTTTATGGGAAAAATAATAATATTTAAATATGAACATGGATAGTTAAGAGAAAAAACATTCAACATTTTTAATATTAAATAAAAAAATTAGGAGGAAAAAACAATGGAAATTAAAAATAGAAATGTAGAAAATCCAAATAGAAGTATTTTAAATGTGATAAAGACTAATAAGGATGAGTATGGAGATATTATTAGTCTTGAAGTAGAAATGTATAAAGATGAAGGTCAAGTGTATGAAGAGGGATTCGCATTAAATGCTGAAAATTTGAAGGCATTAGTACAAGGTTTTAAAATTAGTTCAGAAGAAGACTCATGGTTCGATGAAAATAATACAACAGAAATTAATATTACATCATTTAGAAAATGTTATGTTATGATTGAAACTGAATATAATCAGTATGTTAATTATACAATAAATAAATTAGATGATACTAATTATTATATATATATTAATCCTGTTAGTAATTTTGAAGAATTAACTGAAAATATTGGAAATTTTCAAATAGAGTTATTAATATCTATTTATGATCAAATTTCCCAATTTAAAATTGGAGAAATCCCTTATGTCATCACATATACTAAAAATTCTGAAACAATAATTGATTAAGGAGAATAATATGAAACTAAATGATTTAAAAGAAAAGCTTAAAAGTAAGATTAATAACTCAAATTATTATTTTAATAATCAAGGAATAAAACAACAAAAATATAATAAACAAAAAAATGTAAAGATAATTGGAATTACAGGAAGTAGAGGTAAGTCTACAGTTTGCTATCTAATTCATAATTACTTAAAGTTTTTAGGTTATAAATCAGTACTATATAGTAATTGTGAAATCGACTCTCCAAAAAGTTTTCAAATAAAAAAAGGTTTCAGTGAAACACCACTTAAGAGAAAAGATGATTTATATAAGCTTGTTGTTGATTCAGAAATTTATGATACAGATTTTATTGTTATGGAAATAAACGAAACTACTTTAGAAAGGGGAATCATCGATGATATTGATTTTGATGTTTGTTTAATTACAAATGTTAACCCTAAACATAATACTGAAATGTATACAGAAGAAGAATATATAAAATTAAAAAAATCATTTTTTGAAAGATTGTCTAGTAATTCAAAATGCAAATGTATTATAGGTTTACAGGATATGTCTAGAGACTTATATTATGAATTAAAAAATTGTAATAGTTTAAATAAATTTGTTTATAGCACAGAACATATTAGTAAAGTAAAGTGTGTACCAAAAGAAGAAATAAATTGTTTACTTAAAGAACTTATATCGTCGCTTGATGGTTTAAATATGTTATTTACTATTGACAATCAAGAAATAACATTAAATACAAATATATTAATGCCACATAATGCCCTTAATATTTTGGGATTTATTTCAGTAATGAAGGTATTGAATATGTTAAACATTAAACAAATTAAAAGATTTCTTTTTGATGTAAAAATTCCAGGAAGAGTTGAGACGGTTAAAGCGTCAGGCAGAACGATAATGATTGATTTATTTTTAACGCCTACTCTTGAAGTATTACAAAACTACCAAAAAAATAAATTAATAAATAACATACATGTTGTTACAGGATCAATTGGAACAAACTATAAAGATTGGGATGAAAAAATAAATAGTAAAAAATTCATTGAAGAAAGATCAAATTCAAGAAAATATGCTATGGATTTAGTTAAAAAATATAGCGATTATGTTTATTTGACAGAAAATGATAATGCAAGTGAAACTGTTGAGAGTATATGCATCGAACTTCAAAATTATTTAGGTCCTTTAGTAAAATCAGAGATCATTTTAAATAGATTTGAAGCAATAAAAAAGGCAATCTTAAATTCAGTTCCGGGAGATGTAATTTTTATTAGTGGAAGAGGAAATAGAAATATTAGTTGTTATACAGCAAATGGGATTAAACATTTTTCTGATTTAGAGTCAGTGAAGAAAATTATTCATGAATTGGGGTGGGATTAATATGATATACAATACAATAAACCAAAAAGAAAATCTATATAATTCTAATGATGATTTCGTAAAAAATAATATTGTTACAGGAAGAATGATTTATGAACATCCATTATTATCAATTGGTCAAGGAAACTTTAAGATTGATTTATCATTATGTTATAATTCACAAAATGTAAGTAGATATTTTCCAGATAGAAAAATAGGATTTGGCAATGGTTGGAAATTTAATTTTGAACAACAAGTATTTCCTTATAAATCTGAATATAATCTAGAAGGATTCAATGTAGGTGATTATGTATATATCGATAATTATTGGAATATTTATAGGTTCATAGAATATAAAATAAATGATGATGTTAAGACATATGTTGATAGTTTAGGATTAGGTTATTTTTTGACAAATTATAATAATGCCTTCTACTCTTTAGGTGATAATACAAAAAATTATATAGTTTTTGATAATAATGGATATATAAGTAGATTTACTTCTAATGGACACCCTAATACTTATAAAGAAATTATTGTCTGTGAAAGTTTAAATGTATTTGATGGATATATTTTAAAAATATATGATAATCGTAGTCCAGATAAGTCAATAAATATTAGTTATTCTAATGATTTGCCGATAAGTGTAAACTATAGTGAATCACCAAGTAAGTATTTAATTAAATATAATTCAGAAAATCAAATATGTTCTTTAATTAAATATCATTCAGGTAAGTATTATGATCTAAAAAAATATTATTATGAGAACAAATTAAAATATGTGGTTGATGTAACAAGTAATCAAGGATTTAAATTCAATTATGTTTATAAGTTAGGAATTGGATTATACCAATTACAAAGTATTAATATTGGAACATTTAGAAAATATGTATCAAAAAGTAAAACAGTTAACAAAAAGTATATTTCTAATAATGAATATTTATGTGACGACCAATATGTATCAAATGAAAAACAAATAGTAGACGTATCTTATGACATGTTAAATGCATATGTAAAATCTAATGTGAGTTATTTATATTATGAAGGTTACACAGAAGAAATAGGAACAACCGGAATAACAATTGTTTACTTTTACGATGATAAAGGCTTAATTATTGGAATATTAGAAAAAGATAATAGTGGTAATTATTATGAATTACAAAAAGGTAAGTACTGGAAAATTTTAGATAATAAGTCTTCATATAGTACAGTAATTAACAATCAACACGATAGATTAATAGAAACAGGAATCTTATCTATCACAAAAGAAAATGAAACATTGTTTCAGGAATTTATAGATAAATTTAAAAGAGAACCAGAAACACAATATTCTTATATTGAAGATTTTTATTTAAAATTTTGGTTGAAATCAGAAAAACCTATTTATAATAATCCAGATGTTAAGTTGAATATTATAAGTGAAGATAGTAGTATTACAGAAAAATGTTATTTAAATAATACATTTTCTAATATATGGCAAAAAGTACTAATTCCATTTACAATCAAATCAGGAGTAGAAAATATAAATCAAATAGTGCTAGATTTTACTAAAATATCTAATCAAAATAATATTGTTATATCTGATGTTTCCATTATGATTGGAACAATACCTAAAACATATGTAGAAAATTGTTGTTTTAATGATTCACAAGAAATTATATATAAGTGTATTGATAAGCAAACAAACGAAGAAATAAAGTACATTGTCAGTAAAAGTAATGATTTTTATTTAACAAATAATGATCTATTGAAGACGATGAAAAATTTATATTTAAGTAAATATAAAAATGAAAATCACTTTGATTTAGTTTATTGTAATAGTCAAAAAATTAAAAGTATTACTGAATTAGGGTTCGTTTGTGACGGTGAAGAAAAATACTTTAATTATTCAAATAAATTTAATTTTGATATTATTTCAAAAGAAAGAATGTCATCAGAACTATGGTTAATTAATGTGCTTAATTATAATTATGATTATGATGAACAGATGTTTGAACATTATTTAATTAGTGAAACTTATGTTCAAAATATTCATCAGGATGATGAAGCTTTAAATAAAGTCACTGCTGAAAAACTAGTTACTGAAACGTATTTTAATGGTCTAATTAAATCAAAAATAGATAATTATGGTGTAAAAACGATTTATGAATATGATTCTTATTGGAACTTGTTATCTATTAAAGCAATAGACACTAAACAAGAAAATATCAATATGAGTACAGTAATTGAATATGAATATGAAAATTTAGTGGAAAAATATCGAACAGTTCCAAAAATAGTGAAACAAAATGGTATAGAAGTTGAAAATTCGTATGATCCTATTTACTACACTTTAACATCACAAAAAATTGGTAATTTAATTACTACATATAATTATGTTCAACCATTAAACAATCTTAGTAAAATATCTTTTTATGGTCAAGATGATAATCCTCACAATATTATTAATATTTGTTATGATGGATTTTGCAATTTGAAGAATATACATGATTATAGTTTTGAGTATGGATTTTCTTATGATTACCTAAATGAATGTATTCAAGTATATAAGAATAAAGAATGTGTTAAACAGGCTGTTAATAAGGATAAATATTCTATTTGTACTAATAATAAGAAAAACACTAATGAGATTATAAAAGATAAATATGGAAACATATCAAAAATAATTAATAATAATAAAGTAACAGTATATAAATATCAGTATGATGATTTGGGCATTACAAATGATCAAAACAATTCTGAAGAACAACAAACTTTTAATTACAGTCCAATGTGTGGAGAATTGGTCAAAATCATTAATGAAAATAATTCATATGAAATTTTAAGGGATAATGATGGAAACACGATTGGTTTCTTATATAAAGACTTAATTACTAATAACTTGTCGGAAATTACGTATTATGGAAATGTTGAAAGACAACATACTTTAATTAAAGAATATATGGATAATTTTGACTCATATTATTTGAAGGAATATAAGACAGATAAAGATGGGTTAAATCTACCTAATAAAAGAATAACTGAGCTAACATTTAAAAAAGAAAGTGATACAAGATTTAATGTTAAATATAATTATGAATATGATAATTTATTAACTACAATCAAACGTAAAAATCACTCAGAAGGTATAAATACTTCTTATGTACGTAATTTTAACAATGGTTGTTTGTCATCAACATCATATGGAACAATATTATCACTTGATAATAATGAAAATTATGATCAATCTAACTTGACAGAAACTTTACATTATGATACTATAAATAAAAATGGAAATATTGTTAAAATCACAAAAAATGGTAGTGAATTTAGATTTAATGAATCACATAATAGTTTAAGTGCTTTAAAACATAATATTGATAGTTATGTTATGTATACTTATGATGATTATAATCGATTGATACAAGAAAAAACTAACCTTAATGATATAAAAAATTACGAATATGATTCTTGTGGTAATTTATTAAAAGTTAGTTCTAATGATAATGTAAAAGAATTTGAAAATACTCTAGACCATTGTAATAGTGTAACTATTAATGGAATTAAAAAGAATATTTTATATGATCAATATGGTAATATTATTAAATACGGAGATGTTGAATATACATATAATAATTTAAATCAATTGATTACTACCAAATATATTAAAGATAATTGTGAAATGGTATGCGATTATTATTATGATTATAATGGAAGAAGAAATCGAAAAGTTATTTCTCGAATTACAAATAATATTAAAAATGAAATTTATGATTACTACTATTATTATAATGGTAATCAATTAATGGCAATGTATCGTTATAATCATGAAACTAATAGTACAATATATTTTCATTATTTCTATGATAATTTTGGACTATGTGGATTAGATCACAATGGGAATTATTATGGTATTATTTTAGATTCATTGGGTAATGTGTCTAAAATTGTTGATCATGATAGGGTTATAATTGATTATTCTTACGATGCTTACGGAAATTTTACATGTGAACTTGTTACTGGAGAAAATGATTATAACAATATTTTCTATAGTGTAATTAAAGAACTTAATGTCTTTACATATAGAGGATATCAATATGATGAGGAAACGGGATTATTTTACTGTAAATCTAGATATTATTCACCGGAGTTATGTCGTTGGATTTCACCAGATGATATTGAATATTTAGATCCAGAATCAGTGAATGGTTTAAATTTATACTGCTACTGTTTTAACGATCCGATCAACTATATCGATCCTGATGGACATTTTCCATGGCTAATACTTGCAGCGTTATTGTTTACTCCAGTTGGTGGAGTAGCTTTACAAGTGGCTTCATCAACATTAAGTTATGCTGGAATGACAGTTGCTTCAATATTTGATAAGGACATTAGGAATGACATGAAGGCAATTGGATGGAATCCGTTTAATAAAGATGAAAATATAGTTGTAAAATCTAATAAAGTATCTTTTTATCGAGGAGTACCAGTTTTTAGAACAAGTGGTTCATCTGTTTCTTTTATGTGTATTTTATTAACAAAAAATGGCTTTAAAGGATCATCAGGACATTACTGGACACCAGAGGATATATTAAAGCATGAGTGGGGACATAGTATACAACAGATGACTTATGGACTAATTCCATATTTGGTTAATATTGGAATACCTTCTGCTTTTATAGATAATAGTGATGATGCACCTTGGGAAATTACAGCTGATTTATTAGGCTGTGTAGATAGAAATTATAATTCAGATGATATCAAACAAGGCTGGAATTATTTTTCGTGGGGAAGATTAATAGGACCATTTTGGTGGTGGTAGAATGAGGATGTTATGAAACGAATTTTATTGTTTATTTTAATATTTATTTTATTTGGTATTACTGGTTGCCAACCTCCAGGCAAACAAAAAATGTTAGAGGTGTATTCTAATAATGAAAATTATATTACATTACAAGGTGAAATTATAGAAATTAATAACAAAAACAATAATACTTTAGTATCAATTAAATGTGAGGAATTAAAAAAATATATCCCCAACGAAAAAGACGTTACTGAATATTTAATTTTTTCAAATTATGATATAGATTTACAAGTTGGAGATAATGTGATGTTTATTACTTCAAATATTCGATTTGAATATATAGAATGGTTACCAATTGTTTCAATAACTAGGGATAATATAACTCTTTTAGAATATAATGAAGGTAAAAAAAATTTGATAAACTGGGTTAATCAACTTCAAATGAAGTAATTGTTATACAAATAATTGTAAATAGAACAAGGCGTTAAAGATTTGTAACACATAATCTTGTCTGTTATCATTTTCAACTATTGGAATATTTGCTAGTAATAAATTGCTATGATTTGAAATAGGAAGGCTAATCGAGTTAAATTGTAATATTTAGAAATTATCAATAAAAAGAACTAAAACTTTATCTAGCAATAAAAGTAGGTATACTTTAATCAGTATATCTACTTTTTCTTTTTTTGATAAGATGCAAAAACTGGGTATCCCAGTTGCACAAGTATTTCAAAAATGCAAACGAGTGTTGTATTTTTCTTATTCTGACTTAATATTAAGGCGTGATACAACAATTAAATAACAAATAAACGATAGATATGTCATATTATTTGGCATATCTTTTTTTGTAATATTTTGACTTTCGTTCGACAAATCATATAAAAACATAAAACTTTTTACTCCTAACTTTCCATATATAGTGTAGGGAGTATTTTTATTTTTCTTTAATATGATTGTGGAAGAAAAAATATTTAAATTATTTTTCTAAAACACCCGTACAAATTATAAATTTCTTTCCATATATAGTGTGAGGAGATTTTCATCCACAAGTAATTTATATGTGAAAAGTTAGAAATAAGGAGTTGATTTAAATGATTTAATTGTAGAAAATTTAATTAAAACGAAGTAATACACAAAGCAAAAATATTTCAGCCACAAGTAAACATACAAGGAAATGAGATTTAAGTAATAAAAAAGGTGTGGCAAATTTGCTTATTTTATAGGCAGATTAAGGAAAAAGCAAGAACTTGCTTTTTCGACTATTGCGAGAACTAGGATACCCAGTTTTGCTTTTGACCAATGAAAGAAAGAGAGGAAAAGATTATAGATAAAAAAGAAGTTAAAACTGAATATTATTCAGAATGTAAAGAAATAACGTATTTTGTTATTAAAGAAGTGGAAGAGGAATCAATAGTTAAATTAATAGAGAAAATATTAGTTAATATTATTTTAACTTGTTGTAATGGTGGACTATGTTAATAAATTATGTTATAATGAAGTTACTAAAATAAAAAAGAAGTATGATAATTGTTATAGGATACTCGTGAGAGCCCCGTCGAAAATGACACTAAATATCCAAATTTGTTTTCTTTGAATTATAATTTTATAGAATATTCAAAGAAAGATTATAGTTGGTCAACAGGTCCAAGTTCTCGAGTATTGTTTGGATCGATTAAGACTCAAAGAAGAAGATTAGAAAAATTTTGTGAAGAATGTAATCAATATTTAAATAAATAAAACATAGAATTTGGACACTAACCACTTTATTGGGTAACACCGATAAGGTGGTTTTTATATGTGAGATAGGTTTCCTAGTTAAAAAATATACGCGTGAAGTAGAGTGAAGCACGATTTATCCTGATTACAATTGTTAATATCTTTATAACTATATTCTATTTTGACCCGACAATTTCACTCATAAAAGTCCAGAACTATAGAAGGATAAAGTTTATGAGTAAAGAAAAAGTTATAAAAATCACTGATGGATTAACTGAACTTAAAAATCAAATTAAAAGTTAGTGTAAAAATAAGATTAAAAATACAAAAATTATTTTTAACAAAACTATTTTCTTTTTTGGTAAAAAGTGGTATAATAATTAATATATAAATATTAAAATATATGAAAGGAGAAACTTATGATTAAAAGATTATTAGGTTCTGTTAGAGAATTTAAGAAACCTTCAATATTGACTTTATTGTTAATGGTTGGCGAAGTTGTTATTGAAGTATTAATTCCTTTTATTGCTGCTGAGTTAATATCTTCTATTAGTGAAGGTGAGTTAATTATTGGCGAAGTTATTAAACTTGGATTGCTTTTAATATTAATGGCCTTCTTATCGCTTGCATGCGGTGGATTTGCTGCGTTTACTGCTGCAAAATCTTCATCTGGTTTTGCAAGAAATTTAAGAACAGATATATTTAATGCAATTCAAAGTTATTCATTTGAAAATGTTGACAAATTTTCATCTGCATCACTTGTAACAAGAATGACAACAGACGTTGCGAATGTTCAAATGTCATATCAAATGTTAATTCGTATTGCGGTACGTTCACCACTTATGTTTGTGTTTTCAATTGTAATGGCGTTTGTTATGGGTGGTACTCTTGCTATGACATTCGTAGTAATTGTTCCTGTATTAGGATTTGGATTATTCTTAGTAAGTAGAAAGGCAATGCCTGCATTTAGAAGAGTATTCAAAAAATATGATAAGATGAATGAATCAATTGAAGAAAATGTTCGTGGAATGAGAGTTGTTAAGGGATTCTCAAGAGAAGAATACGAAAAAGAAAAATTCTATACTGCATCTGAAAACATAAGATGGGATTTTACAAAAGCTGAAAGAATAGTTGCTTTCAATAATCCACTTATGAATATTTGTTTATACTTTAATATGGTATTTGTATTATGGATTGGTTCAAAATTAGTTGTTGCAAATCATTCAATTGGTGTTGGTCAAATCAGTGCAATGTTAACTTATGGTATGCAAATTCTTATGAGTTTAATGACTTTATCAATGATTTATGTAATGCTTACTATGTCATATGAATCAATGAAAAGAATTGATGAAGTATTAAGAGAAGTACCATCATTAAAAAATCCGGATGAACCAGTATTTGAAGTAAAAAATGGTTCAATCAAATTTGAAAATGTAAGTTTCAAATATAATGCCCATGCTAAACGTTATGCATTAGAAAATATTAATGTTGATATTAAATCAGGTATGACTGTTGGTATTATAGGAGGAACTGGTTCAAGTAAATCAACATTCGTACAACTAATTCCTAGACTTTATGATGTGACTGAAGGAAATATTATGGTTGGTGGAATTGATGTACGTGACTATGATATCAAAACAATTCGTAACGAAGTTGCGATGGTATTACAAAAGAACTTACTTTTCTCAGGAACAATCAAAGATAACTTACGTTGGGGTAATCCTAACGCAACTGATGATGAATTAATTGAAGCATGTAAACTTGCTCAAGCTGATGAATTCATTCAAACTTTCCCAGATAAATATGACACTTGGATTGAACAAGGTGGAACAAATGTCTCTGGTGGTCAAAAACAAAGACTTTGTATTGCAAGAGCATTACTAAAAAGACCTAAGATTTTGATCTTAGATGACTCAACTAGTGCTGTTGATACTAAAACTGATGCGTTAATTCGTCAAGGATTTAAGAAGTTTATTCCAGAAACAACAAAGATTATAATCGCTCAAAGAATTGCATCTGTCGAAGAAGCTGATTTGATTATAGTGTTTGACAATGGTCATATTGAAAATATTGGTACACATGATGAATTAATGAAGTCATCAATTATTTATCAAGAAGTATATAATCAACAAACAAATGGAGGTGCTGAAGATGAAGCCAATGCCTAAGGTTAATAAGAGTCACACTTTCAAAAGAATAATTAAATTGTTATTTAAGTATTATCCTTTCTTAGTAACATTTGCTATTTTTTGTATTATTACTTCATCAGTTGCCGCGATTATTCCGGATGTTATTATTCCTAAAGTAATTAATACAATTGATCCATTAAAATATCCAGTTTGGAGTAATATTAAGTCACAAATTAAAGAATATATGATTTATTTAATTATTCTTTATGTTATCACAATAATATTAAATGTAATCTACACACAATTAATGGCTTATATTACACAAGGATTCTTATCAAAGCTAAGAATTCAAATGTTTAATGGTATGCAAAATTTACCAATTAAATATTTTGATACTAATAAACATGGTGATATCATGAGTTATTATACTAATGATATTGACGCAATACGTCAATTAGTATCACAATCTCTACCACAACTTTTAAGAAGTGCATTAATTGTATTATCAGTATTTACAATTATGTTATGGTATAGTTTATGGATGACATTAATTGTTGTAGTTGGTGTTATATTCATGATCTTTGTTGCGAAGACAGTTGGTGGCGGTTCTGCAAAATACTTTATTAAACGTCAAAAATCAATTGGTCAAACCGAAGCGTTTGTTCAAGAAATGATGAATGGTCAAAAAGTTGTTAAAGTATTTAATCATGAAGAAAAGTGTATAAGTGATTTTGATAAGATTAATAACGAATTATATGAAAACAGCAAACAAGCAAATGCTTATGCTAATATGATGGGACCAATCATTGGTAATATTGGTAATGTGTTATATGTTATAATTGCTGTAGTTGGTAGTATTTTATATATTACAAAAGCAAAAAATATTAGTATTAATTTTACAAGTCCAATCACAGTTTTACAAATTGGTTTTGTAGTTGCATTCCTTAATATGACAAAACAATTTACTGGAAATGTTAATGGTGTTTCTCAACAAGTTAGTTCAATGGTAATGGCACTTGCAGGTGCATCACGTGTATTCTCATTAATGGATGAATTACCAGAAGTTGATGATGGATATGTTACACTTGTTAACTGTAATATATTAGAAGATGGTACAATTGAAGAAACAGAACATCGAACTGGACATTGGGCTTGGAAACATCCGCATGGTGATGGAACTCTAACATACACTTTATTACAAGGGGATGTAAGATTAACTGAAGTTGATTTTGGTTATGTGGAAAATAAAACAGTTCTTCATGACATTACACTTTATGCTAAACCTGGTCAAAAAGTTGCCTTTGTTGGTGCAACAGGTGCAGGTAAAACAACAATTACAAACTTAATTAACAGATTCTATGATATTGCCGACGGTAAAGTAAGATACGATGGTATTAATATTAATAAGATTAAAAAAGCGGATCTTCGTCGTTCTTTAGGTATTGTTTTACAAGACACTAATTTATTTACAGGATCTGTACTTGAAAATATTCGTTATGGTAAGTTAGATGCAACAGATGAGGAATGTATTGCTGCAGCTAAGTTAGCTGGTGCAGATGATTTTATAACTAGACTTCCTGATGGATATGATACTATGTTAAATAACAATGGTGCTAATTTATCTCAAGGACAACGCCAATTAATTGCTATTGCAAGAGCAGCAGTTGCGGATCCACCAGTAATGATTTTAGACGAAGCTACTTCATCAATTGATACACGTACAGAAGCAATTGTTCAACGTGGTATGGATAAGTTGATGGAAGGAAGAACAGTATTTGTTATTGCCCATCGTCTTTCAACAATCATGAATTCTGATGTTATCATGGTACTTGAAAAAGGTCGAATCATTGAACGTGGAACACATGAAGATTTAATTAATCAAAAAGGTACATATTATCAATTATATACTGGTGCCTTTGAACTTGAATAGGAGATTAAGATGATTAAACATATAGTATGTTTTAAAATTAAAGATGAATATAAAAATCAAATTCCACATGCAAAAACAACTTTAGAATCAATGAAAGGTAATGTTCCAACTGTTGTTGATTTAAAAGTTGGTGTTGATTTCTTACATAGTGAAAGAAGTTATGACTTGATTTTAGAAGTTATTTTAAATTCGAAAGAAGATTTAGAAACATATCAAAAAGACGAATATCACTGTAAAGTTGTTAAAACCCTAATGCATGAAATTAGATCTGCAAGTATCGCAGTTGATTATGAACTAGAATAGTAAAATACTCCCATATAATTATGGGAGTATTTTTTTGTTATAGACAAAAAACGGCGAATATTTCAATTAGTCTTTGTTATAATAAATTAGGTGATTTTAATGAGAAAAATTATATTATTAATTGGAATAATATTTATGTTATATCTTAATCAAATAGATATAAAAGGTGAAAACACGAGAAATATTCATGTAATTTATAGTGATTTAAGTGTTGAAAAAGACCAAGAATTTATGATAACTTTTAACTTTGAAAATGTTGAATTATATTATAGCATTCAATTAGTAATTGAACTTGGTGATTATTTTGAGGTTGTAGGAAGTACTCCATGTGAGTTATTAATTAATAGCTTTTTTAAAGATGATGAGGTTTATGTAAACACAGTTGAAGACAATATTATTCGTTTTGTTGGCTTTAAAAAAACTAATGATTATTCATCAACTTTTAATAATATTGTTCAAATAACCCTTAGATCTAAGATCAATTGTCAAGATGTTAGAAACTATTTACAGAACGTAAAAATTGGCTTATTTAACGAGAAATATCAAACAATTCCTGTTAATTTGATAACTAGTGAGGGGATAAAAGTAGAGTGGATAGTGGAAAAATATGAGGTAGAATTAGGAAATGATTTACCGAATTTTTCCTATGATATTAATATTTCCAACCGAAAAGAAAATGAATACATGATTAAAATAATAACAGATAAAATCGATGTAAATAAAATTGGACCGCAAGTTGTGACCGTATATGTCTATGATTTTACTAATTCTTCGTGTGTTATTTTGACAAAAGCAATCAATATCTTGGATTTAGAAAAACCAATAATTACTGGTCAAAAAGAAGTTGTTATTAATGATATTGATTTATCTATTGATTGTCTTGATAATTATAGTGTTTCTGATAATTATGATATCAATCCTCAAATCAAAGTTTGTTATTATCAACAAAATGGTGATGTTTTACCATCAAAAGAAACTTTTCTTGAATATTTAAAAACAAATATAGTAGGCACAATAAAAGTAATATCAGTTGACTCTAGCAAAAATGAAAGTGATGAATTTCATCAAATAATTAAAATTAATGACACAACACCACCAAATATATTGGTTGATAAAATAATTAAAATAAAAGATGTTGAAATAGACTCTTTTGATCTACTTAATTATATTGAGGTTTATGATGTTTACGATGCTAATCCTCTAATTTATTACTTAATCAATGACTTAGAAGTTATTGATGTAAAAGAAGAATTATTAACTAGTTATAATATTAATGTAGTGATTTATTCAAAAGATTGTTTTAATAATCAAAGTTCAAAAGTAGATGTTAATATTAAACTAATTGATACTACGCCACCTAAACTTGAAAAAAGTAGTGACTTAATTATTAATGATACTGAGTTTACAGATATTGAATCAATGGTTATTGACGTAATAAAAACTAGTGATAACTTTACATTACCACTAGAAACCAAATATGAATATATGTATGAAGATAATAACATTTCGAAAGAAGAATTTAATGATTTGTTATTTCAAAGTAAAAGACTAAAGCTATTAGTAAAAGTAATCGACCAAGCGTTAAATGAAAGTAATCTAGTAATTATAGAAACAGAACTAATTGATACTACTTCACCAAATGTTGTTATTAAAAACATTGAAGAAAATAAAAAGTATTTAAATATTTCAACTGTTGAATATGAAGTTATTGATAATTTTAAAAATAATGTAAATGTTGAAGTGTTTTTAGATGGCGAAATTTATCAAAATACGCCGATTAATTTAATTGGTAAACATACATTAGTAATAACAGCAGTTGATTCAAGTGGTAATCAAACTACGAAAACAGTTAATTTTGAAATTATTAAAAATAATTTAATTGGTTGTGGTTTAGATACAGAATGTTATACTGATAATTATAAAACGATACTATATGTTGCGTTTGGTATCTTAATGGTATCGGTATTAGTTTTTATGACAAAACTAATAATTAATAAAAACAAAACCAAATTACATTAATCATTTTCTTTCATATATAAGTATATTTTAGTTAGTGCACGTTTTTCAATTCTGGATACATAACTTCGACTTATTTTTAAAGATTTTGCGATTTCTTTTTGCGTTTCAATAAATGTCTCATTTAAACCAAATCTTCTAGATATGATATCAAGCTCTCTTTCATCTAAAACATTGAGGGCTTTTTTTAGCTTTGTTTCATATTCTTCCTTGATTAGTTTAGTACTAAGTAAAGGAGAAGGGTCTTCGATAATATCACATAGTCTAATTTCGTTACCTTCTTTATCTTCACCAATTGGTGTGTATAACGAGGTAACGTCTTTTCTTTTTTTATTACTTCTTAAATGCATTAGTATTTCGTTTTCAATACAACGTGATGCGTATGTTGCAAGTTTAACACCTGATTCTAATTTGTATGAATCAACTGCTTTAATAAGGCCAAACGCACCGATTGATAATAAGTCATCTTTATCTTCTTTCGTATTTTCAAACTTTTTGACGATGTGCGCAACTAATCTAAGGTTATGTTCAATAAGTTCATTACGGGCGTTTAAATCGCCTAATTTTGTCATGTTAATTAATTCTAATTCTTTTTCTGGTGATAAAACTTCGGGAAAACTTCCTGAATTTATCGCACCAACTAACGGTAGTAATAATAAACTAAATAAAGATATCATTTAAAATCTCCTTGTATTAATAGACAAAATCGTTAAATTTTAGTATAATATATTGATAAGAGGTGATTAAGATGTATACACCAAAATGTGTTGTTAATAAATTTAACGATCTTGACTTTAATAAATTATATGAAAGTGGATATCGAATTATTATAAGTGATTTAGATAATACGCTAGCGCCATATACCATGGCTATGCCAAGTAAAGAATTAATTGAACAAATCAATGTTATTAAAACAATAGGGTTTAAAGTTTATCTTATTTCAAATAATAAAAAAGAACGTATTGAACACTTTAGTAAATTATTAAACATAGATGGATTTTTATCGAATGCGAAAAAGCCAAATCCAAAAAGATTAGACAAGTTTTTAATAGACAATGATTTATCAAAAGAATTGATTATCGCATTAGGTGATCAATTAGTTACAGATATTTTAGGATTTAATAGACTAGGATTATATAGTGTCTTAGTAAAAACAATTGATAAGAAAACACAAAAATGGTATACAAAAATTAATCGCTTAAGAGAAAAAAAGATTCTTAAAAATATCAAGAAGACAAATAGTGAAATTTATAGAAAGATAGAAGAAATATATGAGTAAATGTATTGGTTGTGGAACAACACTTCAAACAACAGATCCGAATAAACCAGGATACATTCCGGTAAGTGTTGAAATTAATAAAGGCGCATATTGTAAAAGATGTCATGCTATTAGACATTATAATTTAGATTATAGTTTAGATAATCTTACTTTAATGACTAATCCTGATTTAATTAAAGAACGTCATAATACTTACTTTAATTTATTACAAAATATTAAAAATGAAAAAGCACTTGTTTTATTAATGATTGATGCGATGGACATTTATACTAGTTTTATACCAAAACTTGATACTTTAATTGGTAATAATCCCGTATGGATTTTAGTTAATAAAAGTGATTTATATCCTAAAGATTTAAAGCTTAATAAGTTAAAAGAAAAGATTCAAAAGAATGCGTTAGAATACAATTTAGATGTTCACAATATTTTCTTTATTTCTTCTTTAAAAGAGAAAAATGTTGATTTAATAATGGACAGAATGTTTACTAGCTTAAATAAAAAATATCCTAATAATTTAATTTATATTATTGGTGCGACTTCGGTTGGTAAATCAACATTTGTTAATTTAGTTTTAAAGAAATATGCTGAAACTGTTGATTTAATAACTACTTCAATGCAGGCAAATACTACATCAAATTTAATTAAGATTGGTGTTGGTAAAAACCGTTTAAAAGAAGAATGTTATTTAATTGATACACCAGGATATTTAAATGAAGAAAGTGTTTTATCATGTGCACCACTAGAAACTTTAAAAGTATTAGTGCCAAAAAACTTTATTAGAGTTAAAACATATCAATTAAAAGATCAACAAACTTTATTCTTAGGTGGACTTGCTAGTATTGATATTCAAACTGAAAAAGCATCTGTTTCTTGTTATGTTAGTGATAAATTAGAAATACATCGAACTAAGACCGAAAATAAAGAAAAAGCATTTAATAATTTAGTATTTAATAAACTTGTCCCACCATTTAATGAAAGTGAAAAAAATATGTATGGTGATAGTATTAACTATGAACTTGAATCAAATGAACAAGTCAATATTTGGCTATCAGGTATTGGATTCTTACATATTGTTGGAAAATGTAAGATTAATGTTAATGCATTAAAAATGGTAAAAGTAACGGTTGATTATGATGAATTATCTTAATTTAAAAGAAGAACTTAATGTTCACTTTAAAAACAATCAAAAAAGATTTCTTCATTCAATTGGTGTTGGTGAGTTTTCAGTTGAACTTAATAATTTATTTAACTTTGGTCTTGATAATGAATTATTAAGAATCACAGGACTTTTACATGATATCGCAAAAATATATGATTTTGATACTTCAGTCAAGATGTTGGAAAAGTATGAAACTAAAGAAGTAATAGAACACTATATGAATTACCCTAATGTTATTCATGCTGTTCTAGGCGCACATCTTGCACGTGAATTATATAATATAAGTGATGAAATATTTAATGCGATTTATTACCATACAACAGGAAAAGCTAATATGACTAAGTTTATGGAAGTAATATATGTTGCAGATGTTGTTGAACGAGGAAGAACTTATAAAGACGCAGAATATTTTAGAAATCTAGTATTAGAAGATTTTGATAATGGCTTATATAAAATATTAGAAAGTATTATTGAAATGCTTCAAAATAAAAACGAATTAGTTGAAGAAAACACAATAAAAGCCTATGAATATTATAAAAAGAAGGTGTTAGAAAATGAAATTTAAAAATCAAGTATTAGACCTTACAATTGAATCAATTAATCGTGCTGTACTATCAAATGTTATTATTTATGATGTATCTAGTGTTACACCATTTTTTGACTATAGTGTTGTTTGTACTGCATCGTCATCAAGACAAGGTATGAGTGCAGTTGGTTACTTAAGAGATGAAGCAGAAAAACATGGTATACTTGTTAAAGGTTACTCAATGTCTAATGATAGTAAATGGTTTTTTGTTGATTTAAATAGTGTTATTGTTCACATCTTTGTTGGTGAAGATCGAGAAAGATATAATCTAGATGGTTTATATTATCATTTAGATAAGGAGTGCTTAGAATAATGTTAAAAAATAAATTCATAAGTTACACTATTTTACTTTTAGTATATGCGTTTTCTTTCGTAGTTGGACTTTATATATTTAATTTATTACAAGATATGAATTTATTATTAAGATTCTTAATAATGGATGTTGTGACAACAGTTGTGATTTTTATGTTTTCATGGTTTTTTGATAACGCATCAATTTATGATCCGTATTGGAGTGTTTTACCACAAGTAATGGTTATTATTTTAGCACTTGATGGATCTTCATTTCATTGGACATCTTATATAATGATAGCGTTAATTGAACTATGGGGAATGCGTTTAACCTTAAACTGTTTAATTAGATTTAAAGATTTAACTCATCAGGATTGGCGTTATACTCATTTTAAAGAAAAACATCCTAAACTTTGGCCGTTAATTAATTTAGGTGGTATCCACTTAGTACCAACATTAGTTGTATATTTATTAATGTTACCAGTAGCTGCATATTTTGAAGCAGTTAATAATAACCTTGTAACCAATAATTTTAATGTTTCATCGATTCTTGCAATCGTAATATCAATTGTTGGTATTTTATTTGAATTAATCGCAGATATTCAATCAGGATATTACCGTAAGAAATATCCAAATCAACTTCTTAATAAAGGATTATGGAAAGTAAGTCGTCATCCAAACTATTTTGGTGAAATAATCTTTTGGTTTGGAATATTCTTACTTATGTTATCGATTAGAGAAAACTATTGGGTTTTAGTATTAGGTCCAATTGTTAATCTTTTAATGTTTAGTTTTATTAGTATTCCATTAATGGAAAAAAGATTGTTAAAGAAATATCCTGCATATAAAGAATACGCAGAGAAAACTAATGTATTGTTGCCCTTTAAGAAAAATACAAAATAATGATGTAAATTTATTTACATCATTTTTTATTTTTAGATAAAACTATACAAAATTATTAAAATATGATATAATACAAAAAGAGGTGATTTCATGCCAGAACTACCAGAAGTTGAAACCGTTAGAAGAATATTAATAGGGAATCTAATTGGAAAAAGAATTACTCGGGTTAATGTTTACTATGAAGGTGTTTTAGAAAATGTTAATAAAACTCAATTTTGTGAAAGTTTATTAAATGAAACATTTAGAGAAATTAATCGAATGGGTAAATATTTAATATTTATTTTAGATACTAAATCTTTAATAGTTCATTTGAGAATGGAAGGTAAATTTTATTTTAAACATCCAAGTGAAATTTTAAGTCCACATGAACATGTTGAACTAATTTTAAACACTGACGAAGTATTAAGATATCATGATACTCGTAAATTTGGTAAATTTATATTACTTAATACTACTGATATGAATGAAATTGCTAAGTATCCAGCACTAAAAAAATTAGGTGAAGACGCAAACCATATTACCGATTTTTATCAAGTTTGTGAAAAAATTACCAAATATAAAGGAGCTTTAAAAGCTGCTTTACTTGATCAAACAATTATGGCAGGTATTGGTAATATTTATGCTGATGAAATATGTTTCTTGACAAAGTTTCATCCCGAAACAAAATGTAATACTCTAACAATTAGAGATGTTAAAAACATTGTAGATGCAGCGGAATATGTTTTAGAAGCAGCAATTCATCAAGGTGGCACAACAATTCGATCTTACACTAGTAGTTTAGGTGTAACAGGTCGTTTTCAACAATCATTACTAGTTCATTCAAAAGAAAAAGAACCATGCGCAGTGTGCGGTACTCCAATTATTAAAACAAGAGTTGCTGGTCGTGGAACGTATTATTGTTCAGTTTGTCAAACTTTTAAAGATAATATTAAAATAATTGGACTAACAGGTGTAATCGCAAGCGGTAAAACAGAAATCACTAATTATTTAAGAAAACAAAATATTAAGGTGATTGATGCAGATGAAATCAACCGAGATATTTTAAATTCTAATAATAAATATTATCCTGAATTATTAACAAAGATTCAAAAATATTTTCCAACAGCAGTTGTAAATAATTTAATAGACAAACGAAAACTAAGGGAAATAATTTTTAACAATAGTGAAAAAAGAAAAACATTAGAACATATTGTTTATCCAATAATTAAAAAAATTATAATAAATGAAATTAAATTAGAAAAATTTGATATAATAGATAATACCAAACCTAAGCTTATGTTTGTGTCTGCACCACTATTATTAGAAAGTGGTTTTGATGCGTTATGTACAGATTTGGTAATTGTTGATGTTGATAAAGACATTCAAATTCAAAGAATTATGAAGCGTGATAATGTTTCAGAAGAAGCTGCATTAAAAGCAAGTTCTATTCGTATGAGCATTAATGAATTAGTTGAACTTGCAAAAGACAGAATCTTTGAACCATATGTTATAAAAAATAATAATGATTTAAATAGCTTATACTTTGAAATCGATAAAGTAATAAAAAATATAATGGAGGAATAAGATGGGATTAGCAGATTTTTTTAGTAATGATTTTCAAACAAGTGATAATCATTCAAATCATGTATTAAAAACACGTTACTATCGTGGTGATTACAATAAGATTAAGAGTGAAATTATTGATGTTGCAAACAGAATGGGATTTGTTGTAGAAGAAGTAAATGATGACTACAAAGAAATTCGTGTTGATAGTAGACGTCAAGAAATGATTTTTAATGTATTTAGTATTAGTTATTTTGAACAAGCAGTCGATATTAAGGTAAATACTAGATATATTCTTGCTTGTGGTCGTGGATTAAAGTTAATTGAAAACTTCTATAAAGAATTAAGCAAAAATCTAACTACGGTTGACAAGAAATAATATGGAATATTATGTTTCATTAAAAGACAAATTAAGTGTTTGTTTAACTCATCCACTTAATAGTTATGAACAAAAGCTATTTATAGATTTATATCAACCAATTTTATCTAATGATGCGAGTGGTTTATTTCAAACTTTAAATGCATTAGTTGGAATTGGAACACTTGAATCCAAAGAAATTGAACACAAAACAATTTTGAAAACATTAAAAATGAACACAATTGATTCTTTCTTAACAGCAAGATATGAGTTAGAAGCACTTGGTTTACTTGATACTTATGTTTATAATAATAAAACACTTGATGAAAATGTTTATGTTTATCTTATTAAACAATTACCTACACCATGGGAATTCTTTAATGATGATCTATTATCAACTTTACTTCAAAATAGTGTAGGAAGTGAACATTATCAAGAACTTGCTGGTGAATATTTAGCTCATCGTTACGATTTAAATTCATTTGAAAAAGTTACTAAATCAATTGATGAAGTATATCGTATTGAAAGAAATAATGAAGACTTGTCATCTTGGTGGGTTAATTCATCTTTTCAAGAACTTAATGTAAATAATCCTCATTTTGATTACGAATATTATTTAGTTTTAGTTGGTTCAAGATCAATTGTTAAACCAGAAGTTTTAGAAAGTGTTGACCTTTACAAAACGATTAATCGTTTAGCTTGGTTATTTGGTTTATCAACCGAAGAACTTGCAAATACAACAATTGAATCAACTATTAATGGATTAGTTGATTTTGAACTTTTAAGAACTAATGTTAAGAAAGCATACTCAAAGATCGAAACACCTAAATTTGAAGTAAACTTTAAGAAAGATCAAACATCTAACAACAAACTCGTTAATACATTAAATTCTATTACTCCATCTCAACTTGTTGAAAATAAATATAATACGAAACTAACTGGCTCAGAAATTGAAATTTTTGATAAACTATTGGTTGAAACTAATATATCGGTTGGTATTTTAAATGTATTAATTATTTATGTAATGGATACTAAAAATGGTGAAATTCCATCATATAATTACTTCTTAAAAATAATTAATACTTGGATTAGAAAAGGAGTTAAATCAACTGAAGATGCACTTAATTTAATTACAACTCCGAATACAAAAAATAAAACAAAGAATGTTCCAACTTGGTATCAAGATTATCTTCAAAAAGAAGTCCATAATAAGAAAAAACCAGTTGAAACAAAACAAGAAACTCTTGATGATTTAGAAGAGTTCTTTAATAATAAGAAAGACTAATAAGCTTATGAAGAAATTTGTATATAATGATGTAGCATATCGTACTTATGTAAATAAAATGTTACAAGATCAAGATATTAAAGATTTTATTGATGAATATAAAGTTACACCTGAAGAATTTGAAAAGTATGTTGAAATCTTTATGGCTTACTTTAATAAAAAAGGTTTATGTGAAAATTGTCCAGGTCTTGCAAGTTGTAAACAAACTAGAATTGGATTAGAACCTGTTTTAGATAAAGAAGGAATCTATATTGACATCGATTATGTTCCATGTAAATATCAACAAGAATTTGATGAAGAACATAGTGTAAACGAATCACTTCATTTATATGGAACTAGCTTTAGCGAATATGGTAATGATTTATTTATTAATACAAATCGTCGTACTGTTTTAAAAGAAATCAAAAGATTTTTAGAAACATACGAAGAAAATCCTAAACAAAAAGGTTTATATGTTTATGGAGAATGTGGACAAGGTAAAAGTTATATTGTTGCGTATCTTGCGGTTGAACTTGCAAATAAAGGCATTGATGTAGCTTTTGTTTATTATCCAGATTTAGTAAGAAAAATTAAATCAATGGTATTAACTGGGGGAATTGATCAGTTAGTTAATGAATTAAAAAGAGTTCCAATCTTAATCTTAGATGATTTTGGTGGAGAAAGTAATACTAATTTTATTCGTGATGAAGTATTACTTCCTATCTTACAATACCGAATGGTTAATAAAAAACCACTATTTATTACATCTAACTTAGATCAAAAAGCAATACTTGATCATTTATCTGAAAGTTCAAAAGAAATAGATGCACAAAAAGCTGTTCGTGTTTATGAACGCATTAAAACATTAGTTGATTTTGTTGAATTAAAAGATAAAAACTATCGATAATAATTATTTAGGAGGTATGGTAAAATGAAAAGAAAATTTATTACAATTATTTTAATAGTACTTTTGTGTTTTTTAACTTCGTGTCAAAAAGATAATAAAGGTATTAAAGATCAGGTTAATGATTTATTAGAACTATTAGAACAAAAGTATCCTAATCATTTATGTTGGAATAATGGTTGGTATGAAGCACAATATTATGAAAATGAATACTCTTCTTCTAGTATCAAATATAAACATATTAACGTAAATTGTTATATTGATTTTTTTACGGACGAACATTCTAATAATCCTACAATGAACGTAAATAAGTTCTATGCTAAAAAAATCTATAATGATTCTTTAAGAATTAGTATTAGTGAAGAAATGAGTGACGGAATACAATACTATAATCATATGAAAAATTATTATTATTATTCACATAGTGAAGAGAATAATAAGTATTTTATTACGAATGATTTTATAATTAAGAATCAAACAGCAATTGGACCTTTCACTAATAATATATCTCAAGATTTTGTTATTCTTGGTAATTATTCTTACGTAGAAACATATGAATCTGATAATTTAATTGTTTATAAAAAAATCATTCAATTTGATCCACGTTATGCTGAGATGGAGTTTCATTTTGACAAAGATTTGAACCTACTAAAATATCAAATATCGTATGAAGGACGTACTAAAGGAAGTTCGATAATCAATACAATTACTAAAAAAACTTATACATTAATTATCTATCCGTCTAAAGAAGTTTCAATTGAAATTCCTAAAAACGTTGAAAATAACGTTGATGAACTTAATACAAATTTATCTATAAAAGATATTTTTATGAATATAAATGGATTGTGGGGTTAATGTTATGTTTATAAATTTTTTATTTGAATTTATTTCTCTTTTTTGTGGTTTTACTACTAATCTTATTGAAAGACCACAAATAATGTCAAATGTCGTTTATGTAGATGAAAGTACTGTTGAACCCAATGATGTTCTAGAAGACGCTACAAATATTTCTTATGATGAATGTTACAATGGAGTTGATTGGGATACTTTTATATCAGGATATTTAGATTCAAGATATTGTGATAACGACATGTATTATTTTAGTATAGTATCAGATTACAATGTTACTATCAATTTGAATATTGATAGTTTAACTATTCCTTTTGATTTTTGTATTTATTATATAGATTATGATACATTAAATGATTCTAATGAGGCTATTAAAAATTACAGTGATGTTTATAATGATTATTCGACTAATTGTGAAAAAGAATTCAAGCAAATATTAAAACCTGGTTTGTACGTAATTATTATAAATATTCAGGCAAATAACTATGGTGACAACATTATTAATT
This sequence comes from Bacilli bacterium, assembly GCA_045123185.1. GTDB lineage: Bacteria > Bacillota_I > Bacilli_A > ML615J-28 > CAG-313 > UBA1231. The sequence goes on along the minus strand of JBGVIL010000145.1, from coordinate 14,052 downwards.
ATTCTTTAAATTGCTCTTTTAAAAATGCTTCAAGCCTCTCTGTTGAATATATTCCTGATTTAAAATATAATAAAAATTTATCAGGTGCATTATGGATTGCAGATTACATTCCTTTTGATTCAAAAGAGGCCCTTTGTAATACAGATGCTATTTGTTATTATTCATCAAGAGATTATGATTTGAGTATTTATGATCATATGTTAACTGATATTTATGAGATGAATCCTAATAACAAAATGTTGGCTGCCAAATACTATATTTGGGATAAAGATATTATTGATTGTATGTTTTCATTTTTTCATTATTTGTATGATGAAACTGGCCAAGTGATTACTAATTATCGAAAAATAAAACTAAATGTTGAGGCTCGTATGAACTATGCGAGGGGTGGTTTAGAAATAATTTGTACGGTTTTAAAATGTTTTTCAATTGATACGGATGTTGCTGTAGAAACTATTGAACTGTTTTATGAAGAATTAAATGAATCGGATTTAGATTTGTTTGAACATCTTATTCAAAGTCAATTACCTAGTGATTATGTAGAAAAAGAAGTATATCATAATGCAATGCAGATTCTTGCTAGTGTAACAGAAAGTTGGGGGGATGATGTGTTATGCATCCCAATATATTTTAAAGTAATAAAAGAAAATGAGAATTTAATTCCCAATAATATAAAATACAAAGTATCATTTTCGGCAAGTTACGAAGTAATTTCGTCAAGCATTGGCTTTGCTTATAAAGATGATTATTTATCAAGTTACACATATGATTATAATGGAAATTGCCATAGTGGAAAAATATATGGATTATGCGGATTGGATATTGATTATGGAAATTTGATTCTTGCAAGTGATTTTGAAAATGTGATACGAGAACCTATAATTATGAATGAAAGAGGGGATGTTGATCCTTTAGAACTTGGTGATTATGAATGGTTATTGTTTGAGTCTGAATCGCAAAAAGATTATTATATAATCTTTGATTGCAAAAGTAATTTTGAAATTCAATTTTTTAATTCCGTTGTTTTGGGTTATGATGAAACAAATATGCTGTGTAAATTTGTTCCAAATCAAATCGAATATGTTTATGTAGAAAAGGATGGTGAAAAACAAATCGACAGTATTATTAATATTGCTTATATAATTATTAAAGCAAATCCTGGAGATAAATACTATCTAAGAATTTGTGGTTCTAGTTTTGATGCAATGCAAAATTTAAGTTACACTATATATGAAGAACCACAAGATAAAATACATGAACATGTGTATTATAAATATGTTTGGTTTAATAATAACACTCATCTTTCTTTTTGTCTCTGCGGTTATAGTAAAATGCTTGGACATGTTAAATCATCAAATTCAGATTACTGTTTATTATGTAATGGACGTTGTAATGTTGGCTTTAATCCTATTCCATTAAAAAAAGAAAATGAATTGGAAGGAGATAAAGAATAATATGAAATTTTCTAAATTAATTTCTTTAGTACTAATTTTTTTATTTACAGTTAACTTAATGTCATGTACAAAAAAATATGAAAAGCTTACTCCGGTTGAATACTTTCAAAAAAGATTAGAAGAAACAACTTTAGAAAGTCTTTCAATGGGTGAGGGGCTTTATCAATATGATTATTATCGGGTTTTAAATAACCAAGATAGCTTGTTAACAGAAAAAATGTATTTAAATCTGGAAATGGTATTAAGTGATAATAGTACTTATTCTTTAGATAATTTTAATGGAAATGTCATTAAAAGTCTATTAGAAAATAGTACAGGTTGTGAAACTCGTAAAACTGAATATTTAACATATTATAACAAATCATTATATTTTAAATCATATGAAAAAACAAATGAAAATCCCGAATATCTTAAATCTTTAGAACTATCAAAATTTGAGTTAGAAAATGCGACTGTACAATTAGACATTATTCAAAATCCTACTATTGTTTTTCCAATTAAGATTATAACTGAAAAACAATTTGATTCAGAAATAATTGAAAACGAGTTTTCTGATTTATATAGATTAACCTCTTACTATTTTGAATCGGAAAAAGGTCAAGTTGTTTTTGAATTAGTTAATAGTAAATCTCATTTTGAGAATGGACAACTAAAAATTCAAACTTATCATTATTTTTTAAATTATGACCTTGATATTTTAAAATTCAGTTATAGAGAAAAAACAGAAAAGTCAGGATCAGCTGATTTTGAAGAAATAATCATAAATATGGAAAGAATAGATTCTTTAGATATACCAGATATTGATGAATCTATATATCAAGTTTATAAAAAAGACGATATCAATTTACTTTATATAAAACCTAGTTCTGAAATATTTAATGATAAAAATAAGTAATTAGAATTTACATAATTCTTTACAAATTATAAAAAATATAGTATAATATTAGAAAAGTGATGATTAGGATATGATTATTTAAAACCGTTTTATTAGTGAGACTTGATAGTGAAAAAAGTCAAAATAGGCTAAATAGTTACTCCCTATGAACTGCTCTGTGAAAACAGGTGCCGGGTCAACCCGTTATAGTTGTTAGAGGCTAACGATTGTTAGTAAATTAAGGTGGTACCACGGAAGATATTTCGTCCTTTTTCTATTGTATAGAAAGAGGACTTTTTTATTTATAGGAGGCAAATATGATTAAAATTACATTCCCAGATGGTTCAATTAGAGAATATGTTGAAGGTACAACAGCTGTTGAAGTTGCTCAATCAATTTCTGTTAGTTTAGTAAAAAAATGTTTAGCAGTTAAACTGAATGGTGAACTTAAAGACTTAAAAGCACCAATTGAAGGTGATGCTGCTATTGAATTAATTACAGGTGATGCAAAAGGAATGGAACCTTTACTTAACCATTCATGTGCACATTTACTTGCACAAGCAATTAAAGAACTTTATCCACATGCTATGTTTGGTGTAGGACCTGCAATTGATGAAGGTTTTTATTATGACTTAGATTTAGGTGACGTAAAACTTACTGAAGAAGATTTAGTAAAAATCGAAAAGAAAATGAAAGCAATTGCTGAAGGTAATGCTGAAATCGAAAGACGTGTTGTTTCAAAAGAAGAAGCTCTGGAACTATTTAAAGATGATAAATATAAATTAGAATTAATTAATGAACTTGAAAGTGATGCAGTTATTAGCGTTTACCAACAAGGAAACTTTATGGATCTTTGTCGTGGACCACATGTGTCAAGTACTAAATGGCTTAAAAACTTTAAGCTTTTAAGCGTTAGTGGTGCATACTGGCGTGGAGATGCTAAACGTGAACAATTACAAAGAATTTATGGTACTTGTTTCATGAAAGAATCAGAACTTAAAGCACATTTAGAAATTATTGAAGAACGTAAAAAACGTGACCATAGAAAACTAGGTCGTGAATTAGACTTATTCATGATGAGCGAATATGGTCCAGGATTCCCTTTCTGGTTGCCTAAAGGTATGATCTTAAGAAGAAATCTTGAAAACTTCTGGTTTGATATTCATACTAAAGAAGGTTACCAATTTGTTCAAACACCAATTATGTTAAATAAAGAACTTTGGGAAACATCAGGACACTGGTATAATTATAAAGAAAATATGTATACTTCATCGATTGATGAAAAAGAATTTGCGATTAAACCTATGAACTGTCCAGGTGGAATGTTAGTATACAAAAATAGTATTCATTCTTATCGTGATTTCCCATTACGTATTGGAGAATTAGGACTTGTTCATCGTCATGAAGCAAGTGGTGCATTAAACGGTTTATTTAGAGTTCGTAACTTTACTCAAGATGATGCGCACATCTTTATTACAGAAGATCAAATTGAAGCAGAAATTGGTCGTTTAATTGATTTATATGATTACGTTTATAAAGTATTTAACTTAGAATATCATATTGAATTATCAACTAGACCATTAGATAAATACATTGGTGAAATTGCTACATGGGATAAGGCTGAAAGTGCTTTAGCAAGTGCAATGGAAAAGAAAGGTATTAAATTTATTTTAAATCCAGGTGATGGAGCATTCTATGGTCCAAAACTTGACTTTAAATTAAAAGACTCAATGAATAGAATTTGGCAATGTGGTACAATCCAATTAGATATGAACTTGCCCGAAAGATTTGATTTAACTTATATTTCCGAATCAGGAGAAAAGGTTCGTCCAATTATGTTACATAGAGCATTATTTGGTTCAATCGAAAGATTTATTGGTATCCTAATTGAACACTATGCTGGTGTATTCCCATTATGGCTTGCTCCTGAACAAATCAAGGTAATTCCAGTTAATAATTTATATCATTTAGAATATGCCAAAGAAGTTTTAGCAAAATTACAAGCATTAGGTATTCGTGCATCAATCGATGATAGAAATGAAAAAATGAATTACAAGATTCGTGAAGCTCAAACTAGTAAGATCCCTTATACTTTAGTTCTTGGTGATAAAGAAACACAAGAAGGATTAATTACTTATCGTGTTCATGGTGAACAAAAATCTACTACTCTTTCTTATGAAGAATTTGTAGAAATGTTGAAAAAAGAATTGTCACCTGCTGCTAAAAAATAGGATATAATAAAGAATAGAGACTAATTTTAGGATAAACATAATCAAATGTAAACAATGATTATATTTATTCAAGACATTAGTCTCTTTTTTTGTCGTAAACGTTTCATTAGATAATCAATTAACTAGTTTATTGCCTATACAAATATCATATTCTTTCATATGATGTTATGAAAGGAATGATTAAATGCAATATCAAACAAATGAAGTCGTGTATGAGGAGTATGTAGTAAAACCAAAAGATAGTTTGTATACTATCGCAAAAGAGTTTAAAACGACGGTTGCAGATCTTACGGATATTAATATGTTAACTACTAATGTATTATATCCAAATCAAGTATTATTAGTACCTACTCATTCAAAGACTTTAGATATCACGTTATTAGAATATTTTACTAAAAATGGTGATACGATGGAAAAGATATCTAATAAAGTAGGTGTGCCAATTCAAACGTTAGGTGCGTATAATGATTTTGGCAAGGTAGTTTTAGAAGAAAATCAAAGAATCTTATATCCAACTAATGAAAGAAGTTATTTGGTTAAAAGCGGAGATTCCGTAAAATCGATCTGTGAAGAAACAGGACTAAGTGCAGAAAAGATTTTAGAGTTAAATATTAGTCCAAATATGCGTATAAAAATATAGCAAAGATGCGAACAAATGTTCGCATCTTTTTAATCTTAAATAAAAGTATTGTTAAAAATCTAAATTTGTGATATAATAAGGTAATATAAAATAAAGAGGAATATTATGGAAAAAATAGTAACAGTAATTGGTGCAGGTCTTGCAGGAAGTGAAGCTGCATATCAACTTGCAAAAAGAGGATATCAAGTTAAACTATATGAAATGCGACCTAAAAAGATGACTAGTGCTCATACGACAAGTGGATTTGCAGAACTTATTTGTAGTAATTCATTACGCGCAGCTTCTGTAGAAAATGCGGTTGGATTATTGAAAGAAGAAATGCGAAGAATTGGATCTATTATTATGGAAGCAGCTGATGCAACTAAAGTTGAAGCTGGTGGTGCTTTAGCAGTTGATAGAACTTTGTTTAGTGAATACATTACTAATAAATTATCTCAAATGGAAAATATTGAAATTATCAATGAAGAAGTTCTAACAATTCCAGATGGACCAGTCATTATTGCAAGTGGTCCACTAACAAGTGATGGTTTACATGAAGAAATTTCCAAACTAATTGGAAGTGATCATTTATATTTCTATGATGCTGTTGCACCAATTGTTACATATGATTCGATAGATATGAATAAAGTATTTTTAGCCTCACGTTATAATAAAGGTGAAGCATCATATCTTAACTGTCCAATGACAGAAGAAGAATTTAATAAATTTTATGATTATTTGATTAATGCTGAATGCGTTATTCCAAAAGAATTCGAAATGAAAGTTTTTGAAGGTTGTATGCCAATCGAAGATATGGCTAAACGTGGACGTCAAACATTGTTATTTGGTCCGATGAAACCAGTAGGACTTGATGATCCTAGAACTGGCAGATGGCCATATGCGGTTGTTCAACTACGTCAAGATAATGCTAGTAAAACATTATATAATCTTGTTGGTTTTCAAACACATCTTAAGTTTGGTGCACAAAAAGAATTATTGTCATTAATTCCTGGTCTTGAAAATGCTAATATTGTAAGATATGGTGTAATGCATCGAAATACTTACATTCAATCACCGAAACTATTAAATGTTGGATTCCAATTTAGAACTCGACCTAATCTATTCTTCGCCGGTCAAATGACAGGTGTGGAAGGCTACGTTGAATCTGCAGCAAGTGGTCTTATTGCAGGCATTAATATGACTAGATTTTTAGAAGGAAAAGAACTTCTAAAATTAAATAACAAAACATCAATTGGTTCACTTTCTTGTTATGTTGCTAATCCTAGTGTAACTGATTTTGTACCAATGAACGCTAACTTTGGTATTTTCGAAGAGTTAGTTGGTAAAATATATAAAAAGAGTCGTAAAGCAAAATATGCTGAACGTGCTTTAGAAGAATTAAATAATTTATTAGAAGAAATAAAAGGAGAAAACTGTGCGAAAGAGAACGAAGAATAAAGTAGTATCGGTTGCTCCTAAAAAAGTTAATCAGACAAGTGTTCAAGATGCAATCATTATGTATGAAAACTACTTATTAGTTGAACGTTCATATTCTGACTATACAGTATCAAATTATTTAAAAGATATTCATGATTTCAATGAATTCGTAAAAGGTCAAAATTTTGGTGATCTTTTGAATTTATCGACAAATAATATTTCAAGATATTATATTTCATATCTTTCAAACAATTTTTCCAAGCGATCTATCAATCGAAAACTTTCTTCACTTCGAGGATTTTATCGTCATATGAAAGAAAGAAAAGTTTGTGAAGATAATCCATTTGATGAAGTTCAATCAGTAAAAGCTGAAAAAACGCTACCTCATTTTTTACAAAAAGATGAAATTAACGCAATGTTTCAAGTGATCGATAAGAATAAACCACTGGGAATGCGTGATATGGCAATATTAGAACTTTTATATGGTTCGGGACTTCGTGTAAGTGAATTATGTAGTTTGAAATTTAAAAATTTTGATTTTGCTAATAAGATGGTTAAAGTGTATGGAAAAGGTTCAAAAGAACGTTATGTTCCACTTAGTGATAAATCGATAGAAGCAATCCATATCTATAACGAAGTTGGTAGAGTTAGTTTACTTAAAAATGCTGAAAATAAAAAAGAAGAAATCTTCTTGCTTAATCATCATGGTGGGCCACTAACAACTAGAGGGGTACGCGTTATTTTAAATAATATTATTGACAAAACATCAGATACGTTTAAAATTTCACCCCATATGTTGAGACATACTTTTGCAACTCATCTATTAGATGGTGGTGCAGACTTAAGAAGTGTACAAGAAATGTTAGGACATGTTAATATGTCAACTACTCAAATCTATACACATGTGTCACTTGAACAAACAATGAAAGCATATATGGAACATCATCCAAGACAACAAAAGGAGAATAAACATGAGTAAAAGAATGTTTGAAAAAATAAGTTTTGAATCATTTAAAAAAAGCTTCGAGGGCTTTCCTAATGAAGTTGTTGAAAAGATTTATAACGAAGTAAAATTACCAAAAAGAAGTACTAAATATAGCGCAGGTTATGATATCTTTTCACCTATTGATTTTGTGTTAGAGCCAAATGATTCAATAATTGTACCTACTGGAATCAAAGTATACTTACCAGAAAATGAGTTTTTAGGAGTTTACATTCGCAGTAGTTTTGGTATCAAAAAAGATATAATTTTAAAAAATGGTGTCGGTATAATCGATGCTGACTATGTTGATAATCCAACAAATGAAGGACATATTTGTGTTGCACTTCGTAACATTGGTGACAAAACATGGAGCTTCTCTAAAGGAGAAGGAATTGCTCAAGGTATTTTTCAAGTTTATAATGTTGTTGATGACGATGATAGCGAAGGTATTAGAGTTGGTGGAACAGGATCTACTAGTGTAAAACTGGAAAAAGTTAAGCTAATTGATGCAAAAACAATGTTAAATTTACAGCGTTTAGCTTTTGAAAAATACTCTGTAAAGTATGGAAAATTTGATGCAGATCCATGTAATATGACACTTCATCGTATGGAATTTAACATTAAATATCGTCTAGGTGATTATCAAAAAATCATGGTAGATGGCGAAGTAATTGGGGGAATTTTTGGTTTTATGTTAGAAGAAGAAGCAACTTGGAAGATTGCTCAATTCTATGTTCACCCAAAATATTCTCATCTTGGATATGGTTCTAAAGCGTTCCAAATGTTCTTAGATAACCATCCGGAAGTTAAAATTTGGTATGCTGATACAATTAAACAAGAAGAAAATAATTTGAAATTTTATCAAAAATTTGGCTTTGATATTATTGATGAAGAAGAAGAACATGATGGTTTAAGCTTTGTTACACTAATAAGAAAGTAGGAAATAATCATCAAGTAAGAAACAAGGTTTAAAAGTATAAAATAAAGTAAATTTATACTTGCAAATAAAAAAGTAACAAATCAGTTGCTAAAAAAGACTGTTTGTGATACAATATGTAATGGCAAAAAATAAATACACACAAAGTGGGAGTTATAAGCCCTCTGCGATAAAATCGTGGCTTTATAGCGTTGATCACGATGGCGGCCAAAAATTAAATGACAAAATTGGAGGAAAAAAGAAATGTCAGTAATTACAATGAAAGACTTATTAGAAGCAGGAGTTCATTTCGGTCATCATACTCGCCGTTGGAACCCTAAAATGAAAGAGTATATTTTTGGAGAAAGAAATGGTGTATACATCATTGACCTTCAAAAAACTGCAGACAAAATTGAAGAAGCTTATGCTGCTTTAGTTGATGTAGTTCGTAACAACAATAAAGTATTATTCGTTGGTACAAGAAAACAAATTCAAGATGTTATTAAAGAAGAAGCTACTCGTTGTGAACAATATTATGTTGATAAACGTTGGCTTGGTGGAACAATGACTAACTTTAAAACATTAAGAAGATCAATTGCTAAACTTCACCGTTATGAAAAAATGGCTGAAGATGGAACATTTGAAATGTTACCTAAAAAAGAAGTTATCGCTATCAAGAAAGAACAAGAACGTTTAGAAGCTTTCTTTGGTGGTATTAAAAATATGCAATCTTTACCAGGTGCATTATTCGTAGTTGACCCTAAAACTGAACACAATGCAGTTGCAGAAGCTAGAAGATTAGGTATTCCTGTATTCGGACTAGTAGATACTAACTGTGATCCAGATGACGTTGATTATGTAATCCCTGGAAATGACGATGGTGTTAGAGCTGTTAAATTAGTTGTTGGTATTATGGCAAATGCTGTTATCGAAGGTAACGGTGGTGCTGTTGAACCTTACACTTTACCAAAAGAAGAAGTTGAAGAAGTTAAAGAACAAAAACCAGCTAAAAAAGAAAGAAGAGCTCCAAGACCAAGACAAGAAAGAGCACCTAAAGCTGAAGTTGCTCAAGAAGTACCTGTAGAAGCTAAAGAAGAAGTAGTTGCTGCAGAAGTTAAAAATGAAGAATAATTAAGAGGTGTAAAAATGATTACTGCTGCATTAGTAAAAGAATTAAGAGAAAAAACTGGCGCTGGTATGATGGACTGCAAAAAAGCCTTAACTGAATGTGAAGGTAATATTGAAGCAGCTGTTGACTGGCTAAGAGAAAAAGGTATTGCAAAAGCTGCTAAAAAACAAAGTAGAATTGCTGCTGAAGGTTTATGTGAAGTTGCTATCGAAGGTAATGCTGCTTACTTATTCGAATTAAACTCTGAAACTGACTTCGTTGCTAAAAATGAAAAATTCATTACTTTATTACAAGAAATTGGTGCTTTATGTGTTAAACATAATGCTGAATCTACAGAAGCTGTTCTTGCTAATGGTGGTGAAGAATTAATCGTTAATGCTACTGCTACAATCGGTGAAAAAATTAGTTTCCGTCGTGTACAAAGAATCACTAAAAATGATAATCAATCTTTTGGATTCTACAAACATATGGGCGGAAAAATCGCTACTGTTTGTGTAGTTGAAGGTGATGATACTGAATTAGCTAGAGATTTAAGTATGCATGTAACTGCTACAAAACCTCTATACGTTTCTAAAAAAGATGTACCTGCTGATTACATTGAAAAAGAAACTCATATTCAAATGGAATTATGTAAAAATGATGAAAAATTAGCTGGTAAACCAGAAGCTGCATTAGTTAAAATTGTAGAAGGTAAAGTTAATAAAGGATTAAAAGAAGTTTGCTTATTAGACCAAGCTTATGTTAAAGATCCAGGTATGACTGTTGAACAATTCTTAGCAAGCAAAAAATCTGCAATCGTTAGCTTCACTCGTTTTGAAGTTGGTGAAGGTATGGAAAAACGCCAAGACGATTTTGCTGCTGAAGTTGCTGCTGCTGCACAAGCTGCTTTAAAATAATTAATAAAAAAATAAGGTAGGCTCTATGAAAAGAATAATTGTAAAACTAAGCGGAGAAGCATTAGCTGGAACTAATCGTTTCGGAGTTGATGCACAAAGTGTTAAAAAGATTGCTGAAGATATCAAAAAGTTAGTTGAACTTGGTTACGAAATCGGAATTGTTACTGGTGCTGGAAATATCTGGCGTGGTCGTGATACTGTTGAATTTGGTATGCCAAAAGCTGCTGCTGATAACATCGGTATGGTTGGAACAATTATTAATTCTTTAGCCTTAGAAAATATCTTAAAAACTATTGGTGTAAAAGCGGTATCTTTATGTGCTGTTGAAGCAAATAAATTTGCTGAATATTACACAAGAGAACGAGCTATTAAATATTTGGAAGAAGGTTACGTAGTAATATTTGCTGGCGGAACTGGAAACCCATTCTTTACAACTGACAGCACTGCAGCATTACGTGCAGGTGAAGTTGGAGCGGAAGTTATTTTAATGGCTAAAAATGGTGTTGATGGTGTTTATGATAGTGATCCTAGAACTAACCCATCTGCAAAACGTTTTACTAAACTAACTTATCAAGAAATGTTAAATTATCGATTACATGTCATTGATTTAACAGCGTCTGTTCTTTGTGAAGAAAATCATATTAAAACAATCGTATTTGATATGAACAAAGAAGGGAACATTCTTAAAGTACTTACAAATCCAGAAATTGGTACTGTAATAGAATAATATAAAGGAGAAAAAATATGCCAAAACAATTATTAACTGCTGGCGAAGAAAAAATGAAGAAAAGCTTAGAATCTTTAAATAAAGAATTCTCTGCTGTTCGTACAGGTAAAGCTAACCCTGCCATTTTAAATGGAATTCAAGTTGATTATTGGGGAGTTGCTACACCATTATATCAAGTTGCTAGTATCAGTGCTCCTGACTCTCAAACTATCACTGTTAAACCATACGATAAATCATTAGTAAAAACAATCGAAAAAGCGATTCTTACTGCTGACCTTGGTTTAAATCCAGGTAACGATGGAGATATCGTACGTATCCCAATTCCACCGCTAAACGAAGCAACAAGAAAAGACTTAGTTAAAACTGTTAAGAAATTAGCAGAAGATAACAAAGTTGCAATTAGAAACATTCGTCGTGATGTTATTGATGGATTAAAGAAACTTGAAAAAGATAGCTTAATTTCAGAAGATTCATTACGTCAATATTCTGATGAAACTCAAAAACTTACTGATAAATATATTGCTGAGATTGATAAACTTGCAAAAGATAAAGAACAATCAATCATGAGTATCTAGTATTATAAACGTTGTGGAAACACAACGTTTTATTATAAAAAGGAGGTGAAACTTTGGAAACAGAAAAGAAAACATTTATTTGTCATAAATGTGGTGGAACTGTTGTTATTACAGAACATCAAAATCTTGCTAGTTGTCCAAGTTGTAATAGTTTAATACCACTACCATACTTTATGACAACTGATGATCCGAAGATTAACTCAGATACTTTTCATAATATGTTAAATCGCGTGAATAAAGCTACAGAATATAATATTGATGGGCAATTTCATCGTGCATTTAATTTATATGATAAATTAATTAAAAATTATCATAATTTACAAATTGAAGACTATTATCCTTATTTTGGAAAACTTTTATCTCAATTTGGTGTTATTTATAATTTAAATGATAAACTTGAATATGAAATGGTTTGTTTAAACATTATGGATGAACCAATTGTTGTTAATGAAAACTATCTAAAGATGATGGAACTTGCTGATGCAAATACAAAAGAAGTTTTACATCAAATTGTTAACAATATTGATCAATATCAAAGAAATATTCAAAAAGATATTATTAATGAAGTTCCAATGGATGTTACTTTACTAGTCGATACAAGTAGTAATAACCCTAAAGCAAAAGAAGATTTAGAAATAGCATTGAATATTCAAAGTAAGTTTGCTGAAAAACAAGTTAAATTAATAATAACTGATGAATTGTTTAATCTTGGTCTAAATTATGAATTTTCAAAACAAGTATATTCGATTAATAATTTATCAAATCATTTAGTCGTTATATCATCAAGCTTTGAACATTTAAATGATAATTTATTTAGAAATATTTGGATGAACTATTTTTCTAAAGAAGAATTAAAATCAACAATTAATGATCGTATGATGATTGTTTGTGATGAACTAGATAATATTGAATCACTTCCAATTAGTCAATTGCGTTTTTACAAGAAAACTGATTTTGAAAAATTATGTGTGGAACTTAATAAATCTGTCCGTTTTATTCGTAAGACTAATGAAAAAATAATTCAATCTGCGCCTAATCATGATGATTTATTTGAAATGTTAAAGAATAAAGAATTTGATCAAGCAAAAGAAATTCTTTATGAAAAACTAGATACTGTTCCAATGGATTATGTTGAATGGTGGTTATTATATCTTATTAAACATAATATTTCTAATGAAACTGAATTAAAGAATAAAGTTATTAATCCGATTGAAAGTTATTATTTTAGAAAATGCTTTTTATATGCACCTCGTGCTGTAAAACATAAACTTTATAATTATTATTTTAATGTTATAAATAATAACTTAGTTGTTGATGATAACTATGAAGCTGAGATTAAGAAAGTTCAAAAGTCATATTTTAAAAAAGAAATAGCAAAACTGATTATTTCAGGTATGTTTGTTCTTTTAGTAACATTAATTTGTTTCTGGACTTTAACATTTAGTAGTTTAACATCAGCTATTTTAATAATAGCTTTAAATGCAGTAGCATATGGTATTATGTTTAAAAAAATATATTCTTTGATCAATGTTGGACGTGTTCCTTCGACTATTCAAACAGATATTGAAAAACAACAATATTACCAACAATTAAGAAAAGCTTTGAAACCTAAACAAGCTGCATTATTCTTACCAAACTACTTTAAAAGACATAATCAAAGAAGAATTGTAGTAGTTCTTGCAATATGTGTATTTTCAACATTATCATTCTTAGTTAAAGATATTGTTGTGAAAATTCAACATAATGAATTAACATATTATTACTTATTTGATCAAGTCGTAATTACTGGTGGTTATGGTGAAAATATTGTTATTCCAGACATTATTGATGGAAGAAAAGTAACTAAGATTTCTCAAAGAGCTTTTTATAATAATGCTACTTTAAAAACGTTAACTATTTCTGAAGGTGTAAAAGAGATTGGCTCAAATGCATTCGCTAATTGTCCAAATCTTGAATATGTCAAAATACCTTCAACACTAAGTAAAGTTCGAACTGCACCATTTGAAGGAAGTAATAATATTAAATATTTTGTAAATAATAGTAATATTATTTCTAATAAAAAATTACTTGGTGATAATTATAAACAAGTAATGTTAGATATAACGTTTAATGATAAAAAATAAAATAGCTATACTAATAGATTGTTTTATACTAAGTAATAATAGAAAAAAACCCCACCTAATTGATGGGGTTTGATTTTTTATGTATTAAA
>JBGVIL010000144.1:0-3260 GCA_045123185.1 Bacilli bacterium | reverse complement strand
GTTGTTGAAGGAATTGTAGAATCTTCAAGTTCAGTGTATTTATCTACCATTTCTTTAATTGCATTAACTTGTGCAATCGCCGCTTCTTTTTGGTCTGGATTAGTGATACCATTTGCCCAATTTTGTAATTGTCTTAAACGATTAGCATAGTTTGTGATGTTGTTATTACCATCAAATGTAAATCCATTTGATTTAAGAGATGCTTTTAATTCATCACGTTCTCTTTCTTGTTCTCTTCTTAGATTTTCTAATGCTTTAATTTTTTGGTTCGTTAAATCAATTTCTTCTTCAATTAATTTTTTGTATTCTGCTTTAGTTGTTACGTTTTCTTGTAAAGCTTGGTTTTTAGCTAACGCTTTATTTACATTTTCAATAGCATCTTGAAGTGCATAATAACGGTCAATTTCTAATTCCATATCTTCTACTGTTTTCTCTGAACCACTTCCACTTCCAGAACCACTTGAAGGTTTAGAACCAGAACCACCAGAACCAACAGTGCTAGTAGAAGGTCTACTATTTCCTAGACTTCCTCCTACTCCACCACCTCCAACAAAGTTTTGACCTACTCCGCCACCTACTCCATCAAACCAAGCACTTAATCCTGCAAAATAATTCGTCATTGCTGTATTATCTATTTCTAAATTAGTTAATTTTTTAGTTGCATTTAAAATACCATGTTTTAAAGCACCGTCATCCAACCATGCTTCTTCTTCCATCATAGCACCTGTGCTTTTCATTAGTTCTTGTGTACGTTTATTATAATCATTTATTTCTGCTTGTATAGATTTCTTTTTAGCGTCATAGAATTTAGCCCATAAATCAATTAATTCTTGCACTGTTTTAGCTTCTTTAGCACCCTGAGTATTTAAGAATTGTATAACGTTACTCATATCTGTTTGTCTATATGAAGCTTTGCTATTAGTCATTTGAGAAGCATAATTTATTATTTGAGACATTAAGTTAGATTGTAAATTATTTTCTGCTTGTGCCATAGTGTTTGCATTAGAGTAATCTGTTTGTCTAAATCCACCTTTTGTATTAATAAAGTTAGCAAAGTCTGTTTCTTGAACACCTAAAGCTTTAGCAGTTAAATTGACAATATCATTTTGAACTTGTTGTTCATGTGTTTTCCATGCTTCTGAATTTTTCATTTTTGTATTCCAGAAGTTTTCATCATCTTTCATCATATTATAATATGCAGTGTTAGCTATTTGTTGAGCTTCTGCAATTTTTTGATTTAAATGGTCTTGAACAGCACTAGCATCTTCAATGCTACCAGTAAAGTCATCTAAGAATCCACTATCCAATGCATCTGTTGCTATTTCTAAAGTATATCCATTTTCAGTAATACTATCTAATAAATCTTTAATATCATTGATTGTATTTAATTGTTTGATATACTCTTCGTTAGCTTCTTTTATAGACATTGTAGCATTTTCTCCGTTGATATTGTTTATATTGTCATTTAAGTCAGAGAATTTAGTAGTATCTACACTATCAACTTCTGTTTGTAAATTAGATACTTTATTAGTTAAATATTCAACAACTTCTGATGTATTTCTAATATCACCTTGAAAATCGCTAAAAGTTTCATTTTCTAATAATTGCATTAATTCGCTTCTACTTGCACCTTCATCTAATATATCTGCTAATAATTGTTGGCTATCTTCTAATTGTCCTAATTTATTTAAATAATCTTCTTGTGAAGCAGACATTGTATCAGTAGCATCTTTATGGATAGCTGCAAATGATTGTGTTGCAAATTCAACTGTTCTTCCAGTTTCTTGTTCTATTTTAGCTACTTGTTCTGTATAGTATGCTTCAAATTCCATGAAATCTTTATATGCTTGTTCATACTCTTCTGTACTAATTAACTCTTGGGCATATGCTTTTCTAATTTCATTGAATTGCTCTACACCCTCTTGGTAAGATTTATTGATTTCTCCAACAACTCTTATCCAATTTTTTTCAAATTCTGTTGTATCTCCACCAGTGAAATTAACGTCTTCATAAGATTGTGATAAAATATCAAATTTTGTACCTGCTTCTTTTCGTTGTTTATTGTATACGTCGTTACCCCAATCAGTATCGTCAAAAGCATCTCTAGCAGTTTGTTCTGCAATTTCTCTACGTTTTTGAATTTCTTGGTCTAATAATTCCAATCTATATTCTAAAGAAAGGTTTTCATTATCTAAAATAGCTTTAATATCTCCATATGCTTCCCCGTGTTTAGATAACTCTGCATTAACCTCTTTAATTAATTTTTCTTGATGTTCTAATGAAGTATTTGCACTATTGATTTTTTTGATTTTTAATTCCATCATTTCTACTGCTTGAACTTGGCTATCTGTTTCATCCATAACTGCAATATAATTTTCAAGAGATTCTGTTGCTTTTTCTGTTCTTTCATCTAAAGATTTGAAAGACATGACAATTGCTGCTATTGCCGCAATAACACCTCCAACAACAAGACCTTTTAGTCCAGCTTTTAGAAGGGTTACAGAAACAGTTGCCGCATCTGCACTTGCTTTTAAACCTAATAATTTACCTGCAGAAACAATACAATTTCCAATAAATTCTGTCCAAGATACTCCACTTACAACTTTTCTAAATGTTATCATATAACCGATAGCACCAGTAATTGCAGGTATCCATTTACCATTCATAGCTTCTACTAATTTAGCTATAACATTTAAGCTATCTGTACCGAAATCAATCCATGATTTCATAGCAGAAGAATTTAACATTGCTTCATATAATTTATTCCAAGAGTTTTGTAATACGTTTAATCTACCTTCTAAAGATTGAGCTTTTTTCTCACTAGCTTCCATTAATTGTCCACTAGAGCTTTCTGCTAACTGTTGTAATTCCATAGTACGAGTATAGTTTTCCATTAAACCAATAAAGAATGAACGTCTGTTGTTACCAGCCATTTGTTCTGATACATATTGTTTAGTAGCATCTGATAAAGTATCCCATTTAGCTGCAACTTCTCCTAAAATAACTTCAAGGTCTTTAAAGTCACCGTTTGAAGTACGAGCAGTTAAACCAATACTATTTAATGCTTTTTCGGCATTAGAAGCTGCAATTTCAATATCTTCCATATCCTCTCCGGCATCTGTTAAATCTTCAATAGCTTCTTTAGATTTTAAAGTACGAGCTGCAATCATTTTCCATTCTGTTACTTTCCCTCTTGCAAAGAGGTACTGACCACGCTAAAACGTGGCGAGGGAGGTTCTTCGACCTCCCCTCTGCAATTT
>JBGVIL010000143.1:0-3524 GCA_045123185.1 Bacilli bacterium | reverse complement strand
AAGAACAAGAGCAATTAATGTTAGATTTAATGCAATTATCCGATAAAACAACCACAAGAATACATTCATTATTGGATTATTCAATGGAAAATATAACTAAGGAAATAGAAGATATTTATTATAAATATAAAGAGAGATACGGATTATCAGACGAAGAAATGCTTAAACTAATGAGTGAAAAACTTACACCTTATGAAATAAAACAATATGTAGATAAAGGTATATTCAGTATGGCTGATGCTATGAGCTTACAAAATAATATAACTAGGTTAACTGTATTAAAAAGTTATATAGGTAGTCAAATGCAATATGTAGAGCATTTAAGTAAAAGTTATTTAGAAGAGCTATTAATTACAGTAGTGGATACTACAAGAGCCAGAAATATATTTAACATAAGTAAAGAAATAGGGTTTGAATTAGAATATAACAAAATGCCAAAAGCAAAAATGGACAAGTTATTACATCATCAATGGATGGATTCAAATTTCTACAAAAGAATACAACATAATTGTGGAGCATTGCAAGACCAAGTAGAGAAAGTGCTTACCGATGGAGTTCTAAGGGGTAAGCCTATCTCTTATATGGCACAACAAATGGAACAAACTACTAATTATGGTAAAGTAGCTTCGACTAGATTAGTCAGAACTGAAACAGCTCATTTTCATAATAAAGTTGAGGGCGAACAGTATGAAGAACTAGGTATAGAAAAATATATTATAGTTGCTACGTTAGATGGTAGGACTTGTTCTAAGGCTCATGGAGATAAAAAGTCCTGTGGTGAGCTAGATGGTAAAGTTTTTAAAGTGTCTGATAGAAAAGAAGGAGTAAATTATCCAATTTTTCACGTTAACTGTCGTTGCACCACTGTAGTCTATATAGATGATGAAACAAGAGCTAATTTGCAAAGAAGAGCTAGAACTAAAGACGGTAAATCTATAGTTTTAGATAAATACATGAGCTACGAGGATTGGTATAAAAAATACAATTAATCTCTCTCCCTCTATTTCACCTTAAATGAGGGTTACAAATGTAGACAGAGTTTTTACGGTAGTTATTAAACCTTTTCTACTGTTTATCCTAGCTGTTATGAAGAAAGAAGGTGATACAATAAATGTATAAAAAAGGCGATATCGTTCTAATAAGATTAAATAAAAAGGGAAGCACTAATTTGTCGAAAGGCAAGAGATTATGCTTAGTTATCAGCAATGATAAACATAATGATAATTCTGAAACATTAACTGTAGTTCCATTATCTAGTAAGACTTGGAAAAGAAATAATACATTTAATATATTCTTTGAGTTCTGTGATGAAGGGTTAACTAACATATTATATAAAGATAATATTGCTATGATTAATCAGATTTCAACATATGATACTAAGCAAGTCAATAAAAAGATAAGTCATTTAGATGTTAATTCTAAGACTTTCAAACGAATAATAAGAAAGATTGTAAATTATATAAGTGATTAAAAGGTTAGTTTTACCTAAGTTTTAGTTAGGAGGTGATTTAATGGACGAAATTAAAACATACAAAGATTTTGGACTTACTAAAAAGCAAAGTCTTTATTGTGAGTATAGAGTACAAAATTATAATAAAAGAAAATCTTATATGATGGCATTTAATGTAGAAAATGAAGATTTAGCTTCTACAGATGTTTGGAAAATGGAACAAAAAGTAGGTACTGAATTAAATGCTTATATGCACTATTTAGAAAGCTTACACCAAGAGGAGTTCATTCTATCACTTAGACAGCTCCAAGAGATGTATGCTGATATATGCAGAGATGAAAATGTATCTATGAAAGATAGATTAAAAGCTATGGAACTGTATGGTAAGACTATTGGTGCATTTACTGATAATGTTAATGTAAAAGCAGAAGTAGAGCAAGTTATCTTTACTGGGGATGATGATGTAGATGATTAGGAAGAAAGTAGTCGATATATCTAAAGTAGTAGGTAAAGGTTACGGTCAGTTTTGGAAGGATAAAGAACACAGATATATTGTTTGCAAAGGTGGAAGAGGTTCTAAGAAATCTAAGACAGCTTCACTTTGGTTAATATATCATATAATGAAGTATCCAGAGTCAAATGCACTATGTATAAGACAAGTGTTCAATACATTGAGAGATAGTGTTTGGAGCGATTTACAATGGGCTTGTGAAAGATTAGGTGTATCTCATTTATGGGAGTTTACTAAGTCACCATTGGAAGCTACTTATAGACCTACAGGACAGAAGATACTATTTAGAGGATGTGATAATCCATTATCTTTAACATCAATATCAGTAAGTAAAGGCGTACTAAATTTCTGTTTAATTGAAGAAGCATATCAAATAACAGAAGATAGTTTTAATAAAATAGATATGTCATTAAGAGGTATATTATCAGAGGGTTACTTCTTTAGAATAATGTTAATATTCAATCCTTGGAGTAGTACTTCATGGTTGAAGAAGAGGTTCTTTGATAATCCATGCAACAATACATTAGCTATGACTACCACATGGAGATGTAATGAGTGGATAGGTGAACAAGCTAAGATATTATTTGAGGAAATGAAGGTTAGAAATCCAAGAAGATATGCCATTGAGTCGGAAGGTGAATGGGGCAGATTAGAAGGAACAGTGTTCACTAACTATAAGATGGAAGATTTTGATTTATCTAAGATGGATAATAAAGATAATTTAATCTTATGTAATGGTTGCGATTTTGGTTTTAACGACCCAACTGTATTCCTTAGAAGTGCTGTCGATATGGATAATAAAATTATTTATATATATGAAGAACATTATCATCAATTTATGACAGTAGATGATATGGAAAATCTATTAAAGAAACATAACTTAAATAGAGTTGAATTTATAGCAGATAATGCTAGACCAGAAATAATAGAGCAACTTAATAGGAAGGGTTGTAAGTTAAAAGCTTGTAAAAAGGGTAAGGATAGTATCATGACAGGAATTGCATTTCTACAAGACTTTGAAATAATCATACATCCTAGTTGCCCTAAAACTTATGAAGAGTTTACTTTGTATTCATTTGCTAAAGATAAAGAAGGTAATTTACTAGATAAGCCAGAAGATGCCAATAATCACGCATTAGACAGCCTACGCTATAGTACAGAACCTTTAATGAAACCTAAAAAGAAATCTCGCATTAGAAGTTGGTAGAAAGGAGGATATAAATTGTTTAATATAGATATAAACGAAATCATAAATGAAGATGGATTAATTGTAAGCAAATTGCAAGATATCATAAAAGTATGGCAACGTAATGTTCAACCTAAAATGGCTAAGTTAAGACAATGTTATGATAGAGAATTAACTGACGATATAGTTGTTAATTTGCAAAAATATATTGTCGATACAATCACAAGCTATACCTTTGGTGAAGCCATACAATATTCTAATATATCAGAGGATTATTTAACTAATATGACAAAGATTGATGAAGATAGTCACAATATCGAATTAGCTAAAGATATGGCTATCTATGGTAGAGCATACGAATATATATTTGTAAATGA
>JBGVIL010000142.1:0-7722 GCA_045123185.1 Bacilli bacterium | reverse complement strand
TGCCATTAATATATTCCTGTATAGCTTTTAATTTTGTTTCTTTTTTATATTTATTTTTTCTTCCCATAATAAAAATGCCTCCAAAGTAAATAGTGAATAATTTTATTTTTATTCACTGTCTACTTTGAAGACATCATATCATCCTTTGGATAACCTGTTTTTTATTTTACTTAAATGCTTTTACTAATCTATTTAATCCTTCTTTTAATTGTTCTAATGGACAAGCAATATTAAATCTTAAGAAAGACTCATAATCTTTACAAAATCCTACTCCACCACTACAAGTAATACCTACACTTGCACATTTAGCAAGTAGTTCTTCCGTTGTAAGGTTAGTAAATGATAAATCTAACCAAACAAGATAAGTACCTTCTAGTTTTGTTACAATAAGTTGTGGTAACTCTTTATTTAAAAAACTTTTTAAATAATTGTAATTATTTCTAATATGTTCGTTTTGTACATCAATCCAACTTTCACCATAAGTATACGCAGCTATAGTTGCATTATATCCAAAAACTGATGGAGAATTTTCAAATTGTTGTTCTTTGTATTCAATGAACATATTTCTAATTGTATCATTAGGTAAAATGATATAAGATGTATGAAGACCTGCTAAATTAAATGCTTTACTAGGTGCATTACAAATAGCAATCTTGTCATAAAGATCAACATAGTCTAAGCCACTTGTAAATTTATTATCAGTAATATTCAAATCACTATGAATTTCATCAATAACGACAAAAACATCATACTTTTTAGCAAGTTCTAAAACTTTTTTAATTTCTTCACTTGACCAAATTCTACCTACTGGATTATGTGGTGAACATAATATTAACACTTTATAGCCTAGAAAGAACTTTCTTTCTAAGTCTTCAAAGTCAATATGATAAGTATCACCAGATCTAATTAATTTATTTTCCACAATTACTCGCTTTGTATTATTAATTAAATGATGAAACGTATGATAAACAGGTGTTTGTAAGATAACACCATCACCAGGTTTTGTTAGAATATCTAACAACATTCTAATTTCTAATATTACACCCGTTGTTGGTACAATCCATTCTTTTGATACATTTGTATTGTATCTTTTTTTATACCATTTAACAATTGAATCATAAAACTGATCTGGTATTATATTATATCCATAATCACCTAACATCGCTGTTTCTTTTAACGCATCCATTACTGTAGGTGCAGTTTGATAATCGGAGTCCGCAATCCAAAATGGCAAACACTCGCCATTTGCTTGTTCATCCCATTTATAAGTATTTTGTCTTTTAATCACTTTGTCAAATAAATCTTTCATAGTTTACTCCTAATACTCCATTTATTTTACTTCAAATTTAATTTTTAGTCAATTAATACAATTAATATACTTGAAATAAATAAATCTATTCTAATTAATACTATGCCCAACCATACTAATAATAGTATCACAAATTAAATCAATTTCATCAACACAATCATATTCTAGCCATTTCATAATGATTGATAAAACACCTTCAGTAAAATATGAAAATACATATTTTTTAATGTTTTCAGGAACATTGTATTTAGTTAATACTATACTAAATAAATCATGATAAAGTCGATCTGCCATTTCTTTGTTTTTAAACAAATGAGGTTTATCATGAATTAATTTAAAGACTCTTTTATTTTCTTTAACAAGTTCTAAATAAGGCTTTAAATATTTAGGTGTAATAAAGAATAGTTCTTCTTTATCGATGTTATTAATATCTAATATTTTTTCTTTAAATGTGTTATTTATTTTATTATTAATATAGCTAATTGTTTCTTCTAGTAAATCTGTTGTATTTTCATAGTGTAAATAAAATGTAGATCTATTTACACCAGCTTTTTGACATATCTCTTTAACAGTAATAAATTCAAATTCTTTTTTTTCAAGTAATATTAATAATGCTTCATCCATTAATAAGGACGTATTATAATATTTACTTTCACTTTTATTCATTACTTATTACTTCTCTTCATTAACAATTTCTTGTGCTAGTCTTAAGATATCACTACCATATTTATTTTTACGATTTTGTAACATTTTTTTATACATTGGATAAATAATAGACATTAATAGAATTCCTACTAATCCTAGTCCAATACCTAGTAACATACTGTCACCAATAACTTTCATTGCGAAACACATTCCACTACCAAATACTAGTGAACTTACAATTCCAAATGTTAACGCAAATGTTTGTGGGAATGTTTTTACCTTTTGATCTAATTTTTTTAATTGATTGATTTTGTTTGTTTCTTTTTGAGAGTATTCTGCAGCTAATTTTTCTGCATAAATTTTGTTTGTATTCATAATAATTCCTCCTATTTACATTAACATTATATCAATTTTTAAATATAAAGTGAACAACACAAATTTAGTTATTTGTTGATTTAAAAAAAAGAACCAAAAAGGTTCTTTTTTTTATAGTTTAATTGGAAGTTTACCTAGAGGTGATAATTCACCTTTTAAATACTTAACAACTGTTCTAATTGAATTAGGTGTATATTCATATAAACATAAGTAATTATGTAAGTTTTGATATTTGTGATAGTCCATTGGACCTTTTAATGAAATAACTGTTGTATTATGATTTAATGCTAATACTGCGTTAATAAAAGATACTTGTTTAGGTGAAGTTGCAGCATTATAACTAAATAGAATAATATTATCAAAGTTATTTAATTCACTTAAAATTTGTTCTTTAAATGAATCTTCATTAGAGAATTCACGAACATCTAAGTCATTAAATTCTTTTCTTAATACTTTTGCTAAATTACGATCATCAAATTCATCTTCAATAATTGTTTTTGCAACAGCAATTGGTGCAACAACTAAAGTCTTTTTTGTTAGTTTAGCATCACTACCACATACTTTTGTTAAAGAGTGATCAACAATTTCTTGTGATAGTTTATTATTTTCTTCACTATATTTCATTTCTTGATTGTAGAAATATTTTTCTAAATAAGGAAGTGTTGTTTCTTTGGCTTTTAAGATTCTTTCAACTTTTTGATCTATTTCTTCCATTGGAATTTCACCATTTAATACAGCTTCTTCAATTAGTTTAAGTGCATCTAATTGGAAAGATAAAGTATGAGAAATATCACACATATCTACACCTGCTTTAATTGCCATTAAAGCCCCCTTAGCTGTACCATACATATCTTGAATTGCTTTCATTTCTAAACAGTCTGTTAAAATTAAACCTTTAAATCCAAGTTCTTCTCTTAATACATTAGTTAAGATTTTACGTGATAATGTTGCAGGAACAGTATCATACGCAGGGAATAAAATATGCGCACTCATAATTGCAGGAACGTCAATATTTTGCATAAACGGATACATTTCTACTTGATGAATTCGATCTAAATCATAATTAATAGTAGGAAGTCCTAGATGTGAATCTACTTCACAATCTCCATGTCCTGGGAAGTGTTTTCCACATGCAAGTACACCAAACTCACCTGAACCTTTAATAAACTTTTTACCTAGTTCTGCAACTACTTTTGGATCATCAGAATAACTGCGAACGTTAATAACTGGATTATTAGGATTATTATTAACATCTAAACTTGGTGCTAAATTTAAATTCATTCCAAGTCTAATCATATCTTCTGCTAACATCTTACCAGTATAATATGTTGCATTTTCAATACTACTTGATGCAGTCATTGGACCTGGTGCGAATGTTACATCTTTCATCATTCTAGTAACTAATCCACCTTCTTGGTCGATCGCAATAAATGGAATATGACCAGTATGTTCTAATACTTTTTCATGAAGTGTTTGACATAGTTCTCTAATTTGTTTTCCATTTTCAAAGTTTCTTGTAAATAAAATAATATTACCTACATGATAATCTTCAATTAATGTTTTGATTTGATCATCATAATATGTTGAATGAAAACCTGGCAAAATTAATTGACCAAGTTTTTCTTTTAAAGTCATTTCACTAACAGATTTTAATTTCATATTTCGTACTCCTATTAATATCGTAAATATAGTATACCATATTTTAACAAAATTTAAAAGAGTTGTAATAAAAGAAAAAGAATAGATGTAATAACATCTATTCTTTACTAACTAAAAGTCTTACTCCAGAAACCGCTAAACCACCTAAAGCATTACCAAATACTAATATTAATAATGAAAGTGCAGCTTCCCAAGTATAAGTATTATTCAAGAAGTAGAAAAACATATTTGCTACTGAATGTTCAAAACCAGCTAGTGTAAATCCACCAATACATAAGAATAATACTAAATATCTACCAAGTGGATTATCAATTCTTCGCATACCATCTGTACCAATATGTATTAACATACCACATAAGAAAGCTAAAATTAATGCTTGATACCATTCATAACCCATTTTTAAATCAACAATACTTTGAAGCGTTGCAAATAAATTTGGATTTGCATCTAATGTTGCTACTCTTATTAAGAATCCCATCAACATACATCCTAGGACATTACCTGTTAAACCAATTACTAAATCAATACTTCTACTTCTTCTTAATTCATCATCTTTTTCTAGTAAGAAACCAATCTTACCAGTAAACAAGTAGAAAAACCAATGAGAAATAAAGATTGATCCAGTTGTAAATAAGAATGATGCAACTACAATACTACCCATATCGACTCTTGCTCTTAAATACAACCATCCACCGATACTATTACATACCCCACCCATTATTCCTTTAACTAATGTTTTAACTCTTCTTTTCATCTTGCACCTCTATCTAGTATTAATATTATAACAAATTTAGACATTTTTTTAAAGGTTTTGTATAAATTAATTAATCTGTGTATCTACTTGTCCAAGATTCAACTAGACCGTTTTTAATTACTACATCTAAAACACCAGTTGCACCTGTTGTTTTATTTACACAAACTATTGAACAAGTACCATCTCCATAAATGGTAATAGTTGAATATTCTGAAACGGATAACACGGCTTCATTTGTTGATGACCATGTATAGTCTAAACGTGAATCAGAATGGTTAGAACTTTGAATAAAACATTCATAAGATGATGACCATTCCGGAACTTCCATTGATAGTTCAACAATAACATTTGTTATCTCTTCTTCTTCCGGAACAATATTTAATGATTTTGCACGATACCAATTCTTTAAGTAAATTCCCCATACTTTTAAATTACTATCGCTTACATCTGCTAAATTACTTGTATTGTATTTAAAGATTGAAGCACTACCTTTACTATTGGAAATATTCCAAGCAACATAACTAATGTTTCTTGCATCTAAGGCTTTCTTCCATTTTTCACCGTTTGTTTCACTTACATTACCATCACCTGATGATTCCATAAATCCAAATTCACTAATGAATACTGGGAAACCAGAATCATATGCCTTCACAACTTGTGTTGTACTTGTGTGACTTGCAGCATAGAAATGATATGTATACATAATATTGTTATAACCAACTAATGGATCTTTCATAACAGAATTTAAATCTGCTGTCCATTTAGGATTACCAACAAGTACTATTGCGTCTGTATTTTTTCTAATTAATGGAATTATTTCGTTTGCGTATTTTTTACAATCAGCCCATGTTGTTGAACCATTAGGTTCATTCATGATTTCATATAAAATATTATCTTGATCTTTATAATATTCAGAAATATAGCTAAAGAATTCTTTTGCTTCTTCTAAATATGTTAAAGGATTTTTATCTAAAACATTCTCAGCACCTACCATATGCCAATCGACAATTACATAAAGACCAAGTTCAGTTGCGATTTCAATACCACGATGTAAAGTTTCTAACATCATTTTCTTAGTTGCAGAACCGCCATCACAATATCCATTTTCATCAGTATATAACGCAAATCTTATAATGTTATTACCAAAGTTTTCTTGGATTTCACAAATTGTATCAAAGTTTACAACTTTACTGAACCATTGTAATCCATGTGTACTTAAACCATATAGTTGTACTTTTTCCCCATATTGATTTACTAAATCAGGACCAACTACACTTAATTTACCATTTTTATGATAAGCATTATTAACATAACCGAATTCTTTAATGACATGTTCACAATATTTACATTTGATTTGTTTTGTTCCAAGTGTTGTCTCAGTTGCTTCTAAAACAATAGTAATCTCATCTTCTTCATGACCATTAGCATAATCATAATCTATATAACTATGATCACAAATTAAACATGAATATCTTGTTTCACCATTTTGTGTACATGTTTTTTCTTTTAAGATTTCTTCTTTATATTGATGTTCTTGTCGGAATGTTTCTTCTTCTAACACTGTATTACAAATTAAACAAATAATTACTTTTAAACCATATTCTCCACATGATACATTACCAACAACTTGCCAATCAGATTGATGTTCATTACAATCATGAGTTGGTATTTCATGACCTTCACATTTTTCATGTTCTGGATTTGGACAGTCAACTGAAATACATTTTCCACATTCTGGACATAATGGACAAATAATTAATTCAGGATGACCATCACATCTATCTTCTTCAGGATAACTACAATCAAGAGACGCACATTTATTACATATAGGACATTTAATATGTAAATGATTTACCTCTACTTCAATTGAGTCAGCGTATTCTTTATCTGATACAGTAATAGTTACAGTTACAGTTGAAGTACCAATACCTACTGCTGTTAAGACACCTTCTTCGTCAACGATAACCACATCTTCATGAGAACTTTCAAAATTTAATTTACCTTCAAGTGATTTTAAAGTAACTTGTAGTTCTACTTCATCACCAACACTTAGTACGTCAATTTCTTCTAATTCAATACTTCCCGTTGGTTGAAATCCACCCATTTGACAGCCTAATAAACTAATTGATAAAATACTAATAAAAATAAATGATATAATTTTCTTCATAGTTTTCTCCTATCTATCATTAGATATTATATCAAAATTTTACAAATACTGATATGATTTTTATAATTTATTTTATAGAAAAAAAAGGATGTTTTTTAAAAAACATCCTATAATACCTTACTAAAAAATTCTTTAGTTCTTGGTTCTTTTGGATGATCAAATACTTCTTCAGGTGTTCCCATTTCTAGTATCTTTCCTTCATCCATAAAAATAACTTTATCTGCTACTTCTTTGGCAAAAGCCATTTCATGTGTAACAATAATCATTGTGATATTTTTTTTGGCTATTTGTTTCATTAAATCAAGAACTTCTTTTACCATTTCTGGATCTAATGCTGATGTAGGTTCATCAAACAAGATAACTTTTGGATTCATCGCAAGTGTTCTTACGATTGCAATTCTTTGTTTTTGTCCACCACTTAAAGTAGAAGGATAAACATTTGCTTTATCGCTTAACCCAATTCTATTTAATAACTCATAAGCATTATTTATTTCTTGTTCTTTAATTTCCTTTTTTGTTGTATTAATCTCAATTTTATCTAATTTAGTTTTTCTAAATAAATTAGTTAATGGTAAAAAGAAATTAAACAACTTATTCTTTCTTAAAATCCTTGTTTTAATTAACACAGGCGCTAATATAATATTTTCTAAAACAGTTTTATTGTTAAATAAATTAAATTGTTGAAATACCATACCAATCTTTTGACGTTGAATGTTAATATCAACTTTCATATTAGCAATATCTACACCATCAAAGATAATTTGTCCTGATGTTGGATCTTCTAAACAGTTAAGGCATCTTAAGAAAGTACTT
>JBGVIL010000141.1:0-30190 GCA_045123185.1 Bacilli bacterium | reverse complement strand
AGTTACTTTAGTAAGATTACCCCAAGTGTCATATTCATACTCATATGTATCTTGATCATTTATTGTTTCTTTTGTTAGATTACCAATAACATTATACTCATACTCTTTTGTTTTAGAAACGTCTAATCTTGATATATTATGTAATGCTATTGAGCCTGTTTCTGTAATTTTAGTAATATTATTAGTTTTCTTTATTATATCATATTCTAATGTTTCTGTCAAAGTACTATTTCTATTTAATAATTTGTCTGCTGTTGAATTTAAGATTCTTTGGTTAAGTAAGTTGGTATTTTCATCATAATTTAAATCTATATGATGAAATCTTTGACTGCTAGTTGGATCAATGTAATTTAATTTTACAAGTTTTCCAAAGTTGTCATATTGATAATTTGTTTCATATACATATGGGAATAACGTTTCATTTTCGCCTGACTGAAGTGTATAATAAGTTTTAAGAACTCTTTTATCAGGTGCGTTGATCATGTTAGTGTCTGTATCATACGTACAGTTTAAATAGTAAACTAAGTTATTATATACACCATTATAATCATATAAAGTAAATCTTGTTTTGTGTTCATCAACTAAGTATTTTTCAATAAATCTTCGTTTCGATGAAGAAAAATCAATTGAACGTTCGTCATAACCAATCACATTATTATTACCATCATAATAGAAAACTATAAGCACTCTACGATATGGATCATAAACAGTAAGTGGTTTTTGAACAAGTGAACTTTCTGCGTTTTTAAGATAATCATTATAGTATCTTGATTTGTCTTCATCATTACCATTTTCTTCATAAATAACTACTTCACCTTGATAATCAATCTCCGTTTCATCTTTTGATAAAATATCAATACCTTCTTCAAGTAATTTTAATCGATCATATTTATCATAGTGATATTTTTTAACATAATCTAGTGTACCTGTATTATTACCATTATATTCTTTTTTAATTTCTGTAACAATTAATTCTGAACTATCTTTTTGTTTTTGAATTTCAAATAATAAATTATGATCATCATATACTTTATTTACTTCTAAATCATCATTGTAAAAATATTGATATTTATTGTTATTATTATTAATAATTCTACTTAACATATTATTAGAATTAAGTAAATTATGTGTTTTTAAAACTTCACCAGTTGATTTATTAATAAAATTAATAGTATTTAAACATTCATTAAAATGATCATATTCGTAAACTACTTTAATTTCACCACTAGTTATTTCTTTTACAAAACCATAATAATTATCATACACATACTCAACACTATTATTAATATCTGATACCATATATGGTTGTTTTCTAAATTTTGTATTACTATTATGATATGAATAAGTTGTTTCAATTCTATCATCATTATCATTTACATTTTTAGTTACTTCACTTATCAAATTTCCGTAATCATCGTAACTATAATCAACAATTAAATTATGACGATCTTGTTCACTGTACTTTAATCCATCAAATGTATTTTTAGTGTAATATTGATATGATCTACTTTCATCTTGTGTATCTTCTCGATCATCGACTTTATCATAAGATGTTTTTATCTCATGAATATGTCTATTAATATCTGTAGAATATGTATAACGATGTTGTTGTTCAACAATATCAAATGATCCTTCTTTTTCTTTATAAGATACTTGTGTTCTAAAGTTTGGAATACCATTATCATCGATAGTAAATTTTAAATCATCGGAGTCATCAAGTTTTACTTCTTTAACATCTAATACGTATCTACCATTACAACATGTTAAATCAAATGATGATTGATTTTCATATTGACTTAAATATAAACTACGATATGTTTTTTCAACATCACTTGATGTTAAATAAACATTTTTATTAATATTAACAGCATAATCATTTAGTTGGTAAATTACTGTATATGCATCATCTAAACATTTGTTTTTAATATATACACGGTTATTTGTACCTATACCAATTCGAACATCCGCAATATAAATATTACCATAATTAATTGATCCATCAAATATGATATCTAATTGTTTAACATTTTCTTCATGTTCAAATAATACAATTGGAACTTTAACATATTGCCATGAGTTTGGTTTAATTAAACTAATTCTGAATTTTTTAGAAATACTTTTTGAATCATATGTAAACTTTAATTCATGTTCTAAATCATCATAGATAGTTTGATCTGTTTTCAACCAAAAACCAACATAAAAATCTTCTACATTATTATTTCTAATGAATGATGTATCATATTTAAATAATTCCATAAATTGATGGAAATTATTATTCATGTTATTATCGTTTACGTTAACTGTAAACTTTTTATTTGACAAAATAGTTGCGTTATTATTATTGATAGTATCAGTACCTGTACCATTTTCTGATAATAACCATCCATTTGTTTTAAATAGAGTTTTATATTGATTACATGATTTCTTTTCAAGTTGAGAAATAACTCTACCATAACGATCAAAAAAGTATACAATTTCGTAAGCATTAGGTTTTTGTACTACTAAATTATTACCTTCATTATAATAAATGATTTGATTTCTTGGGTTTGAAGTATCAATAGTTTTATTATCACCATCATAGTATTTTGCTGTTTTTTCGTAGTATTTTCCTTGTTCAACATATAATTTATTTGAGCTATGTAACGCATTACCTGAAATATGCGTTGGTTCTATTTTAGATGTTACTTCTTGAATCATCGCAACTAAATAATTGTTATCAACTTTTTCATAGTCGATATTAAGTCCGACTTTTGTTTGACAATCAATAACATTTTTCAAGTTAAAGTAAAGATCATAATTATATTCTACAAGTTCTCTTGTTTTATTATGATAAGTTTGTTTAATTTTTGATACTTTATTAAAGTAAGTATATTCAAACTTAATTGTATTATTATCTTGTTTATTTACAATTTTTGTTAATAAATTATCAGTATATGTAAAAGTAAAACCAATACTACTATCTCTTGTATCATAAATTGAAGTAATTTTATCTTGATTATAAGTAATTTCTTTTGTGATTTGTGAGTTAATACCACTAACAATTTTACTTAATCGACCATTAACATTAAAACAATACTTATTATTATTTAAATCAACAATATCTGCTGTTCCATCAGGATATACATATAGTCTTAATGAATCATTATAATAATCATAGTAACAATTAACACTTTGATTATTAATTGTTTTGGTTGAATATTTAATAAATCGATGGATTTTCCATGTTCCATCAATATAAACGTAGTCTCCTACTTGAAAACCAGAATAAAGATATGAATTATTATAGGGAAAAAGATATTGTTCAATATTTAATTTCCATCCATTACTTCCAATGGCAAAATCTGAATAATCATTTTCTTGATAGTTTGAGTTAAATGAAACACTAAGCGGGATTGAAAAATTACCAAATGATGCTGTTAATAATGGACGAGTGTATAATAAACGTCTGGTATAGGCATTTACTGATACTTCATCTTTATTTAATGTTCTTGGTAATTCATTTTGCCATAAAAAACTTTTATCCATGATTATACCACTCCTTTTTATCTAATATTTTTTCGACTACACTTCGGTCACGTACATATTTAATATGATCTTTCGTATCACATAACATACTTCTTTCCCCACGACCAGTAATTAATATGACATCATTTTCATTTGATTCATCAATTGCAGCGCGGATTGCTTCATATCGATCAACAATAATTTTTACATTTTTTTCTTCATTTAAATAACTTTTTAATTCTTCACAAATATCTGTAACTAATTCGTTTGCATTATCGTTTTCTGTAAGATATACGTAATCTGCATATTGATTAATCATGTTCATTGCAAAATTTCTTGATGTTTTTCTTGAATTTACAAATTTGTCACTTGAAAACTTTTCATTCCAAGTTATAAATCCTGTACCAATTGCTCCTGTTACAATACGTATATCTTTAATCATACCTCTTTGTTTATATTGATATAAATTTTCTAAGGTTGGATTAATAAAATAATCAATTATAATATTGCGATTTTTTACTTTAATTAAATAAGCACGTCCAGGAACTTTAATATCTTTGATAAAATGTCTAAATTTATTTATTTCAAATAAAGCTAAAACATTTAAAATAGTAATTACACCAAGAATATTTAATGCATTATGTGACATAATTAAGTTTGTTTTAAAAGATTCATCTGTTCCTTCAATGTTAACAGTCATATCCATACCATTTAATGAAGTATTCAATTCCTTTAAATAGACACTAAGATCTTTTAAATCTAAACCTTTTGTTTCTGCGACATATCCACTACTATAAATATGTTTTTTTAGACTATTTAAAGAAAGTATTTTATCTAAAAGTTCTTTTGGATAATCTTGAAAACCTAAGATACATTCACAATTTTCTTCATCAATGTCTTTGAAAAAACTTAATTTTAAATTAACATATTCTTCTTCTGTAAATAATTCATCATTATGTTTTGAATTTAAATTTGTTAATACTCTTATATCAAATGGTATGTTTTTTATAAATTCTTTATCTAAAACAAATTCATGTATTTCTAAAACGATATAATCAGCATCATATGCTGTTGATTCAACTAACAAGTTATGTAATTTTTCTTCATTATTGATTAATTCTTCATATGGTTCATTTACTAAATTAACACTTACAGGTGAATCAATTTCGATACTACTGTATAGAATTGATTTATAACCTAATTTTTTTAAATAATTATGAACTAAATAAGCTGTAGTTGATTTCCCACGACTTCCTGTAATTCCAATTATTTTAGGTTCTTTATTAAATTCTTTATTTTTTAAATTTTTATATTTTTTACTTAAAGAATTCTTTTTATTTTTAAACTTTTCACTTAATTCTTTTTTTAATTTTTCTAATTTCATAAGGCACTCCTTAATCAAGAGGGTTTGTTGATGGTGCAATATATCTGATTATGAAAGTAATTTCACCTAAACAATGATAATAATCATCTTCTAAATGAACTTTAAAGCAATAGTCTCTTGATAATTCTATTGGTTTATTTCTAAATGGCATACCTTGAGATACATTTACTAAAAGTTGGTTATTCGCAATCTCAAAATTAATTAATAATTCATTTTCATCATAGTTTGTATACACAACTGATGGTTGAACATGACGAGCAATATCAACTGTAAATACTGATGTTTGTCCTTCTTGATTCCAGTTATCTTCACAACAATCTATATAGTATTGTTGTGTTAATAAGCTTATATGTTTTTCATCT
This sequence comes from Bacilli bacterium, assembly GCA_045123185.1. Classification (GTDB taxonomy): domain Bacteria; phylum Bacillota_I; class Bacilli_A; order ML615J-28; family CAG-313; genus UBA1231. Next base: position 24,940 of record JBGVIL010000141.1, on the reverse strand, counting down.
AACACAAATCCATTGTCATATACTTCTCCTTCATCACGTAATAAATTTGCGTGAATTTTTGAAATTTCACCACTTACATTTCTTTCTACACTTAATACTTCAAGTACAACTCGATTAGGATATTGTACTCTTCTATTTTTAATTTCCATTTTTAATTTCTCCTTTGTATAATAATTTTTTAATAATTTGATTATATCCAGTGGAACTTGTTCCACTAATAATTCCAATTAGTATTGAATCATAGATGTTATTAGATATACTTAAGTTTGGTGTAAATAAATAGATGAATAAACCTACTATTCCACCAATAAATGACAATACAATTGGAATATATTTGTATGTTTTCTTCTTTAAAATAAGCTTTAACAATTCTCCAATAATATAGCAACATACAACTATAAATGGAACTGTTTTAAAATTCATTTAAGTTATCCTCCTTCTACTTTGTAAATATCATCTACTCTTTTAGTAATGTTTGTTAGACTTACTTCAATTTTTGCGATACGCTCTACACAATCACGGTATCTTTCATCAACAATGTTCAAGTTTTTCTCTACCCGATTAACACATGCTTTTATATAACCAATATCTGATATGATAATTTGTTCGTGTTTTGCGTTATCTTTTTCTTCAGTGATTTTATTTTTATTGACGGCTTTATACGCAAAATAAATAGATGATATTGTTCCAATGATTCCAATAATTGAAACAACAATTGTTAATTTTTCCATTTTTTTCACCTCCTTCGCTTACTAACACGTAAAAAAATCAATTTTAACAACCACTTTTTAAAATTTTTTTAATTTTTTTTATTTTTTTACATACAGCTTGTTGAGAGATGCCAAGAATTTGACCAATTTCTTTTTGAGTATATTTTTTATTTATTAATAAATCTAGCAAATATTGATCGTCTTTTGTTAACTTGAAATAGTCAAAATTTCCTGTTTTATTAAATTTACAAACAGTATCAGGTAATTCGATATATTCATACACTTTCTGATCTAAACTAATGGTTTTGTGCATATTTTGTCGATAATATTCACTAATACAAGATTTACAGATTTTAATAATGTATTTTATAAATTGATTTTCTAGACAAAATAATCGATATTCATTATCGAATTCTTCTTTAATGATTTTATACTTTGTTTTAAAGTTATCTATATATTGATTAGATGTTGGATAGTTAATTAAATCGAATTTAAATATTCTTTCACTTATTTTCATCAATATTTCTTGATAAACGTCTTCTTGATCAAATAATGGTATATTATTTATTTGATGTTTAATAATTGGATTTAATATTTCAACTATTTCACAAAAAGTGTCGTCATTTATACATTGTTGATAACTGTATACAAGTTTAATTAATTTGTTCATTCTTCCCCCTTATGAGTTAAAAATAGAGTTAATCTAATTTCTAACACGTAAAAAGGGGTGGTTTTAACAACCGCAAAATAAAAAAATGTCTTGCATAAAGTGCAAGACATTTTTATTTCTCCCCCTTTATACACATTACCCTACAAATAATTTTACATATTTTGTAAGATTTTGTCATAAGAAAAGACCTAACAAATTGTTAGGTCTAGGGTTTATATAGATAATAAGAACATTTCAAAACCAAATGATTTATCAATTAAACCTTTTTTAACTTGATAATCTAATTTAATAATTTGGTTTACGTATTCTTCAAGTGTTGACAAACTAAAAGTTTGGGCATCTTTAATTAAGTAATAAGCTCTACCACTTTTGATATTAAATACATTCGCAATATCATTTTGTGAATAACCTGCTTGTAATAGTTTTAAAGTAGTATATAATTCCATAAATGATTTAGAAACAAGGCCCATAATACTTGAAACATCATTAATTGTTACTATTAAATTATTATATATTTCATTTATTTGTTTACGATCTTTTTGGATAATTGCTTTAATTAGATTATAAATATCCGCATCATAGTTTTTTGAAACTAGTAATTTAATATCAGCCTCAGTTACACGATCATTCTTTCGATAACTCGATAATTTTGCAATTTCTTGTTCCATTCTTAATAAATCACCATGCAAGTAATCAAGTAATAAGTTTAATGCTTCATCACCAATAGTAACATTTTCTTTCACAAAGCTTCTTTTTACCCATGCTTTACATTCAATAATATCAAGTTCTTTAATGTCAATAATGTAAGAGTGTTTTTGGAAGTTTTTAAATAGTTCACTATTTTTGTCAATATTAATACCTACTGCGTCAACAATTAAAATTGTTGTATCAGATGGGTTTTGTAAATATTTGATTAATACTTTGATATCATGTTTAATATGTGTTTTTTGTGATTGTAAGAATTTTGGATTTTTAATAATAACGACTTTATTTTTCTTTAAAAATGGAATAGTCATGCAGTCAGCAATAACTTCTTGAATACTGATTGTATCTAAATCATATTTAATAATATCGGTTTCTTCCGGTTTTAGGTTTTCTAAAATGCGGTCCATTTTGCTTTTTTTGATTACTTGTTCAGTTCCGGTAAATAAATAGACTTCTTCTAAATACATAACGATACCTCCATTTCTTTTTTTATTATACCACAAATTATAAAAATATCCAACCCATTTAGTTAGTTTTTTAAAACGAACTTCTTTTTCTTATAAGATAATACAATTGTTTGACGTTCATCAGTTCTTAATTGTTTATATTTTGGAATCTTATCCATTACTTCATTAATCGGAAAACCAAAGGTATTATAGTAACCACTCATCACAACCGCATACTGATATTTAATATTACTTAAAAACTCATTACTTGTTGATGTTTTAGATCCGTGGTGTGCAACCTTTAAATAATCAACATTAATTTGATAAGTTTTGATTAAATCTTTTTCAACTTTAGTAGATATATCACCAGTAAATAAAAACTTTGTATTGTTTAAAGTTAGAATAAAAACTAAACTATTATCATTAATGTTTTGATAATCTTTCATGGGTGATAAAACATTAATGTGAAATCTTTTGGTTTTTATTTGATCATTTGATTTTAAATAATAAGTATTCTTACAATAACGTTTTACATAATTAGTTACTTCATTTTTATCGTAGATTCCTAAAATTAAGTTTTTTACTTTTACTTTTTTTACTAAATCAATCGATCCACCAATATGGTCACTATCACTATGACTAATTATTAAATAGTCAATATGTTTGATACCAAAGTTTTTAATGATTTTAGTAAAATCATTATTCTTGGTCTTTTCCGCAGTATCAATAACTATTACATCTTTCATGTGTTTAGTTATAATGACAGTTGAATCACCCTCTGGCATATCTAAAAAGTAAATAGTATCTTTAAATTTAAATATCCCTTGATAATACCAACCAATCATAAATAATATGAATATTAAAGAATACTTGTATTTTTTAGTCTCAATCGATATTAACAACACATAATATACCCCATAATATAACATTTTAAATAGAACATTAATATTTCCTAGTGGAATACATAAAAACTCGATATTGGCCGAATTTTTAGCCAAATATTCAAATATAATCGTAATATATGAATATATTGGTAAAATAATAGGAAATAAGACAGTTATAAAAGAAATTGGTAAATATAAATATGTCACAAATAAAATAAATATTGGATTTACAAATATACTAATTAAATTAAAATCTGGATTAATACTAATAACAAATGGTAATACAAGTAACTGAATTAATAAAGTTAATAATAAAGTATTAACAAGATAATTAATTATTTTGTTTAATCTTTTATTTTTAACATTAATAGTTATTTTGATATTATATAACATCATAAAAAACGCAATTAAATAGCTTAAAATAAAACTTAAAGAAAAAATAATATACGGATTAACTAAAACTACAACTATAAAATTAAGAGAAATTAAATCAAGTTTATCCAATTTAAAAAACTTTTTAAAAACTAAACTAATAAAAACTCTAATAACTGAGATTAAAAAGTTAGTCAAGCATACATATAATCCAATTAATATGACTGTTATATAATTTATTATATTTTGATTAAATTTAAATAATTTAAGAATTTTATTAATAATCATAACTAATATTGAAACATGTAAACCAGATATTACAAATAGATGACTAATTCCTATTTTATCAATGTCTTCACTATTTAATGTATCATCGTTTCCAATTACTAAAGTATTTAAAAAACTTGATTCCGTTCTTGGAAACCTTTTATCAATATAGTCTTTTATTTTATAGTGAATACTACTTAAAGTAAACTTATGATCAACTAATTTAATATTAGTTGTTTTAATTACCCCTTTAATATTTTGATAATGTAAGTAATTGGTATAATCAAATTGATTAGGGTAATGAACTTGATATTCTTCTATTTCGCCAGTAATAACTAAGACATCACCAATTAAATAACAATCTTTGGTTTTAATAATGTATTTATAATTACTATTTTTAATTAATAATTGATTATAAGTTTCATATTTTGTTATACCAATTACTTTACCAGTAATGGGTAATTCAATATTTTTATAATAGTTTATTTCTTTAATCAAATAGTGACCAAAATAAAGAAGACTAATAATTATAGAAATAATAAAAATCTTTTTATTTTTTAAAAACAATATTATCAAGTATAAAACTAATATAATAACCAAATAATAATGTTTTATTGAAATAACAAGTAATACTATGGATATAACAATAAAATGAAAATTTGTTTTTAACTCATCATACAGTAATAAAATCTTTGATTTGATTGAAGACATTATCTTTAATACCTGGTATTTCTTTTATTTGGTCAATCGTTAAAAACAAACCTATTGTGTTACGGTATTCTATTATTTTTTCTGCGTATACCTTACCAATACCTGGTAAAGTCATTAATTGATCAAGACTTGCGTAATTAATATTAATTATTGCATGAGTTTCTTCTTGGACTTTTTCTGGTATTGTGATACTACAAGAAATATTAATTAATTGAACTAAATTTAAGTTTTTCGTATCGGCAGTATCTAATAATCCACCTGCCATATCAACTATTTCATACAAGTATTTAGGTTGATCTAATTCATAAATACCCGGAAAACTAACTTTACCTTTTAATTCCACATAAATTATTTCTTTTACTTCTTCTTGATCACTATTAATATCTATATCATATTCTTGTTTTTTACATCCAGCTAACAAAAAAAGTATTATAATTAGTAAGTGTGCTTTCATTTTATCACCTCACTAATATAATACTTTTTAAAAAGTCATTTTACTTTTTCGAAATTTAATTTATCTAATTCTTTTTACTAATAATGGTGTTAAGACTATACTAATCAACATACTTACTAAAGTATATCCACCATTATAGATGACTGATGCGGCAAAACCTGTTTCCCAGTAAACAATACCACTAATTGTTAACAATGCAAATCTAATAAAACATGCAACAAAAATTGATACTGAAACTAATAACCATAATCTAATTGTATTAGCTTCTTTCACTTGTTTTGATATTAATCCAACAATCCCAAGTACTACATTTGGTAAAACATAGTCTAACATTACTTGACCAAAATTTAGCATATAACTAGACCACATTAATTGAATAGTTCCAACTAATAGTCCACAGATTAAGCCTCCTTTTAATCCATTACGATATCCCATAATAAATATTGGAATAAACGCTAAAGTAATTGAGCCACCATTAGGCCATATAAATGAGCTATATAAGCCCGCTAGAAAATCAAATACTAATGCTAAAGCTGCAAAAATACTGACTTCTGCAATAAATTGAATTTGTTTTTTTCTCATTTTCATCCTCCTAAAGAAAAAAAAGTCTTTGGAAAATGCCAAAGAAAAGAAATACATTCGATAAATTGAATAATATATTTCCCTCCGCTAGCATTATCTAGTTCAGGTATAAGCGTCGTTAATTTAATAACCTCTCAGCTTTCGCTCCGCCAATATACGTCATAATTATAACACTAATTAATATTAATGTCAATTAGAACTAACTAAAAAAATACAACAACCAAAGGTTGTTGTATTTTTATTAATCTTGTTTATTAAGTATTTCAAGTAATTTTAAGTAATTGTCTTTACTTAATTTACCACAGAATTTAATTGTGCCGTTACTGATTGCGTTTTTGCGATAATTGTACATACTTTCAGTAATAGATTCATCACCAGCAATTTCTTCATATGCAGCAACAATTACATTATTAATATAATTCTTTTGATAAGTTGATGGAGATCCAACAGCACTTAAAATTTCTTTTTCTGCACTTGTTAAGTAACCTTCATCACGATTAGATAAAATATAATAGTCAAGATATTGTTGAATACGATTAGCATCAATTACAATTGAGTCATCAACTGATGTCATTGGGAACATCTTAACTGATGATTCAAAATAATTATACCAAGTTGAATTAGTTGCACCTGTTACAAATACTACTGCAACAGTATTATCTGTTTCATAATGTTCTTCAATACGATAAGGGTTAGCAGTTGAAATACCTTCTGCAGCTTTCGCATTTACAGCTGTATTTTGATATTCTGTATATGGGAAATATACAGTAGTACCATTAATTACTAATTCTTTACGTAAGATTTGATTCCAAACATCTTTTAGTAATTCACCTAATTCTTCATCAGCACTTTCATCTGTATATGATGATTCTGTATCAATTGCTAAACGAATACCAGCTTGTTTGTATACAGTAAATGTTGGACTAAAGATACCTGAATTACTATATAAGTTAACTAATTCATATAATCTATCACCAACTGTTTCACCAGTAACAGATGTAATTGGACTAAATTCGTTATTCTTTAAACCGTTTAAAATATTATTTGCTAAAGTTTTAACAGCACCATCTGATAAACTATCAACACTGTTACTTGCGATAGCATAAAATGCATCAATTAAAGTAACACCTAATTTCTTTGTATCTTCAGTTAAATCATCAAACTTAGTATCGTTATTTAGATCAACATAGAATTTAATATTACCAGCTTTTACATCAAAATATTTAGTTAAACGATTCATAATTTGATATACAATTGTATCAACATAATCAGCTTCATTTAATGTTTCAAGATAAGCTTCAAATTCTTCAATTGTAATATTATTAACATCTTCTCTTGTTAATTCATATGCTAAATGGAATTTTTCATAAATTGAATTAACAACATCATTAGTTAATTTAAATGTACTAGATGCATAATTTTGATATGCTAAATTATAAGCTTCACCAATCATTACTAATTCAGCTTCTGTTTGAACACCGAAATAGTCAGTAATGAAATTTTCCCAACCATAATTTTTTGCATAACCATATGCTTCTAAACTACCATCTTCAAGGGCAGTTTTGTAAGATAAGATTTCAGAATTTTCAAATACAGTGTATTTATCAAGTTTAGTTCCTGATTCATAATCATATACACTACTAAATACTTTATTAAAAGCCATATAACGATTAATAAATTCAGTAGCAAGTAATGATCCATAACGTTTTACTAAAAGATCTAATAATTGATCAGGAGTAACATATTTAGTTTGACCTTTAACATTAATTGAAACTAAATATGTTCCATTTTCTTCAAGTGTTCCTTGATATAAATCAAGATAACCTTTCATTGCACTATCACTTGAGTTTTTATATTTGATATCTAAACCTTCATCATAAATCTTAATACCTAAATCAAAACGATTTTTATAAAGATAAGTATTAATTAATGTTGATGTTAATAATGAATCAACCATTTCATCAAATACTTTTTTAGCATTTTCATTTAGATTATTAGCTTTAAATTGTTCTTTGAATTGATCAACAGTTAATGTTTTAGTAGTTGATAATTTAACTGCTAAATAATAATAACCGTTGGCATATTGTTTTGGTGAAGTAGTCATTGCAGATTTAAGAGACTTACTTGTATTAATATCTTCAAGTGAAGTAAAGATATTTAATGCAAGTGAAGAGCTAACTTCAGCAAGTTCTTTTTGTGTATAAACTGGATATTTATTATCAGTAATTTTTGTACTATTTAATTTATTATACATTTTTACAAAAGTATCAATGATTTCTTCTTTTGTAAAACTTTCACCTGATGATTTATGTGTCCAGCCATTGTCACGACCATTACGACTAATATCAAATTCATCCATTAATTGTAATGCTTCAGAAGCACTACGGAAAGTTAAATAAATAACTTCAGCTTTATCAGGACAAGCATTTAAAATACCATTTGAAATTTGACTATCACTAAAATAATATTCTTGAGTGATGTTACCATCTTTATCTTTAACCGGTTCAAAGTTATTAATATCATTAATTAACATTTGTTCGGCAAGTTTATTACGTTTTAAATCAAGTTTAATTGCTGCATCAATTTCTGATGTTGTCATATATCCTTGATAATTCATTTGTTCGATAAACTTTTCAGTTTGTTCATGATCTTCAAGATCAACTTCTTCTAATTCAATTTCATTGTATGCTGCATATAAGTTCTTACGATGTTCTTCTAATTCAGCATTAGTTACTTCAACATCAATGACCATTTCATCTACTAAATCAATTAATGCTGTTAAACCATATGATACTAAACCTAAATCATATAATTCTTTATAAGTAACTTTTTTATTTCCTACTTCTAAACATACATCAGTAGGATTTGAAATTGTTGGTTGAACAGTTGGAAATTTATAAGTTTCTTCTTTTTTATCAGTAAAGATAACAATAAGTAAAACTACAATTCCAACTAATAAAATTGCACTACATATAAGTGTAATTAATTTCCACTTTTTCATTAGTGTTCCTCTTATTCTTCTTCAAGTTCAGCTTCTTTAATTGCGAATTCAATATTCTTTTCAATGCATTCTAACATTGATGCATAGATATCTTTATAAGCAGCATTAGTAAATGCAACTTGTGCTGTAAGACTATTTCTTAATTCAGCAATTAATAGGTTTTGTTGATTAGAATCATATAATTCATTGATTGAACCAACGAAGTAGTATTCTAATCCAGTCTTAACGTCTGCTTTTAATTCAGTACCGTCAAGATATTGTTGATATACTTCTTTAGTTAAACCTTCGATTGAAGTTTTACCATTTTCGCCAGTTGCGATACGTTTACCAGCATTAGTAATAGCTACACGATAGAAACCATATTCAGTATCGATTACTTTACCATGATCATATGGAGTTTCATAAGCAGTAGTTTCGCCAATTTTGTAATCTTCGCTTTTTTCTAAAGTTTGGTAGATTACACCAAATTCTTTACTTAAAAGTTCAGTTGGAACAGTTTTGTCACTCTTGTATTCGCCACTGTCTAATTTAACTTTTAAACCAGCTCTTAAATATTTACCCCAAGTTGTATCAGTGTATGATGCTTCATTATATTTCTTAACTACAGCAGATAATTGTTTTTCTAATGTAGTATCTTTTTCTGCATCAGAGAAGTTTTCTTTGTTTTCATACATGAAGTTAACTAATTCTTCAGCAAGTTGAATTTGTAATGCAGTCCAATTTTCTTGTTCAGCATTTTCTTCAGCTTTGAATTCATCTGGAGTTCCATCGTTATCATAGTTAACATATACTAATAAGTTAAGTGCTTTTAATGAGAAATATTCATCATAAAGTTTTTGCATATTAGTTTTGATTGCTTCATAATCATATTTTTCAACAAAGTAATTTCGTTGAGCTAAACTTTGAGATAATGCAGCTGCTAAGAATTGAGTATCATCTTCACCTAAATAATCTTTAATGAAGTTTTTCCAACCATAGTCTTTAGAGAATCCATAAGATTCAAATACACCATTTTCGAATGCATATTTGTATTCTTTAACAGTAGTTAAGTTACCATATAATAAATTATAGTAATTGAATCCAGAAACGATATTTGAGTATGTTTCTTTATCATAAATTTTATCTTGATATGGATCATATACTTTATTATATTTAGCATTTGATAATAATGCATAAGCATTAACTAGTTTAACTGTGCTTTGTGGACCATATTGATCAGCTAAAATTTCAAATAATTTTTGAGCTTCTACTTTAACTTCTTCACCATTAACAGTATAAGAGAATGCTAATTTCTTATCAGTTTTCTTATTTTCTGCATATTCTGGATAATCAGCAAGTTTTAATGTTTTTTCATATAGATAAACATAAGCAGCTTTATATGAAGCATTTAAGAAACGGTCATAGAATTTAACATTATTATTTTGTCTAAATGTTAATAACATTTGAGTTTCAATATCATCATTAAATTTAGTTTCAACTAAGTGAGCTTTTAATTGTGTTAATAATTCAGCACTTGGTTTTTTAGATTCTTCAGCTTTATCAGTAAAGTCATAAGGAACATCAACTGCATTAGTACCACCAAATTTATAAGCTAAGAAATAACCACCAGTTGTCATAGCTTTGAATTCAGTTGTGTAAACATCTTTTAATTTTGCATCAGCTGTACCATATGCAGTTAAATCCATAATAGTAGAACTGAATTTACCAGTTGATGTTAATACATCTGATTTTTCATCAAGTTTAGCAGCATCTTCTTCATTAAAGAAGAATTGATAATGTGGATTTTCTTTATTTAAAGTTTCTAAAGCGTCTTTGTTAAATTCGATATGTCTTACATCACCTTCACCAACGATTTCGTAGTGAACACCAACTTTTAATGTTTCTTTACCAGCAACTAATTTACCATCAGCATCAAAATATGTTGAAGGATCAAAGTCTTTAGCATAATAAGCATTTACATAGTTGTATAAATCAATATAGATTTGAGCGATATCAGCAGCATCTAATTTAATCTTGTCATTGTATTCTTTGATTTCTTTGTCGAATTGATCAATTTCAGCTTGTTTAGCATCAATTTTTTCTTCGATTTCAGCGATTTGTTCTTGAGTTAAGCCTTCAGCTTTTTTAGATTCTTCTAACTCAGCTTTAGCTTTAGCAGCTTCATCTCTTTTTGCAACAACTTCATCACGGCTAGCTTCTAGATCTTTTTTGTTAGCAACTTCCCAACCTTCATAGTTAGCAGTTGTATTAGATTTTAAAGAATCACCTAAAACATTACCAATTTCTGCAAGTAATTTTTTACCTTGTTCTTTACTTGCGAATGTGATATAAATAACATAAGCACTGTCTTCAGTTGGATTTAATTCTTCATATGCAGCTTTATAGTCTTCAGCAGCATAATCATTATTTTTCATATATTCTTCGTAAAGAGCTTGTGCTTTAAGAGTTCTCTTACATACTAATAATTCATAAGCATCAACTTTTTCAGGAGTATCATAACCTGATAAGATTAAGTTATTTTCATAAACTTGTTTCTTTAATGCTTTTTCTTCATCAGTTAAATCTTCATCTTCACCATAAATGATTTTTTCAATAATTTCAGTACGTTGTTCAGTACTTACTTCAACATCAGCTAATAAAGCAGTATCAATCATTTCAACAACTTTATTAACACCATATTGAGATTTTAATACTTCATACATTTTTTGGTTAGTAACTTTATAATCACCAATAGTTACGAATGTATCATTAGGGTTGTCAACTTTTGCACTTTTCTTTGGTGTAGAAACAATTGCAATAACAACAGTTGCAGCTAGTACTACTACTAAACCAATTAAAACGGGTAATACCACTTTAAAAGGATTAGATGGTTTTACTGAGCTTGTGTTTTTTTGTTTTTTACTCATAATTTTATTCTCCTTTTGTATAAATACACTTTCTAGAAAAAAGTAACACTATTATATTACCAAAAAATACCAAAAATTACAAATGATATAAGAAGCATTTTTTAGTATATTAAATATTTCTTTCTCTTTACATATAACATAACAAAAAAAATCATATTTTTTTGGGCAAAAATAATTTATTTTTCAAATATTTTTTCGTATGTTAATATGGGAGGAGGTTGGACAATGAATCAATGTAAAACTGAATATGGTTACGCATTCATTTTAGTACTATTTATTTTATTAGTTATTATTGGTGCATGCTGGGCTTTCTAACATTTTTTTTATAATAGTAGGGGAAACCCTACTTTTACTTTTTATTTGTGCTTTTTCGCCAACTATGGTATAATAATGAAGACATAAGGAAGACAAATATATGAAAGTAATAATTTTAGCAAGTGGTTCGAAAGGTAACGCCACTTACATTGAAACAAATAACACTAAAATACTAATCGATGCAGGTATTAGCTATAACAAATTAAAAGAAAGACTTCTACAGTTCGACATTCTATTAGATAAGTTAGATGCTATACTAATTACTCATGAACATATTGATCATGTTATGCATCTAGCACAAATCAAAAAACGTACTTGTGCTAAAGTATATATCAATGAAGATTCTTATTACAATCTTCCAAAAACAGTAACTGCTAATCTTACTGAATATAATGTCTTTTTTATCGATCCAGAATCTAAATATCAAATCGGTGATTTATATTTTGTGCCAATTAACTTATTTCATGACACAAAAAGTATTTATGGATACTTATTTAAAAATAGCCATACTAATATTGCGTATATCACAGATACTGGTCATCTTCTTCCTAAATATTATCCCCTTTTAAGAAAAATGAATGTATTAATTTTAGAATCAAATCACGATGTCGAAATGTTATTAAATAGTAAACGTGATTATAGATTAAAACAACGCATTCTTTCTAATAAAGGTCACTTGTCAAATGAACAATGTGAAAATATTTTAAATGAAATTCTTTCTGATAATACTAAACACTTAGTTTTAGCTCATCTTAGTGAAGAATGTAATACGGAAGAACTTGCAATTAAACATGCAAGTCAAGCAATCTCTAATAAAAATGCTAAAACAAATTTATTAGTTGGTAAACAACATGAACCAATCTTAATTGACTTGGAGGAAGACTGTGCTTAAAATATTATGTGTTGGAAAAATTAAAGAAAGTTTTATTAAAGACGGTATTAGTGAATACACTAAAAGAATTTCTGGATACGATAAAATTCAAATTGTTGAAGTTAAAGAGTTTAATCAAAAAACTATCAAACAAAATATTTATGATGAAGGAACTTTACTATTACAAGAAATATCAGATAAAGATTTTGTAATTACTTTAGAAATTAAAGGTAAACTTTTAACTAGTGAAGAATTAGCTGAAAAGATTATTGAAATTAATAACTACCACTCAACTAGAATTGTCTTTGTTATTGGTGGATCTAATGGATTAGATGACAGAGTAATTCAAAGAAGTAATTATCACTTATCATTTTCAAAGTTTACTTTCCCTCATCAGTTAATGCGTTTAATTTTAACTGAACAAATCTACCGCGCATTAACAATTATTAATCATCAAGAATATCACAAATAAAGGAGAATTAAAATGTTACTAAAAATTGCTTATTTATCAGTTAATATATTTTTCTTTTTTATCTTTATTGTGAACTTTGTTGTTGGACTAGTTCGCGATATTAGATACAAAAAAGCTTTAAAAACCAATCCCCAAACTGTCAGTGCAGTTGTTCGTCAAGTTGACAAAGTAAAAAATCGTACTTATATGATGGTTGAATTTCAAAGTGAACATAATCGTTTAACTTTTACTGAAACTTATGAATTCTTTGATTCTGATTTAAAGGGACGTGAATTTCATGTTGGTGAACCAATTGACCTAATATACAACGATGTTTCAAGTTGGAAACGTGTCATGGGTTTCCCTCTTTTAATTAAAGAATTTAAAGTAAAACTTGAAAAAGGTCCATTATTCTTAAACATTATGTTAATTCTATTTAGTATTTGGGTAAACGCTACTACTATTTTAACTTTTGTTAATAATAATGGTTTTAGTAAAGATGTTCCATTTACTGGAGAAAATGGTTTATTTAATCAAGTTTATGTCTTAATCATGGTATTTGTTTATGCTATGATACTAAGTTATGTTGTCGTTAATATTATTGAAATGCCTAAAAAAGATATGCAAAATTACTTAAAACTATATGGTAATATTGCAAAAGCTAGAGTTAAAACTTATAAATTTGGACGTTCTAAAAATAACAAAGGTAATAAAGAATCTATTATTACAATTGAATTTAGTACAAGCTCAGGGGAACAAGTAGAAACTAAACTTACTTCTTTCCTATATACAGAAACTCAACAAGAATACATTGATATTCTATACGACCCAAGAAAACCAAAATGTGTCGTATTCTTAAAACCATAATATGAGTGAAAACAAATTTAAACTTGTTGCTAATTATTCTGCAACAGGTGACCAACCACAAGCCATTAAACGTTTAAGTGAAAATGTTTTAAGTGGAGTTAAAGAACAAACTCTATTAGGTGCAACTGGTACTGGTAAAACATTTACAATCGCAAACGTTATCCAAAATGTTAATAAACCAGTTTTAATTTTAGCTCATAATAAAACTTTAGCCGGTCAGCTTTATGCTGAATTCAAAAGTTTATTTCCAGAAAATAGAGTAGAATACTTTATTTCATACTACGATTACTATCAACCAGAAGCATATGTTCCTAGTAAAGATATGTATATCGAAAAAGATTCAAGTATTAATGATGAAATTGACCAAATGCGTCATGCTGCTACAGCAAGTATTTTAGAAAGAAATGATACAATTATCGTTGCATCCGTATCTTGTATTTATGGTATTGGTGATCCTGACGATTATAAAAATAGTATGTTAACTTTAAGAGTTAACGAAACATTTAATCGTGACGATTTATTAGAACGTCTTATTGCAATGCAATATGTTCGTAATAATATTGAATTTACACGTGGTAGTTTTAGAGTTAAAGGAGATACAGTTGATATTATCCCAATCTCCGGTAAAAATGAAGGTATTAGAATTTCCTTCTTTGATGATGAAATCGAACGAATTGCTTTTTTTGAAGTAGTAACTGGTAAAGTTATTTCAACAACAAAAGTTGTTTCTATTTTCCCAGCAACGCACTTCGTTACTAATCCTGATAAACTTGAAGAAGCAATGCGAAGAATTAAAGATGAACTAGATGAAAGAATTGAATTCTTTAAAAATAATGAAAAATATTTAGAAGCTCAACGTATTAAAGAGCGAACAAATTATGATTTAGAGATGATTAGTGAAATCGGTACATGTAGTGGTATCGAAAACTATTCGAGACATATGTCTTTAAGAAATGAAGGAGAAACTCCAGCAGTTCTTATTGACTTTTTCAAAAACAACTTTTTAATGATTATTGATGAATCACATGTAACAATTCCACAAGTACGTGGCATGTATAATGGTGACAGAAGTCGTAAACAAACACTTGTTGATTACGGATTTAGACTACCTTCTGCGTTAGATAACAGACCTCTTAACTTCCAAGAATTTGAAAGCAAGATTGATCAAGTAATCTATGTTAGCGCAACTCCTGGTGATTATGAAGTCGAAAACTCAACTGAAGTTATCGAACAAATCATCAGACCAACTGGTCTATTAGACCCACTTATTGAAGTAAAACCAACAATTGGTCAAATTGATGATATTATATTTAACTTAAAAGACCAAATTGCTAAAGGTGAAAAAACATTAATTACAACCCTTACAATCAAAATGAGTGAAGAATTAACAAGATACTTAAAAGAAGTTGGTATTAAAGTCGCATATTTACACTCAGAAATTAAAGCACTTGAAAGACTAGAAATTATTCGAAAGCTAAGAATGGGTGTATATGATTGTATTGTTGGTATTAACCTTTTAAGAGAAGGTCTTGATATTCCTGAAGTTAGTTTAGTTATGATTTTAGATGCTGATAAAGAAGGTTTCTTAAGAAGTGAACGTTCACTTATTCAAACAATCGGTCGTGCAGCAAGAAATGCTAATGGTAAAGTAATTATGTATGCTGACAAAATGACTGATTCAATGGCTAACGCTATTAAAGAAACTTACAGACGTCGAGAAATTCAAGAAGAATATAATAAAGCAAATGGTATTGTTCCACAAACAATTATTAAAGAAATTGGTGAAGCATTAATCATTACACAAGAAGAAAAACAAACAGATACAATTATGGATAGTGATCTTAACAAGATGACTTTAGTTGAAAAACGTCAACTTGTTAAAACACTTGAAGAACAAATGCGTCAAGCATCAAGAAGCTTAAATTTTGAAGAAGCTATGATGTTAAGAGATGCAATTATTGAAATTAAAGCAACAATGAGGTAAAACAATGAAAGTAATTCTTGGATTATCTGGTGGTGTTGACTCAAGTGCTGCAGTAATAAAGTTATTAGAACAAGGTTATGAAGTTGAAACAATGTTTATGCGAAACTGGGATTCCGCAACAAACAACGATATTCATGGTAATCCAACAATTAATGATGATGTATGTCCTCAAGAAGTTGATTATCAAGACGCCGTTAAAGTTGCTGAAAAACTAGGTGTTAAACTTCATCGAATTGATTTTATTAATGAGTATTGGAACACTGTATTCAAATATTTTTTAGATGAATATAAAAAAGGTCGTACACCAAATCCAGATATAATGTGTAACAAAGAAATTAAATTTAAAGCTTTTTTAGATCATGCCATTACACTTGGTGCTGACTTTATCGCAATGGGTCACTACGCAAGAGTAATTCACGATGGTGATAAACACTACCTTTTACGAGGTAAAGATGAGAATAAAGACCAAACTTACTTCTTATCTCAAATTTCTAAACAACAACTTGCTAAAGCATTATTTCCTATTGGAGACATGCAAAAGAAAGATGTTAGAGCTCTTGCTGAAGAATATGACTTAGCTACAGCAAAGAAAAAAGATTCAACTGGTGTTTGTTTCATTGGAGAAAGAAACTTCAAAGAATTCCTTAAGAATTACCTACCATCAAAACCCGGTAAAATGATTACTGTTGATGGTAAAGTCATGGGTGAACATGATGGAATCATGTACTACACAATCGGTCAAAGACATGGTTTAGGTATCGGTGGAGAAGGTGATCCTTGGTTTGTAATTGGTAAAAATCTTAAGGATAACACACTTCTTG
The DNA here is from genome assembly GCA_045123185.1 of Bacilli bacterium. Lineage (GTDB taxonomy): Bacteria > Bacillota_I > Bacilli_A > ML615J-28 > CAG-313 > UBA1231. The sequence goes on along the minus strand of JBGVIL010000141.1, from coordinate 7,923 downwards.
TTGGTCAAGGAAAACACAATGAACTATTATATTCAAATCGTATTATTACTTCCAATGTTAACTTTTTTAATGAATTACCTAAGAATGGAACACAGATAACTGCAAAATTTAGATATCGTTCAAAAGATGTTCCAGTAGTTCTTAACTGGCTAGATGAAGACAAATTAGAAGTTAGAACTCTTGAACCTGCATGGGCTGTAACACCCGGTCAAGCATGTGTTTTCTATGATGGAGAATACTGTTTAGGTGGTTCTATTATTGATGAAGTTTATATGGATGATGTTAAAAGGATGTATTGATAATGGAAGTTATTCATCTTAATAACTCAATTAAAATTACTGATCCTTTAGTTGTAACAATTGGACAATTTGATGGTATACATACTGCACATCAAAGTCTAATTAATAAAACAGTAAATCACTCAAAATCACAAAACGCAAAGTCTGCTGTAATTACTTTTATACCTCATATTGATACAGTACTAAGAAACCTTAATCCAAATGATTACCTTATTGATTTTAATAGTAAAAAAGAAATCCTAACTCAATTAAATGTTGACTACCTTTTAGTTATCGATTTCAATCTAGAAGTATCTAAAATATCACACAAAGACTTCTTCGAAAGATATTTAAATAATCTTGATATTTATGAGTTTATTGTTGGGTTTGATTTTACGTATGGTTATTTAGGAAATGGTAATATTCATACTATTCAAGATGATTATTACAAAAATGTTCAAGTCACTGTGATTTCCAAACAAGAATTAATTGGTGAAAAGATTGGTAGTTTAGAAATTAAGAAAGCTTTAGCTAATGGAAACATCGCTAAAGCAAACCAACTATTAGGTTATAATTTCTTTATGAACTTTCAAGTTGACTATCAAACAACAAATAAAATTTATTTAAAAGCACCAAATCTTTCCCTTTTAAAAAAACAAGATTATCATGTTTTAATAAACAATAAAGAATATAATCTCACTATTGGTGAAGAAACATTTGTCGAAAAAGATTTTAAAATTAGTGATAATCACTTCATAAAAATAATATTTATAAGTTAAGTTGTTAAATTATTTTAACAACTTTTTATTTTTGTTATTTACTTTTATTTTTAATAACAATTTGTTATAATTATTAATATTGGAGGTGAACAAATGGAATTAACTGGAATTATTACAAGAATTAATTACTATAATCCTGATAATGGATATTCAGTAATTATTGTAACATTAGAAAAAGATAATCTAAAAATACTTCAAACAAAAAGTCACCTCATTAATAATAAACTAGTAGTCGTAGGCACATTAGACCGAAAACCAATCTTAGATGAAGAATATACATTTAATGGAGATTTCGTTCGTGATCAAAACTATGGATTACAATTTAAATTTGAAAGTTTTAAAAGACATAGTTTAAACTCTGTTGATTCAATCATCCAATATCTATCTAGCGACTTATTTTATGGTATTGGTTTAGTAACTGCGAAAAACATTGTTAGTAATTTCGGTACAGAATCACTTGATATTATTCGCAAGAATCCTGAAGCATTAAAAGCTATCGGTCTTAAAGGTGCAGCAATTAAAGTACTCCATGATACCATTACTGAAAACTATAACTCCCAAGAATTAGTTATGTTTTTTATAAACTATGGTATTACTATGTCAATGTGTCATAAGATAGTCGCAGCACTTGGACCAAACGCGATTCAAATAGTTAAAGAAAACCCCTACATCTTAATGGATAAAATAGAACGTTTTGGTTTTATTAAAAATGATGCTTTCGCATTAAAACTAGGCATCAAAAAAGATTCTAAAGAAAGATTATTCGCAGTTATCCATTATATACTAAAAGAAACAATTTATTCAACCGGTAATAGTTATGTCTTAAAAACGGATTTACTAAATAGAGTAAATAAGTTCTTAAAAGATACACCAATTAATGATGTATTATTTACAAATACTTTAGAAGCCCTTAAGAATGAAAAAAAAGTATTTGAATCCAATGAAGGTTTAATATTTGATTATAGTTTATACAATAAAGAAAATGAACTGGCGGGATACATAGTAGATAAACTAAAATGTTCAAGTCTAGACTATAAAGAGTCTGAAATTAATGAAGCATTTGAAAAAACTACTAAAGATATTAATATTGAACTTAGTGACTTGCAAAAAGTTGCAGTTAAAGCAGCTTTTACTGAACCTCTTGTAATCATTACAGGTGGACCAGGTACAGGTAAGACAACAATCGTTAAAGCTATTCTTAATATGTATGTTCAGTTACATGGTGGTAACGATACAGTACTTGAAGGAGTTGCATTACTTGCACCTACTGGTAAAGCTAGTAAACGTCTTTCTGAAGTAACTAATTTCTATGCTCAAACCATTCACAAATATTTAGGTTATATGGGTGAAAACTACTTTGAATTTGGTAAAGACAATCAAAAATCAGATAAACTAATAATTATTGATGAAGCATCAATGATGGATTTACCACTTGCATATCAATTATTTTCGGCTATCAAATCTGATACACATGTAATTATTGTTGGTGACGTTGATCAATTACCTTCTGTTGGCCCTGGTCAAGTTCTTAAAGACTTAATTGATTCTAAAGAAATCACAACTATTAGACTAAATAAAATTCATCGTCAAGCGGCAGATTCAAAAATTATTCAACTTGCTCATAATGTTAATGAAGGGTTAATCCCAGAAAACTTTTTAACTAAATATTATGATCGTATTTTTATACCTAGTGACAATGACAACATTATGAATCTAATCAAAGATTGGGTTAACCATGCGATTAATAAAGGTAAAACACTAAATCAAGATATTCAAGTTCTTGCACCAATGTATAGATGTAAAAACGGAATTAATGAATTAAACACTGAATTACAAGAGATCTCTAATCCCCTTAATGGTAACATCGAATTAAAGTTTTTAGGTCAAAATTTCCGAATTAATGATAAAGTTATTCAACTAGTCAACAGAAGTGATAAAGGAGTTATGAATGGAGATATCGGTATTATCCAAGACTTCTTATTTACTAATGGTGAGATTAATGGTTTAATTGTTAAATTTGATTCAGGACTAGTAAATTATGTTAACGATGAACTAGAAGATTTAAAACTTGCTTATGCGATAAGCATTCATAAATCACAAGGTAGTGAATTTGATATTGTCATTTTACCACTTTCTCCAAGTTATTCTTTTATGTTTAAACGAAAACTAATTTACACAGCAATAACAAGAGCAAAGAAAATGTTAATCTTAATTGGTGATGCTAACACATTCCAAAGAGGAATTGGTTTAATTGAAGCTAAACGTTTAACAATTTTAAAAAGTCTAATTATTGATAACCTTTCATCGAATGTTCATAAAATTAACGATCAGTCAAGCGCATTTAGTTATCTTGGTGAAGAAGAAACTTTATTAACACCTTATGATTTTGAAACAAAACCAAAAAAAGAAAAGACTATTGAAAAATCTTTAGGAGAAACTGAATTTGATTTAGAAGACTTTTAACAAAAACTACCAAATTAATACAGTATAAAAGATTATTTATCACAAATAATAATATTGCTGATAGATAATCTGGCTTTCTTAGATGGAGAAAAAAATGTTCAAAACTCAGAGCTATTAAAGATGATTATTATAAATCAGCTACTTTAAACAAAAGGATGGTGTTTTTATGAAATCAACTGTTGTTCCTTTTTTATTAGGTGCTGGTTTGGTTTTAGGAATTTGTTATCTGAAACAAAACAAACAGAAGATTGATCATATAATGATGACGATTAAAACATCAGGTAACAAAATTGCTGAAGAGTTTAAAGGAAATTCATGTGACTGCAACTGTAGTCAATAAAAAAAAGGCCTTTTGGCCTTTTTTTTATTCTAATATTTTAATTAAATTTTATATACTACTATAAATATATTACTCTTCTATATTTGGAACATATAAAGTTTTACGACCTAATGTTGGAATCGAATTTGTATAAGTTCCTTTTTCAGTTTTAGATACAATTTCAGTTACACCAGCAAGTTTTGAATCTGTTAAATCAATTAAATAAAGTGCAAGTGCTTCTGCAATCATTGGTTCTTTTGGAGATCCATATTCAAGTTCTCCATGATGCGCTGCCATCATATGTTGTAATGCGATAGCTTCTTCAGTATTTTGGAAACCATTTTCTTTTATAACTTCACCTAACATTGTTAAACCAATTACAATATGACCAAGTAAATTACCTTCTAATGAATAAGTTGGTGTTTTACTATCTGTAATTTCAACAGTTTTACCAATGTCATGAATTAATACACCACTAAATAATAAATCACTATTTAATGCAGGGTAATTAACAACTAATTGTTTTGCTAAATTCAACATTGAGTAAACGTGAAATGCTAATCCACTACGGTAATTATGATGCATTGTAATAGCAGCTTGGTGTTTAAAATATTTGTCAGCATTTTTACCAATTAAATCAATAACAATTTTTTGTAAAACTGGATTTTTAATTGATTTAATAACTGTTTTAATTTCTGTTCTTAATGTTTCTTCTGATAATGGTGCAGATTTATAGAAAGCCGATAAATCAACTTCACCTGGATTAATGTCTTCAACATGGCCAATAATGATTTGATTTTTACCAGCATAATCATTAACTTTAACTGTAAATTTGTATACTTCTCCAGGAATAATCGCATGATCTTTTAAACCATTAACTAAATTAACAGTCCAAATTCTTGCGTCTGCTTGATCTTCACCATCACTTAAAGTTAATCCAAAATATGGTGTTTGATTGACTGTTTGTTTTGTTTTACAATCAATAACTAAAGCGTATAGTTCAATATTACTATCGCCAACTTTTAGATCTTTAAATTTCATCTAAATCAATCCTTTCTGTTCTAATAATTGGTATTCAGGATTTTGAAGAATTAATGCTTCGCGAATATTTTTACTAATTACAGCTTCTAATTTTTCTAATTCTTCTGGCGTTTCATGTCCTTTTACAAAAGATGCCATATTAGTTTTTAATAATTCTGTGTATTCTAAATCATACTTGATTTTAATTGTTATTAACTCATCAGTTGGATTTTCAAATGATTTTACTTCTTCTATATTATTAACAACTTCATGTGGTTCTAAAATTTCACCTTCAGTTGTATTTTCATTATTATTTAATAATTCTAAAGCTCTTTGACGTAATACACGATATTCATTTTCAACTAATCCTAGAACTACTTCTTTACTTAATTCATCCATAACTTCTTTAATATATGGTCCTGTTTCTCCATTGTTTGCTTCTACTAAATCTGCACCATGGAATTTCATATCTGACATTGAATGGATTGGTAATTGTTTACTCATCTTGCTAATCTTTTTCGTAATATTAGGATAATTCTTTTGTAAATAATGGTTAATTTTCGTAGCAGATAATAATAAGTCTGCTCCATAATTAAATACATCTAATGGTGTAACAGATTGTTCATTTTCTTTTGTCCAAACTTTAGTTTCTTCACAAACATTTAAGATTGATTGAATCTTAGATAATGTTACTTTATCAAAACAAGTGTTATCTGGTATTTTCTTGTTTACTGCATAACATAACGCAAACTTTTCAATCATATCAAATTTTTTATAGTTGCTGGCAAGAATTTCTAAGCCTGTTGAATAGTCATCTAATTTTTTATGACTGTTAAGGTCAACGATATATCTAACAGCCTTTCTACCATATTTAGCTTCAAATATTTTATGAAGTTCTCTTGATAATTGATAGTTTGAAATATCTTTTAAATATTTGTTAGATTTACGAATTGCATATTCTGTTAAACCAGCAATTCTAAAATTAAATCTTGCTACTAAATTATAAGCTCTAAAGATTCTTAATGGATCTTCTTTAAAACGTACTTTTCCTTTTCCAATTATACGAACTCTTTTTCTCTTGATATCTTTTAAACCTTTAACCAAGTCAACAACTTGATAATTATCAGTTAATGCTAAAGCGTTAATAGTAAAGTCTCTTCTTTTAACATCATCTACTAAGTTTTCAGCATAATATATTTTAGATGGTTTACGAGGTTTGTCATAAACTTCTTCACGGAATGTACTAATTTCAAATGTAACACCATCTTCTTTTAAAGTTACAAAACCTAGATGTGCATATTCCATTTTAACAGTTGGAAATAACTCTTTTACTTGTTCTGGAGTTGCGTTAGTAGCAATATCAATATCGTTAAACTCGTTATTCATTACGTAATCGCGAACAACACCACCAATTAAATAAGCTTGATATGCAAAAGATGTTAATGTTTTAATAATTTCAATTCCTCTTTTTAAGTATTGTTCTTGATTCATATAACTCTCCTTCTTTTTAAACGTTAAATCTAAATAACATTATGTCGCCATCTTGAACAACATAATCTTTACCTTCAGATCTTACACGTCCTGCTTCTTTGACTTTTTGTGGATTTCCATATTTCACAAAATCATCATAACTCATAGTTTCTGCACGAATAAATCCACGTTCAAAGTCACTATGAATTACACCAGCACATTCAGGTGCTTTCATACCTTTTTTAAATGTCCATGCACGACATTCTTTTTCACCTGCTGTAAAGAATGTTTGAAGTCCTAATAAATGATAAGCTTTTTCAACTAATTGATCTAAGCCACTTTGCTTTAGTCCTAAATCTTCTAAGAACATTCCACGATCTTCATCAGATAAATCTGTTAGTTCTTCTTCAATTTTTGCACTGATCATTACAACTTCAGATTCTTCTTCTTGTGCTTTTTGTTTTAATATTTCAACATACTTATTACCAGTTGTTATATCATCTTCCGAAATATTCGCAATATATAACATTGGTTTTAAAGTTAAGAAATTGTAATTTTTAATAAAATCTTTTTCTTCTTTTGTAAGTGTTGTAAATCTAGCTGGTTTTCCTTCATCTAGATTTTTCTTAATTCTTGTTAAGATATCATATTCTAGAACTGCTTCATCATCAGTTTTATGTAATGCTTTCTTTTCAATTTTTGGAAGACGTTTTTCAATTACTTCTAAGTCTGCTAAAATTAATTCTAAATTAATAGTTTCAGTATCACGTATTGGATCAACACTACCATCAACATGAGTAATGTTACTATCTTCGAAACATCTTACTACTTGACAAATCGCATCTACGTCACGAATATGTGATAAGAATTGATTTCCTAAACCTTCACCTTTGCTTGCTCCTTTTACCAACCCTGCAATATCAGTAAATGAAAATGATGTTGCGACAACACTTCTTGGATTAATTACTGAAACAATGTGATCTAGTCTTGGATCTTTTACTTCTACAACTCCAACATTAGGTTCGATAGTTGCAAAAGGATAGTTAGCTGCAAGAGCTTTTGATTTTGTAATTGCATTAAATAGTGTTGATTTACCAACATTAGGTAATCCAACAATTCCCGCTGTTAAACTCATTTCAATGTTCTCCTATAATATTATTACTACAAGTATAATGAAAATCAAACGAATAATTAAATTACTTGTGATTGATCTTTTATTAAAATAATAATTTAATCCCATTAATAAATGGAAAATTAAGTTACCTCCTATTGTCCACATATAATCTATAAAAGAAGATTTTTGTAACAATAAGAAACATAAACTTGATAAAATTGTACTAATTAAAGTTTGTAATATTATAATACTTGAATCACGTAATAAAGTGCCTTCATCAAAACCGTTAATTAAAGCTTTTCTAAAAATTACTTCTTCAGCAAATCCATAACATAATAATACAACAATAATTTTAAATAGATTTAATGATCCTTCTAATTTCATATCAATTGTTGGATTCATTAAAAAGTCACGCATGTAAATAGGTAAAAAAGTAAGATCTGTATACTTTGTAATAAAAGTAATTCCAACCATTACTGC
>JBGVIL010000140.1:0-3160 GCA_045123185.1 Bacilli bacterium | reverse complement strand
CTAACGCAAATGTCAATATAAAACAATATAAATTAACATATAAAAAACGTGCCGATAGTTCATGGCTATTATGGAAAGATTGGACAGATATTGGTAATTATAGCGGTAGTGGGGTTGTTATTGATTTTGGTTCTGGTTGGTCTGCTACCACGACAAATGATGTTAAAATGTATTTAAAAGATTCCTACAATGAAATTAGTGTTGGTGGTACGTTAAATACACAATCTGCATTATTAAATCTAGAAAAAAATGGTGTAGGTATTGGTAAGGTTTGGGAGCAAGGTGCATTAGATATTGGTGGTGCTGTATTTATAAATGGATATACAAAAATTAGTGGTAATGGTAAAGCAATACAATTAGGAACTGGTGAAGCAGATGTTTATATACATAATACTTCTAGTGGTAAATATTTACAACTAAAAGATGATGGTAATTTAAGATATAGTGATAATCTTATTTTCCATAGTGGAAATGTTAATGGAAGTAGTAGTAATAGATGGCATGGAACACCTCCTATAATTGGTGGTGACGGTACTATTGAAATTGGAAAATACCTCGACTTCCATCATACTAAAGATGGTGGGGAAGATTATTCAGTACGACTATGCGTAGATGCAAATAATAAAAATACAGTATACTTGCCAAACGATACAGGTCGGCTTTACAACACTGGTAATCATGGTTGTAAACGTTTAGCACAAGGTGCATGGTATATGACTGGTAGCCAATCGGTTGGTTTAAGTGATACGATATGGAATCAAGCACATGGAATTGTACTGGTGTTTAGTGCTTATAACCCATCTAGTGGACAATCTTATCAATACGACTGGCACACATACTTTGTTCCTAAAACTTTTTTTACAGATAGAGAAAGTGCAGAAGGTTATGTACTCATAACGACATTTTTAACCAACCCAACATTAACTAGTATCGGTACTAAGCATATTCGTGTTTATAATAATAAATTAACTGGTGATGATAGAAATACTCAATCCGGAAGCGGTAGCGGAATTAGTTTTAGGAATAACGAATGGGTGTTACGATATGTTTATGGAATTTAAAATAATGAGAGTGATGAAAAATGAAAGTAAAAATATCATATGATGAAAATTTTAAAGTAACTGGTATTGGGCAAAATGGAATGTATGAAACAGATGAAGAGTATATCCTATTGGATATTACCGACCAAGATTTTGAACATTTATTAGAAACACCTTTCAATACCCTTTATATAGACAAAGAAACAAAAAATGTTTGTTCAACTTCTACAATAGACCAATGCGATGAAGTGGAAACAGTTACGCTAGAAGGTTTAAAAGAAGAAAATGAAGATTTGAAACAACGATTAGCTTCTATCGAAAAGATGCTATCAGAAGTTTTAAAACAATAAACAACAAATTTTTAAAAAGTGAGGTGAAATAATGCTCACAAAAACAATAGGTCTAACCATAAGAGATTACAAAATTGCTATGTCTTCACCATTAAAATTCTTTGAAGAAGATGATTTAGAATTAATTTTCACTGTTGGAGAATTTGGTGCAAAGGTTGTTAATGATGAACAGGACAGTGAGGTATATACTCCTATGTTTCCAAAAGATGCCATATTGTTTGTTGAAACTCCTAGAAAAGTAGATACAGTTGAAGCAGTTCTCATAGAGGGAGCCGATATTCATTTTAGGTTAACAAACAAATATTCTCATGGTGGGAACATTGGTGTGGGTCGCATGCAAATTGTATTGTTTGATGGAGATAGTCGTAAAGCACTGCCACCGTTCCAATTTGAAATTCAACCTATAATTTATCAAGAACAACCTGACATTATGTACAATGGATTAATGGATGAAAATGGTGTATCGTTATGCAGTGAAGATATGATGCTACTTGATAGTACAGACCCAGTATATGGTATCAAAATTTCAGAGTTGCCTATCACTGATGTGGCACAAGGATATATTCCAATTGTTCAAGATTTTGTTACTAAAAAAATTAGTATTGATACATTGATTAATACAACATTGAATCAAGTAGATAATAAAATAAATGATTCAAATAATAATATATTACAAATAGTAGATTCAAAGATAATAAATAAAATTAATACAACCGTTCCTTCCATGATTAACGAACAAATAACAACGCAAGTTCCAACATTAATTGACGAATCCATGCAAAGTTTTGAACAAAATATTGATGATAAAATAAATCAAGGACTTATTGATGGAATGAAATATACTAATCCAATATCAGAAACAATTACAAATTATAAAACTGCTCTTGATTACTTACTATATTACGACTTATCTATCTCATTATATTGTAATCAAAGTACAAATCTTGAAATTGGCGAATCTTTAGATTCTATTACATTTACATGGAATTATAACAAAGATGGAATAAGTTTTCAATCTTTTAATGGTGAAAACATTCATGATTTATCTATTAGAGAATATACATATAATATTCCATTATCAACAAATAAAACATTTACATTAATGGCTACTGACGAAAGAAAAACATTTTCAAGAAGCATTTCATTTAGTTTTAAACATGGTAGATATTGGGGAGTTAATGCTAGTGAAACATTAAGTGGTTCAGATATTTCGTCGTTAAATAAAGAATTATCAAATGGTAGAGGAAAAACGTTTACAGTTTTTTGTGGAGAGGGACTTTATATTTATTACTGCTATCCTATGTCTTGGGGAGCAGCAACGTTTTCAGTTGGAGGATTCGTTGGAGGATTCGAATTAGTAGGTACAGTTGCTTTTACTAATTCTAAGGGTAATACAAGTGATTATTATGTTTATAGAAGTACAAATCATTCTCTAGGGAATACAACAGTTACGGTAAGTTAGGAGGTGATTAAATGGCTATCGAGTTAATTGATACTGTCAGACCCAAAAATAATCAACCATTTCCCATTGTCTTGTCAAATGATATACAGGGTGGTATTCACTATGTAGAAGATTTAGGAATGTTGGAATTAATACCTGAGAAACGAAGACTGTCAGGTATGTTGTGTTATGTAAAAAACGACCAATTTTATCAATTAGAGGACGATTTAATCACATGGACTTCTATTGGTAATTTTAAAAATTTATCAACTAAAGTCTATAACAATTTATCGGATATTAATAACATTGAAAATCCTACAAAAGGACAA
>JBGVIL010000139.1:0-44066 GCA_045123185.1 Bacilli bacterium | reverse complement strand
TATTATCAACAATAATTAAACCATCTTGTTTCACAAATGGTAAAAAACGCTCAAAAAACTTCTGAGATTGAGCTTTTGCAGCATCAATAAATAATAAATCATATTGATCTAAAAGATTTGAAATATCGCATTCTAACGCATCACCAAAGTGTTGAATGATAACATCTTGTTTGCCTGCTAATTCAATATTATGTTGAGCTTTTATAAACATGTCTTCATTTCTTTCAAAAGTATCAATTCTTTCTATTGATAAAGCTTCACTAAAACATAATGCTGAATAACCAACCGCAGTACCAATTTCAATCATTTTATTGACATTATACTTATTAATATAATCCATTAAGATAGCAAGACCATCATCTTGAATGATTGGGACGTTATTATTTAATGCATCTAGTTTAATTTGTTCTAATAACTTATTCATATTTTTCACCTTTATATATTATACACTAATTACAAATATTTGTAAATCAAATTGAATACACATCAATTTACTTATTTAAAATGTGTTTTGCAATTTCTTTATATTTACCTAGTTCAAATAAAATACTATAATACTCTTTTAATTCTACTTGGTATAAACTTTCACAACAATATTTAAGTTGTCTTTCAAGTACTTTTGTTTTTAAGAAATGATATAGTTGACTATAACTATATTGTTCTAGTTTCAATCTGACATATTCGATATAATCTGTAAATGGTGTACTTTCAACGTATTCAAATTGTTCTAAGTGATTTAAATATTCAACCGCATAAGTCATATTATTCATTTTATTAACGACATAAGCTAAGACACATAAAACTCTTGGATTTTTATTTAATTGTTTTAATAAAATATAAGCTTTTTCTAATTGATCACATTTGATTAAATAGATTGAATAATAAAATTGATATTCTTCATGAAAACTTTCATCAGTAGATTCTTTTACTAAGTTAAATTCTTGTTCTAAATCACCGACTTCAACTTTTTCATCAAATGTTTTAATTAAAATTCTTTGTAAAATATGCTTAAATTTAATTTTATTAAAAATAATTAAGTATTTGTTTTCTTTAAACTTATTATACCATTCTATATACTTAACAACTTTGTTTGTCCAAAAACAATATTCTAACATTAATTCATTTAAGACAAAATAAAGTAAGCTATCTTCATCTATACTATCAATTGTCACTTCTATTGTTTTTTCTAAAACATCATATTGATAGGTTTTAAAATAATATAATATTTTTAAAAAGCTTAAATACTCTAACTCTTCTGTTGATAAAGTATTTTTAATTACTTCTAATTTCTGAATACAACGTTCTGCTTCTTGAAAAGATTCAGTTGTTAAATTATAAAGAATTAACAATATTTCAATTTCTGTATCACTATAAGATCTATTTTCAATCGCAAGATTCGTTTTCTCTTCAATAGTTTTATAGTCTTCTAGTAAATATGCTTTAATCATATCGTCATAGATTGGTTTACTACGTTCACTGACAACTGCTTGATATTCTAAATCTAGTTTTTCAAATAACATTTTAAAATAACTTTCATCAACATCAACAATACAGTTTTCAATTTTACTTAAGTAACTTGTACTACAAACACCATCACTAACTTCTTCTAATGTTTTTCCAAGTTCAATTCTTCTTCTTTTTAAAAATCTTGATAATTTTGCTTTTTCATTGTTTGTTTCGTTTATATACTTACTATGTAACATTTTCGATATACTTTTCATTTTCTCTTCTTTCCCCTCTTGTAAATATTATCATTTTTTGTTGAAAAAGTAAAGTTCGAAAATTCTAATCGAAAACATAATAAAAAAACCATTACTATAAGAAAATAACGGTTTTTTTTCGAAATTTATATTAAATATTATATTAATTATAATTTGTGCGATAATTTTCTAATTCTTTATAATATTTTCTTTCAGTTGGCACAAACTTTTTTAGTAAATCATGAAACTCTTTTTGGTGGTTATCATAAACAAAATGACACAATTCATGATAAACAACGTACTCAATTAAATAAACTGGCACATGGATTAACGCAATATTTAAGATTATCCGATATTCTTTCGGATAACAACAACCCCATCTTCTCTTATAAGATTTTACTTCTAATGTTGGAAATTTGGTCAAATAGTTATTCATTTCTCGAAAACATTTGTCAAGAATTAATGAAAAGACCATTTCTGCTTGTTCAATCTTAAATTTTTTTACTAGTTTATCAATGTGTTCATAAGTCATATCTTTAGTATAAATAACCAAGTTATCATTTACTAAAAAAACAGCTTCTTTTTGACAATTAGCAATATATAAACGATATTCTTTTCCTAAATATAAGTATCTTTCACCAGTCACAAATTTTCTTTTAGGAACAAAGTTTTTAATAAAGTTTTGTTCAATCCAAGAAAGATGTTTCTCAACATACTCAATTACTCTAGTTTGACTAATACTTTTATGATAACGAATTTTAACAATCGCATCTTTTGTGACAGAAATACTCATTTTATTACTTTTAGTATATTTTATATCGTATTTTATACCGCGGTCATCTAATACTTTAATAATCATATAAAAGGTTTATATAATTGATAGATTTGTTCTGTTAAATCATCTAGTGAAATATCATTACTATCAATTACCCAATCCACAATTGTTTCTAATTCTTGATTAAAGATTAAATCATCATTTTTGATTCTTTTTTCAATCTCTTTTGGATCATCAAGTCTTTCAATCATTCGTTTTAAGCGGTAATCTATTGATGTTCTTAAGTAACAAATTTTAATTAAATTTCTTGCTTTTTGAACATAAGTCTTAACACCAGCTGGTTCTAAGATAACAACTTTATCACTTGATAGATCTTCTTTAGACGTACCATAATAATTACCATTATATTCAACATACTCTAAAAAGAATTCTTGTTCAATCTTTTGAAGAAATTCTTCCTTCGAAATAAAATGATAATCTTTACCATTAACTTCATGGACACGCATATTTCTAGTAGTATAAGTAACAAGTTTTTTTAAATTGTATTTTTCAATTAAAATTTTAGTTGCTTCGGTTTTTCCAGAAGCACTAGGTCCAACTAATATTAACATAGTATCACTCACTTTTCCGTATATATTATATCATATTATAATTTTATTGTTTTAAATTAACGAACTTTTTGATAAGCAATTCTTGGAGTGTTATCACTTACTAAATAAATTATCCCACATTTTGTAAAACCTTGTTTTAAAATTGCTTGTTGCATCGGGATATTTACTTCATGTGTATCAATTCTTAAGTTATTAACTTTAGTAAAACAGTAATTAACCGCTGTTTCTAAAATCCCTTTAACCTTAAAGTTACTGGCAATTCTGTGAATTGTTCCGTATAATTCATCATTTAGCCACTTACCTTCGATGTAATTGTAACTTGGGTCTGCGCCTTCTAAAAATGCAAATACGCCAACGATTTCATCTTGATTAATGATAACATATAAGTTTTTATTTTGAATATCTTCTAAAACAATATCATAACTAGGATATCCATTGATCCACTGTAAATGATTTTGATTTTTTCGCATAAAGCTTTTTGCTTTATCATAAATGGCTAAAATCTCTTCAATTTGAGACTTTTCGGCTAGTTTAATAATCATACTTACTCCAAATAATTAAAGTCCCCGAAGGGACTTATTTTACTTAACTAAAGCTATTTCTAATACTTCATCAATAGTTTTAACACTAATAATTTCTAAATTAGATTTAACGCTTGTTGGTATTTCATCTAAATCACGTAAGTTTTCACTTGGAATTACAATAGTCTTTAATCCACTACGACTTGCAGCGATTGATTTTTCACGTAATCCACCAATTGGAAGAACACGACCACGTAAAGTAATTTCACCTGTCATACCGACATCATGACGAACCTTACGGTTACTAAGGGCAGATACTAACGCAGTTACCATAGTAACACCGGCAGATGGTCCATCTTTTGGAATTGCACCTTCTGGAACATGGATATGAATGTCGTTTGTTTTGAAGATTTTAGGATCAATACCAAACTTTTCCGCATTACTGCGAACATAACTTAATGCCGCATGAGCTGATTCTTTCATTACATCACCAAGTTTACCAGTAATTACTAATCTTCCATCACCAGAATAATAACAAACTTCAACTGCTAAAGTGTCTCCACCATATTGAGTATAAGCAAGTCCAGTAACTACACCTACTTGATCATTGTCTTCTACTTTATTATTTGTAAAGCGACTTTTTCCTAGTAAATCTTCGATATTTTCAGCACTCACAACAACTTTTGAAACCTTTTCTGTTAAGATTTTCTTAATTGTTTTACGAATAATTGAACCAATAAAACGTTCAAGTTCACGTACACCAGTTTCCCTTGTATAGTTTTGGATAACACTATAAATTGCTTGATCAGTAATTTCTAATTGTTCTTCTTTTAATCCATGTAAACTCATTTGTTTAGGAATCAAATGACGTTTAGCAATTTCGAATTTTTCATATTCAGTATAACTAGAAAGTTCAACAATTTCCATACGGTCACGAAGTGGTGCAGGAATATTACCAATATAGTTTGCCGTACAAATAAAGAATACTTTTGATAAATCAAATGTTTCTTCTAAGTAATGATCACTGAAGATACGGTTTTGTTCAGGATCTAAAACTTCAAGTAATGCACTTGTTGGGTCTCCTTTATAGTCACTACTTAATTTGTCGATTTCATCTAATAAGAATACTGGATTATTAGTCTTGGCTTTGGCAATACTTTGTAAAATACGACCAGGTAATGCACCAATATAAGTACGACGATGTCCTCTGATTTCTGCTTCGTCACGAACACCACCTAATGATTCTTTAACAAATTGTTTATTTAAAGCTTTGGCAATTGATTTGGCTAAAGATGTTTTTCCAACCCCAGGTGGACCAACTAAACAAAGAATCGCTTGAGGATTTTTCTTGTTCATAATTTTAACAGCTAAATACTCTAAAATACGATCTTTAACTTTTTCAAGACCATAATGATCTTTATCAAGTTCTTCTTTAGCTTTATTAATATCATCAGAATCAACAGACTCATTATTCCATGGTAAGCTTACTAAGAAATCAAGATAAGTTCGAATAATCCCAGTTTCCGGTGAATTAAAGCTTGAACTTTGATATCTACCAAGTTCTTTTAATGCTTTTTCTTCAACATTCTTTGGCATTTTTGCTTCTTTAATTTTATTTCTTAATGCTTCAACATCAGAATCTTTTTTAACTTTATCACCAAGTTCATCTTGAATAGCACGAATTTTTTCTCTTAAATAATATTCTTTTTGACTTTCGTTAATATTCTTTTTAACATCATCATCAATTTTACTTTCAATATCATAAAAATACTTGTGAAGATGTAAATCTTGTAATAACATTTTTAATCTTTCAGATAAACTTAAACATTGTAAATAACGAAGTTTAGTCTTATAATCAAAACGTAATGTACTTATAACTAAATCTGGGAATTTTTCAACATTAGTTTCTTTAATTACTTTGTTAAAAGCTTCACGATTTTCAAGTGGTAATTTTTGTGTATCACTAGATATTTCACTACTTATTAAATTCATTAATGGAATAATTTCACTTTCATTACCACGTGTATCAACACCAACTTCAACATCAACAATTAAACCATGAGTATGTTCTTTGACAAGAATTAATTTACAACGTTCTAAAATTTGTAATTTAACTCTTTTTGTATTACCTGGCATTGACATATTTAACAATATTTTAGCAAGTACAGCAACTTCCATATATTTACCTTCACCATGTTCTGGATTTGGTAAAAGTAGGACAACCATATTATCATATTGTTCAGCAACTTTCAAAGATTCAATTTGTAAGTTACCAGTTAGATCAATACGCATTTCGGTATGTGGAAATGGTATAAAATCATTCATGATGATTGCTGGAAGTTCCATTGTATTCAATTTAACATTTTCCATCATAACCTCCTATTTTTATATCAATTTATAATTACGATGATCATCAATTGTATTGCTTGATATAACGCAAGTTTTAAAAGCATCTTTGTTTTCTAAATTAAACATTACATCAAGCATTAAATTCTCAATTACTTGTTTTAAACTTCGAGCACCAGAGGTTGATTTATAAGCTAAATCAACAATCTTTAAAATTGCTGACTCATCAACTTCTAACTCAATGTTATCCACTTCTAATAATTTCTTATATTGTGCGATAATTCCATAATCTTTCAACTTTAAAATATTGATTAAGTCTTCTTTAGTTAAACTATTCATTTTAACTACAACCGGTAATCTTCCTAATAATTCTGGAATAATACCATATTTGATTAAAGCTTGATTTAAATCAACATCCATCTTTTTTGTTGTTTGATGAATACCAACAAAATTATGTTGTTCTTTAATATTAAGACCATCAAATGCACCCGCACAAATAAATAATACTTTTGAAGTATCAAAGGTAATATATTCTTGATATGGATGTTTTCTTCCACCATTAGGTGGAATATTAATAACATTTCCCTCTATGATTTTAAGTAACGAATTTTGTACTCCTTCACCACTAACATCTCTTGTTATAGAAGTACTTTCGGATTTTCTAGCTAACTTATCGATTTCATCAATGAACACAATTCCACATTGTGCCAATTCTTTATCATAATTAGCATTTTGTAATAAACGAAGTAAAATATTTTCAACATCTTCACCGACATATCCTGCTTCTGTATAAACTGTTGCGTCGACAATCGCAAAAGGTACATTAATAATCTTGGCTAAAGTCTTTGCTAATAAAGTCTTACCACATCCACTAGGACCTATTAATAATACATTCGATTTATCAATATCAAGATTATATTTAATTCGTTTATAATGATTACTCAAAGCAACTGACAAGACTTTTTTCGCATTTTCTTGACCAATAACTACTTTGGATAACTCTTCAAATACTTTCTTTGGACTTATTGTATCTAGAGTACATTCATCTTGTGGTGTTGTTATATTTAAAATATCGTAATAAAGTTCTATACAATCTTCACAAATAACAGCATTATTTAATCCTAATAAAACTTTATTTTGATCTACAACATTCTCACAAAACGAACACTCGTACTTATCTAAAAAATTAGCATCATTATGCATAATTCACCACCCTACTATTTATTATGGTAATTTTATGCATAACCTATGCTAATTTTTAATTTTAATTATTCAGCTTTTTTAGTTGTTTTTTTAGGTGCAGCTTTTTTAGCAGGTGCTTTCTTTTCAGCAGTTGCTTTTTTAGCAGGAGCTTTCTTAGCTGGAGCTTTTTTAGCAGGTGCTTTTTTAGGAGCTTCTTCTACAACTTCTTTTTTAGCAGCTTTAACTGGACCATTATTTTTCTTTAAAAATTCTAAAGCTAATTGTTTATTCATATGATATACAACATCATCTAAAGATACTGTTTTTTTAGCTTTTTCTAAAGATACTTTATTAGCTTCAGCGATTTGTTTGTATTCTTCTTCGATTGCTGCATCAGCTGGTTTTAAGTTTTCAGCTTTTGCAACTGCATCAATTAATAAATCAACTTTAATTTGATTTTCAGCAGTTTCTCTAGTTCTTGCTTTAAATGTTTCTTCATTTAAACCTTGGAATTGTAAGAACATATCGAATGGAATTTTGTATTGTTCAGCTTGTTTTTTAGCATTGTCTTCTAATTGTTTAGCATAATTATCAATCATGCAAACTGGTAAATCAATAGGGTTATTTTCTACTAATTCTTTTAATACTTTTTGAGTATAATCTTCTTCATAAGCATTAAGTTTAGCAGCTTTTAATTCATTTTTAACGTGTGCTTCAAATTCAGCAACAGTTGATACACCTTCGATTTCGGCTTCTTTTACGAATTCTTCATCAAGTGTTGGAACAACTTTAGTTTTAACTTCATGAACTAAGCATTTGAAAGTTGCAGCTTTACCAGCTAAGTCAGCATGATAGTTTTCAGGGAATGTAACATTGACATCTTTAGCTTCTTCGGCTTTTAAACCAATTAATTGATCTTCAAATCCTGGAATGAATTGACCACTTCCAAGAACTAATTCATAGTTTTCAGCTTTTCCGCCTTCAAATGCTACACCATCTACGAAGCCTTCAAAATCAAATACTAATGTATCACCAGCTTCTGCAGCACCTTCTTTAATAACATTTTCAGCTTTTGCAGCTAAACGATTTTTAATTGCTTCTTCAACTTCTTTTTTACCAACTGTTTTTGATAATGCTTTAAATGTTAAACCAGTATATTTTTTAAGTTCAACAACAGGCATTACATAAACTTCTGCAGTATAAGTGAAACCTGCATCATGAGAGATTGTTGCGAAATCTAAATCGATTTTTGGATAATCAACAACTTCTAAGTTGTTTTCTTCAACTGCTTGTGGATATGTTTTGTTAATTGCATAGTTAACAGCTTCTTCGAATAATGGTCCATAACCAAATCTTGAAATAAAAATATTCATTGGTACTTTACCAGGACGGAAACCGTCAACTTTAGTATCTTTAGCAACTTGTGGATAAACAGTTTTAATAGCTTCACCAAATAATTCTTTAGATACTTCAATAGTTAATTTTACTTGATTGTTTGTTAATTTTTCTACAGAACTCATTTTTAATATCTCCTTGTTTTTTTATCTTATATATTATATCGCATTTTACAAATAAAATCAAACAATTACTTAAAATCTTTTAAACCACTCAATTGTTTTATTAACAATCACTTGAAATTCAGTTTCTTTTAAGCCTAATTCTTTTTTTGCAAGTGTATTATCAAACGTTTTTTTATCATTCAATGTTTTAATTGCCATTTTAGTATAAACTGGTTTCTTTTTAGTAAGTTTATAATAAAGTGGTGAAAACCAAGTACCAAATATTGTTAACCAATAAGGTGAATAAATCATAATTGGTTTCTTTCCAAGACCTCTAAAAATTGTTTTAAAGAACTCTTTAATAGTAACATCTACCCCAGTTACTAAATATACTAAACTTGGTGAATTGATACTTGCGTTATAAATAGCTAAACATACATCTTCAACATCAACAAAATTATAATTACCTCTTGTATAAAAACATAGTTTTTTATTTAAACAACTCTTTACTACACTACCTTGGGAAGAAACTTTAAAATCTCTTGTACCTAATACTGCTGATGGACAAATAATACATCCTTCTAATAATCCTTGCTTTAACGCTTTTAAAACATAATCACTAGCTATTCCTTTGGTAATGCCATAATATGTTGAAAGACCATCCAAATTAAACTCTTTAGGTTCTGATACTTTAATATTATAACCAGGTATTGCATCTGTTGAACTAAGGTAAATGAATTTCTTAACTTGTTTCTTAATACAAGTTTGAACTAAATTAATTGTAACATCAACATTTACTTTCATCATTTGATCAACTTGTTTTTCTGTAATATCAATGACACCTGCTGAATGAATAACAATTGTGTCTTTTTCAATGCTTGATTCAACAAAATCAAGATTTGATAAATCACCAACTAATTTTTGGCATTCAAAATCTTTAATCGATGGATCATTAATATTTCTAATTAAAATAGTAACATCATGCCCTTTTTCTAATAATAGTTTTACTAAATTATTACCAATATGGCCAGTTGCGCCTGTAACAATGTATTTCATAAACACCTCTTGGTTTGACAAATTTCTGATATTTTAGTATAATGTACTAAGTGAGGTACATATGACTAACAAATTTGCAGAAAGACTAAGATTATTAATTAAAGACAACAAACTTAAATATAAAGATGTTGAGGCTAAAACGGGTATTAAAGCATACACTATTAGAAACTATGTAAATAAGATTTGTGAACCAGATATTAAATCTTTATTATTACTATCTGACTTATTTAATGTTTCAACTGATTATCTAGTTGGTTATAGTGATTCATTAATTCCTGAACATTTAAATCAAGCTCTTCTTCGTTTTAAACAAGAGCTATTAGCTGCAGCTGAGGACTTTAATTCTCAAATTGCTTTGATTTCTGCAAATCATAAACGTCGTTGTTAATTATATCATAAAAACAAATATTTTACAAAAAAAGAGTCATTTAACGAAATGACTCTTTTATTTTTACTTATATTTACTTACTTTTTGCCATTTAGCATTAGCAAGCAATGTATCTTTATCGATATTTGATTTAACTAAATAAATGTGTTTAGTTCCACGTGATACTAATTGATTAGATACTACTTTACCGAATTTTTCAAAATATTCTGGTACTAGTGTAAAATCAAATGGTGCACATGAGAAAATATCTGCGTAAATCTTATTTTGTTTGTAGTCATAATGTAAAGAAATATGACTTTGAGCAATTACAATAATCCCTGATAGGTAATTAGGATCACTCATACTACTTTTAATAATAAATGGTCTTGTAATTGGATCCATATCAATATCAAGAGCCATTTTTTCTAAAAAGTCAAACATTTCTTCCATTGTTGTAGGTTTACTACATTCAATTTCTGACATTACATGTGGTCCAAAATCAACACTTGATTCATATTCACCAATTTCGAATGTTTTATCGTTTCGATTACGACAAATCATTTTAGATTTCTTTTCATTAAAATGTAATTCATTTAAAAAGAAATTATATACACCTTGATCATCAAAATCACGAGTTGAAAATACATCAACAAAATAACATTCTCTTAAAGGGAAAGTATGAATTGTGACATGTCCTCCATCTAACATCACAAATGCACTAATTCCGATATCTTCTTTGACTTTACCATAATAATATGGAATAATACTTGGTGGACAAATTGGATCTAAATCTAATTCATAAGTTAAATTTGTTAATACGTTATTAATGACTTTCATATCATCTAATTGATTAGAGATTGCACCATAACAATCGATTGTAATATGTTTCATAAAACCTCACTATTTCTTAAGAATTTCAAATATTTCAAGTAGTGTCTTTAGTACTAACCAACTAGTTATATTATTAACATCAAGTGGTGGAGATACTTCGACAATGTCCATTACTTTTACATTTAAGCTACTAATAATACTTGTTATAAATTTTAAAATTGTTTGACTATCAACGCCAAAATGTTCTGGTGTACCAGTACCTGGTGCGTAAGACGGATCATTTGCGTCAATGTCATATGATAAATAAACCTCATATAGTTCATTATCAAAACGTTTTTTTAGTTTTTTAATAATACCATCAATGCCATTATCATTAATGTATGTACTTGTATAAACATCAATTTCTGGATGTTGTTTTAAGTAATTAACTTCATAGGCTTCAAAACCACGAATACCAAGCATTACTAAATTGCTTGTCATTAAGCCATTATCAATAGCTCTTTTATTAGTACATGCATGAGACATTTTAGAACCATCATAAAAATCTAAAATATCCGGATGAGCATCAATATGAATAATTACTGGTGTTTTTCCATTTTTTATACTGTTTTCAATAAAAGCTTTTTGAAGAGGAATCGAAACTGAATGATCTCCACCAATAAATAACTTAAATGGTTTTAAATCATACAGTTTATTCATTTCTTGTTCTAGTTTATCAAACTTAACAATATCACCATTATCAAATATTTTAAAGTTTCTTAAATCTTGACCATCTTTGGTAAACGATGGAAGACAACCAGATAATTCACGAATTCTTTTTGGTGCAAGTCTTGCACCTTTACCAACTGAACATCCTTTATCATAAGGAATACCAGTTAAAATACAATCAGCTAACTTAATATCTTCTGTTAGCAATTCCCTAAAAGGTTTATTCTTCATTTGTTACTTCTTTCTTAACTTTTTTAGGAGTTATATTTTTATTAATACCAACAACATCATCTACTGGAACAGTAAAGGCAATACCTTGTCCAGGAGTATCTAACCCTACTTTTTGATAAATTGCGTGTAAAACATCTTTCTTAATTGATGTTGGAATGATAATCATTACTAATTCTTTTTCCGATGAAATTGAAATACCAAAGAATTTTTCAATTTCTGTATTTGCTGTACCTCTTGCATTAAGAATTGTACCACCAGTTGCACCACATTCTTTAACTGCAGCCATAACATCATCTGTATAACCGTTATTAACGATTGCAAAAACCATTTCAAATTGATTTTCCATTCTATTCACCTCGATTTTTACGATTATTAATCATAAATTGATAAATTGATAAGCCAATTACTGAAGAAATTGGAACTACACAAGCTACCCCTTTACCATTTCTAATTGTTTTAAATTTTTCTTCTAAAGTATTTAAGACTTTTTTAATCATATCAGTACGAACAACACTTAAGATAATACCTTTTTCATTATTTAATCCTAATAATTCTAATGTACTAGAACTTGCTGTTCCATTTCCATATAGAACCATTTGCATATTGATTTCAAAACCTGATAATACGTCTGTATAGAATTCAGTCTTGTTACGATCTACGATTGTAACGATTAGTTTTGCTTTTTTAATTGAACTATTATTATTTTTTGTAGCCATATTATTCACCTACATAAAATCGATGATTTGTTCATCATCTTCATCTAAGATACGTTTCATCGCAATAGATTCTTTTACTTTATTTTGAACGATTGCTTTAAAACCTAATAATTGAATTGTAATAAGTGGTGTCATCGCAACAAGTGCGACAATACCAAATCCATCTCTTAAGATTGCTGCTTCACCTTGACAGATCAAACATGCACCTACAGCAAATGGTAAGATAAATGTTGATGTCATTGGTCCAGATGCAACGCCCCCTGAGTCGAAGGCAATTGCTGTATAAATTCTAGGAACAAAGAATGAAAGACCTAAAGAGATAAAATATCCAGGAATTACAATATACATTAAGTTAAAATCATAAATAATTCTAATCATAGAAAGACAAAGTGAAATACCTACCCCAATACTAAGTCCAATTGTCATGGAACGCTTAGTAATGAAACCACCGGTTGTTTCTTCTACTTGTTTCTTTAAAATATGAACAGCAGGTTCGGCAAGTACTACAAGCATCCCCATTACAAATCCAAGCGGGATTAATAATTCTTTATTTGCTTTAGCAATTTGTTGTCCTAATTCAAAACCGACTGGCATGTAACCAATTGTAACTGAAGTTAAGAAAATTACAAGACCGATGAAAGTATAAATAATACCAATAAAGATTTTCTTTAACTTGTTCATTGGTAATTTTAAGAATGTAAGTTGACAAACAATAAATGCTGCAACAATCATACCAAGTGCAAGTAATACTTCTTTTGATTTTAACAATAATTCATGAAAAATTACTTTGATTACTTTTTCACCTTCACCAAATACAGAATAATCTAATTGTGGTGTTGTTACTTCATTTTTACTAAAAATACTTAATAATAATACCACAAGGATTGGTCCAACTGAACATAATGCAACAAAACCGAAACTATCTTCTTTAGCATTTTTGCCACTTAAGATATGAGCAATCCCAAGTCCAAGTGCCATTAAGAAAGGAACAGTGATTGGTCCTGTTGTAACACCACCTGAGTCAAAAGCAAGTGTTAATAAATCACCTTTACCACCGATCATTACTAATAATCCAAGAGCAAAGAGTAACATATAGAATAACATTAAAATACTTGATAAACTTTTCTTAAAAATAATTTTAAAAATACCAATTACAATAAATAATGCAACACCAACAGAAATCCCTAAAATTAATGTTGTTTTGTCCATTACACCATTTACCTGATCAGCAAGAACTGATAAATCTGGTTCAGCAATTGTTATTAAAAACCCAAGTAAGAATGCAACTCCTGCAAGTAATCCTAATTTTCTCTTTTTAGCAAGACCTGCACCAACACTTGATCCCATTGGTGTCATGGCCATATCTGCACCTAAACTAAATAAACCAATACCAAATATTAATAGTACTGTTGAGATTAAAAAAGTTATAACTTCGAACTTTGAAAAACTAGTAAGTTTAGTACAAAATAAAATTATAACAATCGCAAATATTGGTAAAACTGACATTGCAGCTTCTTTTAATTTTTCTAATAAACTTCTCAAATCTTCTATCTCCCTTCCATAAATTTAAATTATAAAAAGGTAGAAAAATCTACCATTAATGTCTTTACATATTTTATCATAAAACCCGTTTTTTTACAAGTTAAATAAAAAGCATTTTTTAAAAACAAAAAAATAAAAAAGCCAACATTGTTGGCCTTATATTTCTTACTTATAAAGATCTCTAAATTCTTTATCATTTAATTTATGATAAGTATACTCTCTTTGAATAATTTTAAAGTTAAATGCTAGTTTCATAACATCATCTTCAGTCATTCTACCATCTTCGATTAGTTTAGAAACTTCAACAATTTCATCGTTATAAAATGCAACAAGTCTAAATTTAGAATCATTGATAAATTTATAACCACTTAGTTCAATAGCTTCTAATCCAGATTCATCTTCTAATAGATAAAGATGATATTTACCATCAAATAATCCTAAATAGTTACCATAATCGAATTCTACACTAAGCTTAGAACTTAATGTTTTATCAATTTCTGCAAGTTTTAATGTTTCTAAAGAAACATGATTTAATTTAGATAGAGTTTCATATTTTGTAACTTCACCATTAACTAATACATAATAAGTATTAAGCATTTCCATTAAATTAATTTGATTATTAAAAGTTGCAGCATAACCTTGTTCAGATTCTTCTATAATATACTTATTATAATAATAATGAATATTTCGAATAGACTCTTCTTTTAATAAGTTAGTTTCAATTGCATCGATCAATGAAATTGTTTCTTCTTCTTTATATAATGAAATACTATAAGTATCATGAATACAGAAAATCATTTCATTAACTGCAAAGCATTCAATATCACCCCATGATGATGAAAAATATTTTAAAAGCACATGATATCCTTCATATTCACCTAAATATTTATTATATTCGAAAGAAATTTCTTCTTTTAAATCAGTAATTGGTTGAATTACGTTCCCATATTTATCTAATATTTCAGTTGGATCATCTTTATTTGTATTATTTGAAAGATTACAGCCTGATAAAAACACTATTAATAACATAAATACAAAAATACTCTTTTTCATAAATACCTCTTTCTTAAAGAATAAAATATTCATATGTTCTATTTACGAATATATTATATAATAATAATAATAATAGTAAATTAATAATTTTTTAGATAAACTTTATATTTTTTCTATTTTTTTAACAAGTTTTGTAATATCAAGTTTTTCAATTTTATTTAAACAATTCTTAACAAGTTTATTCTTCATATCTTCACAAGTATCCAAAATCTTAAGAGAACTTGTTGAAATTGCTTCAGCTTGTTTAACGATTATTTCCATATCTTTTTGGATTTTTTCAACAAATTTTCCAATTAAATCTTCTTTAAATTTGTCAAATTCATTAATAATATCTTGACTATCTTTAAACTTAATAATCTCTTCATTTTGTTTTAATAATAATCCTTGATACTTTTTACCTAACCCTTCAATAATACTAAGTAGTGGAATGAAGTAATTTGGACGGACGATATACATCTTATCATACTTAGTTACTTTCTTAATTGGTACATCATTATCGTTATCCCATTCAAGTTCACTAACTAAAATAGCATATTCACAACCTTTTTTCTTACGATCTTTATCTAGTTTATCAATGTGATCAGCATTCTTTTTCTTATTAACCGAATCAGGTGCTTCACTTTTCATTTCTAGAATTGCGGATGTTAAAAGCGTATTTTCTTCATATGATTCGTCTGCATAAACTTTAAAAATAAAGTCTGCTTTTGTACCTTTTAATTCTCCTTCTTCTTTCTTAGAGTCATTGTCTTTTTCCCAAGTACAGTTCACAAACCCACTTTGAGCGTATGCCGCATATTCTTCATTACACCAAAGTTCAAGTCTTTCACCAATTTTTTTAACACTTAATGAACTCTTTTCATGAACAAGTTTTCTAATTTCTTGTTCTTTTTTATCTAACATTGATTCACTTTCAGCTTTAGTTAATACTAACGCATTGTTAGATTCTTGTAATTTAAGTTCTAAAGTATGAATTTTATCAAGATATTCTTCTTTATATTCTAATGTTTTAATCTTAACTTCATCATCTAATTGTTTCTTAAGAGTGTCAATTTTAGCTTGTAATTTAACATTTTCTTCATCTTTAGCTTGTAGCTTTTTAGAAAGTTCTAAATCTTTTTCTAACAATGCTGTTTTCTTTTCTTGTTCAAATTTTACTCTTTCATCAATTAATTTATTTTTAAATTCTTCTTCGTAAGCTTTTTTAATCTTATCACTAATAATAGTTAAATCAACTTGATTGATTTCCGCTAAATCAATAATATCACCCGATTTAGCATCTTCATTTAATTGTAATAATTTATTGTCAATTATTGTAATGTTCTTAATTTTTGCCATAACACACTCCTATAAAACTTCAATATCTAACTTTTTATAACTTCCAACAATAAGTTTATATTTTTTGATTAAATCAAGATCATAAAAGTTAATACCCTCTAGATCATCTTCTTTACATGAGAAAATACTTTTATCTTTTAATTTTGCAGAAACCTCTAAACAACATAAATAATCTAAATCTCTTGTTTTCTTTAGTTCCTCTACATCAACTCCAACTTCATCAGTCGATAAAACCACTACTACATAATCTTTTGAATGACTAATACTAAAGTAGAAAGAGTTATCAAGGACGATTGGTTTTCCATTTTCACTAAATTGAACTACAAAGTTAGAAATATTAAATAATTCTTCTGCAAGTTTATAAACTAAACTCCACGCAATAACACTTTGTTTAAAATGCAGTTCATTCTTTTTAGTTCTTATGTGTTCTCTAATATTTGATGGTAAATTTAAATAACTCAATTCAATGTTTTGAACTGAATCAATTTTAATATATTTTAAATATGTTTTCATAATTATTACCTTTTCTTATATTATAACATATTTAAATCAAGTTTTCAAATCAAACAAAAAGATGGATTAATTTAATCCATCTTTTTTCATACATACAAATTGATTTAAGTCTTGATTATAGTAATAACCAATACTTTCAAGAATATCACATAGTTCTTTGGTTGATAAATCTAAATCATCACAAATAGCACATAAAGATTTATCACAATCACGAAGTTTACAATTAACAATTGATAATAAAATATTTGGATCTTTCATACTAGTTTTCTTTCTTATGAATACATTCAATCGAATTAGTTGTTGCGACTTCCAATGTTTTTGTAAACATTTCTAATTCGTTTTCGTTCATACCTTTGGTAATAATTTCAATCCATTCATTTTCTGCTTTAACTAAAACGTTATAAGCTTCTTTTAACTTATCAGTTGGATATAGTTCACAGATTCTTTTATCTTGTTCACTTATTTTTTTAACAATAAACCCTAAACTTTCTAAGTAATCAATAGTTCTGGTTGTATTACTAGGATGTACATGGGCTATTTGTTTAATTTTATCTCTTGTAATACCTGGATTTTCGACTATGCGTTTAATAAAAACTCTATGACATCCACATAGTTCAAAACTTTCTAATGCTTTATCTAAATAAACACTGGAATGTTTAGAAATAATGGAAAAATATCTAAATAAATTATTCATTAATAATCACCATCTTTTAACTCATGACTTAAATAAGTTGTGTCTCCAGTTCTAAATTGAAGACTATAAAGATTAGCATAAATTCCATTTGATTCAACTAGTTCATTGTGACTTCCTTGTTCTTTAATTGAACCATTTGATATAACAACTATCTCATCAGCATTTTTAATTGTTGATAAACGATGGGCTACAACTAAAGTTGTACGACCTTTACATAGTTCATCAAGTGCAGCTTGAATTAGAATTTCTGTTGTATTGTCTAATGCTGAAGTCGCTTCATCTAGAATTAAGATTGCAGGATTTTTCAAGAATACTCTTGCAATACTTAATCTTTGTTTTTGTCCACCAGATAATTTAACTCCACGTTCACCAATTTGTGTATCGTATCCATCTGGTAAACTCATAATATATTCATGAATATTAGCACGACGTGCAGCTTCATATACTTCTTCAAGTGAAGCGTCTAGTCTACCGTAAAGTATATTTTCATAAATTGAACCATTAAATAAGAAAACATCTTGTTGAACAATACCAATATTGTTTCTTAAAGATTCCATTGTAACGCTATTAATACTTTGTCCATCGATCAAAATATCACCACTACTAATTGGATAAAATCTAGGTATTAAGTGACAAATAGTAGTTTTACCACCACCGCTTGGTCCAACAAGTGCAAGTTTCTTACCTGCATCAACATGTAAGTTAATATTATTTAATACTTCTTTGGAATCATTATAACTAAATGATACATTTCTAAATTCAATTACACCTTTACTTACAACAAGTGATGTTGCATTTTCAACATCTTTTTCTTCTTCTTCGTCAATAATTTCTAAGAATCTTCTAAAGCCTGTTGTTCCATCTTGTAATTGTTCCATAAAGGCAATTAATGTTTGAACAGGCGAAATAAACAATCCAATACTTACAATAAAAGCTGTATAATCACCTGGATTAAGATCAGTATAAGCTAAGAAGAATCCACCTGCAACTAAAATAAAGACATTAAATACATCAGTAACAAATGATGTTGATGAATGGAATTGTCCCATTGCTTTATAAGCACGGCCTCTTGCTTCAACAAACATTTTATTTCCGACTTCAAACTTTTCTTCTTCTTTAGCGCTATTAGTAAAAGCTTTTGTTACACGAATACCAGAAATACTACTTTCAAGTCTAGCATTAATTTCAGCAACACTCTTTCTACTATCAGTGAATGCGTCACGCATTTTCTTTCTTAAAATTACTGATATTAAAACTAAGAATGGTACACATGCAAAAATAATTAATGTTAAACCCCAATCAATTGTACAAAGGTAAATGAATGATCCAACTACCATAATACCACAAATAAAAATATTTTCAGGTCCATGGTGAGCAAGTTCACTTACTTGCATTAAGTCATTAGTCATTCTACTCATAATCTTACCTGTCTCATGGTTATCATAATATGAGTAAGGTAATTTTTGTAGTTTTCTAAACATATCGCTACGCATAGCTGCTTGCATTCTAACACCAATTATATGTCCATAGTATTGTATAAAGAATCTAAGTAACATTCTAACAACATACATAATAAATAGTACAATCCCAAATGTAACTAACATTTGTAAATTTTTATCAGGTATCCATTCATTCATCATCTTTCTTGTAATCATTGGATATAAAAGTCCAATAATAGAAACTAATAATGATGCCAACATATCTAGAGTAAACAACTTCTTGTGTGGTCCGTAATATGAAATAAATCTCTTCAGCATAATTTTCTCCTTATATTATTCATATTATACCACAAACTAATTGCGTTCGCAATCTTTTAACAAATGATTTTATCTATTAACACCGTTATAAAGCTATTATCTAATTCGCTTATAGAACTTATCTTCTTACCTAAATCTTTAAGTGAATGTCCAACATAATATAGCTTATTAGTATCTATTATTATATAACGATCATGAACATTCTTAGTATATTTTATATTCAAATCACCATATTGACTATTAAACTTACTTATATCTTCATCTATTAATTTACAAGTAGATTTATTAGTATAAATTAAGACTTTAACATTCTTACCTTTAACTACTAGTCTATCTAGAATACTTCTATCAATATAATTATCAATTATGATAATTTCAGAACTTGCACTTTCAAATATTTGTTGTATTAAAGTATATGAGTCATAAAACTCACCATCAAAAAATAATTTTGAAATTTTCAAATCTTGTGGTATATAATTATTTTCAATATTACTAACTCTTTGTTCTAATGATTCTACTTTATTTATAAGTCTTACATAATTTTCGTTTGTAACAACTGTTCTTTCACTATTAATAACATACCCTGTAAATAAATATTCTTTTAATACCTTATTTGCCCATTTTCTAAAAGTTATAGCCCTCTTTGAATTAGTTTTAAATCCAACAGCAATTATAACATCCAAGCTATAAAATTCAACTAACTTATCAGAATTTGCAACGTGCATTTTTTGCACATTGCTCTTAAAATCGCACTCTAAATCTTGAAATATTTTTTTAATATGTTTAGAAATTACACTTCTATCTCTATCAAATAATTCAGAAATTTGATTTTTTGAAAGCCAAATATTTTCTTCTTCGGGTGATATGGTAATATCTAATTCTAAATCATTATCTATAAACTTTACTAATTCATATTTTTCTATAATTATCAATTCCTTTTGTATTTGTATTTTTATATATTATTTAATAATAACTTTATTAAACTAGTTTCTAACTCACTAATTGAAAATATCTTTTTTCCTAAATCTTTAAGTGAATGACCAATATGATATAACTTAACAGAATCTATTATTATATATCTGTCATTCACATGCTTTGTAAATTTAATAGTTAATCCACCATATTGACTATTAAATTTACTAATATCTTCATTTAATAACTTACAAGTGATGTTATGAGATCTAAATTATAATAAATGATAGTTTTATTTTAATACTTATAATTCGGCTTTTCCGAATTTTCTCACAACTTCAGAAATGTTAAACTCACTAATAGAAAAGATCTTCTTTTAATACTTGATTTGTCCAGAATCTAAATTTCACTCCCATATTTAATTTAATTCGACAACCAACGAATATTATTACATTAAGAGAGTAAAGTGTGACAAGCTGTTTAACACCTACAACACGCACTTTTTGCGTGTTGTCACAATATATTAGCTCACCATCATTGAATATATTATTAATGTGTTTTCTTATTATCTTCTCATCTTTAACAAATAACACTGCCATTTGATTAGCAGACATCCAAATTGTTTCCTCTTCTAGACTAACATTTACTTCTAATTCAAACTCTCCATTAATAAACTTTACTACTTCATATTTTTCTATAACTATCATTTCCTTTTAAATTTATTATTTTATATAATATCCAATAGTTATTATGACATCAAGATTATAAAACAATAATTTTCTTGTAATTTGTCTTTTCTCCTCTATTTGAACTGTTGCATTTTTTGCAACAATTGATTCCTTCATTAGCTCATGTAATTTTCATTGCCAACAGTTACTCTGTTTTCGTTAATGACATACCCTTTTAATAAGTATTCTTTTAATATTTGGTTATCACAAATTCTAATTAATGCTCCTCTTTTTGAATTTACCCTGTAACCTGCAACAATTATTACATCTAAATTATAAATATCTACTTTATATACTCTTCCATCTTCAAGATGTCGGGCATTTTTTGCCCTTGTTTTTTTTCGTTCAATTCATTTTCTAAGTATATTTTTCTAATATGTTTTCCAATTACTGATCTATCCCTTTCGAATAAAATAGCAATTTCATCAAGAGTCATCCAAATTGTTTCTTCATTCGGACTCACATTTACTTCTAATTCAAATTCTCCATCTATGAACTTTACTACTTCATATTTTTCTATAACTATCATTTCCTTTTATATTTATTTTTTATATATTATTTAATAATACTTTTATTAAACTAGTTTCTAACTCACTAATAGAAAAGATCTTCTTTTAATACTTGATTAGCCCAACATCTAAAACATTGAGCTTTTTTACTATTAACTCTATACCCAACAAGTATTATTAAATCTAGATTATATAATTTAATAACCATTTCAACTTTTCTTTCCCCTTCATAACGAACTTGTCGGTTTTTTCGACAAGTTGAATTTTCATCAAGTTCATTATGTTTGTATATATTATTAATATGTTCTATTATTGTATTTCTTGCTTTATCATATAAAATACTTATTTCTTCCTGTCTCAACCAAATCGTTTTATTAAGTATTCCTTTAATACTTGATTAGCCCATTTTCAAAAACTATACCTTTTTTAGAATTTATTCGGTAGCCTATAGAAATTATCATGTCCAAATTATATAATTTAATTTTACGTGTAACTTTTCTTGCACCATCAGATCGAACTGTCAATATTTCCTTGACAATTGAAACAGTTAATTCACCATTAAAAAATATCTTATTTATCCGATATTCTTTATCTAACACTTTATCTTCAATTTTTAATAATCAGTTATTAATACTAGTTACTTCATTTTTAAGTTCAATGTAGTTTTCATTACTTACAGTTACTCTGTTTTCATTTATAACATAACCTTTTAATAAGTATTCTCTTAAAATGTTGTTCGCCCAATATCTAAACAATATTCCTCTTTTTGATTTTACTCTATATCCTATTGAAATAACCATATCTAAATTATAATACTTAACTTTGTATCTCTTTCCATCTGTTGCAGTATGTGCAAAATATGCACACACTAAATTTTTCTCAAGTTCTCCTTCATTAAAAACATTTTTTATGTGTTTACTAATCACTGACCTATCTCTATCAAATAATATAGATATTTGTTCAATTGTTAACCATACAGTGTTTTCTTTTGGACTAACATTTACTTCTAATTCAAATTCTCCATCTATAAACTTTACTAATTCATATTTTTCGATAAATATCATTCCTTTTATTGTATACTATATAAATTCTAACCAATTTTTATGTAGTATTCAAGTATATTGTTTTTCGAAAAAAAAAAAAAAAAAAAAAAATAAAAAGCAACTTGTTACAAAACAAGTTGCTTTTTTATTATTCGAATTTTTTCGCTATGTCTTCCATTAAACTTCTAATAGGTAAATGTTGTGGACATTCTTTTTCACATTTACCACATTTAATACATTCACTAGCTTTACCATGGCCAATTGTATATCTTAAATAGTCTTCTGGATTTTTAGAATTCATTGATTTAAACATATCAGGAATTAAAATCTTTTGAGGACATCCTGCTACACAATATCTACAGTTCGTACATTCAA
This sequence comes from Bacilli bacterium, assembly GCA_045123185.1. Classification (GTDB taxonomy): domain Bacteria; phylum Bacillota_I; class Bacilli_A; order ML615J-28; family CAG-313; genus UBA1231. Next base: position 21,062 of record JBGVIL010000139.1, on the reverse strand, counting down.
TAAGTTTTTTACTTCTAATAATACTTGCAATTCTATCGGCTGTTTTATATTCAGCGTCATTAAATGGAATAATGTCTTTCATATGTTTAATATTATCTTCCATTTGTTCAGTTGTTCCCATACCAGATAAAATCATAAATACTTGATCAAAGCTTCCAACAAATCGAAGTGCAAAACTTGCTGCTGAATGATCCCATACTTCTTTTAATACTTCTTGACCTTCAACCGGTAAGTTAGCAAGTACACCACCACGAATAGGTTCCATTACAATCACCGGTTTTCCATGTTTGATACATACTTCTAAACATTTTTTAGCTTGTACATTATAGTCATTATAATCTAAATAGTTAAATTGTAATTGAACAAATTCAATCTTAGGTTGTTCAGTAAGTATCATATCAAGTACTTCAGCATTATCGTGGAAAGAAAAACCTACATGTTTTACTTTACCTTCTTCTTTTAATTTATAAGCCACTTCATAAGCATTACATTCTTTAAACTTCTTATATACTTCTTTTGTTTGGCAATGCATTAAGTAAAAATCAAAATAATCTACACCACAAATTTCAAGTTGTGATTCAAATAAAGGTATAATATCTTCTTCACACTTAAAATATGGTCCAGTTAACTTATTAGCAAGAATAAACTTACTTCTATCATATCGATCACTTACACAAGCTTTAACAGCTTTTTCACTTAAACCATCAATATACCCATGTGCCGTATCAAAATAGTTAAACCCTGCATCTATAAACTTATCAACCATTGTATTTACTTGTTCAGTATCTACTTCATTACCTTTCATTGGTAATCTCATACAACCAAAACCAAATCTACCTTTAACTTCTTTAAACATATTTATTACCTCACTATAAGTATTATAACATATGTATATAAAAAAAGAAACCAAAAACAAAAGTTTTTGGTTTCTTTAGTATTAATGTGTTATCCAGTAATAACAAAGTCTAATACTTCATCGACAGTAATACGTGTATTAATTGAATAATCAGAACCATTTAAACTTACTGCACGATTATTATTGCTATTACCTCGTCTCGTTCTTGTCAATGTAACATTAGTTCCATCTAATACGTAACGAACAACAGGTGCTCTATTAGTTACATTAGTATCATTATTAATATTAGAACGAGTATTCAATTCATTATCGCTATAGAAATTACCATTATTTACAGTAACACGTATAGTATATGTGTAATTTGTAGTAGTTGAGAATCGTACTCTAATTGACCATCTTGCTCTAACAACAATATTACCAGTCGTATCTGAATCAATACCTGTAACAGTTTCACCATCAATTTCCCATCTTAAGAAATAGTATCCATCAGCGACATTAGTTGGCGAATTAAATGTTATAGTATCGCCAGCAACATAATAAACCGGATTATCATGTGTACCAGTTAACATATTTTCATAAGTTATAGTATACATTGCAGTAAGAACTATTTGATAAACTTTATCTTCCCCTGGAATACTTGTAACAGGAGTTTCATTCCAAGATACAGTATAACCAGTTACGGTTGGAAGTGTAGGAACAGTTATTGGTTTACCATAATCATCAGTAATTTGAGAAATTATTTCTCCATTTTGATCTTTGAATGTTACAGTATATTGATTAATTGTCCACTTAGCATATAATGTCATATTAGTTTGAACTTTAGTATTTTCAAAGTCAAATTCATTGACACATGCTGCTTCTCTGAACCATCCAGCAAAAGTATAACCAACTCTTGTAGGTTCTTCTGGAACAGTTAAATATTCATCATATAAAGCTGATGCTGTAGGAACAGTTGATCCACCTTGAGAATTAAATGTAATAGTAATTACACGTTTCCAGATAGCATATAAGTTAACTACTTCACCTTGTGTAGAAGATAAATTCTTAACTTTATCATTATCTTGATATGAAGGATTTGTTTCAACACCAGTTGACCAACCTACAAATTGATGTCCTGGATATACAAAGTTCATAGTATATAAAGTAGCTGATTCATCATATTTAACTTCTTGATTTAACATAATACCAGATGTAGCACCATTAGCATTATATTTAATAATATAAGTAATTGGGCTCCAAATTGCATGAACTGTGAAGCTATATGCTGGCATTCTTTCAGGTAATTCATCAGGAATATTATCATGATTAGTATCCCAACCAACAAATGTATAACCAGTTCTATTCAATACAAGTGTTGAGTAGTCAATAACAGAGTTATAATCTTGAGTAATAGATCCTACATGATCACCACCAGCCGCATCAAATGTAATTGTATATGAATTAATTTCAAATACAGCATTTAATTCAACATTACTATCAGGCATAATAAATACATCACTTGATGCATATGTATTAGTTCCATCACTAAATCCTGCAAATTTATATCCTGTAGGAATTAAGCTTTCATCAATACTTGGAACAATTACATTACCACCAGCTGGTAAAATAATTTCTAATAGTGTTGTTCCATTTGCTTTAAATGAAGCAGTTCTAATTGGTGTTCCAGCAGGATAGAACGCACCATAAATTGTATCATTATTATTTTCAAGTGAAATACTTGAAATTTGTTTTGTTAATTCTTTATCACTGAACCATCCACCAAATACTAAATCACCTTGGCTTGCTGATACTAAGCCAACATTTCCAGTAAGTACAGTTGGGTTAGTATTAACTACAGGACTAGTAGATGTAGCTGAATTAATATAAACAAATTTGTAATTAACATTAACTTTAGTAAGAACACTTACTGTTTGACGCACTTCGTCCATTGCAGGTTTATAACTTAATTTTCCTTCAACTAGTTGTAATACTACTTGATAGTCAGTGTAACTATTAGGTAAAACTAATTGGAAATTATAAGTTTCTGTGCCTTGTGCATCTTTAATTTCTGATAAATTAAAGAATGCAACAGATTTTCCAAGTAAATCAGCATCGTTTGGTAAATATTTAGTACCATTTACAAGTAATGAAAGAGATGGATCAATTGATTCAACAATATTACCATTTGCGTCATATATTTGAACAGCTAACATGAATTTCTTACCTTCATGTCTTGTATCACCAACAATATCATTAATAATAGTATAGTGATGTACTCCATCTCCATCAACTCTTGGCATTAGTGTACTTAAGAATTCTATTTCATATGGAATTGCTGTTTGTAAATCCGAAACAATTACTTTTGAAATATGAATGTCATTACCAGAAACATTATCAAGTTTAAAGTAAGTAAAGTGCTGATGGAAATCAACTGAATATTCCGTATATTCTTCACTTTCAACATTTACAGTTTCGACTTTTGTCCAAACCTCACCATCATTACTTCCATAAACATCGATATTACCAGTATTATAACCAGCAGAAAATCTAACTCTTCGAATGAAGAATCCAAGTTCAGAGCTAATAAGTTCACTTCTAGAACCAATTGTTCCTTTCAACGTAATATAATCACCACTAGTTATTTCTGAATTTGTTAATTTTAAATCAATAATTTCATATTGAGTTATGTCTTTGTAATTAAAGATTAGTTCATCTTTATCTACGATTTCGATTTCTGTTTCTCTTGAAGGTGAAACAGAATACATATTTTTATGAAGAGCAGATTCGTGCATTACAAAGTTATTTAATTGACCTTGAATTGGTTTATTAATAAAATCTTTTTGTGAACGAACACCTTCAATATAACGATAGTTACCATCTTTATAATAGTAATATCCTGCATTTACAATATAGTTAATAATACGATTTTCTTCATGCGTATTTCCATTTGGCGGTGTAATTGAGAAATAATAAACTTCTGATACCATTTCATTATTTCCTAATAAATCTCTAAATGTAATTTCACTGAATGCACGAGTAGTACCATCATTATTAATTAGTGTAAAGTCTTTTAAGAATACTCTTGATGTTGAGTCATTATCAACTGTATAACTTCCAACAATTGTTTGAGTTTTATTTCCACCAACATATAAATGATAATATACTTCAATTACCGTACCATTTTCTAAACATCTTGTTTTTTCTCCAAGATTAACACCATCAAATGATTCTTCAAAGAATTCAAGCATTACGTCTCTATTATAATTTAAGTTTGCACCTTCATTACCTACAATACCTGAATTATAAATAAATGATTTATCATCAGCAGTATTTTTGTGATTAACAACATATTTAAATGTATATACTCCATCATGTGGTAATAATTCATCTGTAACTGATGCTGTATTTTCACCAACAATAAGTTCTGAGTTAGAAACAGATGTTGCAATTACAAGATACCCTTTAATTGCACTTGGTGGAATATAGTATAAATATTGATTTTCATGGTATTTTTCAACCTGAATTTCACTTGTTATAATTTCATCATCCAGCTTAGTAAGTGCAAATGCTTTAACATCCGCTTCACCAATAAATCCTGGATCTTTTTCAATAGTGAAGATATAACCACGATTACTATTAATTGGAATTTGAATAGTTTGTGTTACTTTATCTTCATTATAGTAATCTTTCATAAATGAGTCAGCAAAACTTGTCTTAATATGTGTACCAGGTGCTTCAATTAATTCAATTAAGAAACTCCAGCATCCATAGAATGTTAAAGATGTATTGATAGTTGCACCATTATTAATAAGTGATGTTAAATCATAACCATAAGCAGGTAATGAATCGGCATTATCTACTAGGTAGAATCCATTAAATGCATATCCAAATAATGTAGCTTCTTCAACCCATTTATTTAATTGATCAATTACTTCATCATTTGCCGCAGTATCTTTAAAGTATGCAGAAAGTGATGTACCAGCAATTACTTTAAATGTTTTTGATTTAGGGCCAACATAAATATCATTAAACTTATCACAGTTAAGAACAAATGTTATATCATATACAACATCTAAAGTTAATGTAATATTTATATTACCTGTTACAGCATAAGCTGGAACAATAACTGTATATCCTTCAATGTATTCTTCCCCTTTAAGAGGAGCATCTCCAGTTAACTCAACACCATCAGCAATTAAACGGTAATCATTAAATACAGTACCACCAATTGTAATAGTTAAATTTCGAAGCACGCTTGAATAACTTGAATAAATTGCTAAATCAAAGTAGAAATCACATTCATTAGTTGCCTTACCAATTGAAGTTAAATCGGCACCAGTAACTGTATAAGTTACAGTTCTAACTTGATTTGCAGGAATTGTTTCAAAATAAGCAACAACACTTTCACTTGTATTAATTTTAGACGTCAATGTAATAGTATAAACATTATTAGAATCTTCTTCTACTAATAATTCACCATTACTTCGAATTTCGGCAATATCTTCACCATCTGTGCTGTATGTTACAAATTCGATATTTGTATCATCTTTATATAATACTTCTTCAATATCATTTACTCTTGTGAATATTGGAATAAATTTAGTTAAAGATCCAACATCTAATAAGTAAGGGTTACCACTTGTACCAACAACAGCATCACGGATATTTAGCGGTGGAGAATATGTGGCAGGTTCTACACCAATAAGTTTACGAACGTTTGGACTTAAATTTATTCTAATACATGCTTTTTCATAAATTGGAGTTGTTGTAGTACCAATTCTAAAAATGAAATAGAATGTTAAGTCATCTTTACCTGACATTTCAGGATTTGGATAATAAGTTAATGTGTAATCAATCTTTGTACCATTAACTTGGTATTCATAATCATATGTACCATAATTATCTTTATTATTTGCATTTGAATCAATTTCATTTCCGTTGGAATCAACCATAATTAAATTATATAAAGGCATACCTGTAACGCTGAAATTAAAAATCATGCTTTGAATACCTTGATATACATTAACATCAATATCTCTAACCACAGTAAATGAATTTGTTCCAAGTGTTACATTGCTTGATGTAACAGCTTCAAAATAACCAGTTCTAGTAAGAATACTGCTATCTAAGATATGACTTAAATATCTCTTACCTTCACTATCTTCTTCTTTAAATTTGTAAGTATTAGTACCATCATCATATTGAACAGATAAATGATCATTTAAGTGCTCTAAATCATCTGTTGAATATGAACCACTATAAATATTAATACTTGCTATTTTAAACCAACCTAAATCATGTGCTTCTTCTTCTGATAATAATGAAGGATTAGATGTATCACCACCTGATTTAACATTAACCCATAAATCCATAATATCAGTTGCATATGTTCTAGATGTTGTTTTACTAATTGTAACATCGTTTGTAGTACCTGCATTGTTTACAACAAAGTCAGTACCATTTTTAAGAACAGGATATACTTTTTTTCCACTATGATAATAGATAATATCTTCAATAGAAATATCAGCAGCACTTACTTCAAAGTCGCTTGTATCAATTTTATGGAAATCGTTATTAGATGTACCAGGTACATTAGATGTATAATAGTTATAATCTGTAACACCATCAACTGTATTAGAAACACTTCCAGTATTACCAAAGCGATAAGTTATAGCAGATGTTAATGTACCTTGTACATAAGCTTCAACTTTCGAGTTAATGTAAACATTATGGAAAGTAGGAGTACAACTTTGACGTTGTGCATACATACCAGCAGCAACAGTTCTATTTTGTGTCCATCCATTTGCAATAATATTTGAATCAATTACCGCTGAATTATAAATTCTAAGTGTGCTAGATTGACCACAGGCCATAATACCAGCCGCATGAGTACGATCATCATCTAAATCAGTTGATTCTATAACAGTCGTAGCTGTAATATTGGAACCAAACACATAACAATTTTCAAAGTTTTGTGTTCCACTCCATGGCATCGCGCCAACAATACCAGCAGCATTTGCTTCCATATTTTCATAACCAAATGCATTTATTTCACAATTATAAACATGTAAATCAGTATAATTACTTGTATATCCACTTTCTGTATATACAGCACCAACAATACCACCTAACATTATATCAGGGTTATTAAAGTTACGTATATTAGTAGCATATACTTGAACTTTTGCATTTTTAATTTTGCAATTTGAAATATTAATTGGATCATAGTCAGCATTAACTTTGATAAAACCAATAATACCACCACAGAAAATACTGTCAGGGTTTTCATGGCTTTGTAAAATAACATGATCATCATCACCAGTAGAACCATTATATAATAATCCATCTACTGTTTTTACACGCCATAATTGTCCAATAATACCACCTACATAACCTTCATTACGATAGTTTTGACCACCTGCCGCTTGTGCGTTTTGAATAGCATCGATTTTTAATGTTGTACCTGTTTCTTCGAAACTAGATTCAACATATCCTGATACTTTACAATTTCTCACACTTGCAGAACTATTATTAGAATTTCCTTCTACTTCTGCAAATAATCCGCCACAATAAGCATTGTTAGTATCAGCATTATTGTTTTCAACTTCATAAGAAATACTATCAAGTTTAAAATGGCTATTATTAATATATAAATTTATATTTTGATATGATGTATCATTTGAGTAACCATTAAATCCAGATACTCTTACATCACCCATACCACGTGATCCATTTTCACGAATCGCATTGACTAAAACATTAGAGGTATAAATATCAACATTATTATATGTAGTAGTATTAGCGCTTGTTGATATAATACCAAAAACTAAAGAAGCAATACAGTGTTCAATATCACTTGCTTGGTTTACTTCTTTAGAAGTTGCATTATAATCAGCATGAGCTGCAGTTTGAGTTTGTGTTGCAACAACTTCAAATAAACCAGTACCATCATTTATTAAAATTTGTGAATTAATATCATCAGTACCTAAAATATTGAAGTAACCTTTCGCAACCATACCAGCTGAAATACATTTACCATAAGATCTATCTCTTGGATTTATACCATGGCTAGTTGCTTCAATATGATAGTTACCACTAAATAGGTATTCACCTTTTTTAATGATTTTATCATCAATTGTAATATCTTTAATATTAACTTTAAATTCATCACTTGCTGTTACTGTACCACTAGTTTGTGCAAAAAAACCAGCTGAATAAACGTTAGCATGTGAATCTTTACTAAAACTTTGTGAAATAAAATTACTCTTATATTTAGATGTATTTATAAATTTTATTTCGCCTACAACTAACTCATTAGTTGCATTAACATAACCGATAGCTCCACCTACATAAGATGTTCCATAGTGAACAATACTTTGTAATTTAGATTCACTTTCAGCTTTAATTGAAACATTAGAAATTTCACTAACTTTTGAACCATTATAATAACCAAAAATAGTTCCCATGTAGTTTGAAGTATCAATACTACTTGCTGAACTACTAGAAAGCATTATATCATTATTAGTAGTATTAATGTTATAATCTTTTAGATATGCACCATCTGCGTATCCAGCAATATTACCAACATAGTTATTATTGCTAGATGAGTTATTAATAATCCAGTTAGTTAATGAACCATCATAATCAGATTTATTGACACTACTAAATCCACCTGTTAAGTGTCCTGTAATACCACCAGCATAAATTGTTGAATAACCAGCATCAATACTTATAATTGCAGCAGATGTTGTATTATAAATTAATGCATTATTTATTTTACCTGCAATACCACCAACATATAAATTATCAGCAGTAGCATCATTTCCAATATTAGTAGGTGACTTAGTAATACCGATGGCAGTATGAAGGTCTAAATTAAGGAGCGTAGCTTCTTTATCTAAAACTCCAAATAAACCATAGTAGTTATTACCATTTGATTCAGCCGCATTAATAGTAGAAATGATTTTTGTTCTTTCATCACTACCTACAAATACCCCTTTAAATGGATATGTAGCATTACCAATACCTGTAAATTCATTACTAAATACTGATAAGTTATTATTAATACCATAATAACCAGTTTGAACAGTATTAAATAAACCTTTTTCAGTAATAAATGCAGCTTTATCAGTAGCAGATTTATAAGAATTATTTGAATTAAATAACTTATCATATTCTGCAATTATTTCAGCATTTAAATTACCAGGTCCGTGAGTTAAAATTTTTTGAATAGCCACAAGATGACTTGCTTCTGTTACTGGAATCATGTCATATAATAATTGACCATTAACAAAGCCTTCAGCTTTTGCTACTTCAAAGCCAACTGTTACTTCACCATTCACTGTTAAAGAAGTATGTGGTGTAGTCACTTCGCTTGATGCACCATTATTAGTAATAGTAAATTTAGTAAACAATGATGTATCATTGATTGCACGAATATAAATCTCTGAACCTACTTCAGCATGATAAACATCAACCGCAAGGTTAGATGCTTCTTCATCATAAATAACGTCTTCACCATAGACATAAATGTCTACAGAAACCTTTTTATTTATTGTAACTGTTGTTGTAGCAGCATTAACTGAAAGTTCATTAATTTTTAATGTACCAAATAGTACTACAACAGTTAAAATTATTAAAACAAATAATATCGATGACATTATTGAATAAATTCTATTTTTATTCATCTTTTTCATTATGCCACCTCCCTGTTTTCAATTACATAGTAACCACCGTCACTATGATCATATCCACCAAGTGAAGTGCTATATTCTTTAAAATAATATTTACCACTTGTTTTATTGTATAAATACACTTCGACTTTAACTTTAAATGAATAATCTTTAGTTAAATCAATTTGTAAGAAATTGAAATCGAATGAGGAAGCCTCAGGAACATACATTACAATAGTTCCACCAGTTGAAGTATTATCAACACTTACAATATATGGTTTAGTAATATCAATATTTGAAGGTGTTCCACCATCATTTTCCATATGTAATTGATCTAAACTATTTCTGTCTAAAATTAAATTATCAAACACTAAAGTTACTTTAAATCCATAACTTGTAAATACTTCATTTACATCTTCTTTATTATGTCTTTCTTCATATGAGCTATTCTCTTCGCTATAAACATATGAGAAAATATTTGCTGTTTGAATTTGCATTTTTTCAAATTCTGTTTCAAACACCGTACCACTATTATTTGAGAAAGTGATTAATGTATCTAAAATTGTTAAATCAATAATAAATACTTCTTCATATGGTTCACTTAGTTGAATAACAATTGAAATTTTCTCTCCACTGTTAAATGTTGAGCTATCAGTTCTTGTTATTTTAACAGTAACGTTGTGAGTTTTACCAATACCTTTTTCACCAGATACTTCACCATCACCGCCACCTGTATTTAATGTTTCATAAGTAAATTTGTAATTATCTGTTCCTTCAACTGATTCACCAGTATTTTCAATAATTTCAGTTTCATACTTATAAGTATCATTACCAACGGCTTTTGGTTGACCCCAAACGTCTAGTACGTACAATTCTTTTATACCATTAGGTGTTATTTCATTGGCTTTATTATCATAAAACTTATCTGGTTTAGAAATAGTATATTCGATATCACGTCTTGTAACATCTTCGCCAATAAAATTCATTAAATCAAAATTAATATAAGCAGTATTATTTTCAAGTGCAAGTGCTGCAGATGAAAGATTTGAATCAAAATATAACGCCGTATAGTTTGCTCTAATTTGGTCTTTAGCTTGTTCAATATATCTAGATTTCGTATCTTCGATAATATATGAATTCATATAAACAATACCTAAAGTTATTAGTAAAAGCAAGAAAACTATCAGGCGATTAAAAAACTTTTTCTTTTCCATAACGCCTCCTAGTTATCACTTGCTGCATCTACAAACAAGTAAATTGTAAGTTTAGAGCCAAAGTAATCATCATGTGTTGTTGCTTCTACTTGGTCGGCTTTTACTTCGACCTTAAATTCATATGTCATTATTTCATTGGAATAAATTGGTAAATCAATATCGTCTGTAACAAGGGTAAATGGAGTTGTTGATGCTTCTCCAACCTCACCTACTGGGCGATATGAAATTGTACAATCAAATTCATATGTTTTACCAAGAACTGGCATTTCAAGAATAGCACCAGCTTGTGGGAAAAATAACCCATCGACATTATTAGCTTCATCTGTTGTCAAACTGTAGTTTATAACATAGAAATGATAAACTAAAGTATCTTTTGGCGCTAAGTTCATTGTTTCGATACAATCAACTATTCGACCATCTTCTTCATATTGTACTTCTTTACCAACTATTAATTGTTTATTACGGTATAAGTCACCGCGAATATATTCGAAATATAAGTTGTTACCTACAACAAATGAACTTTCTTTATTTGTTGTCGATACGTATTTTGATAATGTTGATGAAGTTAAAAATAACATCACAACAAGAACAACATACATGATTAATAAAACATACTTTTTCTTCATCAACTTATCTCCTTTCTTTAAGCTTCTTTTTCTTTATTTTCTTCTTTTTTTAGGATTACTTTATCTAATAAACCAATCCCTTCAACTACACCAAATCCAATTAATGCTAAACAAATAATTCCTAGTGGACTTTTAACAAAATTAATGAATTTATAATAGTTTTTCCAAATATGAACTACTTCTCCAACAATACAACTTACGTCAAATGGTTCATCATCTGTATTATTAGTTTCTGCATTCATGCCACGTGTTGTAATTATATTACCTTCACGTTTTACAATTTGATGAGTGACAGTACTTTTAGCTCCTTCAAGTAAATATGTAACATTCATACCTTCTTGATAGTGATCACTATCAAACTCTTTCACAATAATTAAATCACCTACATTAATTATTGGCATCATACTTCCTGTTTCAACATAATAGAATGAATAACCAAACATTGTAGTAACTGGTTTTTTACTAGTTGCTTTTTTTATTAAATAGATACTTAAGACAGCTAGTATAACTATAAGAATAGATAGTAAAACTAACTTTGTAATTTTATATATTTTCTTACCCATTAGTCAACCTGTTCAATCTTTAAATTAAATACAATACTACATGTTAATCCACATTCCATATACCCTAATGTTTGTAAATATTCAGCTTGTTTTGTTTTGAAATTTTCATACATTAAATATGTTAAATGTTGATATAACTCTTTTCCAGTTTTATCAGTACTACCAATCTTAGGATTTGCAAGAAATTCTTCTTGATCATCGTTTAATCTTTCATGACGAATTGTTACTAATTCATCACCAACTGTTAATTCATAACTTGGTTCACCCTTTAAACTAGAAATATATTTTTGATAAGCAAATAAATCAACGTTATCTGTTAAAACAGAACCAGTTGTTTTATCATAAATTGTAAATTTATCACTAGTGCCAGTTGTACTTCCAATACTATCATCTATTTGCCAGTAGATACGAATACATTTTTTAGTGTTGTTATCAATGCCAAAATTTAATGAAATACTATTTAAATTAAATTCTTGATATAAATAATTTTCAATATTTCCAGAACTAACTATTTTAACATGATCTAAAGCCATCGGTTTAGTTGTTGAAGAAGTATCAAAAACTACAACATTTTCAACAGTTTCATCAACAACTTCAGTACATGCTTTTCTTTCAGCTTCACTTAATGCTAAATATTCAGCATATGAAATATTGATTGTTGTTCCTCCTTGTTTCATATTATATGACAATACTTCGCTAACAGGACAATCATAAATATAAACAACAAATTTAATTGGATTTGTTTCTCCTTCAATAAAATTCCAAGGATTATCATTTCCATAAGTTTTTAAACCAAAGATTTCACTATCAAGTCTAATACCAATAGTAGATGAACTACCAAGCTTTGCAGCAACTTCTGATAAATTCTCTATTTCAATAAACCAGTTACCACTACCTTTTTCGATATTTTGTACATCTGCAGATAAACTCATTTCTTCGCCATCTTTATCTAAACTATTAATATCCCATTTAGCTACTCTTGCACTATCAGAGCCGTTCATTTCAGTTCTGTAAGCTGCATTAGTTGTAGATTGATTTCCACCGCTACTATAAACAATTAACGCAATAACTGCGCATATAGCGATGATAAACAAATATTTTTTAATATTCATGCCCTTCATAGCAACGGCTCCTTTCAAAATTAGTTATTAATAATAGTTGAAGTTAATTCAATAATAATAGTATACTGTGCACCTTCTGTAGATCCAATAATAGTATCTAACTCATCACTTTCAGTTAACCATACCCATTCTAAATGATATGTTTTTTCTGAATTTGCTGGTAGACAATGAATTGTTAATAACAATTCATCAAGTGTTACCCACTCATCACTAACAACAGTACCATCAGTACATTCTAAACGATATTTCATAGGTACAAGATGAGGATTATCATCAGTAAATGCACCTTCAATTTTTAAATCGACATCATTTTCATTAATAATTGTAAAGTAGTAATGACCACTCTTACCAGGATATAATATCTTCTGACTCTTTAATTCACCAAAGACATTCCATTCAGTAGTAACCACTCCACCACTAGTTTCAGTGACTTTTAAAACACTGTCTACTTTTAATTTAATTGTTGATTTAATAAACAACATTGATAAAATCAAACTAAGGAACGCAAGTGCGATAATTGTAAACACACATACTGTTCTTACAACATGATTTACAATAGTACCAAGATACATACCTTCTAAACTAAAGACATTGTATCTATTGTCAACTTTTGCGATTGCAGTATTAGTTCTACTATCTACTATTGTATACTTAATATGATTTTTACCAAACATTGAAAAATCAAGTTTTTGTTCTACTACACCTTTAGTAACAGACTCAATAAAGCCTTCATTACTAGTAATAATTTGATGTCCAACAATATCACCAACACTCTTATTGTTAACATCTCGAATTCTTTTGAAATACACATGATAATTCATGGATTTCAAATAATGTCTAAGTTTTCTCATGTGCACTCCCTCCATCAAATTCTTATCAAAATATACTATACTCATAATATACTTTGATAAGAATGTGATTATCACATTCTAATATTAAGCCAAACATTAAGAATAGAGATAGGCCACAATCTATCTCTATTCTAAATTGTTTTAATTTGTGGCTTTAATTTGATTAAATTTAATCTTTGTTTTTTGTTTGTTTTTGTTTTTTTAATTTAAATTACTTAAATTATAAATTAGTCAACTTGAGTCATAACAATCATCATGTCAACTTTATATTGAACATTACCTGATTGAGCAGCTTCTCCAAGTTCAGTATCAGAAGTATTATTTCCTTCGTATACCCATTCCCATTCGATTGTATAAACATCATCAGTAGCTGAATTCATGTTCATAACAACATCTTTAATTTTTTCGTTAAAAGCACTTAATTGAGTGTCACGAGCTAATTCATTATCTTCACCATCTTTTAAAACGAAAACAATTGGTAAATACCCTAATCCACCTTGTAATTCAGAAGCGAAAGTGATTGAATAAGTTGCATTAACTTCTGATTTATTAACCAATTTAATTTCAAAAGAACCTTTAGTACCTGGTGCTAGTAAATTAGCATCTACATCTGTTTCAGCAGCACCACCTTTAGTGTCTAGAATAGTATTGAATAAATCAAAAGATACTGTATTTGTTTCAATTTTAGCACCTTTATAGTTCCATTCCCATTTTGCAACTTTAGCAGTGTCAGTTCCAGAAACTGTAGAAGTATATTTAGCAAATGTGCTAGAAACGAATGTTAAAGATAAAACAGCTACTAAAACTGTAATGATCCCTAACATAAAGAATCTTTGTTTTTTCATGTTTTATTTCCTCCATTTTTAATAGAAATTTTTCTTTTTTTAGATTGTTTTTTATATGTATAAAGTTGTGTGGCCAACCGTATACCAAAATTAAATAAATAAGATATAATATATTATTATCATTAAGAAAGTATTATTCATTACTTTCTTCTTGAACTTTTTCTTCTTTTACTTCTTCTTTGTTTTCTTGATTTGCAAGTTGTTCTTGTAATGCTTTAAGTCTTGCAATTTCTGCTTCTAATTCAGCATTTTTAGAATCACTTGTTTTTTGTTGTTTTCTCTTAATTAAGAAATCAACTGCAAATACAATAATAACAGGAATTAATAAAATTACAATAACACCAGCAGGTGTTTGTAGGAACATCGCAACACCACCAAGTTTTGGTAGTCTAAATTGATATTCACCAATAATTTGTTCATAAGTTACTGGATAGAAGTCATAACCAGGAGAATAGTCCCCTTTAGTTTCAAACGCAGGAACTTCTACTCCATCTTTTTTATCAGTAATTAAATCTGTAATTCTATGGGTAATGATATCTCCGTCACGGCCTTTATAAGTTACAACATCGCCTTTTTCTAAAGTAGAAGGATCAACTTTTTTAATAATGATTAAGTCATTTTTGTTGAATTCACCAGTACCAGCTGCTTTGTCAATTGTCATAGAGTCAGAGATAACAATTAAAGGTGCTCTATTAAATAACATTGGTACTTCTTCAGGGTTAATCATACCCTTAATAACTAATGTCATATTAATGATAATTATAGGCAAGAATATAACTGTAAGCACGATTCCAAGAATATCAAGTTTCGTCAGTTTTTTAAGTTTCTCTTTCATAAAAATCCTTTCTCATTAGTGTAATGTTTAAATTTGTAAAAAAAGGTATAATTTTGTATAAATACACAAATATACCTAAAAACTAATCTAATTTGAAGAAAAATTTGACATTTTATTTATAAAAATGTATAATAATCAGTGTCAAACATTTGTTATAAAGGTATACCTTTATAACAACTCAAAAAATAAAAATAGTTTTAATTATTTTACCACGATTAGATTATTTAATCAACCTTTTAGTCCTAAAATGGCACTTTTTACCACAAAAAATTTGACACTTTTTTTTGTTTATAGGAAATATTCATTTGATAAAATAAGCATACTTTTATATTTTTTTAGGTCTTTTTTTACAATTTTTTTGAAAAATTTATCATATAATAAAACTGCTATCAATTGATTGATAGCAGTTTTTTACATAATTGGAGGTTAAAAATGAACGAAAAAAACAGAATATTTGGATATATTAGAGTATCTTCTACTAGCCAAAATATCGATAGACAACTCGAAGAAATGTTAAAACAAGGTATTAAAAAAAGGAATATTTATATTGATTATCAAAGTGGAAAAGACTTTCAAAGAGAAAATTATCAAATATTAAAACGCAAATTAAAGAAAAATGATCTATTAATTGTTAAATCAATTGACCGTTTAGGACGTAATTATGAGATGATTATATCAGAGTGGAGTGATATAACAAAACGTATTCAAGCTGATATTTTTGTTATCGACTTCCCTCTTCTTGATACTAGAGTAGATAATGATAACTTAGTAGGAAGGTTTATTAGCGATATTGTATTACAGGTTTTAAGCTTTGTTGCACAAAACGAGCGTGAAAATATCAGAGCAAGACAAGCTGAAGGAATTAGAATTGCAAAAGAAAAAGGAGTTCATCTAGGTAGACCTAGATACAAACTCCCTGAAAACTTCGAAGAAATATGCGCAAAATATCACAATAAAGAACTTACAAATAATGAAGCTGCTACAATGCTTAACATGAATAGAGTTACTTTTCTAAAATATTCTAAACTGTATGAATAATTTTATTTTTTAAGCAATAATAAATTGTATATTTCACGTGCTTTATTTTCAATAATTGAAGATATTTCTTCAGGAAAACGTAAATAAATATCTAAATCCTCCAGATTAAAACAGCAATTGTGAATGAATAAGCATCAAGTTCCAAATAATCATATTTATATATCCACTATTATTTTATTGTTTTAATAATTCAACATATTCTTCATAAACATATGAACGTCTTTTTTTTGAATTGTCAGTAACTTTTAAAATACCTTTTTCTACAAATCTTTTTATAGTTCTATTAACTTTAGAATATTCTATATTTAACTTTTCACTTGTTTTTTTGGAATCAATAATTGGATTTTCTTCTAAGTATTCTAATAACCAATTATCATTATTTGAAATTATACTTCTATTATGATTTCTTAATTTAACTAATTTTTCTATACACTCAATTGATTCTGAAGTCATCTCAATAATACCTTTTAAGAAAAATTCTATCCATTGTATATAGTCGTTACGCTTTCTTACATCGGACATTCTGTCATAATATTCTATTTGATTTCTCTTCAAATAATATGAAATGTACAAACAAGGAAATTTTAACTTATTTTTAGATATTAAATAAATTACGATTAACATCCTTCCTATTCTACCATTTCCATCTAAAAACGGATGAATAGTTTCAAACTGATAATGTATCAGAGCTATTTTTATAAGATCATCAAAATCATCGTTATAATTAATATAATTTTCCAATTCATTCATACATTGATTCATATCTTCTACATTAGGTGGAATGTATTTTGCATTTTTAAGTGTAGATCCAGAGTGTCCAATCCAATTTTGAGATTTTCTGAACTCACCTGGATTTTTTTCAGCACCTCTTACACCATTCATTAAAACTGAATGAACCATACGTACATATCGATTGCATATAGGATATTCATTTAATAAATCAATTGCATAATTAAGAGCTTTGACATAATTAACAACTTCTTCAACATCAGCATTAACATTAAGATCATTGTCAACGTTTAATATATCCTCTAAAGTAGCTTGTGTTCCTTCTATTTGACTACTATAAAGAGCTTCTTTTCTAACATATGCAGCCACAAATTGATTCATACCAACAATGTTTAAAACAGTTCCATTTAATTGTCCTAATAAATAATTTGCTTTTGATAATAATTCTAATATGTAATTATCAAAGGATAAAGTTTTTAATTCATTTAGATTTGTAGGATAGAATGATTTGTATTCTGAATCACCGGAAAAATTTGTTTTATAAATACCAGCTTTCATATCATCACCTCATTTCATTTATATTATATACTTTTTTTGCAAATTAATCAATATTTTAATTAATTTAATTTGCAATTTTTATTAAATTTTGCAAATTAAATTGTTATTAATAAATTTAATTTGCATTTTTTCGAAAATTTTGCAAATTAAATTAATAAATTAGTAATTTAATTTGCACTATTAATACAATTTTCGAAAAAAGTTAAATATAAAATTAATATATTTAATGAAATTTTTGTCTAATTTTGGTATAATAATATAGACAAAAAAGGAGAGTAGCTAGTATATTGTATTCGTCAGCACGAAATATAATTTCCGGATACAATAGTCAGAAATGATTTGCAAGACCTTTTTAATTTAATTATGGAGGAAATATATGGAATTTCTTTTAGAAGGAATCAAACAGATTACATGGCAACAATGTGTTATGTATCTAGTAGGTTTCATTCTAATATTTTTAGCTATTGTTAAAAAGCTAGAACCATCTCTTCTTCTACCAATGGGACTTGGAGCAATTATTGTTAACATCCCAAATAGTGGTGCATTAGGAGAAGCTGGGGCTATCGAATGGCTATTTAATGTCGGAATTGAAGCTAGCGAAATTTTACCGTTATTATTATTTATTGGTATTGGAGCAATGTTGGACTTTGGACCACTACTTTCCAATCCAAAACTTATCTTCGTTGGAGCAGCCGCACAAGCTGGGATCTTCATCACAATCATTTTCGCATCTGCAATTGGTTTTGATTTAACTGATGCTGCATGTGTTGGTATTATCGGTGCTGCCGATGGACCTACATCAATCTTAGTTGCAACAAAACTTAAGACTGATTACTTAGGTGCAATCACAGTTGCAGCTTACTGTTATATGGCCTTAGTTCCAATGATTCAACCGTTTGTTATTAAAATGTGTACAAGTAAAAAAGAAAGACTTATTAAAATGGAATACAATCCAAAGAGTGTTTCTAAAAAAGCCAAAATTATTTTCCCTATCTTTATTACACTTCTAGCAGGTTTACTTGCACCTGAGTCAGTGTCATTAGTTGGTTTCTTAATGTTTGGTAATTTACTTCGTGAATGTGGTGTACTTGATAGTTTATCTGAAACTGCAAGTTCTACTCTTACTAACTTAGTAACTCTTGTTCTTGGTATTTCAGTATCATTTACAATGAGAGCAGACAAGTTCGTAACACCACAAACTATTATGATTATGTCATTAGGATTATTTGCATTCGTATTTGACACAATCTTCGGTATTTTCTTTGTTAAATTATTAAATTTATTCTCCAAGAAAAAGATCAACCCAATGGTTGGTGCAGCCGGAATCTCAGCATTCCCTATGGCATCAAGAATCGTACACCAAATGGGTGTTAAAGAAGACAAATCTAATTATTTATTAATGCACTCAGCTAGTGCCAATATCGCAGGTCAAGTAGCTTCTGCTATTGCCGGTGGTGTTGTATTATCATTCTTCTTATAGGAGGTAATTATGTTAAATATTTTAGGAATTTCTTTTAGTTTAAAAAACCTTGGTGAATCTTTCGGTGTTGCATGGAAAGGTTATTTAGCATTGTTTGTTGCAATGGCTATTATCTTTATTGCAATAGTTGTAATGAATAAATTTTTAAAAGACAAAAAATAATTATAATAAAATACAGGTTATCTATTGATAACCTGTTTTTATTTCAAATCTCTATCAAGTAAAAGTTTTACGCTGTAATCCAAAATTCGTTCTTTTCTTTCCTTAATTAAATACTTGTAAAATTCTTTTTCTAAATCAGATATACATTCTATTCTATCAATTAAATTATAAATATTTTCTAAATTTATTTTTGAATGTATCCTTAAAAGAGCAGCTGTACAATCTGGATTAGAATGAGATGATATAAAATCAAAATAATTAATTCTTTTTCCATTATGATTAATAGCAGATGTAGGAAATTCATACACTCTAATTTTTAATTCATTTATATCAGCTAAAACTTTTGTCATTACATTTATATCAGCTTGTGGATATAGACTACTTCCACAATCATAAACAGGTGCAAGTTCAACTTGATCCGTTAACGTATTGTATAAAAAACCCCAATTGCCATTGTGTCTATCCATATTTCCTATTAAAGCATCAACAATAAACATATCCCAAAATCGTTTTTTCAATTCAACTTGGTCAATAACTATTTGTGTTTCAATTGTATCTATAATTGTTTGGAGTTCAGTTCCATAACCATTTTCATTAGATTCAATCATCGTATTTTTTAAAGATGCAAAATCTTGTATAATAACGCCGGGTTTAGTGAAATCCTTACATGCGACAACAATTTTTATTTTATTATTTACTTTATAATATCCTAACAATGTTTCTTGTACAGGTATACCAACAGTTTTAAATATATTTGATCCTATAAACTCTGAAATAGTACTATTACTATAGCTCATATTTTTATTTTTCTTTGCTGCTGGTGAAAATTTTAACATATATAATTCATTATTATAAATAATTGATATTTTGTTCCCTGATGCTCCATTAAAAGTTTTATTTTTTCGAATCATATTAGTGAAATCAATCATTAATGGTCACCCCTAAATATTTTTCTCTAATATAATTTGCTTGACTTAAAGTTATATATCCATTTACCTCTGCGTTATTAATATCACTTTGTAATGTACAAAAATATATATCAAATAAATCATTATCTAAATTCTTTTTAAAATTTATAATTGATTCCTGTAAGAAGTTCGGAATATTTAATTCTAAATATCCATTATTTGGTTGTTCCAAAGACATAATAAACTCCATAGTAACGTCTAAAGTTTTTGCTATTTTCTGTATAGTTGACGCATGAGACTTATTAATACTAGTTTTTCCACTACAAAGATCCAAAAGTGTCGTTTTTGGAATAGAACTTAATTTAGAAAATCTATAAATTGTAAAATTGTTTTTTTCAATTAATTCTTGCAAAGTCATTTTATTCACCCAAATATATTATATCGCAATTCCGACCTATTGTCAATAAAAAAATACAGGTTATCCTGAACTGATATCTGTCAAGTAGACAGGTAATAAAAATAAAAATTATGCCAATAATGCTTGGTTTCGATATTCTATCGGAGCCAAGCATTTTAATTTGGCTTGAAATCTTTTGTTATTATAAAATTCAATATATTGTTCTAT
>JBGVIL010000138.1:0-7895 GCA_045123185.1 Bacilli bacterium | reverse complement strand
AGCATTAGAAGTTTTTGCATCTATTTTTATTTCTTCAAGAGTATCTAATTTAGATTTAACTACTGCTAAATCTTGCATAATACTCATAAGCATTTCATACATTTTATCTTCATTCATGCTTATCCCCTCTTTATTTATTTGATATTATCAATTTATAACAATGTTTTATTAACTATTATATTTATTAATCAATCTATAATTCAATTATATAAGCATATTCTAATAAATATTTTTTACTAATAAAATCTCTTGGTTTAAATAAAACTTTATCTGCATATACTTCCACTAAAAATCCTTCACTTCCTTCATCTAAATTGGCATATCCACCTGTTTCACCTACAATTCTTGGCTTAACTCCACTTGGAACGTGTATATGATAACAATTGCCATCAACATGATAATAATTAGCATTTGGATAAGTGTCTTGGAAATCAAATTTAAAATGTGAGTGTCCAGTACAGAAAATTAAATTCGATGTGTTATTTACTAAATTAACAAAGTCTTGGGCATAGCTAACAAGAGTGGCATCTCCTATAGTTTTGGATGTATAAGCTCCTCCACCACAATCACCGCATGTATTTCTAAAGAAATAATGATAAAATAAGAATATTCTTTGATGAGTACTATTGTTTATTATATTAGTTAGCCAATCAACTTTAGCTTGTGTTAGACCACCGTCTGATGCTCTATTATTATCATTCTCTGGACTTAAGTATATAAATAAATCATCATTCTTAACTACTGTATAATCTAATTCTCTTCCTGTCGCGTTTCTATATTTTTCTATAGTGTTTTTACAATCGTGATTTCCACGTACAGTGTAATTTGGTATACGAGAAGCATCAAGACAACTTTTTAAGACTGGAAAATCTGCATCTCTTCCATCGCAACTCATATCTCCACAATGTGCTATAAATTCACAACCTACATCATTAAAAAACTTAATAGCATTATTAAAATCGCTAACAGAATATGCCTCATCACTACCATCACCATCAATATGAATATCAGATAATAATCCAAATGTATATAATGGTGTACCTAAATCTGTATCTAATCTATATTCAACGGATTTAACTACTAACTCACCATTTTTATTAAGATAAACTTTAGAAGTAGAAGAATCCTCTATGATGTTTTTAACTCCTAATTGATTTTTAATTAAACTTAAAATAGCATCTTGGTTAGGTGTTGTTTTATTATTATATATGATTAACTTATTTTGATAAATAGAAAATATTCTAGGCATATACATCACCCTCTATTTATTTCATAATTATAATTTTGCAATGCTTCTTCATCACTTAACACTTTACCATTATAGAATCTAAATGATTTTAGATTCATGTTAGTGAATTGCTCGATATCGTATTTAGTACCAATTTTTAATGTTGCTGCTTGAGAAGTTTGAACACCATTTGCATCAGAACCTAATACAGTTTTTACACCATTAAAATATGATGTAACAGTTCCATTATTCATAGTAATTATTAAGTGGCAAAGGGATGTGAAATTAGAAATATCAGCTACTGTATAGTTTACGTTACTATTAAGTCTTACTATAAACGCTTCCTCAATGTCTCTAAAACCTATTCTAGCACCATTTCCACTTCCTCCCCAAGAGATTGCAATTTGTGTAGTAGTAGGTGTTTCTGTAAAATAGAAATATACTTCTGCACTCCAAGTAGTTAAATTAGGTACTAAACCTGTATCTATATAGTCAGATTCATTAGCAACGAAATTTAAACACCCATTATCTAATGTAGTACTTACTCCATGATTCGTTATATTTTGTTTACCTGTTATATCTCTTATAGAACCTTGAGTAGCAACATCTGCTGCATCAATATATAGTGATAATCCTTCAGTCACATAATCACCTGTAGTAGGTGGTACTTCAGGTTCTTCTGTTGTACCATTGTATATGAAGTCTAATGTATCATCGGTTTCATTATATTTTATTGTATAATTACCAAAAGTAAGTGCATTACCTTCTAAAGAAGGAACATTTGATGATAACACCCCATTGCTATCTATACTTAATCCACTACCTATTTTAATCCCACCTAATACAGTACTACTTGCAATTGGTAAAGAATAATTATTTGCATTTTCTTCTATTCTATTTAATTTATTTTTCTCTTCTGTTGTATAATCATTAGTACTTAATCCTTTACCATTTATTTTGTCTACCTTTCCACTAATATCTTGATGTTCGGTTAAATAACCTTTGGCACTTAACTCTGTTTCAGTAATATATTCAGATGGTATTTCTGTTATATACCCTTTATCATTCTGCAATTGGGATACTTTAGTCGGAACTGTTGGCAATTCAGTCTTAAGAGCATAATTAGATAAATCTTGATGTTCAGTTAAATATTGGTCGTGAGTATGAGTTGTATCAGATTTAGTAGCTAAACCATCTGTTAATTCTTTTTTAGTAGCTAAACCGTCAACTGAAGGAATTGTAGGTTTATCGCTCAAATCATTATATGAATGAGTATGAGTTTTATCAGATTTTTTAGCTAACTCTGTATCAACATATGATTTATCTACCTTGCCACTTATATCTTGATGTTCAGTTAGATATCCTTTAGCATTTAACTCAGATTCAGTTACATACTCACTTGGAATAGAAGTTATAAATCCACTATCATTAGTCAATTGGCTAGTTTTAGTTGGAACTGTTGGGATATCAGTTTTTAAAGCATATCCATCTAAGTTAGGTATGTCAGATTTATTAGCTTTAGTATTTAATTGAGTATCTACATATGCTTTATCAACATCTGGGATTACTAAATCCGTAATATCAGACATCATATGAGTATGGTTAACATTAGCTTTAGTCTTTAATTCATCTTTAGTTGCATATCCACTAAGGTCTACTTCTCCCCCACTTAAACTTGCTTCTGCTATTTTATTAGTAACAAATGTTTCAGTCGCAAGTCCTTTAGCTGCTAATTCTTGCTCAGTAACATATTCTTCAGGGATTGAACTAATGAAATTACTATCATTTTGTAATTGTGATACTCTAGTTGGTATTTCAGACTTTAAAGCATAATCAGATAGGTCTATGTTTTCTGATGTATTTTCTATTTTTTTATTAAGTTCATTTATTGCTCCTGAAACTGTTTTATTATCTGTTTCTAATGTTGTATCTCTTTTAGTTTGGTAAATAGATAAATCAACTAATCCACCACTTAAACCTATACTATCTACCATTTCTTGAGTGATTTGATTTAATACATCTAAGTTTGAATGTATATGATGGATTTGTTGGGTTTGTTGGGAATCTGGATTTAAAGTCCCAACTCTTTTTATTGATTCTTCAACATATAGATAGAATGTAAAAGTGGTTACTATTTCATCCAATTTGAATAATTCACATTCAACATTCACTCGTCCACATTCCTCTAAGATAGAACTAGATAATATAACTTTTATAATACTATTTTTTATCGTACCTTCTACTTCGTACACTTTTCCTGAAGGTAATTTAAAATAAACATTTGCTGCATAATTTGATATGTCAGCTAAGGTTTTACCTTCGTATACGACAATATTTAATTCATTATTACTGTCATATTGTTTATAGAAAACAGATTCAAATTTTCTAGTTAAAATATCAACTGTTACGATTCTATTTCTCATTGATACACATCCTTTCTTTTATATGGGGAGGACTTTCATCCTCCTATACTTTTATTATACTATTTTAATTATCTATTTATTCGCGATTTCATTAAATTCTTCTTGAGTTATTATATCTTTATTAATCGTGTCTTGTACCGTACTTTCTATCAACGTTTATATAATCTTACTATGTTAAATTTCCATTATTATATATTTCATCATATCTTTTATTTTAATTAATTATTTATTCCATTTATTATAAGCATATTCTATCCAAATATATATCTTGGTCAAACGTTCTTCTGAAAAGAAAGGCTGTTGTTGATACCATTCAAACATATCTGATGCACGTTTGCTACAATTATAATTTTTACACATAGGCACACAATTCCATATTTCGTGTTCTCCACCTTTATCTAATGGAACGATATGGTCAATTGTTCTATTTTTATTATCTCCACCTAGATATTCGCCACTATAAGCACAAGACCAATTAAAGAAAGTCATCATCTCGTACCATTGTTCTTTAGTAATTCCATCGCCTTGATTTTCTTCTTTAATTTTTCTTTTTGCATATTTATTAAATAATTTATTAGGATTATCTTTTGCCCATTGTTTTTCATATTCTCTTATTTCTTCTTTATGTTCTTCTCTATATTGTTTACATCTTTTTAATATTTTATCTTTATTATTTTCATATCTTTCTTTACATTTATCTAAAATTTCTTTTTTATTATTCTTATATCTTTTCTTATCATATTTTTTAGCACATTTTTTACAATAAGTCTTTAACCCTAATTTTTCATTTCTTCCTTTATAAAAATTATTTTCATTAGCAACTAATATTTCTTTGCACATAGTACATACTTGAATCACGAATGGACAATGATTCCAAACTTTATTAATGTCTATATTGTCAAACGGATTACCATTTTCTTCTATTCGTTTTCTAATTTCTCTTCTTTCTTTATCGTATTTTGTTTGGCACTCTCTACACCATGTGTGTAAATCATATTTTCCATTTTTTTGTTTATTAAAATTTTTAATATTAGCGACTAATAATCTTTTACATCTTGAACATTGTTTTATTGCAAACGGACATTTCATTTTATCACATCCTTTCTTTTATCATTAATTTAAATTAGAGTTATTATATATCTCTTCATAAGTTTTTGTTATATCTAAATATTCTTTATCTAATTGTGTTAACATATTATTTATGTTTTTTAATTCTATTTCAGTAATTATTCCATCTTTAAATGTTTCATTCATTTGTACATTTAAATCATTTAATGCATTGTTTATATCATTAAAATCTTTAGATAAACCATTCTTAATGTAACTTATCTCATTAGATGTTATTATACCTATTACCGTTTCGCTTTCTTTAAAGAAATTATTTAAAGCGTTTAATAATTCATTAGTAGCATTTTCAATAGATAATCTTTCTTCGTCATTTATCAAATCAGATTTATTAGCAATTGTATTACATAGATTATATAAAGTATTATATTTGTTTACATATTCATCATATACTTGTTTATAAGTCTGTTTTAAATTGCCATATAAAAAACTTGAATTATACCATTCCTTAAATCTATTGTCTATATCTATTTTTTCTCTTTCCAATACACTTAAATTTTGTAATATGTTAGCTTTTTCTTGTTTGTCTACATATGAACCTAATATGGCATCTCCTGCTTCAAGTTGAAGGTTGTTTACTCTCTCTGATAAATCATTTACTTCTTTTTGAATATCCGATTTTGCATCCGCTATTGCCTTGTTGGTAGTATTTGCATCTATATTATCTACTGCGTCACACATTTTAGAATGTATATTATTTAATAGTTTATAATATTCATCTATTTTTTCATTAATATTTATTAATTCTACATCATTAACTGCTCCATTAGATATAGCACTATTGACTGTATCTTTCATAGTTTGATATTTATTAATAAAGTCACTATACATATTTTCTAATTCATTCTTCATAGTACTATCTAAAAGAGAATTGGAAGCAAGTTCATTTTTTTTAGTAAGAATATTATTAACTGTTTCATCCATTGCATTAACTCTTAATTGTAATGAATCTATTTCTTCTTGTGTTACAGTTCTATCTTCGATTATAACATTTAAACAATTTTTATAATTTAATAAAGTAGTATTATTAGAATCTATTATATCTTGAATTAACGATTTTGCTAAATTTAAACTATTTTTCAATGAAGATTCTGTTTTAGATACACTTAATGATATTTGATTTTGTTGTACAGCTATCTTACCTATTTCTTCAATTAAATCTCCACCTACTCCTAAGAATATATAATCATCAACTAAATTTTTAGTTTCGGTAAGTTTACTGTTGACATTTGCAAAATAAGAAATAACAGTTGATATCTCAGTATTTGTGAATACATTATCTGTACAAGATGTATCTATATTGGTAATCAAATTATTTATTGATGTATTTAATAAATCTTTTTGAGTAGTTAAAGTAGTTACTTTATCTGTTTGCCCATTAGCTGTTAATGAAGAAATAATAGTATCTAAATAAGTATTTAATTTTAATCTATCAGTTTCGAGTTCGTTTTTATAATTGGTAATTTCTTCTTTTTCCACATCTGATAATCTATTATCTTCCATATATTTATTCATATCAGATGAAAATAATCCTAATGTAGATTGTAATGCTAATATAGCACTACTTATATCATCTCTTAATTTTTTAGCCTCTAAATCTTCATTGAATTTTCTATCTAATGATGACACTTCAGCTGATATACTATCAGATGTTTGTTTTAAAGTAGATATTTGTTCATTACATCCTTCTATATCTTCTTGAACTTTTCCTACTGTTTGTTTTATTTCATTTACTGTTTGTTCAATTGTAGCAAAATTTCCTCCAGTAATTCCATTAATTTCCTCTTTAATTCCTAATATTTTTTCATTGATTAAATCTTTACTAACATTTTCACTAAAAGTTATTTCTAATTCTGTTTGCGGAACAGATATTGGATTACCTTTATCATTAAAACAAATATAAAATCTTCCTGCTAACTCTTTAAGAATAGTATTAGAAAATGTTAAACTATATGGGTTATTATAATCCCAATATATATAAGGTTTATTAGTATAAGTATTTTGAATAATATATGATTGTCCCTTATAAGTTATAATCATATCTTTTATATAAATATAGCTAAGAGTTGGAGTATTAGATAATACTGACATTATACACCTCCTTACTGAACATCATCTTTATTTATATTTAATCTATTTTGTTTTGTTTTATTAAATAAATATCTGTTATTCATTAATAATTCTTTAGTCTTTTTCATTTCTTTTAAGTACTGATTTATTGTTTTAGTATTTTCTCTACTAGATTTTTTATTAGATATTTCAAGATTTAAGGTATTATTAGAATAATCAATACTAAATCCTAAGAAATAAAAATATTCTTCCTCATTAGTATCCTCATCTATTAATACTACTATATCTCCAAATTGTAGTACGCCGTTCCATTTTAAACGGTATCCATTATCTACTAATCTATTAAGAAAATTAACTGAATCTATGTCTACTTTAATAGTAGGTTTACTTTTTTCCTCTAATATACTTTTACCTTTTTCTATTAAATCATCTGCGTTTACAAAGGAATCATTACTATACACATCTATGAATATAAACTCTTGTAATTCCATCAGTAACTCTTCATTAAATACTAGATTACCATTTTCATCTGTACAAGTTTCAAATTTACAAAGTAGATTAATATTATCTATACTTTCATCTAGTAATTGTATCTCATTAAGCAAATCTTCTATCTTTAATCTTAATATTAATTCATTATCCATCTCTTGACTTAATTTAACTCTAGTTTCATTTTCTTCAACAACAAATTCTTTTAAAATATATTGTTCGATTAATCTTTTATAACATTCAATTTGAGATATTGATATTTGCCATTTAGTTCTATTTAACGCTAATTCAGTTTCCTTAGATGCTTTTTCTTCTGTCAATTCTTGCCATGTAGGTATTCTAATTTCTACCATTTCATCATATTTATTTAATGCACTTATTAATTCATTTGACATTTCTTTTGTTTCTTTGAAATATGAGAAATCCATTAAAAAGTCATATCCACCTATTATATATCTACCTATATCCAATTCCTCATTACCTTTTAATTTTAGTAAAGTAATAAGTTCCTCTGAATTATTAGTTTTAGTTTTAGATTTAATATAATTATCTTTTGATAA
>JBGVIL010000137.1:0-4183 GCA_045123185.1 Bacilli bacterium | reverse complement strand
TATCCAGATATTACAGATATTGCAGATTACAAAGCACTAAGTAAAGTTGCAGAAGAACAAGCGAACTATAAAATTATTGGATTTAAAATTCCACGTTTAGATTCAGATGAACCTAAACCAGATAACTTTGCAGTTCAGTTAACTACTGCTACAATGTTCTTTAATTTAATTCGCTCACAGCTTTCAGATACTATTGGTATGTTCTATTCACCAATGGATTTTGAAGAAATTAGCTTTAGTTCTAACCAAACAAATAGTCGTAATAAAGTACAAGAAGCTACTGATGCATTATTTGATAGTTTAGGTTTCTCTAAATTATTATTCAATAGTGATAATGCTACTACTTTAAAATATTCAATTCAAGTCGATGAAGCACGTTTGTTCAAATTCTATCGTCAACTTGAAGCATGGGTATATCGTAAATTACTTTACAACTTCAAAGGTAATTGGCGTTGTCAATTAGTTGATGTAACTGTATTTAGTAGAGACAATCTTGTAGACCAATATTTAAAATTAGGACAATATGGTATACCTATTGTTCCTTACTTATGTGCTATTGTAGGAATTAACCAAACAGATACTATCGCATTGAATTATATTCAAAACGATATTCTAGATATAAGTAACACATTCAAACCTCTTGTATCATCTAATACTCAAACTGGAGATGCAAGTAGTAGTGAAAATAATGGAAGACCGTCCGCAAAAGATGGACAAGAAAAATCTGAAAGTACGGTAGCCAATAAGGTTGCAGGTACAAACGATAATAAATAGGTGATTACTATGTTTATTTATACAAACAATAATCATGACATTAAAAAGTTAGAAGGATGTGAATTTCCATTAATTATGGTTCTTGAAAATGGAACTCATGTCTTTTCAACTAAATGTCCTAAAGACGTATTTCCTACATTCTCTTTTGATGAATTAGAAAATAGTCATATCACTAATGAATTATTGTTCTAATTTGAAAGGGGGTGTAAAGATGGAATTGAATAAAGAAACATTATTTGCTTCTTTTGAATCTAAAGCTCAATTCACTTTAGAAGAAAACGATGGCGATATTGTTAATCCGTCATTCCATATGGGTTCTGCTAGAATCTTTGCTATGGATTCTGTTGCTAATAATGTTAAATTTAGTCAAGAGTCTACTATGAATGCTTTACCTACCCTTAAAAATATTCCTATTGTTGCTTTATATAAAGATGACGAACAAAATTTTGGAGACCATGAAATCATTCGTGATGTGGATGGTGTTCGATATGGTACTTATCCAATTGGTATGATTCCAGAATCGGCAGAACAATGGATTGAAGAAGTTCAAACCGAAGAAGGAGTTAAACAATATTTATGCTCTGATATTCTTTTATGGAAACGACAAAAAAAGGAATTTCAACTTATTAAATCACAAGGTACATTCTCTGTATCTATGGAAGTAGGTATGGTAGATTATGAATTTAGTTCTAACAAAGTATGTAATGTAAATGAATTCTACTTTACTGCCATTGCAGTATTAGGTAATGGTGTTAAACCTGCATTCAAGGATGCTTGTCTTAACTTTCATAAAGTAGGTATGTTTCAAGATATGATGTTAGAATTTAAAGAATATATGCATCAATTTGAAGGAGGAAATAGTATGGGTGATAATCGAATCGCAGATGAACCTATTACTGATTTTGAAGAAGGTCAAGAAGCTCAACAAGAACAAGTTGAAGAACAACCTAAAGAAGAAGCTAAACAATCTGAACCACAAACAGATTATAAAGCAATGTTAGAACAAGCAGAAGCAGAATATGGTCGCACTATTGCAGATTTAACTAAAGAACGTGATGACTTAACTGCTCAATTAACTGCTCAAACTTCTACTTATGAAGAAGATAAAAAAGCATTAGAAGAAGCTCACAAAGCAGAAGTAGACGCTTTAAAAGAAGAAGTAGACGCTCTTAGAAAATTTAAAAAAGAGATTGAGGATGCTCAACGTAAAGAAGCTCGTGAACGTATTGTAAATCAAATGGCAACAGACTTCCCAGAATTATCTGAAAGTGAAGACTATAAAAAACTTCTAGAAAACGAAGATTTAAATGCCGAAGATTTAGAAAACAAAGCGTATGCTATCGTTGGTAAACTTGAACGTGAAAAACGTGGTAGCAAACGTAAACCACAAGCACCTCAACCAAACCGTGTTCCGCTTACTACTCCTACAAACAAAGATAAAAAAGCTAATAGTCCATATGGAGGGTTATTGATTAAGTAAATGTAGGGTTTAGTATAAATAAAAGAAAATAATAATAATATAATGATATTCACAAGGAGGAATAAAAAATGGCTTTATTTATGTGTAATACATCAAACGTACACGAAATGAAATTTGGTCGTCCTCAAACTGTCTTAAATGACGTAGAACGTCCAAATGGTGTTATCGTAACTTTAGGAGCTACAAAAGAAGGACAAGCTCGTGAATTAGACCATTGTCATGCAATTACAGAAGGTGCTTTAACAGAAGTAGCTGGAAAATTTATTGTAGTTGCTCCAGAAATCAATGTGCAAGAATATCGCAAAATTGATGGACAAATCGGTAAATTCGTTTTAGAAGCAGGTGAAACTTATTCTGCTTATATGCTTTCTAAATTAGACCGTTTAGAATACTCTGATGCTTATTTTAAAGAAGCTTCTGCATTAAAACTTGGTGACAAAGTAGACGTTTGTGAAAAAGGTACTAACGGAGAACGTTTCGCTAAAGCGTCAACTGGTGGAGCAATGCGTGTTGTTTCTATTGTTCCATTATGGTTACCAGTTATGTTAGTTCCAAATATTGAATTAGGACAAGGTACAGGAAACTTAGCTAAATTAATGCCTGAATCTTGCAAAATGATTAAAGTCGAAGTTGAAAAATAATAAACGAATATAAGATAGAAAGGGGAATTTTAAATGAAATTCACTGCTAAAGATGTAGCTCAATTAATGATTGACAACTACAACGGAAAAGTAGTTGTACCAGCAAACTTTGCTGAAGGAGAAGTGAAAACTCCAGATGAAGCAATCTCTGATGCTTTCTTCCAAGTTTTAGGAATTACTGACAAAGAAAATTGCCAAGTTAAAGATATTGTATTAGCTTTCCGTAATGAATCTGCTCGTAATGGTGTATTCGCTATTATTGAAGAAGTTATTCGTGAAGGTATTATTAATGAAGGATGGCGTAACGCTTTCTTTGACCGTTTCGTTGAATCTCGTTCACAAGCTCGTGGAGACAAAACTGTATTCTATGTAGAAGCTCGTAACGAATTAGTTGTTTCACGCATCTCTAAAGATGGTCGTGTAGCATTAGATAGACAACGTTTCGATGAAGGACATGAACTTTCTATTCGTGTAGAAACTTATGGTATTAAAGTATACGAACATATTGCTCGTATCTTATTAGGTCGTGCAGATTGGTCTAAATTAGTTGCTCGTTTAAACGAAGCAGTAGAACAATTTATCGCAGAAAAAACTTATGATACATTTGCATTAGTATGCAATAACTTACCAACTCAATTCCGTCATGCAGGAGCTTATAGCCGAAAAGCTATTAAACAATTAATTTCTAATGTTAAACGTGCTGCAGGTGCTTCTTCTGTTACTTTATTTGGTACAGATGTAGCATTAGAATACTTAGAAGATGGTATGTTAACAGACCATCCAACAGATGAACTTAAAAATGAATTACATCGTACAGGACGTTTAGGAACTTGGTATGGTGAAACATTAGTTGAATTACCAAACGCATTCCGTCAAGGTTCTGCATTAACTAAAAATGTTATGCAAGACGACGTTATTTTCGTTATTCCTAACAATGTAATTAAACCAGTTAAAATGGTAGTTGAACCAGAATTAATGGACATCAATGAATCTGGTGTACGTGTTGACGATACAATCGAATTCGCAGTACGCTTCTCATTTGGATGCAATGTTATCACTGGATGTATGTTAGGTGTTATTTCTGCTGCAGGTATTACAGTAGTACCTGACGGAAAAGCTACACGTGTAGTAAAATAATATAAATATCTGATATAGGAGATGATAGTTACTATCATCTCTTTCATTGAGGTATTTATCTCACACTCTATTTGAAAGGAGTGACTATTATGCAAAAAGTGGCTATCTATAATATTGACCAATGTCGGTTTTATATTAAGAATGGAGCAAC
>JBGVIL010000136.1:0-2095 GCA_045123185.1 Bacilli bacterium | reverse complement strand
CGATGCAACCACTTCTTATACATTCACACCATCTATTGATTATTGTAAAAATATTCCAAATTCTCAATCTGGTACTGCAACAATTAAACTAGAATCGTTAAACAGTAGTGGTTCATGGGTTGGAGAAACATCTAAATCAATGACATTTAAAGTTCCATCGTCTGCCGCTCCAACCGTTGGAATTAGTGTAACTGCAAACAATACATCTAATGGTGCTTACATTGCTTATCAGACAACATTTTCATGTTCTGCAACCAATGCTTCTGCAAAACATGGAGCAACAATTAAATCATATCAATGGAGTGGAGGATATTTAAACTCAACATCATCAACTGCTACCACTGGAAAACTCGGTGCAGGTAATTACACATTAACCGTAAAAGTAACGGATTCTCGTGGTATGACTGGAAGTGCTAGTCAAAAGGTAACATTGACTGGAATTAGTGCTCCTACATTGAGTGGTTCTATATATCGTTGTGATTCTAGTGGTAATAAAATTGCAAACGGAACATATGCAAGGGCTAGTATTAAATATAAGATAGATAGTAGTGGTAGCAATGCAAAACAATATGCAGTTTATTGGAGAACTAAAGGAGCGTCAAGTTGGACAACAAAAACCGATTGGACTAAACTATCTAGTTACTCGTCAAATGCATTTGCTATTGATTTAGGAAGTGGATGGGATAATACTAAATCATATGAAATAAAAATTAGTATTAAAGATTCATATACTACAACATCAATCACCCAAGCATTATCAACACAATCTGCATTATTAAACCTAGAAAAAGATGGAGTTGGTATTGGAAAGATTAGGGAACGTGGAGTATTAGATGTTGGTGGAGATATGTATGGAACTGGTGGATTAACATTAGATGGTAGCTTTAGAGTTGGTATAGGAAGTTATGTATATGGTACTGGCAATGATGGTAGTATTATAACTTTAGGCTATGTCAATCCAACTAATAACGGTTCAGAGTTCGGTACGTCTACCCTACATACAACTATAAAATCAGGTGATGAACCAACATGGTATAATGGTAATGATGCTAAAAGTTATTCTATTTGGACAAATAAAGATTGTGTAAGAAGTTCAAGTGGTAATTGTCAAACTTGGAGATTCCCTAATGGAATGCAAGTCAGTATTATACAAGTTTATGGTACTTGGAATATTACCACTGCTTGGGGCAAAGTGTATTCAAGTCCATTTATAGGTGCTCAAAGTTTTAATATAGCATTTTTGGAAGTGCCTAGAGTTATAATTAATGCACATGGGGCTGGTACTGCTATCATGGTTTGTCAAGCAGGAGCTCCTACAACAAGTGCTACTGGGAGTATTTATTTATGGAAACCAACAGAACAAACAGGTGTTAAAAATTATATTGAATATATAGCGATAGGAAGATGGAAATAATGATTAAAAAGAAAGTCATGACAGATTTGGGAATTGAAGCAGAAATTTGGAAAGTAGGATATATTAGTCTAGATAGAGTTAATAAGTATGGCTCTATTACAATGTGTCTATATTTCAACGAAACTGCTGAACAATATGTGAAAACCGTAGTTGAACCAATTCTATCTCCAGAACTATTTGATAAATATTTTGAAAATGGTGGAGATGTTATTGAAAATGCAGAATTATTTATGAAAGAAAATTGTGAGCTTTTCATTGAAAAGCAAGAAACTCAAAATTAATAAAGGAGTGATATAAATGGCTTTAGGACTATTCCATGACGAAGAATGTCAACGTCCAGTGTCAGACGCAGACCCTTTTGTATCTAAACATACTAATGCTGGTGAACCAGTAGTAACAAAATTATTTATTGTTTTAAAACTTCTGATAGCATCTTTCCAATGGAAGATAATCGTTGTTTCAAGTCTTCATCACGATAAAGTCCTAAAGCCATGTTAATCATTCCTTATTTTTCGTTTTTATTATTTTTTAATTTTTCAATCTCTTGTTGAAGATTATTAATTGTTTGTTCTTTTTCAATATTTTGAGCTTTTTGTAAAGCTAACTCAACATTTAGTCTGGCAATTTCTTCTGCTAACTTATTAATAGCCATTGCTAATGTTTCTTGGTTCATAATCATTC
>JBGVIL010000135.1:0-7338 GCA_045123185.1 Bacilli bacterium | reverse complement strand
TTTTATTTATTGACAAATTATGGTATAATAAAAATGTTCTGATTCTCACTATAGGGCAGTGAGGAGAAAAAGGAGCTATACCTTGAGGGATGGTATAGCTCCTTTTTTATTTGTTTTATCCTTCTTTTAATATTGTATTTACTATATTTGAATCATATCCAAAGTTATCTTTTATGTCTTTATATAATTCATTCATTATGAACTGTCCTCTGTCATCTAATCTGTTTTCTAGGAACATATCAACTACATCCTTATAGTATGCTGCAAAATCCTTTACTACTGCTACTACTACTTCTTCTACTGTATTATATTTCATAATGTTACCTCCCTATTTAGTTTTATAATATATAATATGCATTTACTTGTTAAAGTGTTACATATTTTTTTATTTGGCAAAGAAAATCTTTTTTTTCTTCTCCCATAATATATAATATGAAATATTTAAAAATGTGTTCCTATTTTTTAGTATTTTTAGGGTATACCCTAAAAGTATAATACTTAAAGTCTTGACATTTTGTTTATTTATATTAAAATATTATTTATTAAACAAATGTTTTAATATGTTACTTTAAAAAAACAAGAGGTGTAAAAATGAAGGTAGGATATATAAGAGTTTCCAGTTATGACCAAAATACATTAAGACAGGAAGTAATTATGAATGATTTAGAAGTAGAAAGAATTTATATAGAAAAAATTTCAGGAGCAACTAAGGATAGACCAGAATTAAAAGCTATGCTGGACTTTGTTAGAGAAGGTGATGTAGTAATAGTTGAAAGTATAAGTAGATTTGCTAGAAATACAAAGGACCTACTTGAGCTGGTAGAATTATTAGACAATAAGAAAGTTCAATTTATTTCCAAAAAAGAAACTATAGATACATCAACTCCAGCAGGAAAATTTATGTTAACTATATTTGGAGCAGTAGCTCAACTTGAAAGAGATTATATAAAAGAAAGACAAAGAGAAGGAATTGAACTTGCTAAATTACAAGGTAAGTATAGAGGTAGGAAAAAAATAGGATTCCCTAAAAATTGGAATGAAGTATATCCACTTTGGAAAAGTAGAGAAATTACTGGAACTAAAGCTATGAGTGAAATGAGTTTAAAAAAGAATACTTTTTATAAATTAGTAAAAGAATATGAACAAAAAAAACAAGGCTAGGAAGAGTCCTTGTTTTTTCAAAGTTACATTAAGGTACATAATTACTTATAGTAAATCCAATAAAAAAAGAAAATTTGTCTATACTTAATTATAACATAAATTTAATAATCTATACTATATAAAATAAAAATAAGACCATTGATTCAATGGTCTTATTTTTATTATTTACTTTTTGAAGAATTTTTTGAATTATAAATATAAAAATATCTATAGTCTTATAAATAAATCCTAATATATAGTTAGCATCTATTATATTTTACCATAATATGTAATAATTTGGTGTATTTTTTATATATTATTTTCACACTATTTTATAGCACTTTTCATATCTTTTAGTAAAGAGAAATTTAATTTTATTTGCTAGGAGGTAAATTATGAAAGCTCAAAGTAAAAGAATAATAATAGAAGGTACTATAAATAGTGAAAATCAAAGATTACTAGATAAATATGAACAATATATTAACATAAAGAACTTATCACCAAAGACTATAAACAACTATCTACTAGATTTACAACAATGGATGAAGTTTATGAATAGTAAACAAGGAGATCTGTTAGCTAAAGAAGCTACTGAAGATGATATAGAAGAATATATATACTTTAGAATGAAAGAAGGAAACAATGAAGATAGAATTAAGAGGGTATGTGCTAGTATATCTGCATTTTATAAGTTTTTAAGAAAGAAAAAGATGATACCAGAAAATCCTATGGAATTCTTTGATAGACCGAGAAAATGCGAAGGTGTTAGAAATAAGCACTTTTTAACTAAAGAGCAAGTTGATACAATGAAAGAAGTTGTTTCAGCTCAAGGAGATTTAAGAATAGATACTTATATAGCATTAAGTTTAAGTACTGCTGGAAGAATATCAGCTATACAAACTTTAAAATGGGATCAAATAGATTTTGAAAATAGAGTTATAGAAGAAGTATTAGAAAAAGGAAGAAAAACAGTTGAGTTTACTTTTTCAGTTGAGGTGAAAGATTTATTACTAAAACTTAAAGAACATTATGAAGAACAAGGTATTAATCTTCCCTGGGTATTTGTTACAAAGTATCATGGTGAGTATAGATGTGCAGGTCAAACAACTTTAAGAAGATGGGCAAGACTAGCAGGTGAAGCTATAGGGATAGATGATTTTGCTCCTCATAGTTTCAGAAGAAGCTGTGCAACTATATTAAAAAATAATAATATGGCTCTTGAAGATATATCAGAGAAATTAAATCATGCTGGATCAGATGTAACTAAATTGTATGTTAAGACTGATAAGAAGAAATTAAGAGAACTTCAAGATTCAGTAGGAATATAAAAGACTAGGATTTACCTAGTCTTTTTTCGGATTCCCACAACTCATAGATCCTTCTGGACACTTACCTCTTACACAAGATGCTCCAGCTTTTTTAAATAGAGTTGGTGCTATTTCTTTTACTTGTATTAACATTTCATTAGCTAAATCTCTTATTTCCCACTGCGCTCTATCACAACATCTATGAGTGAAGAAATTCATTAAAGTTCTTACATTCATAGTGAATACTATTTTAGTTTCACAAGCATTAGGGAAAACATATCTAGCATCTTCTATAGCTAATTTTTCAAGTTTATTATATTCTGATCGAGGTATTGATGCTAAAGTATACCCAGATGAAGCTATATATTCATTCATTAATTCTTCTACTATACCATTATATGCCTTTTGGTCCTGCTCCATAGCATTTAAAAATATATCTTTTGCAAATTCATTATTTTCTATAGCAGTAGGTATTATATAATCAAACTTATCTAATTTAACATATCTTTGAGATTGTTGAGAATATGATGCGATTCTATGTCTAACTAACTGGTGAGAACAAGCTCTTGATATTCCCTCTACTGCAAATGTAAAAGTACAATGCTCAAGTGGTGAATGATGGCCTATAGCTGAAAGCATTGATACAAATTTTTCTATACCCTCTTCTGTTAAGTTCTCCTGGATCTCATCTACTCCTACTTTTGAATAGCATAATTTAGCAGCAGATGCTACAACTTCTTCAGGATTCGGAGTATAAGCTATAATTTTAACTTTCATAAATACCTCCATAGCAAAATAAGTCCTTAACGGACTTATTTAGTAGATTTCTTAAATTCAATAACTTTGTTACACTACAATCAATAGTACTAATAATACATTGACAAATAGACAATATAATATAATAAAATAGCCTGTGTGATATTACCCTATCACTACAAAAATAATTGTAGCAGAAAACTTCCATTTTATGTTAAAAAGTTGTACATTTTTTTCACATAATTTATAATTAAATTATTAATTATAAAGGGGATAGCTATGGCAATAAATAAAGAAACAAGAAGAAGGCATATAAGCTTTAAAAATAATATACAGGATAAAGATTTACTAAAATTCTTTGATGAAAAGTCAGAGGTATATGGGAGAAGTAATTACATAAAGATATTAATCCAACAAGCTATGTTTAAAGAGCAAATAGGAAAGAATAAGTAGGAGGAATATATGAAAAATACTTTAGGAGATTTGAATAACCACCTATTCATGCAATTAGAAAGATTAAATGATGAAGATGTAAAAGGGGAACAACTTACAGAAGAAATAGAAAGATCCAAAGCAATTACGAATATAGCAAAAGAAATAATTGCAAATGGAACATTAGTACTTCAAGCTAAGAAGTTACAAGATGGTAAAATGAACATAGATGATAAATTACCTAAAATGTTAGAGGGTTAATATGGGTAGAACAAAAGGGATTAAAAATAGTAGAAAGATGCACATTTGGACCAATGAAGAAAAAATATATATGGCTGAAATAACACCAGGTAATTCTCATAAA
Organism: Bacilli bacterium; assembly: GCA_045123185.1. Lineage (GTDB taxonomy): Bacteria > Bacillota_I > Bacilli_A > ML615J-28 > CAG-313 > UBA1231. The sequence continues at coordinate 3,339 of JBGVIL010000135.1, read as the reverse complement.
GATATACTTAGATTAATGAGTGAAAAATTTAACTATGATTTTACTATGACACAAATTACATCAGCTATAAAAAGATATAACTTAAACACTGGTCGTACTGGAAGATATGAAAAAGGAAGAATACCTTATAATAAAGGTACTAAAGGCATTATGAAGCCTAATAAAACGAGCTTTAAAAAAGGTGATATACCAGCTAATCATAGAGAAGTAGGTTCAGAAAGAATAAATGTATATGGATATACTGAAGTTAAAGTAGCTGAACCTAACAAATGGAAATTAAAACATAGAGTAATCTATGAAGAGCATTATGGAGAAATACCAAAGAATCATAATGTTATATTTGCAGATGGAAATAAGCTTAACTTAGATATAAATAATTTAGTTTTAGTTAATAAGGACCAGTTATTAGTATTAAATAAAAATGAATTAATAAAAGATAATGCTGATTTAACTAAAGCTGGAGTTAATGTAGCTAACTTAATGATAAAGATAAGAGATATAAACAATAAAAGAAAAGGCTGATTTTAAACCAATATAAAACACCAGGCATTATACCTGGTGTTATTTTATTCCATTAACATTTTATATCCTCGAGCATTTGCAAATACATCTCTATCTATATTATCCATTACAATTATGCCTTTTATATTTTTCTTAAAGATTGAGCCTAGAATTTTAGCACCACCACCCATTACAACAACTGCATCTGTTTCTATTGAGTAGTTTATTTTAAGTTCATCATATATTTGTTTAAATAATGTTTTAGTAGTATTTATAGCAAATGATATATCTTGCAGTTCACCTTTGTAGTAGAATCCTTTATCTAAATAATCCTGGATCTTCTCTACATCTATTTTAGCATCATAGTATTTTTCTCTTAATGCTTTAGCTATTGCATAATATATATCTATAGTTCCAATATTTATAGAAGTCGGTAAAGTAGCTTTGTTATTTTTTATAAGAGCTATATCTGTAGTCTTACCACCTATATCTATTAATATACTATCTCTATTTCCAACTGCATTTAATAAACCTTTATTTTTCATATATAAATATCCTGCTATTCCTTCTGGGAAAACTTGAACACTTCTTATTATCTTAGTTGATGGGATCTTATTATAAACAACTTTATAAGTATTTCCCTGCAACATATTTATTAGTTCAGTTCTTGTATTTTTATCCTTAAACTGTATAATTGGTAGTCCTATAGCTAAATCTATTAAATCTGCATCTGTACTTTTACATATAGCTCCTAAAACCAAAGGTATAAAGTTTTCTTTATCAAACTTTCTTGCTTCTATTTCAAAGTTTCCTTCACCTAAGTAATATGTTTTATTACTTATAGTTATTGTATCTGCATCAGTTCCAAAGTATCTTTCAGTTGTAATTTTACTATCAAATATTATATTTTCACTTGTTTTAACTTGGTAATTTCCTATATCTATTCCTATTCTCATTTTAGGGCCTCCATTATATATATATTATTAATCTTCTAAAGAAAAATCAAAACCACTTATATCTTCTGTTTCATTATTAACTTCTATCTTATAATCATCTACTACATTGTTTTTAGATTGTTTAAGCATATCTTGAACTATAAGATCCTTTATATATGCACTTGGGCAAACTTGCTCATTTAAAAATAATTTTATTTTTTCTTCATCTTTTTTAAATGTCAAAGAGAATACATTCTTTATTTTTCTTCCAAAACTATTTGTCATAATTATATCCTTTCTTAAATTTAATAAATTTAATTAAATTTAATGGTTTTTAATAAATTATATGTGATATTATACCATAAATGTTACTTAAATTTATATAAATTTATAAGAATTTAATAAAAATATATAAATTTAATAAATTTACATAAATTGAGTATTATTTTTTACACATTTTGTAGTAGAAATACATATATTTTAGTATATCTACTATAAATTACTTAAATAAGGAGCTAATAATATGAGTAAAAAACAATCATTAAGAATCCAAATATCTTTTAAAGAAAGAATAGATGATATAGAGATTTACAACTGGATAGAAGAGAAGTCAAGTGTAATAGGTGTAAGTGGATTCATAAAATTAGTATTAAAAGAAGCTATGGAGAAAGAAAAAGAAGATAAAAAATAACTCTAGTGATAAGCTAGAGTATTTTTATTTTGCAATATTTTATTTAACTACATTCAGGACAAGCCACTACGTTACGTTACATATTTTATCTTCCAGAATTTGTCTTATCCAACAAGTTGAAAAAGAAAAATTTGGTATGATAATATATATGTAAAACGTGACAAAACCGTTCCAAACATTTTGACAAAAATAAAAAGATAACCTTCAAAATGAAGATTATCTATTTTGTATAAAATGAATTTATCTCTTTATATAATTTATTTATCTTATCTATATTTTCATTTATTTCACTTGTTTTAGTATCATCATAAGTAATCAATTTTACAAAAGCAGATACACAGTTATAATTTTCCAATATCTCTATTTTATTATTTATACTTTTATCTAAATTCTTAACAAGATCATCCAGTTCAGCTACAAATTCATTATGAAGATTCTGTAATTCATTGTTATCTATTTTATAACTTCTAATATTATCACTCAATCCACTAACACCTATTTTTAATTCTTTTAAATTTTCTAACTCTGGTTCAATATAACCAGCTCTTAATCCTTTAAATAAAGATGTTTCATTCTTATCTAAATTACAATTTAACTCTCCTATATAGTCATTTATTTTGAAAATATATTCATTTGAATTATATTTAATATCTTCCATATAAGCATTAACATTACTTACCATTAATCCAGCAGCTATTAAAGTAGTTAATATTATTCTCTTCATAATAAATCTCCTTTCTTGGTCCAGATTATTTACTTATATCTTAACCAAAGAAATTAATAATATACATAAAATAAAATGAATTTTTTCACACATAAGCACATTTTTATAAATTACTCATATATATAAGTATGACCAAAAAGAAAGGAGCATAAAAAATGGAAAGAAGAAAACATGTTAGTTTTAAAAATAATCAAAAGGAAAATGACTTACTTGAATTTGCTAATAGAAAATCTGAACTACTTGGATTTAGTGCATATATAAAATCACTTATAGAAAAAGATATGAAAGAAGAGGTGAAAAACAATGAAACCTATCATAAATCAAGATAATGCTTTTTCATTTATATCTAATATATCAAATGGTGTAACTGATTTTAAAAATAAAGTTATTACTATAAAAGAAGGAACACAGGATGCACTAGAAGTTATTTCTCAATTCTGCAAAATAATAATAACTGGAGTAGATTGGATTAAAACTATACTTTTAAA
>JBGVIL010000134.1:0-6085 GCA_045123185.1 Bacilli bacterium | reverse complement strand
AAAGCCATTATCTCTTGTCCTAAAGATGCTATACCAGCACCCCATCTTTTGTTCATTGGACGGAATTCGTCTGTTGTCATATGTTGCCCATTACTTTGTCTTTCGTACATGTGGTCACACCAGCAAGCAGTTGGAACTGCGCTAGTACCATCCCAAACAAATGCATAACTATTACGTTTACCATTTCTTTGAGATTTTGCTCTTGCGTATCCTTTAAACACTCCTTCATTTGTTTGCCATACTACTATTCCTTTGTTCATTTCATAAACCACGTCAAATACATGTTTTTCAGTTGTTTCATCTTTTATCATGTGTATAGCATTGTATATTGCTTCTTTTGCTTCTTCTATTAACTCTTTATCATAACAACCATATATACATGGAAGTTTGTGAGTTGCACCATATTTAAATGGATACTCTTGTCCATTTAATGTTATTCTACCAACAACAGCCACTACAGTTTGATTTTTACTATTTAATAATTTAGTAAAACTGATGTTATATTTATCAGCTTCTTTAAGTTCAGCTATTATTGTTTCTAAAGTTTCGTTTGCTGCTATTACATAATTATCTTGCATTTGTTCTCTTGTTAATCCTATAAGTCTGTTCTCTTGTGCATTATTCCACTTATCTGTAAAGTCTTTTATTGTTTCTATTATTTCTGGATGATCTTTGTATTTATCTGGTATGTCTATAAATTGTGGACCCACAGCATCACCACTTTCATTATCTGCTACTATTTCTTCTTCCTCTTCTTCAAATATTTCATCCTCTGCCTCTAAGAACATTATCTTAGTATTTAATCTTCTTATTTTTGCTTCATATTCAGCTTTAAGTGCAGCTATTTGATTATTATAAGAAAACTTCATACCTTCCATTTGTAATTTAAGAGATTCAATGTCCATTTCCATACCTTCAACATCTTCTTCATACTCTTTTTCTTTACCACGGTAATACTCAAGTTCTTCCTCTTTTATGCCTAATTGTACTTTAAATTCTTCTATTGTATCATTGTGTGTTGCTATATCATCTGCTAATATATCGTAAGCCTCACTTAATTCACCATAACTATTTCTTAATGCAGAATATTCAGAATATAATTTGTTATAGCTATCATTATTATTGTTAGCTTTTATTTCATTTTGTAATTGGTGTATAGTTTTTATCTTTTCGTCCATGTTTTCTTCAAACTCATTTAATAATAGTTCTTTAAAAGCTAATTTTTCTTCTAGTTCTTTTATTCTGTCATTATCAGTATTGTCTATAACTACTTCTTTAATTGTTTCTACTGCTACCACTTTACCTTTATTTATTATGATGTTATTTATAACTTGTGCATCATTATTAGATAATGTTATATTCCATTCTGCACATAATTCTTCTATTGTTGCTACAGCTGCTGCTCTTTCTTTTTCTAATTGTTGTACTTGTTTTAATGCTTGTTCATATAACTCGTGTTTTCTCATACAAACACCCTCCTAATTATTATTGAGCTATTAGTTGGTTATCCAGGTACACCACGGGGAGGTTAGCTCTTGTACCCATATGGGAGCCTATTTCTAGACTCCCTTACACATTAAATTAAAATCACATCACATTGAAACCGGGACCAAATTAAATACAATAAAAGCCCCTCATATTTCTATGAGAGGCCATTTTGTTTTATACTAATACTATGAAGAATACTATATTGTTATTTTCAGTTGCTTCAAAGTATAATACTTCACTTACAGCATAGTTTCCTTTTAATGCAGGAGAAGATACTGTCATTGCAGGTATTACACTACCATTTGCTAATACATTAGCATTTTTACCAGCTACAGATATAACATCATATTGTTCAAAGTATTCTATTGCATATTCTCCATTGTCTCTTGCTGCTTGTCTTGTTTCATTATTTTGTAATTCTTTTGCAGGTGTTCCTTCTTTATAAGTTTCTACTGTTACAACAGATTTAACTTCTTCATAAGCATATACGTCTATATTGTGAACTAATTTTCCACCTTTGTTGTATGCAGTACCTGTAAATAAACCTTCAACTTCTACTACACCATAAGTTGATACACCATTTACAAATTCAACTGTGTCACCTTCAGTTATTTCTATACCTTTTTCAACATATATTAATTCAAGTTGTTCTACCATTGGTTCACCAGTTCTTAATACTTCAAATTCATTTTCAAATATATGTTGTACTATGAAAGTTCTGAATTTGTCCACATTAGCAACACCAAGTTTTATTTCTTTATCATTTAATTGAACGTATCTCATTGCAACAGATATAGCTATTTCAACTACTCTAGACATATCTTCTACACCATATTCAGCAGCTTTAGTATATATAGCGTTTCTTAATAATGCATATTGATCTTTATTTAAACCAGCTTCATCATTGAAAGATTGCTTAACAAATGTGAATACTTGATTTATATATAATGCTAACTCAGGATATTTTTCACAAGCACTAGCAAATTGTTTAAAGAAATCTCTATTACTTAAAGCATATAATGGAGCTAATTGATTGTTATAGAAATCTTCAGTTGTTTCTTTTAACATTAAACTAACTTTACCAACTTTATCTGGTAACACATTGTCTGTTAATGGTAAGCTTATTTCAAATTTGAAGTTTCTTTTACCAGCTCTGTGTAAATCTTTAACTACGTCTAAATTTAATTTTATTTCTTCCATATTGCTTTTTAAGAAAGTACTTATAACGTCTATTTTCTTAAAGAACTCATCATAATTTTTGTCAAATACTTTCTCTTTGTCTTTGGCACAGTCTATAGAAGACTCTTGCCAAGATCTTATAAATGGAGGTAAATCTCTTTGTAATGCTAATAAATCTTCTAATGTTGTAGATGCATAGTCCATACCTTTTATTTTCTTTTCTAACATTCTTATTTCTTCATTAGTAACTACATAATAAACATAATAATGTCCTGATTCAAATCTGAATTCTGTAAACTTGTTATATCCTTCAACCCATATAGATTCTCCATATGGAACATGTGCTTCTCTATCTTTTAACATTTTTAATGCCTTTTTATAATGTTCCATATTCTTTTCGTCTAATTCTACTAAATACATATTTCCTGCTACTACTGTACAAGCACCTACTGCTGAACCTGCTTTATATATTCTTTGTATAGTATTTATTTTTCTTAAGCATTTTGAGAAGTCTATTTCTTTAACCTTAACTGCTAATAATTCGTCTATTGTTTCTTCACCTTTATATATTTTGTTTATTATTGCTTCTATTTCTTCTGTTTGATAAACACTTGTTTCTAATTCTGGAGCTTTTGTTGCGTCTATTAATCTTTCTTGTAAACCTTCCATTAAAGAACCTTTTCTCATATTATTTTCTCCTTTAACATTATTTTTGTTCATCATTGAATTTGTATTTTTTATTGCTCTACTCATAATTAATCCTTTCCATCCTCACTATTATAAGGAGTGCTTTTTACTGGGAAGCTTAACCCATTATATTTACCTACTGTTATATTTAACGACCGACAGTAGATAACTACGGTCACACATTGAAACTACCACATTGAAACTGGGACCAGGTATTACATAATATAAATAAAGCCCACCATATTTCTATGATGGGCACAGAACTAGATATTATATATCTAAGTCTTGAACTTCTTCAGCAACTGTTACAGCAGCTGGTTTTTCAACTTTGTTTCTTACTATATCTTTGTAGCTTATGAAAGTACATTCTCCCATAAATCCTTTGTTTTCTAATCTTTGTTTTATTAATATGAATTTAAGGTCTGACATGTCACACATAGTTGCGTCAAAGTCACAGTCTGCACCAGCTAATTTATTCTTTAAAGCATTAACTGGAGCGTATACTGTGCAGCCCCATGGAGTATATTCAAAATAGTTTACTAATTTGTTTATCATTGTTTCTTTTTCTTCATTAGTTATGTCTAATTCACCAACAGCTGTTTCTATTTTATTTCTTATTTGTCTCTTAGTTTGATATACACCAAGTTCAAATTCTTTAGGCATAGCGCTAGGGAATTTAACTATTGTACCACTTAATAAATAGAATAATGCTTGATCTTTTTCTTCTTCTGTTAATGTGTCATCATTTTCTATTTCAGCTATTTCATCAGCATAAAGTTCTAATACGTCTGGATTATACATTTCTATTATGCCATGTTCAGTTATGCCTAATATAGATTTAACTGCACCTTTAACAAGTGCATAAGATAAGTCAAACATCATATGAGTATAAACACCAGGTATTCTTACTTTACATTGAGCTAACATAGATTGAGCATATTTCCAAGTATCACTCATTATTGCTTCCATTAAGAAAGAATCTTTTAATGATTCTGCTTTACCTAATTTAGCTATTATTCTATTGTTACTTAAAGAATCATATTCATTACCTTCTTCTACTTTACCAACTACAAAATTGTCTAATGCTTCCATTGCATAATTTCTTACTATTTTAGTTGTTTGTTCAGCGTCAACGTCTAAATATTTTATAAGATGTTGTCCACAAGTACTTACACCAGACATATTAGCAACTGCCATAACATATACTTTTATTGTTCCTTTACCAGCTCTTAAATCAGTCATGTTAACCATTTTAGCACCATCTTCGTCAAATAATGCAACTAATTCACCTTCTGGATTACCAAAGAACTCTGCATTATAACTAACTGCTAATTCTTCTAAATCTTCAGTCATGAATGCTCTTGCTAATGTTTTACCAGTAAACATAGTTGTTCTTACTTGTGGAGCTATTTGTAATGCATCTTCTACAGACATTTTCATACCAAGTCTTCTTGCCATACCTAATATAACTGTTACTGAGAAATAGCTAGCACCATCATTTATATTGTGTTCTATTTCTATTCCTTTATCTCTCATTTCTTTTTCTGTCATTACGTCAAAATCACCAGCTTGATTCATACTACCTTTTACTAATGCTACTCTATATTTGTCTAATGGTATTTCAAATAAACATTTCATTCCACTTGCATAGTTACCTATACGAGTATTAGCTTTTGATATAGTTTTACCGTCAACAAATTTTATTCTCATATTACCTTGTTCATCTTCTTCTTCACCCATTAATTTGTCTGATAAAGAACCACCCATTATATCGTCAACTTTCCAGAAAGCTGCTTCATGATTTAATTCATTGCTAAATCTGAAGAAGTATTTAACTTCATGCTTTTCATTACTAGGAGAAGCATTAACTGGGAAATATAAATCATTGTTAAACATAAAACCTTCATTAGCTAATTTAGTTATTAATTTATCATCACCACATCTTACTGCTATTATATTTGAACAGAATATATATTTATCTCCGTCTATATTTATTCTTCTAGCTTTCTTTTGTTCTTTCTTATTTGTCTTATCATCTTTACATTCATATGCTAAAACATTAGATTTAACTACATTAGTTGCTGCTTCTATATCTTCAAATTCTCTTATTAATGGACTATCGTCACCTATTGCTAAATAAGGAACTTGTTTTATTTCTTGTGTTTCTTTATCTTTTATAAAGTCTACTCTATTTATAACAAATTTATGAGCGTGTAAATCTTTTATTTGTAATTGTCTAAATTTATCATGTGCTTTTAATCCTCTATAAGATCTTCTGTTGTTTGCTACTGATTTGTAAGTTATAGTTGTGTTTTCCATACAATCTCCACCTTTCACATTATTAGCATTTTGGTTCATAGAATTGTTTAACATATATCCTCCTTCTGGCTCTCTTTATTATGAGAACCTGCTTTTTATTAGGAAGCATAACCTAATCATATTTACCTACTGCTATATTTAATGACCGGCAGTTGGCAACTACGGTCCCACATTGAAAACGGGATCAGGTAGACTATTGGTTGGTTATCCAGGCACGCCACGAGGAGGCTAGTCTATGTGCCCATTAGTTTTACGTCATTTCGGACGAAAATAAAAAGAGAGCTATTAAAGCCCTCTTATTATCTTATGTGTTTCCAATTTATTAATTGCATGTACCATGCAGTTGCTTTTCTTAGTATTCTCCAACTAGGTATAAATACTATTTTAGTATTCCAATATAAAGTAGAGTATT
>JBGVIL010000133.1:0-2296 GCA_045123185.1 Bacilli bacterium | reverse complement strand
TTGTAGGAGATTTATCTTACTTACAAATAAACTATCATCCAGAAACTATATCTGATTCTGATAAGAATGTTAAGACAGGTATTAATACATTTGTTTTAACAGCTTGGTATGATATTCAATTCAGGTCTTCGAAAGATAGCTTGGGCGTAGAGAAATCTGCGTAATAATTAATCCTTTTAATAGCTGGGAACTCGTAAAGATACTTGCACTACAACATAAGCATGAAACAAAGCTAGGTGTGAAAGTTACGAAAGTAGAAAAAAGACAAGTATATGGTATAAGGTTAAATCCTAAGTACTTTAAAATCGATTATCAGCAACTAAGCCTTGAATAGAGGAAAGTTCATCGACTATCCCTTTTGGGAGTAGGTATTAAGTAATACCGAAGTGGAGGACATCTAAACGTAAAGTCGTAGATGAAGATATAGTCAGTTCTGTATTGAAAGATACAGCAGTTTGAAACGGTTCTAAAAGAGAGATTACTTCAACGTTTTAGAATGAACAAATAAGTAAGAAGTGCATTTAGATTAGCTGTAACTCAATAATAGGGAGTAAAATCCCTATTATCTTTTATTTTAAACTGTTTATATGGTTTTGTATTAGAATAGCAATGTATTTGCTTAAAGACCTTTGGTCATTATTAGCAAGAGTTTTTAACTCATTATATACTTGCTTATCTAATACAACTGAAACAGAAATTTGTTTTTCTTTATTAACAGCCATGTAATCACCTCCTTAATATAAGGATAACATATAATTTAGAAATTGTCAATAAAAGTTCTTGACAATAAATTAAATATATAGTATACTTATTATAAAGAGGTGATAAAGTTGGAAATATATGGGGTTATTTATAAGATTGAAAATTTAGTCAATGGAAAAGTTTATATTGGTCAAACTACTAAAGGTTTTGATAAACGATATAGAGGGCATGGTATTGAAGGGGTTTATAAATATCATAAATCAAAATTTGAAAGTAATGATAATTACAATAAACACTTATATAATGCAATAGAAAAGTATGGTTTTGAAAACTTTAAGGTATATGAACAGTTTGATATAGCTTTTTCTAAAATTGAATTGGATATCAAAGAAAAAGTATATATAACATTATATAATTCAACAAATAAAGAATATGGCTATAACAATAGAGAAGGTGGAGCAAATGGTAAACATACAGAAGAGACTAAAAGAAAAATTAGTTTAATGCAAATGGGCGAAAATAATTATTGGTATGGAACTCATGGGCCTATGTATGGTAAAACACCTTGGAACAAAGGAATAAAAACAGGACAAATACCCTGGAATAAAGGAAAACATATTAGTGAAGAAACTAAGAAACATCTTAGCGAAATTAACAAAGGGAAATTTTTAGGTGAAAATCATCCAAGGTATGGTAAACATCATACTGAAGAAGCTAAAAATAAAATTAGCCAAAGTTTAAAGGGTAATACTAATATGCTAGGAAAACATCATTCAGAAGAAACCAGAGAAAAACTAAGGCAAATAAATAAAGGTAAATTCGTTGGAGAAAAATCACCTAGATATGGTAAAACATGTGAACAAAATGTAAAATCAAAACCATGTAGATGTATAGAAACCGGTATAGTTTATCCTTGTACAGCAGAAGCAACAAGACAAACTGGAATAACTCATATAACAGATGTTTGCCTTGGCAAGAGAAAACGTGCAGGTGGATATACATGGGAATATATTAACAAAGATTAAAGGAGGAAGCATGAATTGCTTCTTTTTTTTATTGAGGGTGATTATTATGCTTACTCTAATTAGATTAAAAGCGTATTTAAAAATAGATTATGATGACGAAGATGATGATTTAACAGAACTCTTAGATTCTTCTGTAGCGGTAATAGCAAGTTCTACTGGAGTAGATGTGTTCAGAATTATAAATGGGGGAAATACTGACTTAAAAGCTTTATATATATTAATTCAAAAGAAAGTATGTAAAAGATTATATGATGAACAATCTGTATCTGGTTCTATTTTAGCTGGACTTTATCTTAAATTAACAACTTTATACAAGAAGGCGATTAAAGATGGCGAAATTTAGTGAGAGAATAGACTTTGTAAAGGTAGAAACCGTTGAAGATGAAAAAGGAATAAGGAAACAAGTAGAGATAGTTGAATATTCTTGCTGGTGCAATATCTTATCACGCTCAATGAGTGAGATAGCAAAAGCATATACAACTAACACTGAATTGCTTTATTCCTTTAGAACTAGATACTGTCGCTTTACAAAAGCCTTAGAATTAGATACCAGGACTTACAAAATCAAA
>JBGVIL010000132.1:0-6564 GCA_045123185.1 Bacilli bacterium | reverse complement strand
TACTCAAACAGGTGGCTCATGGGTAACAACTCCACCTACTTGGGAATATGGAAAATATATGTGGACTAGAAACAAAATAGTCTATAATAATCCAACTAAAACTGAATATACGTCTCCTATATGTGATAGTAGTTGGGAAGCAGTTAATGAAATAGAAATAGGAGGAAGAAACTTAGTTAAAAACTCCGATGTATTAGACTCATTATTCTCATTTACAGCAAATTATAAAGGTACTAGAACTGTAGTGGATGACGCTGAAGCAAAAAGTAAAAAACACTTAGAGTTTAAATGTACTACTGCAGGCAGGGGTTTTCATACTTCCATATTTCCTAAAACATCGGATAAAGTAGGAAAAACTTATACATGGAGTTTCTGGGCTAAATGTAGTGTAAATAAAGGTGGTACCGTAGGTCACGAATGTGGAGGTCAAAAAACTATAAATCTCACTACAGAATGGCAAAAATTTAGTCATACATGGAAATTCACCGATGCTGCTTACCACTCATTTACTTGGTATTTCGATTGGAATGTAGATGAAATCTTATATATAAGAGATTTCAAAATAGAAGAAGGTAACAAAGCAACAGACTGGACTCCAGCACCTGAAGATATTCAAAATCAAATAGATGAAAACAAAACCGTAATAGAATCAACTAAAGAAATAGTAGCAGACCATACGACTAATTTAGATAGTGTTACATCTAGAGTAAGTGCAACTGAAAAAAATATAACTTCTATAAATAATAATATTTCCAATATGGAAGAAAGGGTACAATCAGCTGAACACACCTTAACTAAAGATGGTTTAACAACTATCATAGGAGATAGTTATACTACTCAATCCGAAGTAAATAATATCGTAATTGGAAAGAACTATGCTACTAAATCAGAAGTAACCCAAACTAAAACGGAGATAATACAATCATTTACTTCAAGTGGTGGATATAACTTACTACTTAACGGTAACTTCAAACAAGGACTTGAACATTGGTCATACCCTACTGTTACAGAAGAACACGCATGGGTACAAACAAATGATAATGGTTGCCCTGAAAATAACACCGAATTATTTCTGCAAGGTGTAAAGGATGGCGAGAATAGATACGTAAATCAAAGTTTTGCATGGGACTCTAACGAACCATTAACGTTATCATGGTATCAATGGACTTCTGAAAATGCGGAAGACGGAAGTAATGTATATAGAGGTACACAAGTTACCCTTGGTTATGCAGATGGTACAAAATCTTGGTATACTTCAGGAAACCAACAAACCTTAAATACTTGGCAGAAATTAAGTATGACTATATACCCTAATAGTGACAAAAGAGTATGTTCGGTAAGCGTCGATTTGTGGGCTAGAGATACAAGTAGAGCTGTAGTATATACTAACATAATGCTAGAAAAAGGAACAGTAGCAACTGTTTGGACTCCTAATCCAAATGAAATACATGATGGTATAATTACAGTCAATAAGGACGGTGTGAAAGTTGAGATGCAAGACGGTGAAGGTAGTCAAGGTTATTCACTTGTATCTTATGATGGATTTTCTATATTTAATTCAAGTGGTGATAGAACAGCTTGGTTTGGTCAAGATGATTCATCTTATATAAATAGACTATATACAAATGATGTAATCTGCGATAAAGTTGTTAGAAAACGTGGTGCTGATACACCTAATATATTTTATGTAAATGCTAATCCACCGAGTGGTAGTAATCAAAGTGGAACTAGTGTAGCCAATGCTTGTTCTAGTATAAATGGATTGTTGAATAGAATAAAAGAAACTTATGGTGAATATAGTAACTGGCGTGATTTGTGGATTGAAGTTGCTCCAGGCTCATACTATGAGCATATTAATATTAACGGATTTATAGGAAGTGGAGTACTAGGTATAACATTAAGCGGAGATACTATCTTTTATGGAAAATGGTCAATATTTGACAATACTATGAAAATAATAATACAAAGTACTAGAGGTAATAACTCTACCAATGACGGTGGTCAATTATTATTAAATGATGAAAGTAATGATGCTTTATTCTATATAAGAAATTCACACTGTGTTGTGAGAAGTCTTAGAGCAAAAAATAATTGCCATCCTAAATCAGAATACGATAGATATGGATGTGGATTTGTTATGTTAGAAGCAGCTAGCTGTACCGTTGACAACTGTGATATGTCGAGATTTTATTATGGATTATATGCTAGTGAAAACTCTATGGGAGTTATAGTTAACTCTCGTGGGTATGTTGTTGCTCCAGGTGTTGCAACATACGGTAGTTATGTAGGATTGGCATGGTATCCACGAGGAAAAGAAAGTTCGTGGGCTTCATTAGGTGGACATATGGAGTCAAATAACTCAGATTACGAGTCCTTATACGATGCTGGTTATGAATCTAGTGGAACAGTTACACCACCAACAACTACTCCAACTGTATTTACTCAATCATTTACTGTAACTGATTTGAAATCTATACCTGAAGGTAGTGGTAGTGCGACTAGTACAAGAACAGACGTAATGGGTCAAGGTAAATGGGGTTCATATAAACCACATAGAGGATGGGGTACTATCCCTAGCTCATTGAGAGATTTTTGTAGTGGTGGTTCTAATATAAGTATGACTATAACTATGACTAGACAAAATAGTTCTCATGGTTATATTGGTGCAGTTCCTTCACCTAATTTTGTTTATTCAGGTGGAATTTGGGATAGTGGAGTAACCTTTGCTAGAGGAGATACTAAAACTATCACATTCCCTTCAGAAATCATAAATCAAATAGCTAATGGAACAATAACAAATATCCAATTATGGGCTGATTACAGTACAAATGAGTATAGTTTCTATGAAAATGTTACAATATCAGTAACTTGTACAAAAAATGTATAATAAATAATAAAAATGAAAGGATGATATAAAAATGGCTGATATATATAATATAGGAAATGGATTACAAGTAAGTGAAAATCAAAATATAAATTTTAATAAAGATATAGTTTTAACATTAACTACTGACAATGGAGAACAATCAGTATTAGTATGTAGATTATATTGTACTATTGTTACAAATAAATCTATACAATATTTTATGGAAGTTGTTGACAAAACTTTATTCCAAAATAATAAAACGACTATACAACCTGTAATAGATGAATTTAAGGCATCTGCAACAAAGCTAGCAGAAGAAAACAATGTACCTATAATATAATAAAATAAGACTATGGGATTTATTCTCCCATAGTCTTTCTTATATTCATAATTGATTGTGGAACTATCTTAGAATCGTTTTTAATCGGTTTTTTAGTTATTTCAGATTTAGATATATCGTTATTACATAATATTAAACTAAATATAATACGTTCTAATGCTATTGATATAGATGATAAATTATTCTCATCTTGATAGGTTTTAATATAATTAAAAATATCAGGTTCTAAATAAAATGACCTTTGAATTTTCTTTGCCATACATATTCCTCCTTTAGAATATTAACGTTCCTACATATGCCAAACCTCTTGAAACTGACATTATTGGATTATCAACTATATTAAATCTTGTATCTAATGATAAATGTAATATAGTTCCTCCAGCAACATATACATCTGTCATTACAAATCCATTTTCTATTATTGTTTCTATCTTCTGTGTAAACGATTCACTTGCTAATTTATATGCTTCTTTTTTAAATTTATCATAATCTCTTGTGTTTGAATCTATATCGTGTAATTCTTTAACTATGTTATTTTCTTTTAATTTATTTTGAACATAGGATAGTATATGTTGATTTCCATATGGAATGGTTTTGCTTAGACGGTCTATAAAATTCATACCTTTTTCAAAATAACTTATCTCACTCGTTCTAAATCCTATACTTATAAATGCGATGTCTTTATCTATATTAATTCTATCCCTCATTACATCATAACAAACAGCATCTCCTTCTCTAAAAATATCAACCATTTCTATTAAAACAGTTTTAGATGTATTAGATATTTTATCTTTAACTTTTATTGTTTTACCTTGATATTCTTCTATTATACTCAATAATACTTGTTTGCGATACGCATTATTAGGAACGCCGAAAACCACTCGAATCCTATCACATTTTGCAATTTTACTTATGGCTGAATGAACTAATATTTTAGCGGTTAATGATACTTTACTGTCTGATGAATTTCTTGTTGGACTATAGCTTTCTTTTTCTGCTAATTCACCTACGAAATAATCTACACCGTCAACATCAATATAAATAGGGTCTTTATAATCATCAAATTTGATATTCCTTCCATCTCCAATAATACTAGAAAAAATAGCACTGTATTCTTCTCCATTAAATTCTGAATATACTTTAGTATTTTTTCTGCCAATATCTAAACCAATGATTTGATAATTGTTTAATATCATTTTATTATTTTGCATGTTATCTCCTCCAATGTACATTAATTTATATACACATTATATCTTAATATTTAATCTATATCAATAGATATTTAATTTGTATTTACTTTAATTTTAGTATATGTATAAGTTAAAAGATATGTTACAATTTGAATACAAATTAATAAGGAGGTATTTAACCTCCTTATTTACCACTTGAGCCATATCCTCCTCTATCTTTATTTCCTAAATGTTCTACTTCTTCAAATTGAAATATTTCAACATCTCTTCTAATGAACATTTGACCTGGTCTATCTCCTATATTCATACTTCCATTTTCAGTTGCATAGAACACCATTGTCCATTCATCATTGTCACCACAATAAGACGTATCAATTACACCCATTGAATTAGTTAATAGTAATCCATAGTTTTTATAAGTTGAACTTCTTGGTAATAAATATCCTGTTGAATATTCATCTAGTTCTAACGCAAATCCTAATTTAATTATAACTGTATTACCTTTAAAATAATTAACTCTTCCTTCGTATTTAAAATCTTGATTAAAACCATTTTCTTGAAATTGTTCATATGTGCATACTGCTATTCCGCTTGCATATACATCCATCCAATTTCCATTATATGATTTTGGTAATTTAGCGTTCTCTCTCATTTTTTTTATTTTCATAATATCATCCTCCTATAATATAGCTAAAACGTCTCAGATTCGATTCTAAGACGTTTTATTTAGTTATTTGATTAATTATTCAATTAATTGTTTTCATTTTGAATTTCTAATAATAGCTCTTGTAGTTGATTAGCAATGTCTCTTAGTTTATTCATTTTTTCTTCATCAAATAACTCTTCCTCTAATAATAACTCTATATTTACATATCCATATACTAGACTTATCATTCCGATTGGAGATTTACTCTCAATGGCTCTTGCATTTAATTCTTCTAATTTTCTATCAATCTCTGCGATTTTCTCATCTAATTTCATTATTTTATTTTCATTTTCCATACTTATTCCTCCTCTTCTATCATTCTCCATTGCACCATTTATTATATGCGTATTCTATCCATTCATATATTCTATTTAATCTTTCTTCTGAATAGAATGGTTGTTCTTTATACCATTCCAACATATCTTTTATGTTTTACTACTATTTAAACTTCTTGACATAGGAACTAAATTCCAAATTTCATTAACCCCATTTAACGCTAATGGAATGATATGGTCAATAGTTCTATGTTCGTTAATTGTACCACCTAGATATTTTCCCGAATAAGCACATCTAAAATCAAAGAATTCCATCATTTCTAACCATTGTTCTTTAGTTATACCATTTCCTTGACTTTCCTCTCTTAAACGTCTTTTATTGTGGATATTAAAAGCTATATGTGGATTTTCTTGACGATATCTTTTAGATTTTTTACTTATTGTATTTTTATTCTCTTTATAATATTGTCTTTGATAATTTATTTTCTTATCTTTACATTTTTCATAATATTGTTTTTGATAATTTAATTTTTCTTCTCTATTGTTTTCATAAGATTCTTTTTGTTTATTTAATATTTCATTTTTATTATTTTTATACCATTGTTTGTTATATTCAGATATTTCTTCCATATGTTCTTCTCTATATTCTTTATCACATTCTTTACATTGTGCGTGGAATCCATACTTGCCTTTTTTATTTTTACGAAAATTCATTTCATTGGCTATCAATATTCTCTTACATTTTGTACAAACTTTTATTACAAATGGACACTTCATTTAATCTTCTCCTATGCACCCATTTGGTTTAACGTATACCTCTCTTGTATATTCCTTTATAAAATCATCTCTACATTCTTCCGAGCAGAAGAATAAGGTATCACTTGGTAATTCTAAGATATATAATAATCTATCTTCGTCATATGAATCATTAATTCTGTTATGACATTCGTCGCACCATACTTTAATCATCTTAATCACTCCTATGTTTTGTATTTAAGGCTACCAAAAGGTAACCTATATTATATTATACTATTTTAATTATCTATTTGTTCCATTTTTCATTTAAATTATTTTGTTTATTCCAAGCAAATGATATAGCAAAACTATCATATATATCACTAGTCTTTTTGATATCTTTTGTCTTAATTTCTTTATCCGAATATTCACCTATATCAATATAATTTTCT
>JBGVIL010000131.1:0-2493 GCA_045123185.1 Bacilli bacterium | reverse complement strand
GGCCTAAATGGAACTATACTTCCCCACTACATTATATGGTATTAAATACCACATAGCACGTAATAAATACCATATGTTCCAACTGGGGTAAATGGTATCCATTACACATAAGCAGCACTAAATACCACATCAAATATTTGTCGAATAATGTCCATAAAAACTCACAAATATTTATCAAAAAACTATTGCAATAATCACCCAAATATTATATAATTAAATCATAGAAAGGGGAGATTAAAAAATGAATAAAACTGAGTTAATTATGCTTCAATCATTACCATTAGATATCAAAGTGTTAAAAACTAAAAGAAGAATACAAGAATGGATTGATTACTATGGAGAAGATAAAGTATATATATCTTTCTCCGGAGGCAAGGACAGTACAGTGTTATTAGATTTAGTCAGACAAGTTAATCCTAATATTCCAGCAGTGTTTGTCGATACTGGGTTAGAATATCCGGAAACTAAAGAGTTTGTAAATTCAATAGATAATGTAATTATATTACGACCTAAAATGAGTTTTAAGCAAGTAATTGAAAAATATGGTTATCCTATGGTTAGCAAAGAACAAGCTAATTATTTAGATGATATAAGAAATAGTACTGAAAAGATGAAAATAAGAAGATTAGAAGGTGACTCGCAAGGTAGATTTAAATTATCTAAAAAATGGCATTATTTGATTAACGCTCCATTTAAAGTATCTCATAAGTGTTGTATAATTATGAAAAAAGAACCTGTTAAGAGGTACGAGAAAGAAACTAGTAGAGTTCCATTTATTGGCACTCTTGCAGAAGAAAGCTCGTTAAGACAACAAAGTTATTTAAAAACTGGTTGTAATGCATTTGATAGCAAAAGGCCAAACTCTACTCCATTAGCATTTTGGAAAGAACAAGATATATTAAAATATATATATGATAATAAATTAGGTATTAATAAAGCTTATGGAGACATTATTTGTAAAGATGGTATTTACTCTACAACTAAATGTGATAGAACTGGTTGCATTTATTGTGGCTTTGGTGTACACCTAGAAAAAGAGCCTAATAGATACCAAAGATTAGAGTTAACTCATACACAATTACACGATTATTGTATGAATAAACTAGGCTTCAAAGAAGTATGTAAGTATATGAATATTCCTTATAAAAATGATAATGGAGGTAATTAAAATGCAATTAAAAGACACAGTAGAAATGATGACTAGTAAAGATTTTAAAGAAAGGTTTAAGGCAGAATATTATCAGCTATCATTTAGACTTGATTCATTAACAAATATGTTAATTAAATGGGATAATAATATGTTAGATTTTGAACCAAAATGTCCAAAAGAAACATTAGAAAACCAAGTTTTATTTATGCAAGGTTATATAGATATACTTAGATTAAGGGCACAAATAGAAGAAATAGATTTGTAACACAAATTATTAAAGGAGGTAATTAAATGAATTTTAAAAAATGTACAAGTAAAGTAAAAGGTTATTATTACTATTGCACAATCTGTAATAAACAAATAGATTATTACGAACATTTAAAATATGATGGTAAATGTGAATTATGTTATTATTGTTAAAGGGGTGTAATTATAATGAGAAATTATGAAAAACAAAGATTACAAGCAACTATTGCAACTATAAAGTTTATGCAAAAAATGAAATTTGATAAATATGTGATACTTAATAATTTAGATAGTATTATTGAAAAGTTACGTGTTAATGCATCAAATGACTTTATTAAATGTTTATTTGATATTCGTCAAAAGGTAATATTAGATAAAGAAATTAAATAGGAGGTATTAAAAATATGAAAATAGCAATAAGGGGTGGACATTGTCCAAACGTATCAGGGGCAAAAGGAATAATAGATGAATTAACAGAAGATAGAAAAGTAAAAGATTCACTAATAAAATATTTAAGAATGATAGGTTATGACGTTTTAGATGTAACACCTCCCGATAATACTACAAGTTCAACTGCTGATTTATATCATGGAGTTAATAAAGCTAATAACTGGGGTGCAAATTTATTTGTATCTATTCATTTTAATAATGCTTTTGATACTTATAAGGGTAGTTTAGGTAGTGAAATTTGCGTTTATTCTCCTTTTGATACTGCTCAAAGGGTAGTAAATGGATTAGCAAGTTTAGGTTTTAAAAATAGGGGGCAGAAGATTAGAACAGGTCTATATGAATTAAAAAATGCAGCTATGAAAGCTATGATAATAGAAGTATGTTTTGTAGAGGCAACTAGTGATGTATCTTTATATAATAAGTTAGGGCATGATTTAATAGCTAAAACAATCGCTGAATCTATTGCAAATAAAAAAATAGAGAATTTCAAAGAAGATAATAATGAAAGTGAGTTGAATTATTCAATGTATGTATTTAGTCAAAACTGGTATTTAAAAAATTATTCCGATGTAAACAAAAGCGAAAAATATAAAAATAATCCTTATAAACATTATATAGATTATGGTATCAAAGAGGGTAGAAAACCA
>JBGVIL010000130.1:0-2259 GCA_045123185.1 Bacilli bacterium | reverse complement strand
ATTAAAGAGTAAAGCAGATATTTAGTAAAAGTGTTTTTTTATATTTATATTAGTACTTATATATAGTACTTATAGGGTATTAAAATTAATACTGCTACCCGTATTAAAATTAATATTACCCCCGTATTAAAATTGATACGGGTATTAAAATTAATACGGGCATTAAACTGAATTTATTTTTTAATGTTTTTTATATAATCTTTAAGTATTTTATTTATTTGGCTACTTATATTTCTATCTTCAATTAATGATATTTGTTTTATTTTTTCATAAACAGATTCGTCGATTGTAATAGCTATTTTTTTCTTCATAAAATCACATCCCTTCAGATATATTGTAATATAAATATAAAGTATTGTAAAGTATGATAAAGTATGATATAATATATTTATATAATATATCAAGGGGTGTTAATTATGTGTAATGATAATTGCAGAGTTTCATATCCTATAGTTGATGGAGTTAGAAAATATCCAATAGGATATAGAAGTTCAAATAAAGATAGAAAGTGGAAAAAAGAAGTTCATAAAAGAGATAATGACACATGTGTTTGTTGTAAAAAACAAAACTTAAACCCTAAATATGCACATCATTTATATTCACATCATAAAAACGAAGATTTAAGATATGATGTGAGTAATGGAGTTACTTTGTGTAAAGAATGCCATTTAGATTTCCACAGAAAGTATGGGCTTAAAAATAATACTAAAGAACAATTTGAAAAATATATCAATAATAGAGAAGCTAAATAGCTTCTTTTTTTATTGCCTTTTTACTTGTTTAGGCATTAAAGAAAACATGGAAAATTTAAAAGCCTACTATGGCTATAAACTAGGAGGATTAAAATGGAAAATATAGAAAACAACGTTGTTAAAGAAGAAGTGCAAAATGTAGAAGTAAAAGCTGACGAAGTACAAGTTAAGACTTTTACTCAAGATGAATTAAATAAAATAGTTGCAGAAAGAGTTGCTAAAGAAAGAAGAAAGCTTGATGCAGAGATACTTAAGCAACAAGAGATGCAAGAGAAACTAATAGAAGAAGAATCTGAAAAACTTGCTAAAATGACCGAAGCGGAAAAAGTAAAAGCAAAAGCGGAGAGAGAACGTAAAAAATTTGAGGAAAAAGTTGCAAGATACGAAGCCGAAATGAGAGCTTTTGAGCAAGAAAAAATTAAAACTCAGACTATGAAGCTATTAGATGAAAAAGGATTGCCAATAGAGCTTTGTCAATTTATAAATTCAAGCACAGCAGATGAAATAATGGATAATGTTAATACGTTCTATAAATGTTTTAATGAAGCAGTAGAACAAGTAGTAACAGAAAGATTAAGAGGTAAATCTCCTTCTGTGTCTACTGTATCTAGAAATACATATAGTATGGACCAATTAAAAGGTATGTCTATAGAAGAAATTAATAAGAATTGGGAAAGTATAAAAAATAATTTAAAATAAGAAAGGATAGCTTATAAAAGCTATTAAGGTGAAAAATTATGGCAGTAACTACTTTTATACCACAAATATGGGAAGCAAGACTTTTAGCTAAATTCCACGAAAGGGCAATAACAGATTTAATAACTACAGCTCCTACAAAAATAGAAGGAAACAAAATGATATTCAATCATGTATCAGATGTATCTATAAATGCTTATGAAGGTACAGTTAATTTTGAAGATTTAACAACTTCTAAAGTAGAATTACCATTAGATCATAAAAATTACTGGGCTTTCAAAGTTGATGATGTAGATGCAGTACAATCAGCAGGGGAATTAATAGACCCACACGTTCAAGAAGCAGGATACGGATTACAAGAAGCTACTGATAAATTCGTATTAGATGAAGCTTTAAAAACTGTTAATACAGTAGATAAAGGGTCATTAAAAGCTTATGACATAATAGTAAAATGTAATACAGCTTTAAATAAAAAGAAAGTGCCTAAGGCTGACAGATTTGCAGTTATAAATGCAGAAGTTTTAGAAGAATTGAACTTAGATGCAAGATTTACTGCTAATTATACAATATTAGAAAACGGAATAATAGAAGGTGGAGATATAAACGGAACTAAGTTAATATTCTCTGAGGAATTAAATGAAGGTAACTATGCTATAGTAGCACTTCACAAGTCAGCTATAGGATATGGAAAACAATTAGAAGAAACAGAAGCTATGAGATTACAAAACTCATTTGCAGACGGTGTAAGGGGGCTTCAAGTTGACGGTGTTAAGACTTTAAGACCAGATGCTATTGTTAAGTGTGTTAATGC
>JBGVIL010000129.1:0-2538 GCA_045123185.1 Bacilli bacterium | reverse complement strand
AATCGATCGGAAATGTAAGATCCAATAATTATGTAACATACACCTAATATTATTCCAATTATTCCTATGTAAAAACCATATTTTGAGCTACGGTTATTGATTAAAGAAACAACACCTGCAATAATTAATATAATTCCTGCTAAGTAAAGGCTTATTCCGGCTAAAAAGCTAAATAGTGCAGGATTAAATATTAATCCAATACTTATTAAAAGAAGTATCACTCCTAAAAACAAATCAACAATAGCACCATATTTATTATAATCAGATATTGATATTCCCATCATTAATGAATAAATAGATATGAATAAAACAGATAATCCTATTATTGCATTAGAAGTTACTACTCCAAGTAGGGGAAATGAAATAATCATTATTCCAAAAATAATGGCCAGTAAACTAACGATTTTATTTTTCATTTATTTATACCTCCAATATTATATTATTAATATTTTTTATTATTTAATATTAATATGTTTTAAAATGTCCAATCTTTTTGTAAATTTTATTTATCAAACGTTCTTTATGAAATTTTATCAATGTCGTCAAGTTGATTTTTTTATTTTAACTCTTTGTTTTTAAATTATTAGATTATTATTACTTTATTGGTGTTAATTTGTGTTTATAATTTTTTATTTTGCAAATTAATTTATTATATCTTGTTTTTCTTTGATTAAACGATACTTTGTCTGTTATTATATTTAATGTTATGGTCAAGTTATGGAATTTAAATGGTGTATCCTTTGATTTAATTAATTCACTTTAATATTTATCTATTTTTAATTACTTTGATATTCATCAAAGTTATGTAAATTTTAAAAGTATTTTACTATCTATTATTCAAATGAGTGCTTAAAATAAGTTTATATAAAAAGAGGGGCATATTATTATATATGATAGTAAAAAACGCCCCAATTAAATGTATGTTTTTATGTTTGATTAATTTTTCGGTTTCAATCCTGAACTATGATTTTAGCTTAAAATGCTTTAATTTGAAAAATAAGTATTATTTGTCTGTTAATTCCATAAGTTTATTTAAAGGGATGGTGTTTTTTGTATGATTGATTTTGATCATGTTTTGGATGCCATCAATGATGTAACGCAGAAATCAGAAAAATATGTCATTGGAAATCATTTTACCGAACAAAGTAGTTTATCTTTAGCTGATTGGGCTACATTTTTGTCTTTTAAAGAAGATAAAACGTTACAATCAGATATAGAAAATTATATCTCCAATTATAAGCCGGAATTGGACATACCAAGCAAACAATTTATAAGTTCTCAAAGATCTTACATTAAACCCCTCATGTTTCAAGATATTAGCAAAAGATATTTAGAATTAATAGATTATAAATATGATAATCAGACTTTTAAGACTTTTAAAGGGTTTAGATTATGTGCAGGTGATGGATCAGACTTTGAAATCCCAGATTTTCCCGAAACACGAGCAGAATTCAATATTAAAAATACTCCAAAATATAGAAAACCAGCAATGTGTAAATTCTCATCCATACAAGACGTACTAAATGGATTTATTTTAGATGGAACAGTAGCAGATTATAAAGCAGGAGAATTACCATTAATGCACCAACATCTCAAAGATGTAAAAAATATGATTGTTCCTGAGAAAACAATTTGGACATTGGACAGAGGATATCCAGCAATGGAATTATACGCAAGAATAATAGAAATGAACTCATATTTCATAGTAAGATTAAGAAAAGATAGTTATATAGAAGAAAGAATGAATATAAAACAAGAAGATTCACCCATTAGTTTAAAAATCACAAAAGACCGCCTTAAAAAATTCCATGACCCTGAATTAAAAAACATTTATTCTAAAAAATGGACAATAAACCTGCGAATAATCACAATAACAAATAAAAATGGTGAAAAATACTCATTATTAACAAATATTCCAAAAAAAGTACTAGGCACCAAGGAAATAGGAGAAATTTATAAATTACGATGGGGAATAGAAACAAATTATAATACAATGAAAAACAGAATATATATTGAAAATTACAGTGGAAAAAGACGAATATGCATCGAACAAGACATATACAGCAAATTTCTAAAATTCAACATATTCCACTACCTCAAAATCAAATTCAACAAACTCATAAAAAATAAAAAAGAACAAATCGGCGATTATAGAAAATATCAAGTAGATCAAGCCAATTTAATAAGAAACTTAAAAGATAAACTACTTTTAATCCTACTTTCAAAATCGCGAAAAATACAAGAAAAACTGATGAAAAATTTCCACAAATCCTGCATGCGATATCCAAATAGAGTAAAGAAAAACAAAACAACACCCAGAAAGAAAAAAGTTCGCAGATGTTACAACATCCAATACCAACCAACATAAATAAAAACGAAATAACTTAAAATAAAGGAGAAAAAATCATGAATCAAAATTCACCAACTTGACGACATTGGAAATTTTATATAATATAATTTTGTGAAATGTGACTAATATGTCTAATGAATTAGTAGTAATGATTTACATTGTGAAAAACTATTCTAAAAAACACTGGT
>JBGVIL010000128.1:0-3081 GCA_045123185.1 Bacilli bacterium | reverse complement strand
CCTTTTCTTATTCTTGCATAAGATAAAGCCTGCTTTCCATTTAACAATTGTAACCCTGGTTCTGTAACTGGACAATCATTTCCTCCAGTAGATTCACCTATATACTTGTTTAATTCATCTAATTGATACTCTTTAACATCAATTTCTAAGCCACCTATCTGATCAATTATAGCTTCAAATCCCCAAAAATTTATTATTATATACTTATCTATATTTATATCATATGTTTCCTGTATTGTATCTTTTAACAAATCTATTCCACCAAAAGCCATAGCTGCATTTAACTTATATGGTCCATATCCCTTAATATCAACCAAGGTATCTCTAAATAGCGATGTTAATCTTATTTCCTTATTATTGTTATCTAAGGTTGCAATTATAATAGAGTCTGCTCTTGCACTTTCTTTTAGATCTCTACCATCTGTTCCTACTAATAATACATTAGTAATACCTTCTACTTCCTTATACTCAACATCCTCTTCACTTTTTTTCTCTATAGTTTTAATTTCTATTTCACTTGACTTCGTATATATTTTACTTTTTACATAACTATAATATCCTATAACTCCTCCAACAATAACAGCAAGTACCATAGATATAGCTGAAATTATTATTCTATTTCTTAAAGAATACCTTTTTTTATCTTTACTCACTTTATTGCCCCCTTATGTTTACAAATTCTATCAACTTTATTATTTTACCATATTTGTTATAATTTATATAGTTTTTTTTTACAATATAGTTATTAATTTATAGTAAACTACATATATATTTTTCGCTTATTTAATTATAGATATAATATAAAATTATATTTTCACGCAATAAAAAAAGTGGCTTTCGCCACGCTCCCTTCGGGAATTTAATTTATAGTATGCCAAAAAGCATAGAGCTAATAGTAGTTCTATGCTATATTTTTCCTTTTATTTGTACTTCATTCCATATATGCCCGTATACTCTTTAGGTCTCATTATCCCTCCGCACTTTTCGCAAGAAAAGCATGGTGGTTCATTTATGTTACTTTGATCCATTTCATCAAAATATTCTACCACCTCTCTAGGAATATTTTCTTTCTCACTACAAACTGTACAAATATAAAGTATTTCATCGTTATTCATTTTACTTCCTCCAACTACGTTGTCTTCGGAATTATTTTACCACTAAGTATCCCTTTTGTAATTGCATATATTTCAATAGCTTCTTCTAGTTTTTCTTCTGCTTCAAGAATAAACTTCTTTTTTAAATGCTCCCGTATTGATCCGTAATTTGCATAAACAATATCATAAAACCTCATACTCTTATTACATTTAGTACATTTACAAGGATCTACTCCAAATGTCGCCAATATTCTATACTCCCACTTTCCTAAACTTTTTTTCAATCTTAATATTTTTTCATCTATCATTTTTATAAAGTTATTTTTCTCCTTGCTTCTCCTTGAATAGATACCAAAATATCTAATCATTTTAAAGTTTTTTTCAGGAATATGTATAATCAGCTTCTTTATAAATTCATAAGAATGCATAGTTTCTATTACTTCTTTATTATCCTCATGCCTAGTATATTTAAAAGTAACATTAACTCCATCATAATCTACTATTCTCGATTCAGCTATCGCTGGTCGTCCCACATACCTCCCCACATACCTTGCTGCAGTTTTAGCTGATTTTATTTCTGTTTTAGCATGTACATAAAAGCCTTTATTTTTTTCTTTATATAACTTATTCTTTAAAGCTTTCATCTTTTTGTTATCGCCACTAACAATCATTATTTCGTCTAATAATACTTTCTGCCATCTTTTTCTCAATGCCTCAAATGCAAAATGTCTTATATGTCTCCATTCTATAGTTTTTCCTTTACCACCTTCAGTAACCATCATATGAACATGAGGATTCCACTTCAAATCTCTTCCAAAAGTATGTATTACTGTAACTATACCTGGTGTAAACTGTTGACTTTTATTTTGACTCTGCATCCAACTCGTAACAGCTTTAGCTGCGCATTTCGGAAGTATTTTTAACCTTTGTCTATCCACACCAAAAAATTCTCTTAATTCCTCTGGAATTGTAAATACAATATGTCTATGCTTAACATTTATTAAATTACCAAGCATATTATCTATCCACTTATCTGTATAAACTTTACCACACGAAGTACAGAATCTACTTTTACAAGAAAACCCTACTTTTTTACTTTCCATACAACTATCACATCTAAATTCTATATACCCTTTAGAAATATCTCCACATGCTAATACTTTCTCAACTTCCCTTTTAACATTTTTTCTTACCTTCTTCCCATAAAGTTTTAAAAATCCTAACCAATTATCTTTTAAAATTAATTTTATTTTACTGTTTTTCATTTGTTAACCTCTAATTATAATTTACTAATTTACCACAAAAAATGGCTGAAAGCTAGATTTTATCTAACTTTCAGCCATTGAAATTTTTATACTTTCCTATACATTAAAAAAAGAACTGCAAAACCGCAGTTCCCTTTCTATATATTAAGCACTTTTCTTTTCTTTTGTTATGAAGTAATATGGTAAACCAACAAATAATACTCCACCTACAAAGTTTCCTAAAGAAACCCAAAGTAAGTTATGAGCCATTCCCATAATACTAACATCAGCTCCGTGTGGTAATAATAATCCAATAGTAAGGAATCCCATATTAGCAACACTATGTTCAAATCCAGCTGTTATAAATGTAAATAAGCACCACCAAATCATTAAAATTTTAGCAGTTTCTTCTTTTAGCTTATATGCCATCCAAGTAGCAAGGCAAACTAAAACATTACATAATAAGCCTCTTAAGAATAATTCCATTCCAGGAGTATTCATTTTTGTAGCAACATTGTTTACAATAAATTCTCCAATATATTCACTCTTACCGCTTGCAAGACCAGCTTGTACATATAAAACTGCTCCTACAACACCACCTATTAAGTTTCCAATCCAAACTGCAACCCAAATTTTAACTGCATCTAACCAAGTTACCTTTTTCTCTAAAGCTCCTATAGTCATTATCATTGCATTACTAGTAAATAAATCTCCACCACACATAAAAACTAAAGATAAGGCAA
>JBGVIL010000127.1:0-7105 GCA_045123185.1 Bacilli bacterium | reverse complement strand
ATGGTTGCTTATCTCAGAAGTATATAAAGAAATAGGAAAACCTATTGATAGCATTAAAGACTTAAAAGAAATGACAATGAATGACGAAAAAGTATGGGGATTATACGAACAAGGTATCACAGCAACACTTAATCAAACATCAACAGAATCTGGGAAAAATCAAGTTATGATTTATAAACCTAAAAACGTCGAAGAATTATCGCATTTCGTAGCAGGAATTAGACCATCTTTTGAAAGTATGAAGTCTTATTTGTTAAACCGTAAAGATTTCAGTTATAATATTCCAGAGTTTGATAATTTACTTCAAACGTCAATGAATTTTATTTTATATCAAGAAAATATTATGAGTGCTTTAGTTTATGCAGGGATTCCAGAAGATGAAACATATAGTATTATTAAAGCTATTAGTAAAAAGAAAAAAGAAATTATCATGAGCGCCAAAGATAGATTTGCAAAAGGATTTACAGAGAAAACTGGTTCACAAGAAAACGCTGAACGTGTTTGGAAAATTATTGAAGACGCTAGTGCTTATGGATTTAATTCAAGTCATGCATTATCAGTTGCTTATGATAGTTTATATGGAGCGTATTTAAAAGCAAATTATCCAGTACAATATTATGCAGTGGCATTAAATATCAATGAAGGTAATGAAACAATTACACATGATCTAACAGAGGAATTAAAATATTTTGGAATAAGTTTAAGCGATATTAAATTTGGACATTCAAGAGCAAAATATAGTTATGATATTGATAATAAAATTATTTATAAAGGAATTCGTTCTGTTAAATTTTTGAATGAACAAGTAGCCGAAGAATTATACGAACTTTCTAAAAAAGAATACAGAGATTTTGTTGATGTTTTAGTAGATATTACAGAAAAAACATCTTGTAATTCAAGACAATTATATATATTAATACGATTAAATTATTTTTCACTTTTTGGTAAACGTGATTATTTAGAAAAAATTTATACATTGTTTTGTTCTAAATATAAAAAAACTTATATAGAAAAAACAAAAATAAAAAGACTTGAGATGATAAGAGAAGAAATGAAAAAATATGAAAATAAAGATTTCGCTATGGATAAAATATTACAATATGAAAATGAATATTATGGATATTTACAATATCAAAATAATAATGTAAAAGATGACATTTATTTTATATCAGATATTGATGGAAATTATACAAATAAAAACATTAAATTATATAGAATAAAAGATGGTGAATCATTAAATTGCAAAATAAAAAAACAAATGTTAGAAGAAACAGAAATAAAAATAGGTTCAATTGTCAAGATATTAGAAATTATAGAACGTCCTAAAAACATTAT
This sequence comes from Bacilli bacterium, assembly GCA_045123185.1. Lineage (GTDB taxonomy): Bacteria > Bacillota_I > Bacilli_A > ML615J-28 > CAG-313 > UBA1231. The sequence continues at coordinate 5,770 of JBGVIL010000127.1, read as the reverse complement.
GCAAGATGGAAAATGGACACAAGATTATTCTATTATGTATAAGCATATAACAAATATTAAAAAAATTAATTTAAAAGACTAGAATATTTTTTCTAGTCTTTTCATATAATATAAAGAAAGGAATGATGAGTATGGATAATCATTATAATTGTATTTATATGTATATTAATAAAATAAATGGGCATAAATATGTCGGACAAGCAAAAAATTTTAACAAAATTGGGATTATATTAAACAAGCCAGTAAAGAATTGTCAATCTGTGAAATAAGTATTTGTAATTGTTGTAAGGGAAAATATAAGACCGCAGGAGGTTTTATATGGAAATATTACAAATAAATAGAATAATATCTATTTCTTTTTTTATATCATAATAAAGGAGTTGATAAGATGAGTAAACAAAAACTTATATTAATTGATGGATCACCTGCAAGTGGTAAATCAAGAATTACAAAATTAATTAGAGAGAATAGACCTCATACAACGTTATTATCATTATCAAGTATTAGCGAAGATAGAAAAGAAACATCTTATTTATATCATTCGTCAGTGATGAATATGATATTAGATTGTAATGGTTTTGGATGTGATTTTGTAGCGGATAGAACATTTTTAACAAATCAAGTTTATTCTTTATTAGGATTAAAAGATTATGATTATACTGAAGAATATGAATGGCTATGTGATAAATTAAAGTATTTAGCACATTTCTATGACATTCATTTATTTATATTAGCAACAAACGAAGAAAATTATGCCAAACGTTTAAATAAAAGGGATAAATTTCAATATGTAAAACATTCGGCAGAAAATTCAATGAAACAACAACGAAAATATATGGAACTTGCAGATGATATCAGAAATAAAAATTTAGGAATATCAGTGCATACGATTAATAACACTGGTACAACGCCAGAACAAACATTAGAATTAATTATGAGTATGATTTAAAAGGTTAGAATGATTTCTAGCCTTTTTTATATAATAAATATTAGAAGGAGGAGATAACATGAAAGAAATTCAAGTTATCAAAAAAGATAATTCTGTTGAACCATTTATGAAAGAAAAATTATTTAACGCAGTTGGTAAAAGTGCAGAACGTGTATTAATTAATTTAACAGACACACAATTAAATAAATTAGAAAAAAATGTAAAAAAAATAATTATTGAAAAATTTGATGGAATGATTAATGTTAAAGATTTGCATAATGTTGTTGAAATTTCATTAACAAAAATCGATAAAAAAGTTGCGGAATCATATAGAAGTTATCGAAATTATAAAACAGATTTTATTTCTATTTTGGATAATGTATATCAAAAAGCTCAATCAGTATTATATATTGGAGACAAAGAAAATAGTAACGCTGATAGTTCATTAGTATCAACAAAAAGAAGTTTAATCACAGGAGTATTGATGAAAGAACTTTATCAAAAAACTTTCTTATCAAGCAGAGAAATTAAAGCGTGTAAAGATGGATTTATTTATATTCATGACATGAGAGATCGTTTATTAGCTATGAATTGTTGTTTAGCTGACGTCGGATCTATTATGAAAGATGGATTCGAAATGGGAAATGTTTGGTATAATGAACCAAAAACAGTTGATACTGCTTGTGATGTATTAGGAGATATTATCATGAGTATGGCATCGCAAGAATATGGTGGTTATACTGTTGCTGAGATTGATAAAGTATTAGCTCCTTATTGTGAAAAATCATATAGAAAATATAAACAAGATATTGAGGATATTATTAAACAAAGCGGTGGAAATTTAAATGAACAGAAAATTTCTTGTTTAGCAACATCAAAAACAAGAAGAGAATTAGAGCAAGGTATTCAAGGTCTCGAAATCAAACTAAATACTGTCGCATCTAGTAGAGGAGATTATATTTTTACAACGTTTTCATTTGGTATCGGTCAAAGTAAATTTGAACGAATGGTATCTGAAACTATTTTAAAAGTAAGAAGAGAAGGACAAGGAAAACAAGGTTTCAAACGTCAAATGTTATTCCCAAAATTAGTATTCCTTTATGATGAAGAATTACATGGAGAAGGAAAATCATTAGAATATTTATTTGATGAAGCAGTTTTATGCAGCAGTAAATCAATGTATCCTGACTTTTTATCATTAAGTGGAGATGGTTATATACCAGAAATGTATAAAAAATATGGTAGAGTTGTAAGTCCCATAAACAAACTTGTGGCATAGTTAAGTAATTAACTAATGTGAACCCATCTAAACTTGGAAAATCCTATGAAACGCTCAATCATAGGACAATCAAGTGCTAAATTTTAATGTGTAATTGACACATACACACATTAAATAAATGCCTAACGACTATTATGTAGAGCCTAAGCTGATGAGGTGCGGTTGTTTGACTAACGTAATTCCGTTTAAATCGAAATGGTGGGAATCTTCTTCAATGAAGATTGTGAGATAGTCTGAACTGCATAGTAATATGTAGAAGTTCATAAGAGAACTGCGTGAGTGTTGCGAACTCATGTGAACATATTGGGGTTGTAGAGCATTCCTTTCTCCATGGTATGAAAACGGTGGTATACATCCTCAAGATGAAAATGATAAACCTGTTTTTGTAAGTCGTTTTAATATTGGAGCAATTACATTGAATCTATGTATGATTTATCAAGAGTCAAAAGTAACTGGTGAAGATTTTTATAAATTATTAGATTATTATTTAGAAATGATTAGACAAATTCATATCAGAACGTATCATTATTTAGCTAATTTAAAAGCGTCTACTAATCCATTAGGATTTACTCAAGGTGGATTTTTAAATGGACATCTTGATTATAATGATAAAATTGGTTTAGATATGTTAAGACCGATGACTGCAAGTTTTGGATTTACAGCATTAAATGAATTATGTTTATTACATAACGGGAAAACAATTAGAGAAGATAATACATTTGCAGTAGAAGTAATCGATTATATTTTAGATAAAATTAATTTATTTAAAGAAGAAGACGGATGGTTATACGCTTTATATGGTACTCCCGCAGAAAGTCTAGTTGGTTTACAAGTTGAGCAGTTCAAAAATCGTTTTGGATTAATTGAAGGAATTTTTGATAAAAAATATGTTTCAAATAGTTTCCATTTACACGTTTCAGAAGATGTTGCACCGTTTGAAAAACAAGATGGTGAATATGAATTATTCCATAAAGCAACAGGAGGAAGAATCACTTATACAAAATATCCAATCGATTATAATTTAAAAGCAATTAAAGATATTGTAAGACGCGGTATGGAATATGGTTTTTATCAAGGAGTAAATCTTTCATTATCATATTGTAATAATTGTGGATACCAACAACTTGATATGAATGTATGCCCAGAATGCGGTTCAGATGATGTAACTAAAATTGAAAGAATGAATGGTTATTTAAGTTATACAAAAGTAAAAGGTGATACTCGTTTAAATGATGCTAAGATGGAAGAAATTTCAGATAGAAAATCAATGTAAGGAGTATGATGAATATGAAAATTATGAAGATTACAAAATGCGACCTTCTCAATGGAGAAGGTTGCAGAGTAGTATTATGGGTTTCTCATTGTGAACATAAATGCCCCTTCTGTCAGAATGCTTATTGTTGGAACGGAAAAGTAGGAGAGGAATATAACGAAAATCATATTAAAGAAATATACGAAGAATTAAATAAAAAATATATTTCAGGAATAACATTTACTGGCGGAGATCCATTAAGTTCAGTTAATTATAAAGAAATTATCAAATTATCAAAACAAATAAGAAAAGACTTTCCGAATAAGACACAATGGTTATGGAGTGGATATACTTTTGAAGAATTGTTAGAAATTCCTCAAGGAGAAATACTTAAAACATTAGATGTTTTATGTGATGGAAGATTTGAGATTGATAAATTATCTCCTAATAAACATTGGGTAGGATCTTCAAATCAACGCGTTATTGACGTACAACCAACACTTGAACGTGGAAGAATCATTTTATATGAGGATTAGAAGAACATTTTCTAATCCTTTTTATATATTAATAATAAAGGAGTTGATAAAATGGTTAAAGGAATAGGAATTAATGATATGCCACGTGGATGGAGAACACAATCATTATTAAATGAAAAAATTTATAGTAAATGGAGTCATATGTTATTAAGATGCACCAAAAAATATCAAGAAAAACATCCGACATATAAAGGAGTTACTATATGTGAACGATGGATAAGATTATCAAACTTTATTGAGGATATTAAAAAAATGAAAGGATATGATTATTTCTCTACTCATTTAAATGAAAATATTCATTTAGACAAAGATATATTATCTGATAATAATAATAAAATTTATTGTTTAGAACAGTGTATTTTAGTAAAAGCTAGAGAAAATATTAAGCAATCAACAAAACACAGAAATAATGATTATTTATACGACAATAAATGGAGCGTTGGAAAACATTTATCAGAGGAGACAAAAAATAAAATTAGCGAATCATTAAAGGGAGAAAATAATCCGTTTTATGGGAAACATCATACAGAAGAAGCTAAAAGAAAAATCAGTGAAAACCATGGAAAACCAATGAAAGATAAATTTGGGAAAGACAATCATTTATCAAATAAATTTATTCGATATAATCCAAAAACTAAAACATATACTTTGTTTTTTGCGATGAGAGAAGCAGAAAGAAATGGATATGATAGAAAATCTATATCACTATGTTGTAGAAAACTTAAAGAAGATTATAAAGGATATTTATGGTTCTATTTAGATGATTTTATAAAATTTTTAACTGAATAAAAATAGTTTTAGCAAAAGAATATTATGAGGAGTTGGAAGCACTATCATGAATAATATTATTGAAAAATATTGCTTTATAAAAATACAATATTTAGTTGAAGATATGATGTATAAAAAATCTTTAAATTACATAAGAGAAAAAATTTTTTACTATTGTGATTTATACGGAATATCTAAGTCAACTACCCACTACCCTAAAGGGTAATGGTTTTCTGCCTTGAAATTCTATAAAAATCAAATTTTATTTAAAAAGACTAGAATATAATTCTAGTCTTTTTTTATATATTAATATGCTAAAAAGTTATAAAAAATATTTTAAAAGTTGGGCTTATTTCATTCTAAAAATTGTCACGTGTGCATATATTTATAGTGTAAATGATAATTTAAAGGAGAGATTGAAAATGGATAAAAAAGTTTATAAAGTCTTATGTAAAGAAGTTGATTCAAGAACATTGAATGTTTTAAATGCTTTTAATCTTGTAGCTGAAGAATACGAATTACACGCTAAATCTAAAAAATGGGAATTATTAAAAAAGCAAAGCCGTAAATTATTAATCAAACACCATTATTCAAACGGAAAAATGATGGATGCTTTAGATACAACAATCAAAAATATTCAAGATGGAACAGTTAAATTAGGTTTTATTAAAAGATTTCAGGCAGTTTATTATTTATCAAAAGCATATAACTATTATCTTTGTACTAATCAAACTTTAATTGAATGTGCAAAAGAAACAGGAATCATTGATGAAGATGAAAATTATATCACATATGAAGGTGATAAAAATGAATCAAAATAAAATGCTCATTGATTACCTTACAATATTTAATGAACAACTGGATGAGCTTTATAAATTATTACAAACTGATATAAATTATGATAAAAAATTTGAAGAATTTGTTCAAAAAGTAGTCATAAAATCGAACAAATATTCATATTATATATTGTCAAGATTAATAAAACAAACATCCGAAACAGTAGACAT
>JBGVIL010000126.1:0-13709 GCA_045123185.1 Bacilli bacterium | reverse complement strand
AAAGTCTTGATTCAATGAATATCTATACAAAAGATACCAATAAAACTAATCCAGCGAAAATAGAAAATAAAACATTAATTAGTTTTTTCATAATTCACCTCATATATTTTTTTAACTAAATCTTTTGTGACAAAATCCATTATTACAATACCTTTTATTTGATATTCATTTAAATAATCAATTAACCATTTATTAATCTTTTTTGCAGGCGTACCAGCATAAAGTGGTGGAAATGTGTTATTTAAATAACAACTAGTGAAATTCAAATAAAGATGATTCGGATCTTTCATGCTTAGTTCAAAAGTCTTTTTGATATCATCAATTTTAATGGCTGTTGAATCAACTGAATAATTATCTTGAATATACAAATCACCAAGTTCGAATGAACTTGAATCACGCCATCCATTATATGCGTTAATCCCAACATCTATACTCGTAAAGCGGTTCAAAATGTATATTTTTCCACGGGCATCTTTGATTGTTTTAGGTAAAGAATCTAAAACAATATTATTGTATTTTGATAATTCTTCTAAAACTTTATCCTCAAATTCAATGGTTGAATTTTTAGGATCACTGTCTTCTTTAATCGATATGATTAAAAATTCAGTTTGATAGTTATTTATAAATTCGTTAATATCTTCCAATACATCAATAAAAGATATATTTTGATCAACAAAACTATGTACTACTGAAAGTTCATCCTTAACCAATTGTAATCTAATATCTAAAAATCTAATACCCACATTTAATTGATTCTTAATACTCATATCTTGACATTTTCCTGCAGCATCAAAAATTGAATGTGTAGAACCTGAATCGTGAGTTCCAGGAATTACAAGATCATTAATTGGTTTATTATCATCAATATTTTTCATCCAATCAGTAGTTGGATAATTTTTATTAATTGGTGACATAGCAATCTTTGTAAGTAGAATTACGATCACAATTAATAAAATTTTAATAATTATTTCTTTTTTAAAAAATCTTTCCATATGATTCTTTCCTACTTTTTTATCGACAATATGTCATTAATATAACATTTTTATTCTTGGTTTCATTTACAAAAGATTCCATTAATTTATAAACTGGATTTTCAAAATGATATGCAGATGAACAAACAATAATAATCTCAGCATTTAATTCTAAAGCAATTGGAATTGAGTATTTTGCATTTTCAACAGTTGAATGAGAATTCATTTCTTTAATTAATTTATCCTTATTGAATCCAACTTTTACTAAGTAATTATACATTGCTTCTGCTTCTGTCAATTGTGGAATTGGATTAGCTAAGCCGCCTGATAAAATAAAGTAATCTGGATGAAACATCTCTTCAAGTTCTAAAGCCATTTTAAGTCTTTCTTCTTGAATTTTAGTTATTGAACCATCGTCATTTAAGCGATGTCCAAGAACAATAACAACTGTTTTCTTTGACATAAAATTCTCCTAATTAGTTTTGTTTTTCAATATTACCATTTAGAATAACAACATCTGCTTCAGCCATAATGTCTAATGGGTGTTTACTCCATACAACGATATCAGCATGTTTTCCTTCTTTAATACTTCCAACATATTCATCAATAAAACAAGTTTTTGCTGCGTTAATTGTAACTGCTTTTAATGCTTCTAATTCTGGTAATCCTGCTTTTACAAATAAAGCAGCATGAATCATTGTATGTTTTTGTTCAATTACAGGATGATCTGTCATAATACTAAATGTTACACCTTTTTCATATAATATTTTACCAGATGAAAAAGACTTTTCTTTTAATTCATATTTACTTTTATTATGCATCACAGGACCTAAAATTACCATTTGATCATTAGCTTTTAAACTATCAGCAATTAAATATCCTTCAGTACAATGATCAACTGTCATCTTCAAACCAAACTCTTTACCAATACGCATTGCAGTTGCAATATCATCAGCTTGATGGGCATGAATTTTTACAGGTAGCCCATCAAATACGCGAGATAAAGATTCTAATTTCATGTTAAATTCAGGCATCTTTGACTTATCAGCCTCAGCTGCTAATTTCTTTTCATGATAATTTTTTGCTTTAAATAACCATTCTCTAATAAGTGATGCAGAAGCCATTCTAGTTTGAGGTGATGTTTTCGCATTACCGTAACAACGTTTAGGATTTTCACCTAATGCCATCTTCATAGCAAGTTCTTTTACTAGAATCATTTCATCAACAGTTTTACCTTTTGTTTTTAATGCACAGAAAGTTCCACCAATTAAGTTTGCAGAACCAGGGCCACAACATACTGTTGTAACACCACTTTCTAATGCTTCCTTAAAACATTCATCATGTGGTTTAACACCATCAATACCACGTAATTCAGGAGTGATTGGATTTGTAATTTCATTGACATCACTTCCTGCCCAACCAATTGTTGATTCCATCAAACCAACATGACAGTGAGGATCAACTAGTCCAGGTGTAACAAAACGTTCTTTCGCATCAACTACAACAACATTTGGGTAATCTTCTTCATTTAGATGACCAATCTTTTCTATTTTATTGCCATCTAATAAAATATCACATATTTCATAATTAACTTCTTCCATTGAAATTAAATTTGCATTCTTAATTAAAATCATAATATACCTCCATTAATAATTCAATTATAACATAAATAAACAATATTACTATAAAAATAGAAAAAAACTTTTATTTATTGTATAATTAACTGGGTGATAAAATGGTATTAATAATAAGTAAAACATTTAACAAACTAAATATATTTGATGAAATGTTAATCATCAACACAAAAATAGAACTTCTTGATGACTATCATATTTTATATAATAATCAAATTATTGAATTTGATTACTTATTATGTGATAATCTTGAACTAATTAATGGTTTTGAAAAAACTAACGTTTTAATGGATGATATTCCAGTAACAAACTGTTTTGGACAAACTAGTACTGAACATATTTATATTGGTGATTTAGAAACTTCAATTGATCACTTAATCAATGGTGAATAATCCTGTTTATACAGGATTTTTTCATTTTTTACCATGTAACAAATTGGTAATTTATCAAATACTAATATTGGTGATATAATGAAAATATTAAAAAAGATTCTGAAAATCTGTAGAATCACACTAGGAATTGTAATTATAATAAGTACAGTTATTTTAATTAGTTTCTCAATTATTAGTTATAAACTATCATATGACATACCACCAATCATTAATATCGAGTTATATGATAATCAAGGTGTAAAATTTCTATCATATACCAATGGAAGAAAACAATCCTATATTAAATTAAATGATATTGATAAAGATATTATCAATGCGTTCATATCAATTGAAGACAAAAGATTTTATGAACATCAAGGAGTAGACTTTATTCGAATAGGTGGTGCGTTACTTGCAGATATCAAAGCAGGTAGTATGGTTGAAGGAGCATCTACAATTACCCAACAATATGTAAGACTACTTTATTTAAATAGTAATAAAACAATAAAAAGAAAAATCTATGAATTAATGATAGCAATGCATATTGAATCTAAATACTCTAAAGAAATAATTCTTGAAGGGTACCTAAACTCAATCTATTTTGACCATGGAATTTATGGTATTGAAGACGCAAGTTTATTTTATTTTAATAAACATGCAAATGATTTAACTTTAGCCGAAGCAGCAATTCTTGCATCCATTCCTAAAGGTCCATCAATTTATTCACCAATAAAAAATCCGGAAAATAATAATGAAAGAAAACAATTAATTTTAAAGGAATTATTGACAGATGGTAAAATAACAAAAATAGATTATGATAATGCTATTATTGAAACACCCATATTATATGGTAAAAATCCTCATATTCAAAACGATAAAGCTCCATATTTTCAAGATATGGTTGTAAATAAAATAATGTCAATGGGTTTTTTAAATGATTACCTTTATGAAGGAATAAAAGTATATACAACTCTTGACTCAAATTTGAACGATGCAGCCCAAAAATACATTAATGAATATCATCCAAATAGTGATATTCAAGTTGCGTTATATGCTATTGAACCAAGCACAGGGAAAATTTTAACTGTTATTGGTGGTACTGACTATCAGTTAAGTACTTATAACCGTGCTACTACTAGTAAAAGACAACCTGCATCGACTATAAAACCGTTTCTTTATTTAGCTGCACTTGAAAATGGTTTTAATTTATCAACAACTTTCATGAGTGAACCAACTACATTTTACGTTAATAAAGAACAATATACGCCAAAAAATTTTCAAAACATTTATCCAAACACTGATGTTTCCATGATTTATGCTCTTGCAACTAGTGATAATATTTACGCTATGAAAACTCATTTATTTTTAGGTGAAGAAAGACTCGTTGAAATGTTAAATCGATTTGGTGTTTCAAATAACGCAAAACCAATACCTTCTCTTGCGCTTGGAACACATGAAGTAACATTACAAAACTTGACTGAAGGATATGCTGCACTTGCCAATTTAGGTGTAAAAAACGAAAGTTTTTTAATTAATAAAATTACGACATTTGATGATAAAATACTTTATGAACATCAAAATAATCAATCTGTTAGAGTAGCTGATCAAAGTGATACATTTTTACTTGCAAATGCAATGACTTCAGTTTTTGATCGCAATGTTTCTATTAATATATTACCAACTGGTTCAAGGATTGCGTCTTTATTATCACATGATTTTGCAGCAAAATCCGGTTCTACTGATACTGATAATTTAATTGTTGGTTTTAATCAAGACATTTGTATTGGCGTATGGACAGGTTACGATGACAATAGAAAAATTACTTCAAGTAATGAAACAAGTTTTGGTAAATCAATATGGGCTAGAACTATTAATAACTATGCTGAGTTAAATCATTCTACTTGGTATAAGACACCTGATAATATTATTAGTGTTAAACTAAATCCAATTACTGGTTTTTATGGTGGTTTTAACGATTATACGAAAGATGTTTATTTTCGAAAAAACAATATACCTTGGTATGTTGAACTATTATATAAAAAAGAAGAGGAATAAAAAAGCATTCATTCTTTACGAATGAATGCTTTTATTTTACTTGAAGTACTCTTCTCCTAATGCATTAATAATATCATTAATAGGAATAGATAATGAGATACCATAAATATAATCACTATTATCTTCAATTCTAGCTGTATTTAAACCAATTAGTTTACCATTAATATCAAAAAGTCCTCCACCACTATTTCCAGGATTAATCGCTGCGTCATGTTGAATATAATTAACCTTAATATTTTCTTCCATAATAATACGATTTGGATGACTAATAATACCCATTGTTACTGTATTATAATATTCTAAACTATGTGGTGATCCAATTGCTAAAACTATTTGACCTTTCTTTAAATTAAATGAACGATTAACAGAACATGGTTCAATTAAAATAGTCGAACTAAATTTAATTAGTGCCAAATCTTCTTTAGTACTTTTAACAAGTACTTCGACATTAGATGTTACATATTTGTCATCAGCAAGATTTTCTTTTAAGTATACACTTACATTACGATTAGAACCATCAACTACGTGACGATTAGTAATCGCAAAATATTCAAATCTAGTTGCTTTTAATACATCATCAACAACTTTAGTTCCATTGTAACAAACTCTTTTTACTACAACAGCACTTCCTAAAGATGTTCCGATATAACCTGAGTCAACAATTGAAATACAAGATTGTTCAGCTTTTTCAGTTGCAATTACAATTGCATCTTGAAATTCATCAATTGTATAATCTTCTACATTAACAACTTTATTATTAATACTATTGTTATATTCCTGATTAATAACACCACAACTTGTAAGCGATAATAAGATTAATAATAAAGCAATAAAATTAATTTTCTTCATTTTCAACCTCAATTTTAAATAATCTTTTTACATTTTCCAATACTTGTTTTTGTAAAGTATCTTCATTGATATTTTTAAGTTCCATAATTTTTTCAGCAATTAATGGAATATATTTTGGTGAATTCATCTTACCACGATAAGGATGTGGAGTTAGATATGGAGAATCTGTTTCAGTTATAATATATTTTAAATCAATAGAACTTACAACTAATTTTGGATCTTTTGCGTTTAAAAAAGTTAAAGGTCCACCAATTCCTAAATAAAACCCTCTTTTAACAAACTCTTTTGCCATTTCAACACTACCTGAATACGAATGCATTACACCACCGATAGAAAACGCATCTGTTTCAACTAAAGTATCAAAAGTCTTTTGCATTGCATCTCTTGAATGAATAATTAAAGGTTTTCCAATTTTTTTAGCTATTTCAATTTGTCTTTTGAAACTTACTTCTTGTTCTTCAGGAGTAGTTGTATCCCAATGAAAATCATAACCAATTTCACCAACTGCAACAACTTTAGGATGTTTACATGCTTCTTCTAACCACGAATACTCTTTATCAGAATAGTCTTTAATTTCTGTAGGATGAAAACCAACTGCTGCATAAACATTATCAAATTCTTCCGCAAGTTTAATTGCTAACTTTGATGTATTTAAATCATATCCTGGAACTATAAATAGTTTAACATTAACATCACTTGCTTCTTTAATTATTTCATGTCTAATTTTATATAAAGTGTCATTATTTAAATGACAATGTGTATCTACAAACATTAGTCTTTATACTCCTTTGGTCCAATGTGAACTTCTTCACCTTCTTCATATTTTACCATTTCTAATATTGATAAAATAATACTGTTAATATACGCAAAAGTCATTAAAATAACTGATGTATTATCAATACTTAATTCTTTTGGATTAACACCAAGTAACAAGATGATGGTTGATGCTAAAATCATTAGTGAGCCAATTCGATGTTTCTTAATAAATGATAAATATTTTCCACCAATCACTAATGCTAAATCAATTGCGACAATAATTTCAACATAAATGCCTTTCATAATAATATGATTTAAAAACAATAAAATTAATAATACAGATTGAATACCAGTAAAAATTAATGAAGGTTTATGATTCTTAGGAACATCTCCAAACATCTTATTATCAAATACTAATTGATTAACTGGTAAACGATATGCAGATAAAATAATGGCTGCAAAACTACCGATTAAAGCAAGTAAAATTATTAATAGTAACCAACTAGGTGCAAGAACAATTTCTAATATTGGATGAGTATAAAACATTCTTAGCGATATAAATCCTAAAATTGTAAAAAATAACATCACCACAGCTGCAAATCTATCATTGTGAAAATAACTAAGTAATCCACCTAAAGCAATCATCACTCCACTTGCTATTAATAATGCATACGCATGAATATGATTATCTTTATAACCTAAAATAAACATCATTATTACAGATAATACAATTACGATGCCAGCTGATAGACCAATAATCATGGGAAGTATAGTTCTTTTTTTCATATATTTCACTCCAATCATTATTATATATTTTACCTTAATTCATCAAAAAAATCAATGTAATTAATTAGAATTTTATTTTAATATATGATACAATTATAACTGAGGTGAAAATATGAAAGCAAAAGTATATTTTTCTAATAATATAAATTCAAAAGAATTAGTTAAATTGTATGACATTCTTGGAAAAAAACTAGAAGGCAATGTTGCAATTAAACTTCACTCTGGCGAACCAGGAAATCAAAACTTTTTAGGACCAGATTTTTTCAAAGAAATTATTGAATATGTAGGTGGGACAGTAGTTGAGGCAAACACTGCTTATGAAGGTGAAAGAAACACTAGTGAAAAACATTTAAAAGCATTAGACAAACATGGTTGGACTAAATATTTTAAAGTTGATTTATTAGATGAAACAGGACCAGATCTTTTACTACCTATTCCTAATGGTAAAACAATTAAAGAAAACTATGTTGGTAAAAACATCAAGAATTATGATTCTATGTTAGTTTTATCACACTTTAAAGGTCATCCAATGGGTGGATATGGTGGTGCAATCAAACAATTATCTATCGGTATTGCTTCAAGTTTTGGTAAAGCCTATATTCATGGTGCAGGTGATCCTAAAAAAATTTGGACTGCAGATCATGATAGCTTCTTATCTTCAATGGCAGATGCAGCAAGTTCTATAGTTGATCTATTTAATGGAAATATTGTTTATATAAACGTTATGAAAAATATGTCTGTTGATTGTGATTGTTGTAGTGTTGCCGAAGATCCATGTATTCAAGATATTGGTGTATTAATTTCTACTGACCCAGTAGCTATTGACCAAGCATGTATTGATCTAGTTTATAATTCAAATGACCAAGGTAAAGACCATTTCATTGAACGTGTTGAAACTAGAAATGGTACACATACTATTAATGAAGCAGCAAAACTAGGTTTTGGTACAAAAGAATATGAATTAATTAACATAAATGAGCTACAATAGTAGCTCATTTTTTTATGTCGAATTTTAAATTACAACATTTTTTTCAATCATCTAAACAATTGAAATTTAAAATCAATAGATAATAAAAAAAGACTTAAACTAAAGTTTAAGTCTTAATTTACACTAATTAGTGAAGTTCAGTAACTGAACCAGCACCTACAGTACGTCCACCTTCACGGATAGAGAATTTAGTACCTTTTTCAACAGCGATTGGGTGAATTAGTTTAACAACCATTCTTGTGTTGTCACCAGGCATAACCATTTCTGTACCAGGCATTAATTCGATAATACCAGTAACGTCAGTAGTACGGAAATAGAATTGAGGACGATAGTTAGAGAAGAATGGAGTATGACGTCCACCTTCTTCTTTAGTTAATACGTATACTTCAGCGTCGAAGTGATCATGAGGATTAACTGATTTAGGTTTAGCAAGTACTTGTCCACGAACAATTTCATCACGAGATACACCACGTAATAATGCACCAATGTTATCACCAGCTTCAGCTTGGTCTAATAATTTACGGAACATTTCTACACCTGTAACTACGCAAGCACGAGTTTCTTTGATACCAACGATTTCAACGTTGTCACCAACTTTAACAGTACCACGTTCTACACGTCCTGTAGCAACTGTACCACGACCAGTGATAGAGAATACGTCTACTACTGGCATTAAGAATGGTTTATCAGTTTCACGAACTGGAACTGGGATATAAGCATCAACAGTATCCATTAATTCTAAAATTTTACCTTGGTAATATGGATCACCTTCTAAAGCTTTTAAAGCTGAACCACGGATGATTGGAGTATCATCACCTGGGAATCCGTATTCATTTAATAGGTCACGAACTTCCATTTCAACTAAGTCAAGTAATTCTTCATCATCAACCATATCACATTTATTTAAGAATACGATTAATTTTGGAACACCTACTTGGCGGCTTAATAAGATGTGTTCACGAGTTTGAGCCATTGGTCCATCTGTAGCAGCGATAACTAAGATAGCACCGTCCATTTGTGCAGCACCAGTGATCATGTTTTTAACATAGTCAGCGTGTCCTGGGCAGTCAACGTGAGCATAGTGACGAGGTTTAGTTTCATATTCAACGTGGCAAGTATTGATAGTTATACCACGAGCTTTTTCTTCAGGAGCTCCGTCGATTTGGTCATAAGCTTTCTTTTCAGCAAGACCTTGTTGTGCTAATACTGTAGTAATAGCAGATGTTAAAGTAGTTTTCCCATGGTCAACGTGTCCGATTGTACCAATGTTAACATGGGGTTTAGTACGTTCAAATTTTTCTTTTGCCATTTTTAAAATTTTCCTTTCTTGTGGATAAAATAAATTTCCTATTATATTATAAATTATTTAGCAATTTTTTGCAAGAAATATACTTAATATTTTAGCTATTGCGTTTTTTGATTACTTCTTCAGTAACATATTTTGGACATTCTTCATAATGGTCGAATTGCATAGTATAATTACCACGACCTTGAGTGTTAGAACGAAGAGCAGTAGCATAACCAAACATTTCTGATAGAGGTACAAAACCTTTAATTGCTTGGTAAGGTCCACGAGCTTCTTGAGATTCAATTCTACCACGACGACTCATTAAGTCACCCATTACGTTACCTAAATATTCGTCTGGAACAACGATTTCAACAGATGTAATTGGTTCTAATAATACTGGATGACATTTTTCTTTTGATGCTTTAAATGCCATAGACGCAGCAACTTCAAACGCGATTTGGCTTGAGTCAACGTCATGGTAAGAACCAAATGTTAATCTTGCTTTAACGTCAATTGTTGGGAATCCAGCTAAGTTACCGTTTTCTAATGCATTACGTAAACCTTTTTCAACAGCTGGAATGTATTCACGTGGAATAACACCACCAACGATTTCGTCAACAAATTCAAATCCTTTACCAGGATTTGGTTCGAATGTAACTACACAGTGACCATATTGACCACGACCACCAGATTGACGAACGAACTTACCTTCAACTTCAGCTGGAACACTAATAGTTTCACGATAAGAAACTTGTGGTCTACCAACGTTAGCTTCAACTTTGAATTCACGTCTCATTCTATCAACAATGATATCTAAGTGTAATTCACCCATACCAGAGATAATTGTTTGACCTGTTTCATGGTCAATATGAGTTCTAAATGTTGGATCTTCTTCAGCTAATTTTGCTAAAGCAATACCCATTTTATCTTGGTCATTTTTAGTTTTAGGTTCAATAGCAACTGAGATAACTGGTTCTGGGAAATTCATTGATTCTAAAATGATTTCACTCTTTTCATCACATAGTGAGTCACCAGTTGTAGTTTCTTTTAAACCTACAGCTGCAGCGATATCTCCTGCAAATACTTCTTTAATTTCAGTACGGTTGTTAGCATGCATCATTAAGATACGACCTAAACGTTCTTTTTTACCACGACTTGAGTTGTAAACATATGTACCTGATTGAATGCTTCCTGAGTAAACACGGAAGAATGTAAGTTTCCCTACATATGGGTCAGTCATAACTTTAAATGCTAAAGCAGCAAATGGCGCTTCGTCAGAACTTTCGATAACGATTTCGTTACCTGCTCCATCTGTACCTTTCATTTCTGCAACTTCTACTGGAGATGGTAAATAATCTAATACTGCATCTAAAACTTTTTGGATACCTTTATTTTTGAATGCTGTACCACATAATACTGGGAAGAACTCTACTGATAAAGTAGCTTTACGAATAGCACGTTTTAACATTTCAGCACTTACTTCTTGTCCATCAAGGTAAGCTTCCATTAATTCGTCATCGTAATCAGCAACAGCACCGATTAGTTCTTCACGGTAAAATTCAACATCATCTTTGATGTCTGCTGGAATTTCAACGATAGTTGTCTTTTCATCTGGGGTACCATCTTCATACATGAAGGCTTCCATAGTTACTAAGTCAACAATACCTTTGAATTGGCTTTCAGCACCAATTGGATATTGAATAGGAGCAGCAACAGCACCTAAACGTTTCTTTAAAGAATCGCAGCTAAATTTAAAGTCTGCACCTGTTTTATCCATTTTATTTACGAATACAATTCTAGGAACCATGTATTCAGTAGCTTGTCTCCAAACTGTTTCAGTTTGTGGTTCTACACCTGCTTGAGCATCTAGAACAGTAACGGCACCATCTAATACTCTTAGAGAACGGCTAACTTCAACTGTGAAGTCAACGTGCCCTGGTGTATCGATAACGTTAATTCTGTGTTCTTTCCAAAATGCTGTAGTGGCAGCAGAAGTAATTGTGATACCTCTTTCTTGTTCTTGTTCCATCCAGTCCATTTGGGCAGCACCATCATGTGTTTCACCAATTTTATGAATTTTTCCTGTATGATATAATAAACGTTCAGTGAATGTTGTTTTACCAGCATCAATGTGCGCCATTACACCAATATTTCTAGTTTTTAATAACGATACTTCACGCGGCATATTTCTTCCTGCTTTCGATTTCCTGTTATTTTAATTACCATTGATAATGAGCAAATGCTTTGTTAGCTTCAGCCATTCTATGAGTATCTTCACGTTTTTTAACTGAAGCACCAACACCATTAGCGGCATCAATGATTTCTTTTGCTAATCTTTCTTCCATTGTTTTTTCATGACGAAGACGAGCATAATTTGTTAACCATCTTAAACCTAATGTGTAACGTCTAGCTTGACGTACTTCTACTGGTACTTGATAGTTAGCACCACCAACACGACGAGAACGAACTTCTACTTGAGGCATGATATTTTCTAAAGCTTGTTCGTATACTTCAATTGCATCACGTCCTGTTGTTTGAGCAACTCTTTCGAATGCTCCATAAATAATTTGTTGAGCAACACCTTTTTTACCATCTAACATAATACTGTTAATTAATCTTGTTACAAGTTTTGAATTGTAAATTGGATCTGGTAATACTTGTCTTACTGGGACATGTCCTTTACGAGGCATGATAATTCTCCTTTCTTATAGATAATTTAATTTATTTGTTTATTTATTTCTTTGGACGTTTAGCACCGTATTTAGAACGAGCTTGATTACGTTTTTCTACACCTGTAGTATCTAATGTACCACGAATGATGCGATAACGTACCCCTGGTAAGTCTTTAACACGACCACCACGAATTAATACAACACTGTGTTCTTGTAAACGATGTCCGATACCTGGAATGTATGCTGTTACTTCTAAACCATTAGTTAAACGAACACGGGCAATCTTACGGATCGCTGAGTTTGGTTTTTTAGGAGTAGCAGTAGACACACGAGTACATACACCACGTTTTTGTGGTGAATCAACGTTCGTAGGTAATTTCTTTAATGTATTTAAACCAACACCTAATTGTGGTGATTTAGATTTACGAACTTTGTCTTGTCTTGATTTACGTACAAGTTGGTTAATTGTAGGCATTTATGTTTCTCCTTTCATAAATATACTTAGTATAGCCACATTTCCGGGCGTTTCAAAAAGTAATAAAATATAGGCTTGACGACAGGCCAAAGCCATTTATTTCAAACCGGAGATATTATACACTAAATGACTTATTTTTGCAAACGAAATGCTAATATTTTTTTACAACACATTCTTAAATAAACCAAAGATCAGAAAATCAAAACATTTTCTCTAAACGACTATTTCCTATACATTTTATATTTTTTCCAATTTTTCCGTTTTTATACAATAAAAAAATAGAACAAATTAAGATTTGTCCTATTCCTTATTATATATACTACATTTTAATTTGATCTAAAACATCTTCTAAAGATAACTTAGATCCATTAAATTTAGGCCATGCATCAACACCATCATCTTCTTTTCTAGCAATTAAATGGATATGAAAATGGGGTACTGATTGACCAGCCGAAACACCACTAGCATTCAAAATATTAACTCCAGTGAATCCACAATCCTCTACTAAATGATTAGAAATTTTTTTAACTACTTGCATTATTTTATTTAATAGTTCGCTATCGCAATCTAAAATATTCACAACATGATGCTTTGGAACTACTAAAATATGATAGTCAACATCTTTTGCAATATCTAAAAAAGCTAGAACATCTGTATCTTCATAAACCTTATAAGAACTAAATTCACCAGATATTATTTTACAAAATACACAATTATTCATATCATCACCTCACTATATTTTAACATATTTATTTATAAAAAGAAAGTAAAATAAATTGTGCTTTTTTCTTGAAAGAATTCAGTATTAGTTATATAATATATTGTAATTTTATAGAAAGAAAAGGTATTAATATGGAAAGAAAA
>JBGVIL010000125.1:0-3117 GCA_045123185.1 Bacilli bacterium | reverse complement strand
ATCTTGTTTTAATGATTTCAGTTGACATAATAAATCATCCTTCCCGTAAGCGTTTTCATTTATATCTATAATATAGTATCAAATGTTTTTATTTTCAACCTTAGGTATAAGTTTTTGTACATCTTCATCATCTGTAATAATATATTTCTTTATTAATCACGATTTGCTAATATTATTTTTAAAATTCTTAACGGTTCTTCACTGGTTCCTAATCTAAATATACAAATATAATCTCCATTGTCATCTTTAACACATATAAAATCATAATCCCAAGAACCAAGTTCTTTAGCCAACTGATAATCATACATTGCTAAATACTTTTGTCCATCTAATTCATATGTCCAATACGGTTGTTTTAAAGTCATTGATAAATCACTCCTTATTTTTGTCTACTGAAATTAATATTGTTGTTTGCGTAAAGCAAATTCAGTCATTAATTCAGAAACTCTAATTAAAAGTTTTTCTTTACTAATATCTTTTTCACAGTACCACACAATTAAATCGCCATTATCGTCAATATCTTTATCAACCACACCATGAATTGCAGTAATATAATCACAAAAAAATCTTGCTTCTTCTTCGCTAATAGTTGCAATGACCACGCTTTTTACATTTTCAAAGTTCATAACACATCACTCCTCATTAATCAAGCTTTCTTGGTTTTTGTCTTCCAGTGGTAGCATTAGAATTTCTATGTTGTTGTACAAATGAACCTTCTTTTTGTTCTACCGGTTGTACTGTTTCTTCTTGTTCATTAATTACAAAATTATTGCGTCTAGCATATTGACGTACCATAGCATCAATACATTCAAATTTCATGGTTGGAACATAATAGAAATTTCTATTTTTAGAAATCCCATCTTGTGCTTTCATTTTATGACTATAAATTTTAATGCATTTTAATTCAACTAATTTATCCAAATATGCTTTTAAATATCTATCGTCACACCATGCTTCAATTTTTTCAAGTTCATAGTGTTTATGAGTTCTAATGAAGTCTAAACTGTCAGAACAGAAAACACCTTTGGCTTGTTGCACTTTTTCGTCTGAATTGATAGCATATTTAAAATCTTCTACTGTTTCTAAAAAGTCAATTGTTTTAAAATTCCATCTTGCTTTAACGACTAAGAATGCTTGAAGCAATAACGATTCAATACCGTCTTTTACTTTTTCTTCATTATTGATTATAATAGTATTATCACATCTCATGATGTTATAAAAATCATTAATTAATAATTCAACATAAACATAACTTTCGTTTGCTAAGTCTAATAAAGGTTTTGTATCAATTTCTAGGTTTTCTTTAAATTTTACATCTTTATCGAATAGAATTAAACCTCTATCACGCATATCTATTAATGCCGAATTAATATTTTTTTCTTGTTGTCTAGTTGTTGTTTCATATTTTCCGAAAGATTTAATCAATAAGGATGGAGTTGTTTGTACTAAACTTTCATCCCATGCAATACTCATTGCTTGTCCTCGAAATAATAAAGTTAATGCCAGCTGTAATTCATAAGGTTTATTAAAATCAATCATTTCTAATAATTTTAATGATATTCTCATAAATTTTCCTCTTTTTGAATTTTGACTTGAATTTTGACTTTGTTTTTTGTTCATAGTTTTTTACCTCTTTCTTAACAGTTAATTTTCTAAAATAAGTTTAATTTTTAACTCGAACGTCAGTTTCGAGTTTTTAATCTTTTCTAATGTAGTTTTCTTTTCTAATGTAGTTTTCTTTTCTAATGTAGTTATAGGTACGATAAATTTACCGTTTTGGTAAATTTATGTCCTCAACTATTGTTGTAGATTTACCGTTTTGGTAAATTTGTCACAATAGCTACGGTTATAAATTTACCGTTTTGGTAAATCTACAATTTTTAATGAATCCATTACTTCTATTGCATCCATTAATTCTTCAGAATATTGGAATGAAAATATTAACTCGCCTTGTACACCAAGTTTATAATATTGCACTCCTGTGACAAAATGAAGAGTGTTAGCTGCAGCATGATTTTTAGTTTGAATATATTTGCTTCCATTTTTAATTGAAGTATAGATTAGAAATTGTTCCTTCATAATTTTATGACATCCCTTCTCTGAACAATACATAATTGTATTGTTCGTTTCCGTTATATTATATTAATAGTATTTTTGAAACCGTTTTTCAACCACTCAAATCCAGTACCATCCTTCATCAGTATATCCGTAAAGATTACTATCAATCTCTACTATTCGTCCAAGCATATATTGTGGTTCATCCAATAGTTGATATATCTCTGATGAACACACAAAAATAGTTGCTTTACCCATTGCTCGTTCAAAACAACGTAAACTAAGCCATATCATTTCTATTAACATTGCTTCTTCTGTCATATTTATCACTCCTTTCAAAAAAATACGATTTTAAATTTCTATATTATTGTTCTTTTTTAAATAGTGAAAATGGATTATGTACAAAAATTTCCTCTCAATATTGTTATAGTATAAAGCGTTTTCATTTTTCAACCTTTGAATGTTACTAATTTCTATAAAAAAAAAGCAATCGTATTATTACTACGACGCTTTATTTGATTCTTGTAATGATAATTTTACGTCTAGGTCTTCCAGTTTCTTCATTCATAGGATGTTCCCATTCGATGTATTGTTGCAACTTTTTAGTAATCTGAGTGCGTTGTCTACCTCCACCGTCAAACTGAAATCCAACTAATGCACATAAATCTGCAAAACTATCAATCACCATTCCTACTGATAATTTTGATAAGTCCGGTTTTTTGTTTCTGTTGTTCATTATTAACATCTCCTTCTCATTAAATATTGTTACTTTCCTATCCATATCAAATTCATTGACTGTGGGCATGAAGTTACTAATCATGGTAAATAAAAAACTCTAGTCACAAGACTAGAGTGATTCTTCTTCTATACTATTAAAAACTACATTAAAGGTACACACTATAAATTTTGCTATTTCCTATACCCTAGAGGGGATATCAAAATGTTGTGTAAAAAAGGTATAAAATAAAAAATCAAATTAAAAATATCTATCATCGACTAAGCATTTCTATCCTATACCCTTACCTCAGCATCTAACTTTTTAATTTTTAAGGAGTATTTTTA
>JBGVIL010000124.1:0-10921 GCA_045123185.1 Bacilli bacterium | reverse complement strand
AAAAAAGAGTAGTCATAATAACAACTACTCTTCATCAAATTCTATATTCTCTTTTATTAATGTCTCTTTCACTTTTTCTCTATAAAGTATTGGTACGTCATTTATATTTTTTATCATATGTTTTTTAAACATCTTTACATATAGTTCTATCATTACATATCAATTCTTCTTTTAATTTCAGCAGTAAATGGTGGTAAACTTACGCTATCGACAAATCTACCGTTTTTATCCATATCTGAATGTAATCTTATTTGGAAGAGGAACGTACCACTTTCATCTAATTCATCAATATATGACTTAGGTACTGATATTACTACAGTATCTTTATTAATAACATCACAATTAATATTCATGAAGGATTTATCTGGCTTCATTATTATTACACTTGCCATAAAACTATTGTCATCATTATCGAAAATATAAGGATTATTGACAAGCTTCATATTCCAAGCGAAAGCTCCATCTTCAACATATGCTATAAGTTTACTTGATAACTTAACATTATCTTGATTTATTGTTAATGTGACATTTTTACTTATCATTATACTTCACCACCCTCAACAAGCTCTGCTATAGCTAACATAATTTTCTCATTGTCAGCCTTTAACTGTTCTATTTCAGAAGCTAATAAAGTAGAATCTGTATCATTTATATTACAGCTATTTCTAAATTCTTGTATCTTTGCATTATATTCAACTTTATTTGCTTCATATACGGCTTGGTTGAAGATTTGTGGAGCGTTTAAAGAGAATACTCCACCATCTATGGAAGTACAATATACTTTTAATATTAATACTTCACCACCGTTTACATAATCTGTTTCATATATTTCAAGACATTTTTCGATTAAAGATTTATTTTTAAGTATCATAATTTTATCTAACCTCCTATTATTTCTTAGTTTTTAGTGTTATACTACAATTTACTATATTTAAATAACAATTACTTGCTGTAGAATTTACATAAACAGCTAATGAGTTGTATGTTCCGTTAACCAATCCTTGTACAATCTCTTTAGGTAATGTGAATGTCTTAGTTTCACCCCAAGCTAATGTCCCTAAATGTGTTTGTCCACCATATGATGGTGTTCCATTTGCAGAACTACAAGTTGAACCATTTATATAAACATTAGCTCCTCCACTTTCACCTCCACTACCAGCTCTTGTAAGTGTTATAGTGTTTCCGTCTTGAACAGTTCCAGACATTTGACTTCTTAAGGTAGATATATCAAAGAACATATGACCTCCTCTTAAACCATAGCCCCAAGAACCTTGTTTACAATCGGAATCGCCCCAATTTGACCATTGGTATTGGTATGTTTTATGAGATGTCCAATCATACGTATAAGTAAATGTTTGACCGCTTGTACTCGGAACACTTGGATTACTATTTGGATATCTAGGTGAAGCAGTAGGTGTTAAAGATTTTCCATGGTCATAATATAAACCATTAGACTCCTGTACATTACCTTGTGGTCTTACTGTTCCACAACCCCAATAAGCAAACGAACCACTCTTTAATCTAATGAAATCAGTACAAGAACCAACATCATCTGAACTGTAATATATAGATTGATACCTTAATTCTATAGCGTTATAACACTTGCCGAAATCCATGTGCCAAGTATACACATAACTTCTTTCGGTAAGTATTCCATAATTTTTACAAGCTATAGTAAGAGAATCTATTTCTAATCTATCAACATCTGTAGCATATATTCCATGACCGTCACCATTTCCACCATCTTGTAATACTGCACCAGTTGTGGAACTTCCGAACTCTCTTCCACTTACAATCCACACCCATTTAGGTATTTGATGAAATTCCATACAGAATTGACCACTTCCAGCATTAGCTATAACTAATGTATCTTCTAGGGTTATTTTAATGAAACCAGTACCCTTTAATCTATCAAGGCGTAACTGTTCATTTATTACAAATCCAGGGTCTCTAACCACTATATAAATATCTTTATTAATAACTGGATTTGCTTCTAAATGTTCTTTTAATTGAACAAATGAGTTAAATGGTTTATCAGATGTACCATCACCAGCAACGGTTGCTGAATGGTCAACATATAAATTAGCATCTCCCTCATAAATATTTTCGATATTATTGGCGAACACTTTATCAACTTTTAATTGAGACCAAGCTTCTTTGCTACCTAATTCTGCTACTGTTATATCTTCTTCATTAGAATCTTTACCGATTACATAGAAGCCGTTAGCAGTCATTTCAGTTCTCGTATTACATAGTGTATGTTCGACAGTTACGCCGTTCATGTCGATTGTTGTAACACCAGCTATTACTTCATTAGAATTTCCACAATAAGGTGCTACAGTATCACGCTCTCTAAAACATACTTCACGAATATATAATACTTGAACATTACCACTTTTATTAGTTTTACCTTTAATAAATAATCTGCATTTTATAGCTTCTTCTAAGTCCTTAGTCTTGAAATGCACATACACTAGATTATATCTACCACTATATAGGATTTGACTATAATCTATAATATCAGAAGTTGTGCTATTCATATTGCTAGGATTATCACCAGTCCAAGTCCAATAAGATAATGGCATATTTTCAGAAGAACTTATTAAACTATCATCATCTACATATATATAAGCTTGATATACATAATCAGTATTTGCTTTTAATTCTAAATCTAAACTATATTGAACACCACACTCAGTATCATATTTGAATCTAGTTGCTAGAGATACATGGTTCTCATAGAATGGATAAGCATTTACAGTAGAATATTCCATTGTGCTATTGCTATTTAGGATTGCCCAATTGCATTTGCTTATAGGCTTGTCAAAATCACCATCAAATAGCATATTAGTAGCATTTGCTGTACTAAATGAAGCTTTCCAATTATAGTTTGTTTGTGTAATTTTGCTTCTTATATTCTCTAAATCTTTACTTATATCATCTATTTGTGTTATTTTACTAACAGTTATAGTGTCATATACACCAGACTTATCGGTTTTTAACCTAATACTTATAGTTCCACCTTTCTCATTAAATAGACTACTTGTTACAGCTAAAATAAGATTATTGCCACTTAAAGTGAAACCATTTGAACCACTAGACACATCTTTCCATGCTCCTACTACAGTATCTAAATATTGCCACTTGCTAAATGAACACTCGACAAAACTTCCTGTAAATGTCAAGGTGCTTGGGCTATAAGTTGTACCACCATCACCACTCATAAATACATTACTTGAAGCATTTATTTTACATGAAGAAGCTGGTGTACCATCTAAAGATAGCGAATAACTGAACTTCTTGTTGCAACTGTAAGATTTGCCGTTGTAAGTTGTAGAAACTGGTATATTTAGCACACCACTTCTTGTATTCATCACATTGGCAGATACAGTGATTTTAATGCTAGGAGCAGTAGTATTGTTATTGCTAATTGTTGTAGTTAATCCTGTAGGTTGCCCTGTTATAGTGCCTACAGTTAATTTACAAGAATCGTCACCAACATAACCTAATAATCCTAATGTTATTTCTTGAGCCATAGCATAGCCTTCATAATTAGCTGTAAAAGTATGGGCTTCATTGTCTAGTATTACAGTGAAAGCATCTACGCCATCTTGTATTCGCATAATACTCATTATATCTACAGCATTATTAGTTCCTGTGACTTTAAATTGTAGAACATTTATAGAATCTGTAAATAATGAGCAAGTATTGGCTATTATCAATTTATTTTTATTAATAGTTAGACCATTGCTACCAGATGTTACATTAGTCCATGTGCTTCCGTTATTAGTAGAATATAGCCATTTGCTGTAAGTTGAATTGTTGAATGTTGGTGATAAAGTTATAGTGCTTGGGCTATATGATGTTCCTATTAATTTAAATACTTGTGAAGTTGTTTCTATTTTCACCCATGAAGCGTTTTCACCTTTGTCACCGTAAACACCAATCACTACTGGGTCTGTAGTATCAGAAGTACCATCTGTGTACACTATTTCTTCATAGTTCCACAAATATTTATTTTCTGCTGTTAAGGTTGGAATAGTAGTTAACCATCCAGAGCTAGAAGTTGTTATTCCTGTGCTTTTAGATGATATTAGATAATATTCTACAATGCTATCTATACCCTTACCATCTTCTGAATAAGTTCCTATTAAAGCTGGTTCTGTAGCATCTTCTGTACCATCTGTATATCTAATAACCTCATAGTTCCATAAATAAGGGAAATCTATTGTTAATTCTGGTACAATAGTGTCAAATCCATCATCTACAGTAACACCAGTTTTCTTATCTGTAGCTAAATAATATTCGACAACTTCTGAAATACCTTTTCCACCAGATACAGCTAATGAATAACTGAATTTCTTAGTAAAGCTAATACCTTCACAAGTTATTGGTATATTTAAAGAACCAGATAAAGTATTCATTTTATTAGTTACAGAAATAGTGATTATGTTACCATTTATAGAAGCTGTCATTCCTGTTGGTAATCCATTTATAGAGCCTATAGTTACTGGTGCTTCATCTATTCCTTTAAAGCCATAAACTTCAATAGTTGTGCTATCTGGCACTGCTTTACCATCATTTGTTGCTGGGAATGTGTGATTTTCATTGCTCAACATAATATAAATCATATCAGCATCTTCTACTTTACTTATCGTGATTGTATCTGATACTTCATCACTTTCTGCTTTTATAATCACATTCTTAGTGCTATTGAATAATGTTGAATTATTTGCTATTGTAAGCTTATTGTTACTTATAGTAAGCCCATTAGAGCCACTCACAGCCCCTGTGAACGTACTTCCGTTATCTGTCGAATACTTCCATGCCTTTACATCACAACGCACTGTAGAAGCTGTTATAGTGATTGTAGAAGGACTAAAATTCGCCAATTTATTTGCTCTTGTGAAAGTTTGAGTAGGTGCAGATAATATTAGTAGAGGATTCTCGATAGTATTTATTGTAGTGCTCCAGAACAAACGCATATAAGTATCACCTTCTGGTGTTTCAATCACTACATCTATATATCCTTCTTCTGCTGTAAATACTCTTGATGTACTAGCTTTAATAGTTAATACATTTGTAGTATTTGTATATTCTGCTGTTATATTGTCGTCAGATAGTGTTACTGATTTAATAACACATGGCACTTCTTCATCAGTATGATTCTTTAGAACACTAAATGTAATATTTATGCTATTATCTATAGAAGGTGTCATATCTTCATCTAATACTATGACAATATTCTCCTTAGAAGCCTTTGGTGTTAGTATTGCATCCTTCTTTTGATATTCAGCTTCAACTATTGACAATATTTTATCTGCTTCAATTTGTATTTTAGTTCTTAGAGTACTTTCTACATAATTAGTAGTAGTATTAGAAGCTGACATGATTTGAGTGTTAAGCTCCATGCTTAAACCACCACTAAAAGACAATTTATATCCATTTATTTCGGTTAAATGCACATTTCCGTATACATCAGTTAGTTTTAAAGTATCGAAACTTTCTAATGCTGGATGTGCCAAGAATTTACAAGAAATTCCTTCTTGTGTATATCCATTTAAGTTATTATATATTTCATCAGTTATCAATTGAGTAGCATATGGCATTTGTAGCGTTACAGTTTCATCAGCAGTTCCCTCACCTCTGCTATATCCAAATCCTGTACCCATATCTAATTCAATCTTCTTAACTTTAAATTCAGACCTATCAAAAGATATGTTATAATAAAATTCGCCATCTATTGCTAAATCTGGTGTAGCCTTTGGAACTAATGGCACGAATTTAATTGTCATACTATCATTTTTAAAGAAAGCATTTGAAGATGAAATCATTGCTAAGTATGATATACAATCTCTATATGTTTCTAAATAAGGGTTCATTATAGTGAACTCTGGTATAGTAGCATCTATTGTAATACCATATTCTTGTTCTATATGAGCCTTTAATTCAGTAGTAGTTATTTCTGTGCTATTACCACCTTCTCTGTATTTATCTTCCCCAAATAAGTAAACCATAGGGTCGAAAGCTGTTAAACATACAGTTTGTGAATCTCTTTGCTCCACACTTTCAACTTTCCAATATTGCCCCATATTGAACCAATAAGTCTTATATTTCTCTTCTACTTTATCATAATAATATTCGCCAACTTCTAGCTTAAAAGTTCCATTTAAATTAGTTCCTACATCTGCTAATAATACAACTTCTAATTGCTTACCTTGGGTAGCACCGATTATCTTTGAAGTATCTTGCTCACAAGTAATCTCCCATGAGCATATTGTAGTTTCATCAAATATTGTAGTACCATTGTCGAATATTATTCTAGTTCTCCACTCTCTTCCATTGTACATAACATTTCTAGCGTCAAACATTTAATCACCTCCTGTTCTATTTTTCTATTAATGGTATTGAAAAATCTGTATAAATGATTTTGTCATCTCTTAACATATAAAATACTGGTTTTCTATCTCCTACATACATTGTTGCTGTCTGAAATGTAGCAGTTTTTGGGTCAAAGAATCTAACTTTGAAGAATACTGGTTCTACAGCATTTAATATTTTAGCCATTTCATCTGCATATAGCACCTTCCATGACACATCTAAACGCCTTACCCCAGCCCTAACCCTTTCTCTGATTAGTTCACCTTTAGCATTTCTGTTAGATTCGGAGCTGTCATAATCTTGGTAAGTAATCTCGATACTTCCTGGTGTAGGCATAGCAACTCCATTTATTTGTAATAACGCTTCCATTTATAAATCTACCTCCTATTATATTGATTATTTAATTTTTAAATTTAATAGAAGAGGGTAATACGCCCTCTTCTTGATTACTTCAATGGACTAACACCAGTTAGTCTTGTTTGATTGTTGATATTCTTTACTACTGTCGCAGTAACTAATTTTCCATCTAATAATAGATTTACTGTCAAATCTTGACCATTATTGTTAGACATAATACCAGATACTATTTTATCTGCAAAGTTATCTAATTGTTTCCATAATGTGTTCAATGGAATGATTCCCTCTGCACCAGCTTCTCCTCCTACCATAGCTTTAGCTCCATTAATACCAAATAAAGTTGGGTCTGTCATGATACCACCGTTCTTATACCATTCTATGCCGAATGATGGTACGCTAGGTGGATTTAAACTAAATGAACCTTTGATACTAAAATGTGGTAGTTTTAACTTTGGCAATGACCAAGTAAAGTTAAAGCAAGATTTAATTTTATCTATAGCACCAGATACAGTTGATTTAACAGTATTAAATGTGTTAGTTATAGGTGTTATAATGCCATCAAATTTAGTCTTTATAACATTCTTGACACCTTCAAATATATTACCGAACCAATCCTTAGCTGTATTCCATATATTCTTAACACCACTCCATGCACTTGAAGCAAGGTTCTTGATTGCATCCCAACCAGTACTAAATACATTCTTGATTGGATTTATAACTGTATTATTGAACCAATCTTTAGCAACCTTCCATAAAGTTTTAATACCTTCCCAAGCTTTAGATACTATATTCTTTATTGTATCCCAAACAGTATTGAAAGCATTTTGAACTGGTGTAAGAACTGTAGTCTTGAACCAACTACAAACAACCTTCCATACATTTTTAATGCTATCCCAAGCTTTCTTGAAGAAATCTACTACCGTATCTATTACTGGACTTAAAGCATTTACAATGCTATCCCATACGTCTTTGAAGAACTTGATAATAGGTGTCCATACAGTTTTCAATGCAATTATCCATGCTTCAAATAATTGTTTTATTAAATCTACATAGCTTGTAAATACTGTAACTACGTTATCCCATAATCCACTAAAGAAATCGACTATACCATTCCATATGGATTGTATTAACATAACAGCTACAGTAACTACATTTGATACTGTATCCCAACAAGTGCTAAATACTTCCACTATAGGGTCTACTACTGTAGATTTAAACCAGCTCCAAGCAGTACTCCAAGCGTTCTTAATAGCTTCCCAAACATTAGAAGCAACTTCTTTAATCTTATCCCAGTGCTTAACACATAGAACTATAACAGCAATTAAAGCTACTATTCCAGCTATTACTAAACCAACTGGACTTGTTAACAATGAAAATGCAGAAGTTACCAAACTTACAGCTTTAGATATACCAGAAGCTACTGTTGTTACTGTTTTAATAACTCCAACAACTATTAATATTGTTTCACCAATACCAGCTAATACTCCGACAATAGTACCCATAACTTCTGCTATCTTTTGACCTATAGGGTTACTATTAAAGAAGTTACCAATCTTTTCAAGCACAGTATTTATAGCTTCCCATACTTTTACGAATACTCCACCAGTAAATTTAGCAATAGGTATTAACACTATTTCATTAAATATTATGAAAGCATCTACAGCATTCTTTAATATAGGTGATAATATTTCTAATATTCCACTTAAAGTATCAAAGAAGTTAGGTAATATACTTTCTATTGTGAAGTGAGCTAATGGGTCTAGGACATCTTTCAAGAACCAACCTATAAGTTTACCTACTGGTTGTAAAGCCGTACTAATAGCACTTCCAAACCTCTTGAATGATTCTATTAATGGATTAAAGTTAAATGTATTTAACCATGCTTGTACCATCTTAGAAATTCTGTCCAATTCAGATTCTAATTCTCTGCTATATCCTTCAACTGGTTCTATAGTTAAACCACTAGTATCTATACCACCAGCACCTCCACCAGAGCCTCCAGAACCTCCAGAACCTCCACTTCCACCAGAACCAGAGTCACTATTAGGTTCTGGTAATTTATTAAGTGCATCAATACCCATTAAACCCTTTAATTCTTTCTTTAGGTCTTTAACAGCTCCACTAGCACCAGAAGCAGAATCACCAACGCCACCAATTGCACTACCAACATCACCTAATCCCCCTATAGTATCATTACCTGTTATTTTATCTATAGCACTACCAACAGCACCAGCAACACCTTTTAAGATTCCAATACTTCTAAGGAAATTATTAAATGCTTTAGCTAGGGCAGTTAAATATGATATTATTGTACTAATTACTTTTATAACTGGTGTTAAACAAGCTATAAGACTTTGACCCAATTCACTTTTTAAAGCACTAAAACTATTTTGTAATGTTCTAACACTATTAGCATAACTATATTGTGTATTAGCAAAATCTCCTTGCACTTTTCTTGTCATTTCCATAAGGTAGTTATATCTTAACATTACTTGGTCTGCTTGACTCATTTCTGAATATGCTGTTGTAATACCTTTAGAAAGAGCATAACTCTCCATTGTTGCAACCGACATATTAATTCCTAGTTGTCTAAGAGGTTCTACTTCACCCATTAATCCAGACCTTATTTTAGTAAAGGCTTCTTCATTAGACAAATTATAAAATGACGATAAGTCTCCAGAAAGTTGAACAATTTGTTTGCTCATTTCAGCAGTATATTTTCCCATACCAGAGCTATCAAATATTGAGCCTATAGTTCCTAAATATTGTTTAGCTGATAATTCAGATAAACCAAACGCACTAGCATTAGTCTTAGCCCAGTCATTCATAGTATCTGCTGATTCACCGAAAACAACATCAATTACATTAGCAACCTCTTCTAAGTCAGAAGCAGTGTTTACACAACTCTTAGAAAAGTTAACTAATTGGTATATACCAAACATAATTCCTAATTGAGATAAGATACCTTTTAAATTACTTAATGCACCTTTCATCTTATTGCTACTCTTAGTAACAGTATTTTGAGCAGTAGCCATTTCTTTAAGCTTTGTTGTAGCAGTACCAACAAATGATTTTAATTTACCTAAAGCAGTATTATTCTGATTAATTGTATTTACCATCTGCTTAGAAGCATTTGTATTAAGTCTTATAGCTTCATTTAGTGCTATATTCTCATGCTTAAGTTTCTGAATATTACTACTATATTTGCTACTTTCTTGTGTTAGCTTTCTAAAAGCTGTAGTAAGTTGTTGCTGATACTTTTGTATTCCAGAAGTATCTCCTATGTTTATTGATTCCGTAAGTTTAGATTTAATACTCTTGATTTGGTTTTCTAATATCGTTTGAGTTGTTCTTAATTTACCAGTATTAACACTTATTTCGGCTTCATTATTTTTTATTTGAGCCTTAAATTTAGCAATAGTACTTTTAACTTCTGCTAAATTCTTTATTTCTACTGGTATCTCTACCCCTTGTCTTGGTGTAGAATTTTGAACCATTTTATCTATTTCATTTTGAATTTTAGGCTTATTATCAGTAAATATACTTCTACTCTTAATAGAATCTTGCATAGAGTTTAAACTACTTAGAGCATTATTAGCAGAACCAACTTCATCTTTAAATTCTTCAAAAAATGCTATCAAACTAATAATTTCCTTTTTAATATCATCAAGCACTGGAGTATAGTTTTCAAAACCAGATGGAGGTGTTTGACTCATTTTGGTATTAAGTTCTTCCCAAACATTAGTTACTTGTTTAATCTTAGCTTGGTAAGATTCAGTATCTTGTATAGCCCCTTGCATACTATTTCTTATACTAGTACTCATTTGTTGCATAGTAGAACTTACATTACTCATAGTGCTACCGACATTACCAATACTAGCCATTGTTGTTAAGTCTACAATATCTATTCCATTATTAAGCCCTTCTACAGCAGAAGCATCAACATCAACAGTAGCATCTATCTTAACTTCCTCATTGCCTAAAGATTGAAGTTTCTTCTTAATAGAACTAATACTAGAGTCTATGCCAGTAGTATTTATCTTTACACCATTAAATGCATTTTGCATACTTCTGACAGAGTTCTGCATATCTTGGGCAACTTTCTTTACTTTAGATGAAAGTGAGTCTAATTGCTTCGATAGATTATCTTTCAAAGCTATCTCGACTTGTACTTTTTTATTAT
>JBGVIL010000123.1:0-2419 GCA_045123185.1 Bacilli bacterium | reverse complement strand
TTCTCTTTTGTTAGAATCTTCACGCATCCAGTTAAAAATTTTATAAATGAACCAAGCAAAAGCCAAGCATAATGCTACTGATAGACCAAACGTAGAAACTAATTCAACAATCCCTTCCATCTTTTCACCCCGATTCTTGATGGAGTATCTACTAACACATATTATAAACGTTTAGTATAATATAAGCTAATCCAGCCCGCTCCAGACTTTAGGCGACCCCAACCATTTCGTTCTTCAACGATTGTGTATACTTCTCCACTTCTTACTTGTGTCGCAATACGAGATGAAGCGTTAGGTTCTTTACGAACGTTTAATACTGCTGTATTGATTTTAACTCTAAAGCTTGTGTTTACTACTGGAGCAGAAGTTGGTTGTACATAGTTTAGATTGATAAATCCAGTTTTACCATTATATTCTACTCCACCCCATAATGCTCCTTTAGGCGTAGCACTATTGTCTTGATACATTACATAGCGAACATAAACTTTTGTTCCTTTTGGAATTGTTGTTAATAATGTAGAACCACCATTACGTTGTGAACGTACATTTAATGAGTCAGTAGTCACTACATATCCATTATAGTTTCCAACTTTAAATTTACCTGTAGATGGTTGGCTAGGTTGTGGTTGAGGTTTTGGTGCTCCGTTTAATTTGTTTAATTCTGCTTGAATCATATTTAAGAAGCGTTGCCAACCTTTTTCCATCGTTTTATGAGGGCAGTTTTTACCAGACCAGTCTTTGTGGCGTTTAACTCGGTCAATTCCCCATCCTCGTTCTTTTAAAAGTTTAGCTACATATTCTGCACAGTTTTGTTCTGCTCGTGCAAATAAATTAGCATCTCCAGTTGAACGTGCAATTTCAATACCAATTGATTTACGGTTACCATTACCATTTCCACCATCTCCCGCATGCCATGCATTACGGTTGAATGGAATAGCTTGAATAACTTCTTTTTCATCTACACATACATGAAAAGATACTTGATTATTGTTACTAATCATATATCTAATTTCTGCGTCTGCACTAGCAGAATTTGATGTATTATGAATAGTAATATATTGAGCGTTCATTGAGTAAGGACATTTAATTGAATATTTTGAACTAGACACCATATTTTGTCTAAATGTGTAACTCATTATTTTCATCTCCATTTTTAGCATTTTGAATTTGTTTTTGCAACTCACGAATACCATTAGCTCCACTGCTAACGATTAGCCCAGTTAGGATATAATCCACTAGAGGAATTACTTCCCCAACTCCTAACATCGCTAAGATACCGATATGTGCTGATACACATAATACGATTGAAATAGCAATAGATAATAACACTTTTACATTAATTAGTTTGAATAAAGAATATCCTTTTTTAATTTTAATAGCTTTTTTAATTGCTTCTACTGCTTGTTGCACTACTAAAGCAACGATGATGACAGATACTAATTCCATCATTTTAATTACCTCCTAATTTTTATTATTTACTCCTTTTGTTGAATATTCGTTACAGATTACCACCTTCTTTCCAATGAAATAAGAAAAGAATTCCTCATATGGAAGAATGTCTTCATGAGTCATTGGTCGCCATACATTATATTCCTCTTGGAACACCATAGCGTTTTTGAAAGGTAAACCATATTTATCTAAATATCTCACCCACTTCTTGCAATACTCATCTCCAGTTTCCATAATATTATCTATTGTTAAATTTAGAATATCCAATCCCATTTTAGCATAGTATAATACTACATAAGCATCCCATTGTTTTGTTTCTATAATATACCATCTTAATCGTTCAACATCTTTTTCTGCAATAGTATCAATATTGCTTGATGTAGTTTTCTTGGGTTTCATAGGTACTTCTACATATTGAACTATGTTTTTATATTTAAACCACTTATTCCCTTTTGGTTGATTATTTCGATTTCGATTAAATTTTCTCATTCCTAAACAATGTTCACAGAATTCTGATAGTGTGCTTAAATGACTTTTAATGATGATTGTTCTATCGTAAGTCATATTATCAACAAACATACAGTATTCAAAGAATCTTGTAAAATGAATTTTACATAATGTATAAAATGTCGTGTCTTTATTATAATCTAAATTCCATTGAAAGAATTTAACCATACTTGATTTCATTGCTAAACAAGTTACATAACTATAATTATTCATAGTTAGATATTGTAAAAAGTCTGCAAATAGCTTTTGATTAGAAGGACACATTCTTTCATACATTTCAATATTTCTTGTTATGTTGGTGACAGTTCGTTTTTCAAATATTGTCATCTCCTTAGTAGAGTTTTGTGTTCTACTTGCCATTCAAATCATTCCTTATCTGATAATAAAGGGAGCTAAATAGCTCCCTTTTAAAATCTAATTTGTTCTTCTTCTTGCATAGTCATAACTTCTGCATTACTTAGTT
>JBGVIL010000122.1:0-4079 GCA_045123185.1 Bacilli bacterium | reverse complement strand
TCTGTCATTCCTTCTTCTTGTAATTCTTCTTTTACTTCTTGTTCCTTCATTTCACCTTCTAATTTTCTTAATAATTTTCTCATGTTATTATCCTCCATAGATTATTTTAATTATTGGTTTGGCTATTGAACTACAAAATGCTTAAGTTCAAAAGCAGATATTTTTATATTATCTGTAA
This sequence comes from Bacilli bacterium, assembly GCA_045123185.1. Classification (GTDB taxonomy): domain Bacteria; phylum Bacillota_I; class Bacilli_A; order ML615J-28; family CAG-313; genus UBA1231. Next base: position 3,901 of record JBGVIL010000122.1, on the reverse strand, counting down.
ATTTTATATACTCCTGAATATTTTTAATTGAATCATATACATTCCTTAAAATTATTTCAGTATCATGTTCCGATAGATTATCTAGATTAATTTCTTTGTCGGTTGTTACAATCTTAATTGAATACAAATAATATCAACTCCTTAACAATTTAATTAATATTTTTATCATTAGTTTATTAAGTTCTTTTTCATTTGTTGATTTAACTTTTATATTATATTATACTATTTTAATTGTTTACTTATTCCTAATCTTGAGAAATAATTTTATAATCACTTAGCCAAAGCTCATATTCCCCCGTAGGAATCCATTTTCCATCTACTTTAGTTTTTTTAGGTTTTTCATCTATGCCATATGCAATTATCATATCACCAATTTCTAATGGCTGATTTTTAAATATCTTTTTACTAATTTTAACATTTTCACTATTACCTGTTAATGGATTTAAGAACTTAAGTTTTGGAGAATATTTTGTATCAACACCAACAACAATAAGAGTACCTTCTTCTAGGTCATCATTTCTATAATTTGACACACCTGTATATTCTAATTCAGCTTTGATTATTTCTTTTATAGTTATATCTTCATTAGGTAAGTTAGATTCTAAATGTTTTATTAAACCTATCATATCTATACCTTTAAACATTTTATCTGTTTCAGTTGATGCATATTGTCTTACTAATTCTTCTTTACAAATTAATTTATCTTTTTTAATTTGCTTTTTACCATATAATTGATTAAATATATTAACAACTTCAAGTAATTTAGCTCTTTTGCCAAATTCTTGGAAGAAGTCTAATCTTACTAATATATCTAATTGTCTAGTATTACAGTTGGTTTTCTCTTTTATATCTATCAATAAATCTGTAAATGTAGAATATTCATTATCACGTAATGAATATAGTTGTTCAGCAACTGTAGGATTTAAAAATTTAATTGATGATACTGACTTATATATAGCATTACTTTTTTCATCGAATGAGTATTCAGCTTTAGAATATCTAAATTTAGGACTTTTTAATTCTATATTAAAATATTTTAATTCTTCAGTAAGTTTAGCTGTTCTTTCAGTATCTCCTTCATAATTATTAAATACGACTGTATAATATTGTAAAGGATAATGAGATTTCAAATAAGCACCATATAAACTATCTAATCCAACAGAAAGTGAATGAGAAGAATTAAATGAATAAGACGCATTTGCCTCAACTATATCCCACATTTTTTGAAATCCATCTGTGCTACCTATTTTTTTTATCCATCCTTCAATCAATTGTTCATGAAGCTCTTCTAATTCTTTTTTAGTAAATTTTTTCTTCGCTATTTTTTTAAGAACTCCGTAACTTTCGGATTCGGGTATTCCTAACCATATTAAGAATGACATAACGGATTCTTGATAACACATTCTTCCTTGACTATCAATCAGTAATTCATCTAATTCTTCAAATCCAGTTGTATATGGTTTTCTTTGTATAAAATCATCTAACATTGAGGCGGCACCGGGTCTAATCATACATACCATTTGAGCAACTTCGGCTATACTTTTTGGAGCAAATTTTTTAAATAAAGGTGTAGCAAAATCTGAATCTGCTTGATTTAAAGTGCAAGTTAATCCTAATTCATACATACTATAAGTCTTCTCATCTAACAAACTCTCTAATTCCTTAATAGTAGGTATATCCATCCCTATTAAATCACAAACTTCTTTTATTATTTTCCAAACGGAAACAGTTAATATATCATTTTTAAGGTGTTTATAGCGGTCGCAATTATATCCGTCTAAACAACAACAGTATATATCACCTACTTTTATTAATCCTATTTCCTCACTTATTGGTTTGTCAAGCAAAAGAAAACTACAAGGTGATGGGGCAACAGATTCTACTACTCCTTTAAATCTTTTGCTTTCTTCTATGATGTCTTTCCATTTTGGATTATCCTCATATTCCTCTAAATTTTTAGCAACATCATCATAATCTTTAATATTCATATCATTTGCTTTACACCATAATCTAAAAGCCGAGGCATCTTGTAATGGTTTATAGGCTACCATATAATAAACACCATCTTCACCTAGAATATCCTTTGATGCTTGTATATATGGTTCAGGTGAAGCTGTATTCATATCTATATCAGGCAAAGATTTTGATTCTAAGATTCTTGTTGTACTCATAAATCTTGAAGGATATAATTTAACAGGACTAGTTAGTCTATCTATATCGGTAAATCTTAATAGTTTGTTTATATAAAAACTAGGAGAACTACCTCTTCCTGTTTTAGTAAGACATCCACCATATTTTTCTTTTCCTCTTTTCATTATTTTATAGTCCAATACAAAATATTCAGACATATTCGTATCTTCTATTATTTGTATTTCTTCTCTTATTGCATTTAAATATTTATCTATATCTTTTTCATCTATTTCATTCAATTCTCTTTCTGACCATTCTTTATTAATAATATCTCTCAATTCTTGTTTTGGATTTTCGCATATATGTGGCATTTTAATTTCAGTATCTATTGTTATACCTTCAAATGAATCAAATATAAGAGTATTATCTAATGCTGATTTAATTTGATTATCTGATAGTATTCCTTGAATTTCATATCTCTTTACTATTTCATCATATGTAGGATAATCTAGTATAAAGTTTGATTCATCTTCGTACACTATCCCTTTTGCTTTAAGAAATAAATCTCTATATTTTGCATCTTTTGGATATATATAATGTGAATCGTTTGCATGTATTATTTGAATATTATATTTTTCACTTAATCTTAGTACCTTTTTATTGTGTTTCTTTTGCACTTCTTCATTATGATTTTGTACCTCAAGATAAAAATTATTGCCAAAATATTCTTTCATTTGAATAACCCAATCATCTAAGCCTTCTTCGTTTCTTAATCTACTAGCAACACATGCAGTTGTGATTATCATATTATTAGGATTAATACTAAATAATAATTCATTATCTATACGCGGTTTATAATAAAATCCTGATTTATTTGCTTCGGATAATATTCTATTTAAATCTTTTCTACCTTCTTCGTTTTTAGCTATCATCATAAGATGATAATTATTTTTATCCTTCTCTAATCTATTTTCTACATAATATACTTCTGCACTTACTAACATCTTAACATTATTTTCTTTACATAAAGTATAAGATGTAAATATATCACCTTGCCACCCATGCTCTCCTGTAAAATATATTGCTTTATCTCCGTCTAATTCTTTTGCTCTATTAATATATTCAATAGGTTTGACTACGCAATCAAGACTACGAATATTACTCATACATGAATGTGAATGATAATTATTATATCTCATAATATCAACTCCTATATAGAAAATAAGGAGGAATAATCCTCCTTTTCTATTTTTTAGTTTTTAATTCTATATCTTTAGCTTTTTCTTCATCAAATGTTACCATTGCTTCTTTTTCTATAAAATGTTTTTCCACTTGATGTTTAAAATCGGAGTGTGCTTTTCCTAATACATATCCTACAACTGCCATTATAATTCCTACAAATGTTATATCAGCTAACATTATTTATCTTCCTCCTCTTCTTCACATTCTTCTATAACAACTACTAGTGTATATAAAAATCCACCAAGTAATCCTAATGCTGCTGCTGTTAATAATACTTCTACCATATTCAATCTCTCCTTTTTATATTCGAGAGGATTAGTTCCTCTCTATATTATATTATACTATTTTAATTATTTATTAGTTCCTATTAATTTAATTTATTTTATAGTTCCACCTTTTTTTATTATTGTATAATACCCTACTAATGTATAAAAACTATAACTTTCTAATTTTTTACCACCTAATTTTCTATAACCCATTTCTTTAAATTCTTTTATTAACATTGATTTCATATTAACCTCTCCTTTAT
>JBGVIL010000121.1:0-2150 GCA_045123185.1 Bacilli bacterium | reverse complement strand
ATTGCAAATTGTCCTATTGGATAATGATGGGTGTAAAATAACACTGCCTAGTTTTGATTTTGAAATTCAAGAAAATATTTATGGTAATTTATCTGCAATAGAAGAAATTATTACGGATGTAGGACGTGAAATTTTAATAACAGATGATGGAAATATTTTAATTACAGGAATCGATTTTAAAGAATAAAGGAGGAACGATTATGTCAGTTAAGGCTAAATATATTAAAGATTTACCTTTAAAAAATGAGTTGGATGGTTCAGAAAGTCTATTAGTTCAGGATTTAAATGGAACAAAGCAAGCACCATTAGGAACAATTGTAGATGAAATTAAACAAAATTCACAAGAAAAAATAAGAGAAATTGAAAGTGAATTAGCTCAAACTAATGCACAATTGTCTGAAATTAAAACATTCGATATATTTCCAAGCGATGAAGTTTTAAATAAACTTCCGATGGACTCCACGTTTGAAGTTAAAGGGTTTTATGAAGAAGGAGATATGCCAAAATGTTTGTATAAAAAAGTTTCTTGGAGTACAAATAGCATTGATAAATCAAGTTACCACATAAAACCTATTGTAGAAAATACAAATATGGTTTTCCTCCCGAATTTAGGAATACGAACAGGTGCAGAATATGCGGAAAGTAACAGTAGAATACTTTCACAAGTTTACTTGGGGTTTGGTAGCACACTTGTACTACCAGTCGGTGACTTCTATTTTGATAGACCTATTGACTTAAAATCTAGGCAGTTATCGCTAATTGGCGAAGTGTCAGCTTTCACAAAGGACCCAAATGCTAAAGGGTTTACATGGCTTTATTTCATGAATTTAAGAGATGGAGAGTGTGCTATTAGTCTAGCGACGGGGACTATTTCAAATGTTATAATCAAAGGCAATGAAAATCAATATAATTACACAATTGACCGAACTAAAACTTACGTAGATTCCGATAATATAGAACAGGAGAACTTCACCGTTAAATGCTATGGTATTACAGGAGGTGCTATATCATCTTTAATCAATGTACATGTCGCTAACTTCTATTATGGTTGTTACCTAGACACGGGTAATATCTATATAACAGACTTTTACGCTAGAAATTGCCATATTGGTTTATCAATTGGAAATGATACGAAGTGTAAGGGTGTCTATGGTTGGAATTTACACACTATGTTGCAAATTAGAGGTTCAATATCGTCTGCGGTTCAAGTTAGATGTGATAGTTGTCACCACTTAGTACATTTAGTTGGTTACGTTGGTGGTAATATATTGACAGACTTAGACGCAGACTACTGTTTAGGGAGCGTAATAAAAATAGGCAATTATGGTGAATGGGGAAGTGTTGAAAACCTAGTTATTAATGGTGTGACAGGTCGTCATTGTTGCTTAAATGTTTATGACACTTCTAGCGACATACCTCCGACAACATCTAACATTGCTTCTGATTCTAATATTTCGGATTGGGCATTCATAAGTGTTGAAAGAAAAAATAAACTTAATGGAGCAATAATAACAATGGCACATTCTTTAGATAGTAATCCTTTAGATGGTTCATCACCATATAAGACACCTACTATACTAATAGCGGGTGGTGAAAGTAGCACTATAATTGCTTCTTTTAATACTACTTTTAAAAATCAATACGGTTCAGACGGTGCTATCAACTTTAACAGACAAACCATGTTAGATTCCATCATTAGTTTCTCTGGGATAGCTAATAACACAAGGATTGCATTTATCACGCCGTCGGGGGATTATTATTACTGTAAAACATCTCCAACTAATATAATCACAACAAAAGGAACTCAAGAAGAATTGAACTAATATTTATTTTAATTTGCCTACCAATTGAAAGCTTGATGAATAGACTTTTAGGAACAATTGGGTAATAGTTTAATAAACAAAAAAGCGTTTAAAACACTCTTTTTATTTTGATATAAAAAGGAGGGATAATATGGGAGACGATAAAATACAAGAATTACTCTTACAGCTTGTTCAGGATATGTCCTTTGTAAAAGCTAAATTATCTAATATCGAAGAGCAAAAATTATCAGCAAGAATTGATAATTTAGAGGCTCAAAATAGAGAACATGAAAGAACGATTCGATCATTGGAAAAAAGAAATGACACGATGGAAGAATTCGTAAGAAC
>JBGVIL010000120.1:0-2341 GCA_045123185.1 Bacilli bacterium | reverse complement strand
CATCCACGTTCTTTTAAAAGTTTAGCAACATATGCTGCACAGTTTTGTTCTGCTTGTGCAAATAAGTTAGCATCTCCAGTTGAACGTGCAATTTCAATACCGATTGATTTACGGTTACCTGTTCCTGAAGCACCATCTCCCGCATGCCATGCATTACGGTTGAATGGAATAGCTTGAATAACTTCTCTTTCATCTACACATACGTGATATGATACTTGGTTATTGTTGCTAATCATATATCTAACTTCTGCATCTGCACTAGCAGAGTTAGATGTATTATGGATTGTGATGTATTCAGCATTCATTGAATATGGTGCTTTAATTGAATATTTATTTGAAGGTAATAAGTTTTGTCTAAATGTATATGACATTTTTCATTTCTCCTTTTTAAATTCTATGTATTGTTCTTTTGTATTGTCATAACCAAATTTTTTATGAAATTCTTTATGACATTTTTCACATAAACATACTCCATTGTCTATGTCTATTCTTAAATCTTTATGCTTTGAATATGAGTATAAATGGTGTGAATGTAAATTTCCACCTCTTCTACCGCAACAATCACAAGTATAATTTGCTTTTTGCTTTACATCAATTCTCCATTTGTCATATCCTTCCTCACTTGCTCTTTGTTTATTTCTTTCTTCATCTGTTAAATTAGGATTATAACGTGGATGTAATTTACCTTTATGTGTATTGAAATATGAATCCGGTCTACTCGCAACCATTTTTGCACTTTCATCATGTAAACAACCACAACTATATGTACCTCTACCTAATGTATCAATACCAACATAACAAATATTCCCGCAGTCGCACTGACATTTCCATTTCCACTTATCATCTACCCTAACTCTTTCGATTGCAACCAATCTTCCAAAACGTTGACCTGTAATATCTTTGAACTCGTGTTTTTTACATCCACATGACACTATTTCTCCATTTCTAAGTCTTGTTCCAGGTACACTTACAATATTTCCACATTTGCATTTACATATCCAATATTTTCTTGTTGTTTTTCTAGGTGTTTTATCTATTTCTATAACAGTTAAATAACCAAATACTTGACCTGTTATATCAATAGTCTTTCGTGACATTATTTTTCCTCTCCTTGTTTTGTAGTTTGAATTTGTTTTTGTAACTCACGAATACCATTAGCTCCACTGCTAACGATTAGCCCAGTTAGGATATAATCTACCATAGGAATTACTTCCCCAACTCCTAACATCGCTAAGATACCAATATGTGCTGATACACATAATACAATTGAAATAATAATAGATAATAATACTTTCACATTAATTAAATTAAACAAAGAATATCCTTTTTTAATTTTAATAGCTTTTTTGATTGCTTCTACTGCTTGTTGCACCACTAATGCAACGATGATGACAGATACTAATTCCATCATTTTAATTACCTCCTATGTATTTAAAACATTTTAATAGTTCTACCAAACTGTCTATGTTGACAGATAGTTTCTTGTGTAATTGATAACGTGATTGGATTATCCACTGATAAACGTGTTCCATTTTCAAACTCAATTTCAAGTTCAGTTATATAGTTGCCAACTTCGGCAGTTTCTTCTTCTGTAAATGTAAATAAACATTCTCCCATTTCTCCATCTGTAATTTCACATGGTTTTACAATTTGTGTTCCACTTGCTTTATTCATCATTTTAAAATAGACAGTAGAGCCAGTGATTGGCTCTACTACTCCATCAATAGTTACATTGAAAAATACCTTAACATTTTTATCGTGTTGTTGAATTGCGACTTTCATTGCCATAGTTCAACACCCCTTATTCTCTATTAGTTACCATACGTTTGTAGTCTTGTAATGATAAGAAGTTTAATCCGAACACATCAAATGTTCCGTCTCCTACGGTTTGTTCAGGAACAGAGAATGTCATGAATCCATCATCTAACAACATAGCTGGAGATACTGCTGGCATCATGATTGATACAGTATGCCATCCTTTTGTTGTTACTTTTAATACTGGTTGGTCTGTATATTGTAACATATGTAATCCATATGCTTTACCTTCTCCTAATGTTGTCATTGCAGTGTTAGGAATAGTTACTTCTGATGGTTCTAAGTATTCACGATTAGGTGTAGCAGTTGCTCCCATTGCATTCCAATAGTTAGCCCATTTTGGTTGCTGTCCACCAAAGTCTAATTGCATCATAACTCCTTGATTTTCACTAGCAGTATATAAAGATGGTACGATTACCATTCCATCAACTGGAGCATAGAATGACCAAGTGATTGAACCAGTACCTTGAATAGTAACTTGGATACCTTTAGTTTGCCAATCTGGGTCTGTTACTGGATAAGCTAA
>JBGVIL010000119.1:0-6273 GCA_045123185.1 Bacilli bacterium | reverse complement strand
TTAATCATCCCAATTCCTCCTATTCCTTTTTCTTTCTTTAGCTTTTCTTTTTCTTGCGTTCTCACTTTTTAATTTTCGTTTTCTGCTCTTGCCTACGGCATATTCCTTTTCCCTAAGTTTTCTAAAATCTTCCTTTGTTTGAAATTTCAATTCTCTTAGCTTCTCTTCTAAAGTCATATCCTCATATTCTTTACGTTTCCTAGCCATTTACCTTCTACCTTTCTTTTTTCTTTATAATTAGATAAATTAACAGCTCTATTAATGCTATTATATATCCTATATAATTCCACATATTATACGCCTTTTCCATTTATTTTTCACCTAATTAAACAAATTTGCTAATGCACTTATGAAATACATAACTAATAACATCTTTTTCATATAGCCATCACCACCTAAATAATTTAACACTTAAATCATCTTTATTAAAAGTTCTAAATGGAGCTTGTGCTAATAAGTCATATCTTGGAGTATTTTTAAAATCGTGCTTAGTACAATCCTTTAATCCATCACACAAACTCATAAAATAATATTCTAAATCTCTTATTTCCTCTTCTGTTATTTCTAATCCTGTAAAGTCCCAATAATGGACTTTATCAAAATCTCTGCCTTTGGATTTATGCCAAGCTATTCTATTATATATACTGGTATTACTACTTCCGACATAAACTACATAATTATCCTTAGATAGCATGTAAATACCCTTATTCTTTGGCTTATATTCAACCCATTTATCACGATTTACTGCATAATATTCTTTTATAGTCATATTATCACCTACCTTTCTTTGGAAATTTCCTTCTAATAGATTGAAATCTTACATCACTAGCATCTTTAAAGCTTAATTGGTCGTTATTACTTATCTCTGGGAAATAAAGTCTTTCTCCTGTATCTTTACATCTAAAAATTTCATTTCTAGCTTCTAAAAATCGAGGGTCATCTGTATAGAATGGGAATGAAAATCTTAGCTTACCTTCAAATTCCTTCTTTTCTAGCTTTTCTTCACAAAATTCAACACCTTTGCTTATCATATAAGTTACGAACACATTATTACTTAAGTAATATACTTTTCTTTCTTTTTCCATTTATAATACCTCCTTAATTTTATTAAAAGCATCTTCTCTTGCTTTTTCAGTAGCTTTCTTTTTAAATAAACCTTTTACTTTTATCTTGTCTATCTCCTTAATAATATCTAAACAAGTTATAGTTTCAATGTTATTCCATCTGCCATCACACGCTCTTTCATTACACCAAGCCTTAAATTCTTTATAAGTCATAGTTTTTATTACTTCTTCCATTTTAAACCACCTTACCTTTCAAAAATTGGGCAGAACATAATAAATGCTCTGCCCTTTAACTAATATTTTGGGAATAAATAATTATTATGTTAAGAGAATTATTCTCGAATATACGTTAGAAAGCTCCTAATATAGGAACTTTCCCAATCTGCTTACCAATTACTATAGATGTAGAAGAAATAGTAGATAGAAAATATCCCTATTAAGGGACAATTTTAACTTAATTGAGTGCTCAACAAAAAATAGAAAAACGTTAAGCACTCTATAAATTAAAATAGAAGTAAAAGAAAATAAAATTAATAAATTATTTGGGGTTCACTTGAAAGATATCAAGTTTTGGTTCGTTGTGATTACTAATGTCACTTCGAAATATTTTTTATATAGATTAATAAAATTTATATATTTACCCTTTTGGATTAAAAAGGGCATAAATCATCGAAAGAGGAGAAATAAGACGATGGCATTTCATCTTATTTCTTTAATATATTAGGAAAATTAATTTAGCAACATTTTAGAGAGTTACGCAACTCTTTCTTTGAGCTATTGCCATTATGAGACAATATGCCCCTGTTGAATCTATCGCTTGTAATCAACGTCCAATTTTAGACTATGTAAATCTGGAGCTACATACATCAGCATCCAGAAGAATATGTCTACTCTTACCCTCATGAATTGCCTAGGTTCATAAGGAGGTCATCTTAGAAGAAACGTGGGCTTCATCTAAGTGTATGTACGAGGGGCTAAGGTTGGTGAAAGAAACCCCTCATAAATTAAAAATTAAGAATTTAAGGAATTTAATGCATGGACACTTGCATTAAATTGATTGATATGTTATACTTATAGTGGAATACTATAAGCTAAATTTCAATAAAAATAATTATATAGCATTATAACTCTACTAGCCAAAACCCACACTAGTAGAGTAACAATGCCACCCTTATAGTCCTAGAAACTATACCCTATTCTTATAGTGCATTGGAAATATAGCACTCTCTAATTTCATCTAAATAACTTTCACAGCTCTTGCTCTCTGTTACTTGAAGCTAGACACAAATTAGAATTTCTTTTGAAGTTTGAATGATGATAGAAATGTTTATTCTATCTACCCTATCCGAAATTATTAAAGCCCCAAACCCCAGTAATACCAAGGGTTTAGAGCTTTTTAACCTATTTATTTTCCGTCTTTTTTAAACACTTTTGTATCATTAGTTCCCCATTTTTATTCCTGTATTCTACTAATATCTCTAAAAGTAATGCTCTGTGTATTGTCCATTTTTTATCTTTAAAGCATTTCCTAACCATATCTATGAAAGTATTTTCATTTATGTTTTTCTTGTTAATAGCTCTTGCTAAATCTGCTTTTATATCTAATACCTTATCACTTATTTCTTTTTTCCCACCCTCATTTTCATATAATATTTCAATCTTTGCTCTTAATTTCTTTATCTCTCTATTTGCTGATTCTAATAATTCTAAGATTGCATTTTCTTGCCTATCATTATATTTTCCAGTAGGTTTTTCTAATAATGTTAATAGATTTACTCTGCGTTCATATCCCTTATAAGCTTTGACCTCTAGCATATCAATATTACAATCCATTATTTTAAATTTACTATTTTCATTCTTGCTAACCTCTTTAAAGAACTCTGGTTTAACTATCTTATCATTTTCTGTAATCCAACAATCCTCTTTTCTGCATTTTCTTAAATAAGCACCTAAGTCGCAATCATAAACTCTTTTAGCATTATCTATCGCTACATTACTTAATACTACTAATACTATAATAATATCCTCTAATTGTTTAATCCTTTGCTCTGCATTATCATATTTATCTTTGTTCTTTTTAAGTTCTGATACTTGTGAAACTGCAATTTGTGCTAAATTCGTAATTTGACCTATATATGAGTTTTTTAACTTCACATTAGCTTCAAATTTACCTTCTATGCTATAATTATATTTAGCATCTTGTTGTGGTATGTTGTTTACTGGAATTGGAGTTTGACCCCATGTATATTTCTTTACAAGCTCTATAAAGTTTTTATCATTGTTTGCACAAACGAAGTCACTATCAAAATCCTTGAAATCCATACTTTCATATGGCAATGACTATCTCTTCTACCTATTAGGTAGCCTTGCACTTCGAGTGGTGCTAATCTCCACCCTACATCGCTACATTCATCACGATTAGTCGATACATCTTCAATTAATTGATACATACTGCAAATGCGACTAAGCAATATGTTTCCATGTTTTATATTTTACTATGTCTGAAATCCAACCATGTGTTCTAGTATATTCTGAATGGTTAGAAGAATGTGTTACTCCATATAATTCATAAACTATCTGTGATATTTTCCAACCACTTTCATACATAGCCCTTATTGTTCTAACTTGCTCCTCTGTAAAATGTGCCTTTGGATTATTTTCACCTTTAAATCTTCCTTTATAATTACCTTTATCAGAAGAATAATGAACATTATCTATATGAGTTGTCCATTCAAGATTATCTAAATTATTATTAGTTCTGTTATAATCTAAATGATTAACTTCTAAATTTTCCATTCCCTCACATGGTCTAAATGCCATTATTACTAATCTATGAACTCTTGCACTAGTTCTATTATTAGTTTTTCCTACAGTAACTTCTAAATATCCACATTCATTTAATCTTTGTTTTAATTCTCCTCTTTTACCAAATATTCTTCCAGTATTACTAACTTTATAAATCATCCCTCTAATTTCTAATTCTCTAAATTCTTCTTCCATACAACCACTCCTTTTAATATTTATTATTTGTCGCATTTATAAATCAATTAATTGCTTGACTCGGTATTACCTTATCCAGAAGGACTTAGGCTTCCTTACTCATAAACTGTTACCAGTTCTGAACCGATAGCCCTCAAATGAGGACACCCCTTTTGCTTGGGTTCACAAGGTTACGTGCCAATTTTACTTAGCACCATTTAACATATCTTGAACTGCATACTTCATACAATCTACAATTAATATATTTTCTCTTAAATTTGGAAATAATTTTTCTATTTCTTCACTATAAATATTCTTAAAAATTGTTATTCCACTTTTATAATTTTGTGGGCTTCTAAAACAAGTAAATTCTTCACCGATTTCAAATCTCTTAGTATATCCATTAATTACACCATAATCTACATTGTTCCAACTGCTCTCAAATGTTCCTATTAAAGCATATTGAACTAGTTCTACAGGATTACCACATAAAGTAAGATTATTTCCATTTAATAAAATTTGACCACTCATTGCTTTCTTTTTAATGTGCTTGATTATATCTCTACGATATTCTTGAAATTCTTTAGTACCCTCGAAATCTGGTTGTTGATTTAATAACCCAAGATACATATTTGCTCTCTCGTCATTTTTGTGAACTGTTCTAATATGTTTCTTAAATGTTTCAATATTTGTTTGCAATTCTTTTATATAATTTTCAGTAGGTTCAACTATACTTTTCAATTCATTTATCGCTTCACCTTTATCGTCTGAAAGCACTAAGCTATTTGTCATTTGATAGCTTAATTTAACTAAATCACCATATTTAGTGCCACAATCATGTTTTACTATAGCGAATAGATTAGACCATTCTGTGCTTACAATATTTTTCCAATGCTCGAACATTTCTTTATCTGTATCAAACATTAAATTGCTAAATTTTAACCATTTCATTGAATTATTAGTTGTAATTACTCTTATGTTTTTAATAGGCATTTCATTACCGAACATATCAACTACTGTTCCTGTTTCATAATCTAGCCCAACTCTATTACAATAATCCTTAATATAGTCAACTAATTCACACCTAAACATTGCACTTTTGAAATAGCATTGTCTTAATAGCACCATATCATAATCCTCTAATCCTACAAATAAACTGCTATCACCTAGCATTTGACCATCCCATAGAACATTCTTTCCTTGATAGTTATCTATATGCTCTGGAACTAAATCTTTACCAACTGATACTGCATTAAAAGTTATAGGTTGGTAAAAATCTTTAATTACTAAAATTGAATCTGGGTCTATTTTTATATATCCATTTGTGATTGCTGATTGAGATAATGCTGTATAAGCTTCAAGTGATACAAAATCTATTTCATCTTTTTCAGTTAATTTATCAGTTATTCCCATGCTCATTCTAGCTTCAATTTTTGCTACCATATTTTCTCTTATAGGTTTCTTTTTGCCTTTTTTAATAATAGTATCTTTAATCCATATTGTCTTGCCTAAACGGCTCTTAGAGCTATTTTGGAATGTAACTCTATAAGTATCTATATAAGTCTTACTACCCTCTGTACGCTCTTGTTGAAAGCCCTCTAAGTACATTTTCTTTCTAAGCTCTTTAACATTCAATTCCTCTGCTACTATTATATTTTCTATAGGTGTTCTTTCTAACCAATTTAAATAGCTGATTTTCTTATTTAGTTTTTTAATACATTCTCTAATTAACTCGTCTGTAAATTCATTAGGATTTTCTGCTATTGCTTTTAATTGCTCTTTTAATTCGTCTATATCTCTTTTAACAAATCCTATTGTCCTTATCCTCTTTTGTTCATCAGTTCTTAGCTTTTCGTCAAAATCAAGGTAGATGATTTCATTAGTATATATCCTACCGTCATCACCATAATAGAACTCTAAGCCCTCTTGTGCAAAAACATTAGACCACATACTATTAGGTAGCACAGCCCATTGACCTTTATAGCGTTGGTCGCTCATTATATCTGCACCCTCATAGCTCCTAATCCTAACACCATCTTTTAATATCTCACCAATTTCCTCAATACTTAATCCTGTAAAATCAATCTTTTTCTTTGCCATTTTCTTATTCCTCCTAAAATTTATTAATTTTCTTGACAAAGGAGGAACTCTTGCTCTATAATTATATTGATAGTACAATTATAGGGAAGAGAGTTCGACCTTGTGCCGTTTCTTTTCCTTATTCAATTTT
>JBGVIL010000118.1:0-18962 GCA_045123185.1 Bacilli bacterium | reverse complement strand
TTCATGATAAGTTAAAGTACTTACATTTGGTGAATAACATAATTTAATACCTTGATATTTTACCATATAGTCATTAATATGATCATGACCATTAACAACAGCAAGAACATCTTTTCTTTCAACCAAGACATCAAATAATCCAGTATTGAATCTAGATGCGGCTACACTTTCGTGCTTTTCACCAGTCCATTCTTCTAATGATTCTCTTTGAATCCAACCATAGTAACTTTCTTGAAGGGGAATATGAAAAGCCATAAGTGATGGGATTTTTCTTTGGTATTTTTCTTCTAACATAATTGATGTATTTTTGTACCATTCAATTTGATCTTCGTGAATATAGGCATATGGTGAGTCAGGGCGATCATCAAATGGTACTTCAGATGTTTTTAAACTATCATTTTTATCTAAGTATGTGCCTGAATCTAAACACCAAACAAGTGATAGAATCTTATTACTATTATGTTTAAAAACTGGTAACACATAATTACCAACACCAGTTAATTCTTCACTATCTGTTTTTGATACACAATACTTAAATGATTCATATATTGTTTGTTGGACTTCTTTAGATACACCTAATTCATCATCATGATTGCCGTAAACATGACACCATGGAATTTCAAGTTTTTCAATTAGTTCAACCATCGATTGAAGAGCTTCTTTTACTTTTAATGGTGAATTACAAATAGTATTGTCACCAGTAAAGATAACAAGATTAGGCTGTTCTTTATTGACTAGTGTTTCAATGTTATTTTTGACATCATCTGGTAATGTTCCATTTGCGTGGACATCTGCGAGTATCAAGACTTTAAATTTACCATTTTCATCACATTCTAATCGGTGTTTACTATAAAGTATATCTTCTTTATAGTTTTTTTCCAGATGAATAACATCTAACACAAGATTTGATATTAACAAACCAACTAACAATATACTAATTATTAAAATAATAAAATTTAATTTTCTTTTCATATAACACTCATTTATTAAAATATTAGAATTTCTTTTGTATTATCTTTAATAATCTCTATTTGATATTTAATTGGTTGATTAGTTGATTTAACACGTCCAACTGAATTGACATTATCACAAAGTGGTATAAGTTTAAACTTGTATCCTTCATCAATTAGCTTACAGAATTCATATTCTGTTTTTACTAAACTCATAAAATGTTCCCACATACCATTTTCACGCATTGTTTGTGGGCAGTTTTTTCCACTATAGTAATGATGTTGTTTAACATCATCAAATGTTAAATTATATTTAAATAATAAGTTCGCAACTAGTTTTGCTGTTTTTTGCCATGTGTAATAAATATCACTATTTCTGTTAACACATGATTCAATACCAATAGAATTATTATTACCACCACGGTTTGCGATAAGCTGATATGTTTCATTAAAGTATACTTCGCCTAAATAATATTTACCATCTATTAATTTACAAAGAATACTTTGGTCATTAATGTCCGAAGTTTTAGCAATTCTGTCACTTACTACTTTCCCATTTTTTTCTTTGTAAACTCTAGGTGCTAAAATATTAGAAACTTTACCATCAATCTCAAAATAACCATCATTTGATATTGTAATTTGAGGTTTAGGATTTGTACCTAAAACATTAGTCTCATATAGTTTATAATCAAACTTAGTAGTATCACCAGCATGCCATGCAACTTCATTATCAGGGATTTGTTGATAAGTTCCATCATTACCTACAACATATTGATAACTACATGCGTATTTACCTTGTTCCCAATATTCATCACGTACAGTATTAGACCAAAACTGTGCTGTATGAAGAGGATCTGAATCACCAGTATCATGAACTGTTACATAATATTTAGGTTTAATATTGGCAGGTCGGTTTTCATTAGTCATTGGTGCAAGATTACTAATTACATCAAAGTCTTCAAATAAATAACTACTTACACTTTGAATTAAGTTGTGATCAAATTCATCTTGCCAACCAAAAACTCTAATTGGTTTTTCAAATGGTTTTTTATTAATAGATTCATTGATTAATTTAATTGCTTTATACATCTTATATATCCTTCTTATTTACGAGTTTTACTTTTATTTATTCTATATTTAACAAAGGACAATTTTGAAATACTGTCGATTCAATTGATTGGATATTTTTGTTAATATAAACATATTCTAATAAGTCACATTCTGCGAAAGTGTAACCTTTTAAAGAAACAATCGAATCTCCAATTGTAACTTTTTTTAATGTATTAAAATTATAAAATTGATATTCTCCTAATTCTTTTATACTATTATCTATCACAATTTCTTCTACTAATTGATATTGTTTATCTTCATTAATAAAATAAATTTCTTCCGCATAAAAATGTGGTAAAGATCCATAATTATCAAAATCAATATTACACCAATCATTTACAGTACCATTAAAATAAACTTTATTCAATCCAATACAATTGTAGAAAGCATTAGTACCAATTGACTTAATAGACTCCGGTAAATATATCTCTTGAATATATTTACATCCATAGAATGCATTATTACTTAATTCGGTTTCTTTTGTGATAACTATTTTAGTCAAGCTAGCAGGAATATTATTAATATTATAATTAGGTCTAATTGAACCAAAAATGTATCCGAAAAATTTATTACTATTTTGATCCTTTGAGTAACCAATAAAAGGTAATGTCATTGATTCTAATGAAACACAACCTTGGAATGATGCTCTTCCGATTGAAGTGACACTTGATGGAATAATAATTTCTGTTAACTTTTTACAATTATAAAATGAAGATATTCCAATCATTTGTAATGATGATGGTAATCTAATTTCTTCTAAATTTTCACATCCATAAAATGCTTTGTCAAGAATAGAAATAATATTCTTGGATAATACAACATCTTGTAGATTTATACAACCTTCAAAAGTATTTTGTTTAATTTCTGTAATACCTAATGGTACTAATACTGAAGTGATACTTTCACAGCCATAAAAAGCTGATTCACCAATACTTGTTAATGATGATGGTAATGTAATACTTTTTAGATTTTTACAGCCATAAAATGCTTTATCACCAATGTTAACCAAACCATTTGGTAAATTAACTATTTCTAAATTTACACAATCTTGGAATGAATATGCGTAAATTATCTTAGTGTTTTCATGAACAGTGATTTCTGTGATATTTTGGTCACTAACTAAATATAACATCATATATGGGTTTTCAACACTACCAAAATATAATCCACCATCAAATTCGGTATATTCTAGGTTATCACACATATATATACCGTTAGAATTTATTTGATTTAAGCTGTTAGAAATATTAATGGTTTTTAAATTTTCAACATTATCAAATGCGTACTGTTCAATAGTTTCAACACTATCTGGTAAGTTAAAAACTTCATCAGTTTTTCCACTTGCGTACTTAATTAAAGTAGTTCCATCTTTGGTATAAAGATTTCCATCAATTGACATAAAGTTTGGATTATTCTCTGAAACCACAATTTCTTGTAAACTAGTTAAGTTCATAAAAGAATTTAGTGAAATATCTTTTACATTAGATCCAATTGTAAGTTTTGTTAGATTAACACAATTACTAAACGCATTATCACCAATTGATACAAGTGAATCTGGTAAAACTATTTCCGTAAAACTTTCACATCCATCAAACGCATTATTACCAATTGATACTAATGTATCTGGAAGAATAATATTTGTTAAACTACTACATCCTTTGAATGTTTCATTGCCGATAGAAAAAATACCATTAGGAAGACTGATTGAGGTCATTCTTGAACGATTAAGAAATGCTTGGTCATTAACACCTAAAACTCGTTTATCTCCATAGTATGCACTAATATAAACATCTCCACTAATATTTGAAAATGAGCCACTAATTAAACAATAATTCCCGTTTCCATAAACATCAAATTCAATACCAAAAGTAGTATTAAAGTCCCATATTGCTTCTATAACTTTATCTTGAGTAATGTTTGTCCAATCATCACTCCACTCTAAAAACTTTTCACCATCTTTTGTTACCATTGGTGGCTTTGCGTCTTGCCCAAATTTTACTGTTTGTTTTAGTTCTCCTCTTAATAATACACCACCATTAAGATCAAACTCTACAGTATAGTAATCTTTTGTCGAAGAAAAAGTAATTAAAATAACTGCTAATAATATCAAAATATCAACAGCAATAAAGATTAATAATGTTATTCTTTTCTTCATATAGACACCACCTTTCATTTTGTATATTATATCATATTGTCGATGATTTGTAAATTAAATTTTATAAAACAAAAAATCCCTCTAAAAGAGGGATTTTCTATTATTGTCCAAAATATTGTTTTTTAGCCCAATCAGGTAAATATTGGATATAATCTCTAAAAATAAATACTTTAGTTTCGTGAAGACGTTTATTTTCTTCACCAGTTACTTTGTTTTCAAAATCATTTAGTGTTGGATTCCATACAGCTGTTCCACCTGTTAATGATAAGTCATAATAACCTTTCCATGGAGTACTTCCAGTGAATTCGAAATCATCATCACCGTAAGTTGCAAATCTCATTGTTCCATTAACCGCATTCCAATAAACATTTAAGTTTTGTGAAATTCTTGGAGCTTTATAAATTCTTTCGATTGCAGCTGCGGCTGGGTGACCAGATGCACCATTTAAGTTATATGTATTACTTTGTGTAGCAGGTCCAGGTTTAGCTTGATATTGATTAGCACGAGATGCTGAAATCGCAACAGCTTTAGGATTTAAAGTATCAAGTAATTCTTGTGAATTAGATCCATGTGAACCATGGTGAGAAGCTTTATAAAGTGTTACTTCAGGTAAATCTTCATTTTGTAATAATTTAGCTTCAGTTGCAGTTGTAATATCACCAGCAGTAAAGAATGTAAAATCTTTATAATAGAAAATAACAGCTAAAGATTCAGCATTACCAGCACTTGCTTCTGAAGATTGAATGTAATTACCAGTATTTAATACTTCAAAATAGAAATCTTCAGTTAAATAGTAAATATCTGATGCACCATTTAATTTGTTAACAGAATCATATGCAGAATGATATTGTGTTCCTAGTGGAATATATTTATTTCTAGTTGTTAAAACATTACCTGTTCCACTTCCACCATAGTCAACCATTAATGAAATAGCGTCGATATCTTTTAATGCATTTATTAATCCATCAATATGGTCACCATCACTATGAGATAACATTAATGCATCTAGTCTGTTATCTGCACAGTGTTCAGCAATTACTTTATTAACAAAATTACCATCGTATTCATAACCTGAGTCAATTAAGATTTCAACATTACCTTTTTTGATAAAGATTGAGTCAGCATAAATATGTTGCATTTCAATAAAGAAAATTTCTAGTGGTTCATCTTCACCTTCATTACCAATAAAGATTGGATCATCTTTTGAAAGACCACTACCAACACCTAATTGTTCAACTTTTCTAGTTGCATCAATAAAAATTGAGTCATTAACATAAGGTGTATCTTTCACAAATGCAGAGATAATCGCAGTACCTTTACCATTAACAGTTACTTTACCATTTTCATCAACACTTGCAATTTTAGGATTTGAACTTTCCCAAATAATTTGTTCTTTTTTGTTATCACTAATTTTAGTGTTTAATTCAACAACATCACCAACAAAACAATCTAATTCATCAACGATAGTTAAGTCTTTTACAATTTCTAGTTTTTGAATAGAGTTATTACCACCAGCATTTGTACATCCAGTAATAAATAAGATTAATAATAGATTTAATGTAATTATTAGTTTTTTCATTGTACTGGACCTCCTATTTTAAAAGTTTAATTTCATCGATGTTAACACGACGGCCAGAGTTTTCAACAACAACAATCGCAATACGTTTAACACCAACTGGTAAAATAAATTGATATGTTTCAAGAGTAGTAGATTCAATTGTTACTGATTCAGTGGCTTGCCAAGTTGTACCTTGGTCAAATGAATATTCTACTTTTATTTTAATTCCTGCAGCGTCGCCACCATAAATAGCAGCTAAGAATTCTACACAATTATATTCATCATCATGTTGAATTTCGATACGAGCAGTTTCAGCAGCACTTGCACCTGCTTGAGCACGAATAGTAAATTTATCTTGATATTTATCTGATGATGTAGCAGCGATTAACGCATTTCTTAATAACCATGTATGAGCTGGAGTACCAAGTACAACTGTTCCTTCTTTATATGAAGGTTTTGAATCAGAGTTACCCCAAGAACTTGCATCTAGTGCGTCATCTAAGTCAAAGATAACAAGTTCTTCGTATTGTTTAGTATTAATAGCTCCTACTAAGACCGTAAATTCTTTGGATACTGATTTACCACTAACAGATAGTGTAACAGTTAATGTTACAGAAACATCACTTTCTCCATGAACTACAACACCTGTTACAGGATCAATTGCATTACTATCTGATTCCCATTTTACTTCAATTTGGTCAAAACCAGGAATAGATTGAGGAATAGTGATTGTATCTTTTAAATGAGATACAGATTCAGAAATTTGGATTTTACTTAAAGCATTTTCTAATAATACTTCCGGTGCTACTTCGTCAAATTTAATATATTGACTATTTACAATTTGAATTTGTGGAGCAGCTTTACCATAACCAAATGCAGTTACTAGACCAACAAAATCAAATTCAATACCTTCAATTGCTGCAGATAACATAGCTGAAATAGCAGCAAATTCTTCAGTTGTCATATAAGCAGGGTCAACTCTAAATGTAGCAGATTGACCATTAAGTGTTGCATAGAAGTTATAAGCTTTTGCAGAAACTTCAACCCTTTCAAATTTTGCTCTTCCACTTACAAATGAAGTATGATATTCATTCATTGCTTCTAAATTAGTAGGATCAACATTACCTAAGAATTCAACGTCACCAATGATTTCTTCATTTAATTCATTAAAGTATTCAACGTCAACAATTTCACAAAGTCCACGATAGTTTTTCTTAAATCCACCAACTTCGTATACTTTACCAACTTCAACAGGGAATACTAAAGCGTTTTGAGCATATATATAATATCCACGATTTCCATTATGAATTACATAATTTACTGTATTATCATCAACTGGACTAACGTGAACAACAATACCTTTAATTTTAAGTGGTGTTTCATCTTCTGCACTTACATATGCAGAGTGATCAGTATAAGGCATATTTGGCCAGTCTTTAGTAAGAACTGGATCATCAGGTTTATCAAATGTTAATTCAATAGAAGCTGATACTTCACTATATCCTTTAACACTTGCAGTAATAGTTGCTTTACCTTCTTTAAGAGGAGTAACGATACCACGAACTACAGTTGCAGTTGTAGGATCACTACTTGACCAATCAATTTTTTGAGTGGCATTAGAAGGTAATACAGTTGCAGTAAGTGTAATCTTTTCTCCTACTTTACAATTTGTAATACCATCAAGTGCATTAATAATAACACTTGTTGGAAGAATTTCTTCTTTAGGTTTATTTTCAACAATTAAAGCATATTTTTGTGTAGCTTTTTTATGGTTAACAGAAGTTGCAATAATTTCAACTTTACCAGGAGTAAGTGCTTTTACTAATCCTGTTTCACTTACAACAGCAACACTTTCATCACTTGAAGACCATTTTACATTTTGATCAAAATGATCTGGATAAATTTTTGCTTCAAGTTGTAATGTTTCTTCAACATAAACAACACGAGTATTAGACTCATTAATAATTTCAATTCCTTGGATACTATTAGTTTCTCCACCTTCAGGTGTTGTACAACCAACAAGACCAAGAATCAAAAACATACTAAAAATTAAAAGTATTTTTTTCATCTCATATTTCCTTTCATCTAAGATATATTAATTATATCATTAGTGTCTAATTTTGTCTAACTTCATAATAAAAAATAGTTAACCCCATTAGGGTTAACTATTAAATTATTTTGCTCTTATTACGACATAATTTCCGTCATTTCTAAGATAGATTGTTGTTGGTTTATGATCATCTTCATTAATGAACATATAGAAATCATGTCCAAGTAATTCTAATTGAATGATTGCTTCATCAACTGTCATTACAGTTAAGTCAACATGTTTTTCTTTTACAACTTTCTTTTCTTCTTCTGGTAGTCCATTTTCTACTTCGCTGAAGTAGTTTCCGATTCCATCACGTTTTTTAATAAATGTATTAATTTTCTTTTTGTGTCTTTGTAGTTGTTTTTCTAATTTATCAACTGCAATATCAAGAGCTTTAAACATATCTTCTGCTTCTGCTTCAGCTCTCATAATAAGGTATTTTGTTGGTATTGTCACCTCTACAATCTTAGCATCACCATACTCTTTACATACAACATTTGCTGTTACGCTATCGGCTAATCTAAACATTTCGCCGATTGGCATAATTTGTTTTTCAATGTACTCTCTTAAAGCAGGTTTAACAACAAATTTGTTTTTTCCGTGAATGTTAATTTTCATATAAATACCTCCTAAATAAACTTGTCAAACTAAACATTCTTTGACACTTATATTATACCATAAAAACGTTTTCATTAGTCAAGAATTTGCAACATTTATTTATAAAAAATTATAAAACCATTACTTAAATTAAATATTTCTTCATTAATCATATATATATCATTAATATTATCAAGATATAAAACAATATAATTTTTAACTTTTGCATAGTTAATTAGTGCTTTTATTTTTAAAATATTTGTATCTTTTTCAAATATAAATTTACTATTTCCAATCTTTATTACTTCTAAATATTCACTTTTTTTGATCCTAAATAAATCTTTAAATCCCCGCATTATTTCACCAATAATATTCGTATAATAAAGTTAGAAATTAACTTTATTATATAAATACCTTTATTTATATGATATACTTTAATTACAAGGGTATATCATCCTTGTTTTAGTTGATTTCTGTTATTATCATTTAGACGTAGATGATAATAACTGGTTGTGGAGACGTACAAATTTTATGAAACATCAACTGATGATTTCGCGATATAATATGTCTCCCTTCCTCCTTCTTTTAGAATCTGTTTAATTAATTAAGACATTAGCATGTCTAATGATTTTGTATCAAAAACGAATATAGATATGAAAGAACATAACTTAAATATTCTTAAGTTTTGGAAGTTGCAACCACTACTATACGTCACAAAAGAAAGGAAGTCGATATTTTGTCTAAACCATGTATTTGTATTGATGTATCTAAAAATACATCTCACATCCAAGGATTCATTAATTCTATTAAAACTCCAGTTTCTAAACCTTTTAAAATCGAACACACTATAACAGGATTTAATAAAATTAAAGATCTCTATAGCAAATTAGTCGAATTAACTAATTTAAAACCACTTGTTATTTTTGAGTATACTGGCGTTTATCATAAATGCCTAATTCAGTTCTTAGAATTAGAAAAATACGATTATCACGCTGTTTCTCCACTTAAATCAGCTAAACACCGTAATTCTGAAATTAGAAACGCTAAAACTGATAAGAGAGACTGTAAAAACTTAGCTGATATGTTTTATTCTGATAAACTTGGTATATTTTATAAGCACAATTCATTGTATACTAATCTTAAAGATTTAAATAGAGAGTATCATACTAATAAAATTCATTTACAAAAGTTTGAAGTCACTTTGAATGAATTAATTGATACTATATTTCCTTGCTTTGGTAATCTTTTTTCAGATTTGCTTTCTAAATC
Source organism: Bacilli bacterium (assembly GCA_045123185.1). GTDB lineage: Bacteria > Bacillota_I > Bacilli_A > ML615J-28 > CAG-313 > UBA1231. The sequence goes on along the minus strand of JBGVIL010000118.1, from coordinate 9,231 downwards.
ATCATTAGATTTCTTAGAGAAATTTTACCATCCTGATTTAATTAATAACTCTTCTTTAGAAGATATTGCTGAATTCTTTTTGAATAGTGATGTAAAACATAGCAAGTCTTATTCCTTATCTAAAGCAGCTAAACTTAAAGATTACGCTTCAAATATTATTTCTGGTTGTTTAATTGATTCTTATATTACTTTATTTCTTCTTGATACAATAAAACAATTAAAACTCTTATTAGAAATCCAAAACAACATTTTATCTAAACTTATAGAACTAGCTAAACAAACAACAAATTTTACTATTATAAGATCTATTCCCGGGATTGGAGATATTACATGCGCTAGATTAATAGCTGAAATTGGGGATATATCTAGATTTAAAAAACCCGAACAATTAAATGCTTTTATTGGCATTGATCCTATAGTAGACCAATCAGGTATTAAAGACGGTAAACACTTATGTATCTCCAAAAAAGGTAATAAAATAGCTAGATCTATAATCTTCTTAATAATTCGTAGTATGGTAAGAAAGAAAGTACAGGATAATCCAATAAAAATTTACTACTATAAGAAAAAAGCACAACCCAATATTGTACCAAAAGTTGCGCTCTTTGCTTGTGTAAATAAGTTTATTAGAATGATTCATTCTCTTTGTAAATCAGGTCTTATCTACGAATATAGTATAACACAAAAAAAATAAAATTGAAATAATTTTATAAATAATTGCGTAATAATGCCAGTTTGATTAAAAATCGACTGACAAGTCTTTTTGCGCACTTTTTTTATTTATTAACAAAATAATAAAATAATTATAATTATTTTATTGACTTTTGTTTAATTAATTATATCATAATTATTTAGTATTTTATTTTCGAAAAAAAATAACAAAGTATCAAACTTTGTTATTTAATTTATATTTATTGATTAAATTCCTAAGAATTCATTTTCTTCATTTTTATCTTTATTTTTAATATGATTAATCATAAAGACATATTTTAAACTATTAAAATTATTTCTTAATTCTTTATTATCTCTTATTCGATAAGCAACATCACCAATTCTAAATAAGATACCACTCTTACCACCAACTGCGACTCCTTCCATATCAGATATTGGATAGTTAATTGTTTCTATTGAAGATGTGAACTCTATATGATCATTATATAATTTAATCGAACCCACACCAATTAAGTTCTTATTTTTACCGGAAGTAAAAGAATAAATTTCAATATTATGATCTTCAAAAATTACATCTAATGTATTTGTATCATAATTTAAAATATATTTAACTTGTTCATTATACCAATCTTTAATATATGGTAATTTATAAAGTTCTCCACCAGATGTTATTGTTAAGTCTTCGTTATATTCCCATGTTTTACCACACTTTGTACATGTAAATTCATGTTGTTTAGAAATAATAGTATTATTTTGATGACATTCTGGACATCTAAATAAAACACGTTCAATACATTCTGCGCGGTTAGGTGATGTATAAAGTTCAAGTGATGGAACATTTTGAACATTTAATTCATTTAAAATTGTTTGATGTAATTCTTCTTCACTAAGCTTTTGATATTCTTCAGGATAAATAATTCGTTTAATTTTACCATTAAGATTACCTTTTCTTTTTTCAAGACCCCATCTTGGATCTACACCATATCCACCATTAATATTATAAATAATAATTGGAACGCGAGACATTTTTAAAAACTTCGTGATGGCAGGTGAAATATAACATAATTCACCACTGTAAGTACGATTACCTTCAGGGAAGACTGCGACTGTTCCACCTTCTTTAATTACTCGAAGCATTGTTTTTACAGTTTGAATATCGCTTTTACCTTTACTTTTTGGAATAATACCAGTTAAATATTGAAGCCACCAAGATAAATATTTAATATTAAATAAATCATCACTTCCAACAAAGTATAACATTTTATTAAACGCAAGATTTAAAAATATTGGATCAAGTGTTGTTGTATGATTACACACTACAACATAAGTTTCGCCTTTTTTAATTTTAAATTTTTCATATTTGTAGCCATATTTAATTTTCATTGGAATGTTAAAACAAACATGAAGTAATTTCTTAAAAAAGACATGTCTTTTTCTAACCCAAGGTTTTTTCTTTTTTGCCATAATAATCTCCTTTACTAGATTATATTTGTCACACTTTTAAAGTATTATAGCATTTTTTAGGCTTTTTTTCAACTAAATAAATATTGGTTAACTACTGTCATTAAATAAAAAAATGAACAAATTAGTATTTGTTCATTTTATATTTTATTATTTAATAATATTTAATCGTTCTTCAATATAAATTTCTTCAGCCTCAACTCGTTCTGCATTAATTGTTTTACATCTAATTTCATCGGCTTTTACATTACCATTAATATCACAACAATTAACTGAATCACCTGAAGCAACAGAACCATCAACATTACCACAATTTATACTGTCACCTGCACTTACAGAGCCTTGAATATTTCCACAGTTCACAGAGTCTCCAGCAGATAGCGATCCACTTACATTACCACAGTTTACTCCATCACCAGCAGTTACTGATCCACCAACATTGCCACAGTTTACTCCATCACCAGCTACTACTGATCCTCTAACTTCACCATCTACTTTAACAGAGAAATGACTATAAACATCTTTAATTTCTCCAGTTACATTAATATCAATATCTTCATAACGTTTTAAAAATTCTTTATAATCAATCGCTTTTTGAAGTTTATTGCCTTCAACTAATAAAATATATAAAGTATTGTTATTAAAATCTTTAATATTAATTTTTTCGTAAGAACATTCTTCTTTAATAGATTCTTTTTTTGGTCTTCCAAATAATTCATCAATAGTTATGCCAAATACATCGGCAATATTTGGAATAATTGTAATATCTGGATTAGTATTTCCGTTTTCCCATTGGCTAATTGCTTGATAACTTACAAATAGTTTTTCTGCCAGTTCGTTTTGTGTTAAGTTTTTTTCTTTTCTTAGTGTTTGAATTGTTTTCCCTAAATTCATCATTGTTTCCTTTCTATTAATATAATAACTAGTTACAGTTTAATTTTATCAAAATAGTATTATTATATCAATAAAGTATTATTTGAATTGTTGTATTTTTAACTAAAGCAATGCTTGAGTTTACTATTATTAAAAAAGACAACTAATGTTGTCTTCTAAGTTCAGCAATTTCGTAAATTAATTTTTCGGTTTTTTCCCAACCAAGACAAGGGTCAGTAATTGATTTACCGTAAACTCCTTCTTCTAGTTTTTGACATCCATCTTCAATATAAGATTCAATCATTAAACCTTTAACTAATTTATTAATCTTATCACTATGTCTTGTTGAATGTAGGATTTCTTTAGCGATACGAACCTGTTGATCCCATTTTTTGTTTGAATTAGCATGGTTTGTATCAACAATTACAGCAGGGTTTTTTAGTCCTGCTTCTTCATATGTTTTCGCCAGTAAAGCTAAATCTTCAAAATGATAGTTTGGATGTGACTTTCCTTCTCTATCAACATAACCTCTTAATATTGCGTGAGACATATCGTTACCTTTACTTACTACTTCCCATCCACGATAAATAAATGTATGTGAGTTTTGAGCAGCATTAATTGAATTAAGCATTACTGTTAAGTCACCACTTGTAGGATTTTTCATTCCAACTGGAATATCTAATCCACTTGCAGTTAAACGATGTTGTTGGTCTTCTACTGATCTTGCACCTACTGCAACATATGATAATAAGTCTGATAAATAACGGTGATTTTCTGGATATAACATTTCGTCAGCACATGAAAAACCAGTTTCGGCTAATGCTTTCATGTGTAACTTTCTTATTGCAATTAAACCTTTTAACATATCAGGATCACTTAAAGGGTTTGGTTGATGTAACATTCCTTTATAACCAGCACCTGTTGTTCTAGGTTTATTGGTATAAATTCTAGGAATAATAATAATTTGATCTTTTACTTGGTCTTGAACTTTTCTTAAACGTTTAATATAATCAATTACTGCATCTTCACGGTCAGCAGAACATGGTCCAATTACTAAAATAAATTTATTACTTTCACCTTTAAAGACTTTTTGAATTTCTTCGTCATTTTGTTTTTTGATTTCTTTTAACTCATCACTTAAAGGATATAAATTCTTAATCTCTTGTGGTGTTGGTAATTTTCTTAAAAACTCCATATTCATATTAGTCACTCTTCCTATTTATCAAAATAACTTCGTCTAGTTGTTGAAAGACGCATAATGTCTTTCATTGTTTCAACATCTTCGTCTTCAATTGTTTGTTTTAATTTTTTAAATTGTTCTTCAAATTCACTCATTTGTTTAAGTAATTCATCTTTATTTAATAAAAACAATTCACTCCACATATTTTCATTGATTCTAGCAATTCTTGTTAAGTCTCTAAATGAGTCACCAGTATATTCAACTAGATGTTTGGAATCTTTACAAGTCATTAAACTAACCGCAATACAGTGAGTAAGTTGTGATAGAAAACCAATCATTTCATCATGTTCTTCTGGTGATAAATTAACAATATTTTTAAAACCTAAAATCTTACCTATTTCTTCAACAGTAGAAATTGCTATATCTGTTGATGAAGTTGTTGGTGTAATGATTAAATTCGCACCAACAAATAAATCTTTTTTACTATTTTCAACTCCATATACTTCTCTTCCTGCCATTGGGTGTGCGCCAATGAATTCTAAGTCACTTCTTAAAATGTCTTTTAATTCATTAATAATATAAGACTTAACACCAGTAACATCAGTTAAGATAGCATGTGGTTTAATAAATTGTTGATAGTTTTTAATCCATTCAACAAATACTTTTGGATATAAACAAAAGATAACAATATCAAATTGTTCAACAAATGATTTTTCTACATGAGTCGTTCCATCAATTATAATATTATTTTGGATTGCATATTTAATTGATGATTCATTTTTGTCAATCGCATAAACTTGATAACCATTATCCATTAAACAACTTGCGTAACTTCCACCTAAAAGGCCAAGACCTACAATTAGTATTTTATTATTTTTATCTAGCATTGTCTTACCTCAATTCCTATTTGTTTTAAGTCTTCAAAAAATCTTGGATAACTTTTCTTAACTGCATCTTCATCTTTAATATATCCACCAGTAAGAGTTAATAACACAGAAAGTGACATAACAATTCGGTGGTCATTATGACCTGTTAAGATTTCTGTTGGTTTTTGAAGTTCTTGTTTTTTAATGATTACTTCGTTATCATATTCTTCAACATTGATGCCAAACTTATTTAGCTCTAATGCTAAATCATTAATTCGATTACTTTCTTTAATCTTGAGTCTTTTAGTATTAATAAAATGTGCTCCATGAAAAATGCTGGCCATCACAAATAAAATTGGTCCTAAGTCAATTGCGTTTTGTAGATCAATTTCTGTATAACCACCAGAAAGTAATTTGAAATATTTTTTGTATATCTTATCTCCTTGAATTGAATTTTCTTTTAACCCAATCAATTCAACATTTCCATCTAAATAATTTAATGCGTCTAAAAAAGCAGCATTAGAATAGTCACCTTCAACTATAAAGTTTGATACTTGATATTCTTGACTACCTTTAATAATGTAGCGATTATCAATATTAACAATTTCAATACCAGTTAGTCTTAATACATCAAGTGTAATATCAACATAGTTAGCACTTTCTAAATTAGTTGTAATATTAACATAGCTATCACTATCTAAAAGTGGTAATGCAAACAATAACCCGGTAATAAATTGACTACTAATATTTCCAGGTATATTAAATGTATCTGGTTTTAGTAAACCATTAAAAGTTATTTGGTTTTGTTCCATTATTACTTTAATATTTTGTTTTGCACAAATTTCTTCGTATACACTAATTCCCCGACTTATTAACTTTTCTGTACCTTTAAAGATTACCGTTTTACCAAGTGTTAAAGCAAGCGGAATAAAGAATCTTAATGTACTTCCACTTTCTAAACAGTTAAATATTAAAACATCATCTAATTCATTAAAATTTTTTAATGTTTCTACTATTACTTTATTATTATCAAAAGTAACCTTTTTTCCTAAAGTTTCTAAACAATTAATGGTTGCATTAATATCATTACTAAGTTCAATATTTGTTACACAACATTTTTTATTAGTTAATGCTGCAGCGATTAATAATCTATGTGCATAACTTTTTGATGGTGGAACTAATACTTTACCAATTGCTTTACTTTTTTTGATTTCAATCATTGTGCAGCATCCTTTCTATAATTTATTTAACTAAATAATCAATTGCTTCTAGATAACCTTTTAAACCATGACCAATAATTGATAATTTAGCAACTTCTTTTACATAACTTATTTTACGATACTCTTCTCTTTGATTAACATCAGTAATATGAACTTCAACTGTTGGAATCATAACTGATTTTAATGCATCTAGTATCGCAATACTTGTATGGGTATAAGCAGCTGGATTAATAACAATACCATCTACTTTATTTAAATATGCTTCTTGAATTTCATCAACGATTGCGCCTTCATGATTTGATTGAAATAATTCAACTTCAATCTTTAACTCTTCTGCATAATCATTAATCATATTACATAAATCTTGATATGTTTTTGATCCATACAATTCTTTTTCTCTAATTCCTAAGAAATTTAAGTTTGGACCATTAATTACAAGTATTTTCATTATTTTACCTCATGATATAATTTATAAACACATTCTTCAAATTCTTCATCATTTTTAATAACTAAGTCAGCATTACGCATATATATATCATAACGTTCTGAATATAGTTGTCTTAGTTTATCAGGATCATTTGATAGTGGTCTTGAAGTGGTTGGTTTAAGTAAATCAAGTGGACGGTCAATAAAAACAATTTTACCATTTTGTTTTAAATTTTCAAGATTAATTGGTCGTTTAATTACTCCACCACCGGTTGCGATAACTTGATTATTAAGTTTAGAAAATTTATAAGTAACTTCTGTTTCTAATTTTCTAAAAGCTTCTTCTCCACTTAATTCGATAAATGTTTTAATTGAAGTACCAATTTCTTTTTCAATTTCACGGTCAATATCAACAAATGTTTTATTAAGTTTTTTTGCCAAACTTTTACCAATTGTTGATTTACCACAAGATGGCATTCCAATTAAGACAATATTTCTTTTTTCTCTTCTAATTTTTGTGTAAATTTCATTAATAACATTTTGTTCAATTTCAACATCTCTAAATATACAAGATGCGTATACTGCTTGAGCAACTAACATGTATAATCCGCCATGAGCTTTAATACCTTTGGCTTTTGCTTTTTGTAAAAGTTTTGTCTTTAGTGGATTATAAACAACATCAAAAACTCCTTTTAAATTATTAAAACAATCAATATCAATTATTAAATCTTGATTGTTAGGATACATTCCAACTGGTGTTGCGTTTAAAATAATTTGAGCATCATTGTGTAGTTCTACTGCATCTTGATATGATATTTCATCACCAATAGGTTCTAACGCAACTACTTTGATAGTGCCAGCTTCGAGGCTTTTAAAGACAGCTTGAGCAGTTTTTGAAGTACCACCATTGCCTAAGATTAAAACTTTTTGATCTTTAATTTTTACTTTTGATTTTAAGATTAAATCTCTTAAACCTAAAAAGTCTGTATTATAACCATATAGTTTACCATTTTTATTAACAACAGTATTTACTGCACCAATTAGTTTTGCAGAAGGGTCAATATAGTCTAAGTATGGTATAACTTTTTCTTTATATGGTATTGTAACATTAATACCAAAAAAGTCTTTAGCCTTCATAAAGTCATCTAATTTATCTTTAGCAACTTCTTGTATTTTGTATTCGTAGTTTGCAATTGATTCGTGAATCTCTTTAGAGAAGCTATGTCCTAAACGTTCACCAATAAGACCATATTTCATAATGTCCTCCTTATTTTAAGAAATTTTCTCCGTATTTTTCTTTTAATAAATCACACACAACAACTGCAACTACTGCATCAATTACAACAGCCATTCTTCTGATGATTGCTGGATCATGACGACCATTTAGTTCAAGGGTTGTGTTGTCCATTGTTTCAATGTTAATTGTTTGTTGTTTCAATTTAATTGATGGAGTCGGTTTAACAGCTAAATTAAATACTACTGGCATTCCATTAGTTAAACCACCATTAATACCACCATTATTATTAGTTCTTGTTTTTACAACATTATCTTCAACATATAGTTGATCGTTTGATGTTGAACCAAATTGATTACTAAAATCAAATCCTAGTCCAAACTCAATACCTTTTACTCCACCGATAGAAAAACATGCATTAGCAAGTTTTCCTTCCACTGATGAAAACCATTCAGAACCTAATCCTACAGGTAAACCAACAATTGCTGTTTGAAGGATTCCACCAACAGAATCATTGTTTTCTTTAGCAGTTTTAATAACATTTTTAATATCTTCTTCAATGTTATTAAGCACTGGAAATTCTTTATTTATTAAATCTTTTACTTCAGTTCCATCAAGGGAAAAATCTATATCAGTAACATTACCACATTTTTTAATGTGTGTACCAATATAAATTCCTTTATCTCTTAATGCTTGTATTAAGATTGAACCTACTGCAACAATCGCTGCAGTAATTCTACCAGAAAAATGTCCACCACCACGATAATCATTATATCCATGATATTTAATATTCGCAGTGTAATCAGCATGTGATGGTCTCATAACATTTTTTAATTCGCTGTAATCTTTACTGATTACATTTTTATTTTTAATTAAAATTGCAAGAGGAGCACCTGTTGTAAAACCATTAAATACACCACTTATTATTTCAAACTCATCCATTTCAACACGATTAGTTTCAATATCTTTTTGTGGTCTTCTTTTACTAAGCATTAATTTAATAAAGTCAACATCTACTTTAATACCTGCTTGCATTCCATCTAATACTGCACCAATGGCTGGACCATGACTTTCACCAAACAAAGTTAGTGTAAGATTATCACCAAGAATGTTACGCATTGCATCCTCCTTTTAAGTATTCTTTCATACTTTCTATGTTAATTTTATCTAATATGTAAGAACCAGGTTTAGTAACTTTAACTATTGTTATTAAGTCACCGGTTCTTTTTTTATCTAAATTAATAAATTTAATTAATTCTTTATCATCTATATTAACAGATGTTGGTAGATTATATTTTT
>JBGVIL010000117.1:0-17618 GCA_045123185.1 Bacilli bacterium | reverse complement strand
ATCAATAATAACTTTATAATACGGTGAATAAGTATTATCTCCATTATCAACAAAATCTAAAATTATTCCCGATACTAGATTTAAAGAATTATAATTAACAGAATTTAAAAATTCATCTGTCAATTCTATGTTAATCATTTCTTCAAAATCACTCACAATTGATTCTAAACTATAATCTAAATTACTATCAAAATAAAATATTTTAGGTGGAGAAAGATGATGATCATGATTAGATGAATGTAAATCTCCAACCAAAATTTTTTCTTTTCCGTCTTTAAGACCAAAATATATTGTGAATTGGTGTTCACCAGAACATAATTTTGCTTGTTCCTCTAAATATTGTCTAAGTGTATTTTCATCATTTTCATTCAAAATATCACTATTTAGTATTACTTCTGGTGTAAAGAAATCAAAAAGGCCTTCCGGTCCAAAACATATAATTTGATCTAAATGATTATCCCTAACTACAGAATATGTTTTACCCGGATCAAAACAACTAACAGGTTTTACTGTATTCATAATTTTTTGTGTAAGAATTGTTCCAAAAACAGTTAACACAATTATTGATAAAGTATACATTACAAACTTTAACTTTGGATATTTTATTTTTTTATTTTTAGTATTTTCTAATAGACTTTGATATTCTTCGTTATTTCTAATATTGTTAAAGTTTGTGTCAATATTTTGTCCATAACTTAAGAACTTATTTACTTCCATTTTCATTTACCCCTTTCTTAAATTTCTTAAGAGCTCTGTTATAAACAGAAGAGATTGTTGAAATTGGTTTATGATATTTATCTGCTAACTCTTTAAAAGTATAATCATATATTAAGTGTAAAATAATGATATTAATTTCTTCATCACTTAATACTTTTTTCATTTCATTTAGCAAATCTCCATAAATTGAGTCTTTACTTTCAATATATTCAAATACATTTTCTTCATTATAAACTACTTCTAACTTGTTAGATTTTTTACGATAAAAATCCATAGATACATTTTTCGCAGATTTTAACAAGTAATATTTAATATTATTAATTTCTATTTTAAACGCAGCTTTATAAAATGACATGAAAACATCATTTACCAACTCTTCAACATCTTCTTTTTTACTAACATATTTCGATATCACATATCCCACTAATTTACAATATTCATAGTAAATTAGTTCGAATATGTTATCTATTGTATATCGATTATTTGATTTTATTGCACGCAATAATTTTTTCTCTAATGACATATTCTACTCCATTATTAAAAATTAAAAGATCTTTCACCTATTAAGACGTAATAATTTTAATTTTTTACGCAAATTTAAAAATATTTTTTATTTAAAATAGAAATTACATATTTTATACTCAAGTTATAACATATAATATTTTAATGTTTATTAATTACGATTGATTAAATAGTTCACTAATATTTAATATTACTTCTTTATACAACATATTTATTTATAATAAAAAAGGAATAAACTTCCCCCTCTACTTAAATATACGATTAAAATCAAAAAAACGTGCCATTTTTTAAAAACTTTAACATTTATTAAAATAATTATTTTTATTGTCTTAATTTTTTAAAAAAATCAAAAATGGAGAGTAAACTCTCCATTATCATTTTTTATATAATTAAATATATTATTTACTAGTAAATAACACAAACAATATTGAACAAACTATCGATACTCCAGTTAAGAGTAAATCCATCTTCTTTGGTTTAAAACTTCTATTTTTTATGATGTATCCAATATACGCACCAATTAATGCTAAAATGATTATAATTAATGTTTGAGAAGCATTAATCTCAATTGTAAAAATACTAAATAAATATAGTGGTATCATTAAGTTATATCCAAAATAAGAATTACTAATTTGTTCTGCGTCTTCCGCTTTTTGTTTTTTCAACAAAACAAAGAATAATACAGTCATAATAACAAACAATATAATCTCAACAATAAGTGACCACATAAACTCATTGATAATACTTTCTGAAGGATTTTTATTACAAATAAATGATCCCATATAATCATCAAATGTAGATAATGGTGTAAAGATACTAAAGTTTGATATATACTGTAAAAAAGACCAATTGACTCTAGTTTTAATCGCTGATACTAATAAAAGAAAAACTAACAAATATAATCCAATTAAAACTACTCCATCAATGACGTTGTTACATCTAGTAAATATAAATACTACTAATGTATATAAAATTGTGGTAATTATTATTAAGCCAAAATAATATGGTATAAAAAATAAAGTTTTAAACATATTTTCTTTACATATGATTAGTAAAACCATAAATAAAAAACTAATAGTAATTGGAATAATAATTTCAACTAACCCAACTAAATATTTTGTAATATATAACTTTTCCCTTTTAATTGGCAAACTATACATTTGATCTATACTAATCTTTTTCATTTTAAAAGAAAATTCAAAAATTGGTATGACAATTGCTAATATTATCACAAGAATACGTAATGAATCAAATGGCACATTCACTGGAGTAGAAACTGTAAAGTATGCACCAGTAGCATGATCATATACCCTCGTATCATGCACATAGTTATTATCATAAGAAATGATAAAAACTATTATTGCTAGAATAACTGAAAGAATTGTAATTAGTTGTAGGCGTTTTTTTAAAAAGTAATTAAGTAATTTTATCATTTTATGTAACCTCTACTTTCTACTTCAATAATAAATAATTCTTCAAAGTCAATGTTTATTTCATCAATAATTAATGGGTTAAACTTTTGAATCTTTTTACTAAATTCTTCTAAATCTTCTTTAACAACAACTTTAATTATTCTTCGGTCTTGTTTATAACTAATGAACTCAATATCAAAATCTTCTTTTACTACAACTTCACTAAATGCTACTTGATATTTATGATAACTATTTATCTTTTCTTGAATATCACCAGTTGATTCAATTACACCATTATCTATTAAACCATAACTATCACAAATATCTTCAAGTTCTCTTAATGAGTGTGAAGATATAATAATTGTTGTGTCATTATTTTCAACTAAATCAATAATCATTCTTTTAAATTTTAATCTTGCAAGTGGATCTAATCCATCAAATGCTTCATCTAAAAGTAAATATTTAGGTTTAATCGCAAGTGCAAGTGAAACAAACACTTGGCGTTTCATCCCTTTAGATAATGTACTAAGTGATTTATTTAATGGCACATCAAATTCTTTTAAATAATCAAGATATTCTTGTTTACTAAAATCGTAAAATGCTAAATACATATCACAGACATTATTAGCAGTTGTATTACTACTATAGAATGGTTCATCAGGCAAAAAGAAGATTTTTGATTTGACTTTTGGATTTTCATAAATTTCCTCGCCATCAATTAATACACTTCCATTATCACTTTTAAATACACCAGAAATAATTCTAAGTAAAGTACTTTTTCCTGCACCATTGATACCTACTAAACCAAAGATTTTCGAATCAGGAATAACAACTGATAAATTATTTAAAACAATCTTATCTCCAAAAGCTTTATACAAATTTCTAATTTCGATCATTTAAATCCCTCCCATAAACCTCATTAACAAGTTTAATTAAATCTTCGTATGATACTGTTTCTTTAAACTTTGTTAATTCTTCTTTAATTTCTTCATTTTTTGACTCTTTATTATCATAAATTACATAGACACCTTTTTTAGGTAATACTTTAATATATCCCTCATTTTCGAGCACATTATAAGCTTTTTGAACAGTATTTGGATTAATTCCAAGACTAGTTGCTAAACTTCGACATGAGGGAAGTTTTTCATCTTTTTTAATAATATTTAAAGTAATATATCTTTTATATTCATTTATGATTTGTTGATATACATTATCTTTACCCTTTAATATCATTTTTAAAACTCCTTTCATCTGTATTATCTGTATTACTTGTATTAACTGTATTATATCATTGAATTTAACTATCTTCAACTAATTATATAAAAAATATATAAAAAAAGAATCCCACCCAAAAGTGAGATTCTATATATTACTTATTTATTAATTACATAAACTTGATTGTTGATAATTGCAGTATAATACTCTTTATAGATGCCTGGTTCTACTTCTCTAAAATAAATACTAATACCGGTTGTAAGATTACCCATTTTATCATATTTAGCATCATTTAACCATTCTTCAGTTAGTGTTGTGCCAGATAATGTTTCAAAGTCTTTTACGATACTCATAAAATCATATGTGAAATTACTTTCAAAAATAAACTCTTTGAACTCACCATTTAATTGTTTAATGAAGATATAATCTTTACCTTCATCAGTCAATAAATAAAAATTACATGAAACACTATTATCAATTATATCAGTTCTTAAATTGAATGTTTTAATTAATTGTAATTTATCTTCTTCTTTTAATAAATCTGTTAATAAGAATTTTGAAAGTGAAATATAATTTGATGAACTAGAGTAATTACCGGAAAACGCAACACATAAATCAAATTCTTTTAACATTGATACGTCTTTTGGAAATTTAGTTGGAGAAATGATTCCTTGTGGACCACTAGGATTAGCCACACCTGGATCTAATTCATTACATATAGGACAGTTAGATGAATGTAATTCATGATTTGCCATAATATGGTTTTTATAAGTTAGTGTAGTTGTTAGAATTGTAATACCACAAAGTAGTAATACAAATAAACTATAATACACAAGTTTCTTAAAATTAATTTTCATTCTTTTTACTGTTATAATATTACTTTCGATATTTGTATTAATATCGTTTTTAATTTTATTATAATCTAATTCGATAAAATCATCATTTTGTAATTTAGAGTTGATCATTAGTTACCCTCCTTTTATTGTACTTATCGATTGCTCTTTGATATATTGAACTAATCGAAGATGTTGGTTTTTTATATTTAATCCCTATTTCTTTAAAAGAATAACCATATACTGAATGAAGAATTATAATATTAATTTCCAAAACTGATAAATATTTTTCCATATCAAATACTAATTCATAATACTTGTTATTATCAACATTATTTTCTTTTACACTAGAAATATATTCATCACTATATTCAACATTTAGTTTTTGATCTTTTCTTTTTAAGAAATTAATTGATGCATTTTTCGCAGTAGTTACTAAATAATATTTTATATTATCTAACTTAATATCAAATAATACTCTTGAAAATTGTAAGAATACGTCATTTACTAATTCTTCGATATCTTCTTTTTTACTTACGTACTTCGAGATAACAAAACCAATTAGTTTACCATATTCATAATACAAGCATTCAAAGAGTTCTTCAATTTTTTCAATGTCATTTCTTTTAATTGCTTTTGTAAATTCTTTTTCGTAGTTCATATTAAACTCCAACACCTTTAGGATATCCTCACCTAATAAAACAAAATATTTTTTAATTTTAACGCAAATTTTAAAAAAATAATTTAAAAAAAGCCAGTTAACTTAAAGTTAACTAGCTTTTTCTTGTTTAGTTTTCGATAAACATTTCAAGGGTTATAAAGGGGAAAAAGAAAGCGGTTTATGAACAAACTAAACACTACATAGTAAGATTTATGAAAATTAGGCCCACAATGTGGGCCTATATCTCCTATATTCATAGTACATACCACATATCGAAATTAAACCCTACCTACATAATTAAAAACATTTGTATGTTATTCACAGATCCAACTCCATATCTAACCTACACTGATATTATATCATCATTTGAAAAATAAGTCAAAAAATATGTTATAAAAATTAAAAAATAATTATTTTTTTATATAATTACAAACAGGATAATTTATACATCCATAAAATTTACCATACTTACCATATTTTAATTTTAATGGTGCACCACACTTTGGACATATTAATTCATCTTTTGTATTATATACATGTCCTACAATATTTGACTTTCTCACATTACAATCATGACATAATGTTTGAAGATTATCATATGTTGACTTACCACCTTTTGATATTGGCATTATATGATCAATCTCTAAATCATTCGTGCGTCTTCCACACATTCGACAACGATTACCATCTCTATTATAAATTGAAAATCTCATTTTATTTGAGACTTTACCTCTTTCTACTTTACAAATTGAGTCCCATATTTCTTGATCATTATATCGATCATTTCTTTTATTTTTAAGTCTTTCAATTATAACCTCAACTTCTTCATGTGAAAACATGCCTATTTTTCGTTCTAAATATCTATCTTGAATATTAGTTCTTATTAATATTACTTTGATATAAAACAAAATACGAGGTTTATAAGATAATTTACTTAATTTTCTTACTATCATTTTACGTGTTAAAAATTGAATAATCTTTGGTGTAGGAACATCAAAACCATTTATACTTAATAGTTCTTTTATTTCACTAAAATAAAAATTAAATTGATTGTTATTTTCTAGTGTTTTTCTCATTTGTTCTTTAACATCTTTTTGAATATAAACCAACTGATACGTTAAATAATCTTTAGGTGTTATATCATCATAAGAATGTTCATTATCATATTTATTGATTAGTATATATTCATCTAATTGGTGAAAGTGATATTTTTGATTAATCTTTTTTATTTCTTGAATCGCAATACTATGTTTATTAACATGATCTTCTAATAATATATAGAATGTTAATAATATGATTAATAAGAACATTATGAATAATATTATAAACATATCTTCCTCCAATTAATAAATTTATAAATCAATATTAATATCATATAAATCATCAATAAGTATATAGTTTAAATGATATTTTTTAACTGAATTTAATACTTTCTTATTTTCTTCGATTAGTACTTCTTTTGTTAAATCACTATCAATTAATCTTTTTTCAATAACATTAGAATATTTTAAAATATCAGGAAAATGATTTCTTATATATTTTTCTGTCATTACAAGACAATAATATTTAATATGTTTTAAGTAACTATCATCAAAGTCTTCTTGCCAGTTAAAAGGAACATAACATCCTTCAACTATTAAGTTTTGATTATTTTCAATTGCTGTCTTAATTATTTCTTTAACTATTGGCCAAAGATAATTAGTTAACTCATCATCATCATTTAGTGTTAAATTAGTATTACCACTTCTAATTAATCCCATCTTTAAGTGATCAATTGACAAATATGGATATTGATATTTTTCTAATAATTTTTGTGATAAATTAGTTTTCCCTGTATGTGTTGTGCCTGTTATTATAATAATCATATGTTCACCTAGCTTTACATAATTATAGCATAAGTAATTTAATTAATCAATATAAAATGATATTATATAAATGTAGTTGTAAGTATTTAACAAAACTGTCAAATACTAATATCATATATTAACAAGGCGTGAAAATGAAATGAATAATTCAAATTATCAAAAGAACGATTTACATATGATTTGTCTTAATTATATAAACAACTTTAATAAAAATAATCATAATAACTATTTATATAAAGAAAATAATTCATTAAACAACTCTCCAAGAATTGGAAATTAAGGTATTCAATGATCACATGGTACTGATGTAGCATTTCCTTAAAATTGATTAATTTCTTCGTCACTAATTACTAGATTAAGTGAAGTACATTAGAAGTTTTAGAACCAGGCACTTATTTAGTTTTATTTTAAGTTAGTGTTACCGAAGTAGGAGAACTTGTATTAGCTTTAAATAACGAAGAATTACCATATACTGATGTAGGACGGTCAACCGGAACTGAAAAAATTAGACAATTTTCATTTATAACAACGACAGCTGAATCATCTATTATATCGGTACGCAATCCTGCAAGTAACGCTGCTCATCTTGTTATAATTAAACTAAAATAAAATAATAAGACGATAATAAATACCATTATCGTCTTATTTTATTTAGTCTTGATAATAAGCAGCTTGTGCTTCAAACATTTTTTTATATAATCCGTCGGTTTTTTTCATCAGTTCTTGATGAGTACCAGATTCTACTATATTAGCACCATCTAAAACCATGATTCTATCACTAAAAATACAACTAGATAATCTATGTGATATAAAGATAGTCAACTTCTTACCTACAATTTCATTAAAATGATAATATATCTCTGCTTCTGCAATTGGATCTAATGCTGATGTTGGTTCATCTAAAATTACGAGATCACTTTCTTTATAAAGTGCTCTAGCAATAGCAAATTTCTGCATTTCTCCACCACTAAATTCTACACCCGTTTTATCAAACCATTTATTAACGTATGTATATTCTTTGTTTGGTAAACTTTGAACTTTATCGTATACTTGTGCACGTTTTAAAACATCATCAAATTTCTCTTTGTTTTCATCTAAGATAGCGATATTAGATTTAATACTAAATGATATAATTTTAAAGTCTTGAAAAACAATTGCTAAGTTTTTCATGTAATCTTCATAATCATATTCATTAATATTTATTCCATTAACTAGTATTTCTCCTTCTTCTACTTTGTAAAAACGACAAAGAAGTTTAATAATAGTAGTCTTGCCTGCACCATTTAACCCAACTAAAGATATTTTATCTTTCGAGTCAATCTTAAAACTAACATTTTTTAAAATATAATTATCCGTTCTTGGATACTTAAATGAAACATTTTTAAATTCAATTGTTTCAATTTTTGTAATTGGTTCTTTACCATTAATAAAATCACTTTGAATCTGCATCAAGTCAATAAAATCATTTTGATACTCACACGCTTTCAAATAATCATTTAAACTATAAATTAATTGACTCATTGCACTATCAAATGTATTGATACTTTGCCATAACATTGAAAATGCCGCAATTGTTACTACTGGCCATGTAATAGTCCATGAACCAATTGTAATACTTCGATTTATTACAGAATAACCTAAAACCAAGATTGTTAATAAGTTTGTTATCACATAATAAATTACACTATCTACTGTATTTAATTGCATCAATTTATTAGTAAGTTTATTATATTCTTTAAATGCAATAGGATTTTCAATTGATGTTGTATCTTTAATTAGTTTTTTACCATCATAAAGTCTTAATTCTTTTTGTTGTCTAAAATTAGTAATATTTTTATTGTAATACCAAAGTTTTCTATCAAATCTAACCATATAGTTTCTAAACTCTTGATTACGATTTTGAATCTTACGATATATGATATTATTAGATATTAAAGCAAAAAGTGAAAGTACAAATAAAATATAAAGTTTAGAAGCAAATATGATTGTAATTACT
The DNA here is from genome assembly GCA_045123185.1 of Bacilli bacterium. GTDB lineage: Bacteria > Bacillota_I > Bacilli_A > ML615J-28 > CAG-313 > UBA1231. The sequence goes on along the minus strand of JBGVIL010000117.1, from coordinate 8,397 downwards.
CCAGATATTGTAAATATTGACCAAACAATATTTTGGAATGCATAAATAAACGAATATATTCCCCCACTATATTGGTTCATACCTTTTTTAGCACGATTTAATAAATCAATAAACTGTGGATCTTCAATATTATGATAATCAACTTTTGTAACTTTATTATTCAACATTTCATCAATATAAAAGTCAGCTCTTGATGAATAATAACTTAGTAAGTTATTACTTAAAGTTGAAAGTGTATTTAAAACTAGTGTTCCTATTACTATAATTAAAACATACAATAGTAATGTTTCTTTATTTCTTAATCCAGTTAATTCTTCAATTATCTTAGCTGGCATTACAACATTAAATAAAGATCTAACAGAATTAATAATCGCACTCAATAACATTAAAATTAATGTCTGTGGTGATTTTTTCAGTAATAAAGGAAACATGTATTTAAAGTTTTTTATAACAAGATGTCTTTTACTAATTTTCTTCATTTTTAACATCTCCTTTATAATATTCTGCTTGCATATCAAATAGTTTTTTATACAAAGTGTCTTCTTTCATTAAATCGTAATGTGTGCCAGTTTCTTTAATTACACCATTATCTAAAACAATAATTTTATCACAAAACTTTGTTGAAGAAAGACGATGGGAAATATATATAGCTGAATTACCACCAACTACTTCATTAAAATTTTGATAGATTTTTGATTCTGCTAAAGGATCAAGAGCAGATGTTGGTTCATCTAAAATATATAGAGGAGCATTTTTGTAAATAGCTCTAGCAATTGCTAGTTTTTGACTTTCTCCACCACTTAAATCAATTCCATCATCATCTAAGTCTCTTGTTAACATTGTTTCATATTTATCTTTTAATGTTTCAATTTTCTCATGTGCTCCAACTATTTTAGTTGACTTTAATACTCTTTCATAATCTATTGATGTGCCATATGCCATCGAAACATTTGATTTAACATCATATGCATAAATTAATGTTTCTTGAAATACTGGTGAAATTGCTTTTGCAAGTTCATCTCTTTTTAATGTTTCTATATCTACACCGTTAATCAAAATTTGCCCTTTTGTTGGATGATATAATCCACATATTAATTTTGTCAGTGTAGTTTTACCTGCACCATTATACCCAACAAGTGCAATTTTTTCACCCTTAGTAATTTTAAATGAAACATTTTCTAAAGCATAACCCACTTGTCCTGAGTATTGATAATAAACATTCTTAAACTCAATTGTAAAATCTTGATCTGGTAAATCTTCAGTATATGTTTTTCTCATATATTTATCACTCATAATTACCAAATAATCAATAGATTCTAAACTACAACGATAAGTATTGCTATATTCTCTAGCAAAATTAGTTAATGATCTAGATACATTACCAATTGAAGTTAACATGAAAGTAAATGTTGAAATTAACATTCCATGATTGATTACTTCATACAACAAGAAACCATAAAGAATAATTTGATCGATTGCAGCAAGTATATGAATTACAATATCAATTGTAGTATTATACGCAATTCTTTTTCGAATATTTTTTAAGATATCTTTAAACACATTTGTTCTTTCATCTTCAATAAATTTATCCATATTATAGACTCTTAAGTCTTTACCAATTGATAAATTAGTTGAAATATTATTGACGTAATTTACTCTACGCCAATGAGGAATTGCTTCATCATTGATACTTTTGACTTTAGATTGTCGTTTATTCTCAATTATTATTTTGAATACTGCAAGAGAAATTATACAAACAACTAGCCAAATATTAATTGTTAAAATAATTGCACTACCGATTAAGATTTGGATTAAATATTGGATAGTTAATAGTCCTCTATTTGCTAGACCTACTATACCATTCCACTCACCATTATATCTTGTGCCTTTTTCTAGTGCTTCTTGACCAGTTGGTTCTTCTAATAATTCGTAATCAAGTTCTAAAGTCTTAATACTTCTTTCAAGAATTATTTTGTAGGTAAGTTTTTCTGATAATGGCCAACTAATTTCTTGACAATTTCTAAGTACAGTACCTAATATTAAGTTTATAATTACCGCAACTCCTACATCTAATAAAAGTCTTTCAAATGTGGGGTTTGATGATTCTAAAACAGCGATTGCATTATTTAATATTAATGCATACATATAGAGCCTAATAGGTTCTAGAATTGTCATAAAAATTCTTAAAAACAAATATTTCTTTTCATGCCTGTATATTATTTTCAAACTAGTCCAAAAGTTCTTAATAACTTTGTTTTTAACCTTCGTTTTGCCTTTCATGTTATCACCTCTTTCCTTATATTTATATTACATATTAATTATACTACATTATTTTATTTAATCAATAACCTATTTATGGATATTTGAACTAATTAGTTGCATTTCATTTAATATATTACTAATTTCAGATAATTAAATTTTATCATAAAGATATTATATTGACAATCAAGTATTTTTATAATGACTAAAGCACTACTTGATTTTAAAAAAAATATAAGTTAAATAACTTATATTTTCATTAGTTTAATATATTCTATTTCTTAAAATATTTCAAAAAGTATAACTATTATGCCAACCGCCATTACAAATATTCCACTAACTTTACAAACGTTTAAATAATAATCACTCGGTTCTCCACCTTTTGTATCTAAAAGATGTGATATTTTCCAACATAGTTCTGGTTTTAGAAAAAAGAATAAACCTAATAATATAAATATAACTGCATAAATAATATCTTTCATAGTATTCTCCAATACTCTTAGTTATTTATATTATACATTATTTATTATTTATAAACAACTTAAAAAGTAAGTTTACAACTGACTTTTTATTGTTTTTCTAATTATTAGCTGTTAGTGTATCATAAAACACTTTTGGTATTTCAATTATGTCAATACAATATCCCAAAAATACGTCTGGTAAAGCACCATAGATATCATTGACAAAAGATATTTTAATTGATGGTTTATCTAAATAATAATAATACTCAACTGGCACAAGCGCTTCTGTACCACTAATGTATCTTAAATTAACTACTATTACGTTGTTTTTAAAATAATTATTAAGTGATTCAGTAGAATTAATTTCAACATCTCTAAAAGGTATATTTGTGTATAAATTAATAAAATCTTCGGGATTATCAATAATAAGATATCTTGTATTAAACAAATTAAATTCGGTTAAAAAAGCTTCAAATTCTTGACCCATACTATAATATGGTCCATAAATCACTTCAGTCTTTAATTTAACAATATTATAATAATCAGTACCATGGTTAATTTTATTTGAAATTTTTCTAATATCACTAAGTGATAAATATCCATTATCAAATGCTTCTTTTAGTGTATAAAGTTGAGATAGATAACACACATAAATTGGATAATATCCACTATAAGTTACATTAATACCACCATAACTTTCAGTTATCATCCATTCTTCATCAGTATGAACATATCCATCATAAGTAACAGTAGATACTAAACAATCATTATACTCACCGTATACATCAAGCATGTAGACTTCTCTATACTGTTGATCATCATATTTTTGGTCTAATATTTGTTTTCGGTATGCAGATTTAAATTCTTGCATCTTAGAATAACGCATAATATATTTATTTTGAATGTTCACATTATTAAACTCAATATTGTAATTAATTTCAAAGTTACTTGTTAAGGATAACTTTTGTTGCCATTCTTTTGGTATTAGGATAAGTTCTGAAAAATAAGCAATGACATCATCTCCCATATTTTCATAATCATCAAATGATTTTGTCACATAAATTTGTCCATTTTCAATGAATAAGTCATAATACTTTACATTACATAAACTTTCATTCCAAATACTCTCTTCTCTTGTAAAGTACAACGCAACAAAGTTTTCTTTTAAATATTCGTCAGTAAAATTACAATCAAATAAACTTGATAAACTCTCACACTCAATATCTCCTAAGTCCTCAACAGTTGAAAAGATTCCGGTTTTAAAAGTATGATTTATTTCAAATTTACTTCCATATTGGTCTTGAGATACATATAAAGGATACATACTATATAACTTACTATTATCATACTCTCCTTTAGGTTCTTCTGTTCCTGGTCCATTAGGCTTACGACAAGAACTACACATTAGTAACAAACCAAAAAATACTAAAACTACAATAGCTACTTTTCTCATAATATGTCTCCTTTAGTTATTTTCATAATAAAAATTAATTTTAAAAGATCCATCTTCTACTTCAATACTTAAAGTATTGTTAGAATAATTACTAGAGCCAAATAAAATATTTAATTTTCTAATGACTTCTTGATAGTCATTATTAAATAAATTATAGTTTCCGCTTAGTGATATTAATGGATAATGTTTTGATTCATCGTGGGCTGTTCCATCGTTTTCAAAAACATAAGTTAAGCCATTTTCTTCTATTACAAAATTGCCTTCATTATCAATTACTAATTCATAGTCTGTTAAGTTATGACCAAGATACGAATAACCCCAAAACTCAAAATCATTGTTTTTAAACAAATAAGCACTTAAAATATGGTCTTCAACTTTATTATTGTATCGTTCTAAGTGTGTTTCCTTATTAACATTGATTTTGTCTTTGTATACTTTCAATGTATCTAGATCAATAAAACCTTCTACGTTATATATGTCTAAATAATTGTTTAAATCATAATTTCGGTTATGAATGACAATTTGATATTCATTATAAACCACACAACCAGAAATTATATCCGGATACACAATATAACTATATTCATATTTATTAATAGAATATTCAACATCTTCAATATTATCAATATCACTTTTCTTTACACCAATCATCATACTAAATACTACATTTGTTGTTCCTGGATCTTCTAACATGTAAAAATCAATCATTAGTTTCCCATTTTCTTTTACTAGTTCAGTTATGGTAAAATTATAAACATGATCATCATATTTATCTGAAATAACTACTAATGAATTATCAATGAAGAATTCTTCATTAAAAGTATTTTTGATTGATTTTATTTCTTTGTATTCATCTTTTAAAATACTATAAAATTCTTCATATGTTGAAACAATTTTTGTATAATAATCATTAAAATAATTTTTTGTATATTGAAAAATGAACGCGTTATGATCGACATTACTATTTTTTTCACCACACCAAATACATTCTCCATTTTCAATCTGACAATCTACTAAGTCGGTATAGTCATCATTATAGTTGTATCCACAATAACATTCATAGTGTGTATAGCCTTTATTTTGACAACTTGGTTCAATAACTGTTTCTGTAAAAGTATGAAGATGACTTATTTCTTCTAAGGTATTTTTAAATTCAACAACTAGATTTTCACCATTGGGAACCTTATTTTTGATTTCTAAAATAAAAGTCCATTCAATTAATTCACCTGTTTTATTTAAATATCTATCAATTACAATAGGTCCATTAGACATACTTAGGAAGTGATATTCATTCTTATTGTTGTCTTTTAAAGTAATAATTACTAATGAATCATTCTTAAAGTAATCATCATCATATTTATCTAATACTCTATTATCTAAGTCCTTTAAAGTATTAATATTATCATAATAATATACTTTTGTTTCTTTAGTATACTCTAACCCATTAATTGATTCTTGCAAAACAAGAAACTTATTAACTGAATTTGTTTGAATACATGCTGTTAGACTTAATAATACTACTAAAATACATAGGATATAAGATAGTTTCTTCATAATGACCTCCTTTTTTAATATAACGCATATTTTTACCATTTTATTGGATTGATTACTCTTTATATTTATATTTTTATTATATCATTAATTTTATTAATAGTTATCAAAAACCATAATTTAGTTATTATTTATGTAGAAAAAAGTTATCTTATTAAAAGATAACTTTAGTTAATTGTTTCAAACAAATCAACAATATTACAATTTAAAATTTTGGCAAGAGGAACGATAAATGTAATTACTGGTAAAGTTTCATCACGTTCCCATTTTGATATTGATTGTCTTGAAATTTGAAGTGCTTCTGCGACTTCATCTTGTGTTAAATTGTTTAATAGTCTCAACCTTTTTAAGTTCTCACCGAACGTCATTTTTAAATTTTTATTACCTCTTTAGCTATAGTTTTTTTGTTCTTAAGTTTATTTGTTTTATTCATTTTATCATTCCTCCTTTCTACAATAAATTAAAAGCACTCCTAATAAAATTAGAAGTGCTTAAATTTCTCCATGTTAAAAAGGGACATAATACTTCTAATTTTATTTTGTAATACATATTTAGTCATATCGTCATCTCCTTTCTCGTATGGGTTCTTTTAAGATAATTATAATATAAATTAATGTATTTGTAAAGAACTAATTAGTTGCGGGCTAATTGATATCTTTAATATTGTAGTTGTATTTATCAATTGAAGGTACTAATAAAGTTACTAATAATGGTACTTGATCTAAATGTGCAAGAGTATATTTTTCAATACCCGTTTTATTAAATTCATTTCGATCAAATACAACATCAATATTATTTAATACTTTATTAACATGTTCTTCATCTAGTTTGGTTTCTTCAACAATTTCTTGAATGCTAAAAGAATCCAATTCTTGATTTTTAACGTGTAAATTAAATAATCCAAAGATCACCTTTAAAGAATTTAAATCACTAATTTTATTTAAATAGTTCGCAACCTTACGAATGGTAGTAATATCGTAATCTCTTAAATCGACAAAACTAGATATAAAGACACTTTCATCTGAACAAATGGTAATTCCTGATTTTTCTTGTCCATATGAAAGACTATAATCTTGTATAATATACGTATATCATAATAGATCAATTACTCTATTTATTTATTATGGTATAATTTACTTGTACTGTGGATTTGTTACTTATAAGTTACAGCTCGACTGTTTAAAGAGACTCTTACCACAGTTTTTATTTTAAATGTCAATCAGTTAGTTAACACATAGATGTTTTATCGGCAAGAATACAAAATAGAAACCGTGGACTTACCCAGTACTAAAAAATTTATCCTTAGGAGGTGCTTTTGTGTATTTAGTTGGAATAGACATTTCCAAATACAAACATGACTGTTTCATTGCAACAGAAACAGGTGAAGTAATTAAAAATTCATTTTCCTTTGCTAATAATCATCAAGGATTTAATGAATTATTAACGGTACTAAAATCGTTAAATCAAACCCAAGAAATAAGAATAGGTCTTGAGGCTACAGGTCATTATGGAAATAATTTAAAAATATTTCTATATGACAATAATTTCAGTTTTATGGAATTTAACCCAGTTCTTAGTGAACGTTTCCGCCAAGTCACTTCATTAAGAAAAACTAAAACTGATAAATTAGATGCATACTTAATATCTAAAATGCTACTAACCTATGATTACAAGACCTATTCACTTAAATCATATCACATTTTAGCTTTAAAGTCACTTACAAGACTAAGATTTTCGATGGTAAAAGAAAGAACAAAATATAAAGTAAGACTTAAAAATATTATGGACTTAATATTTCCTGAGTTTTTTAATTTCTTTTCAGATAGTTATGGTCCTACACCAATGTATCTTTTATCAAAATATAAATCTCCTAATAATATTGCTAATGTGGAAATTAAAGTTCTTTATGAAGACATCTTTAAAGTATCGAGTGGGCGATATTCCTATGTGAAATTATTAAAATTACAAGATTGTGCCAAAAAATCTATTGGAAAGTCAAATGATATTTTAGAATTTCAATTGCAGTCTATTTTAAATATGATCGTATTTTATAATAATGAAATAAATAAAGTAGATTCTAAAATTAATTCTATCATGAAATTACATGAATTCTATACACCGACCATAAAAGGTATAGGAGTAATAAGCGCAGCAGCTATAATATCAGAATATGGTGATTTCTCACTATTTGATTCTCCTGATAAAATGTTATCGTTCGCAGGACTTGAACCAGCTGTTTATCAGTCGGGCAATTCGAAAACTTTCGGAAAAATGGTTAAACGTGGTTCCCCATACTTAAGATACACAATTATGAATTGTGCTGAAACTTTATTAGTTCATAATCCTAGATTATACGATTATTATAATAAAAAACGCAACGAAGGTAAACCACATAGAGTAGCGTTAACCCACGTTGCTAAAAAACTTATTCGTATTATTTATAAAATTGAAAAAGACAAAATACCATTTAATCAAAATCTAATTTAGTAATTACATCTTATATAAATAATAGTAGCAGTTATATTATATAAATAATATTTAAGTTTTTATCATTTTTTCTAAAAAAAGACAGTCATTTAATCGTTTCGAGAGTGATATCCTTTGTCACGCTCTTTTTTTATACTTATAAATATTTTATAATCATTTTACTTGCTTTTTAATAGTTAGTCTCTT